>NZ_CACVBR010000045.1 GCF_902728265.1 Chryseobacterium potabilaquae
GTTCTTTATTGTATGGTAATGAATTACATTTATTATCTGAAGATATAAAGAAGGATTCAAATTTGATCAGTGATTATCTTTTAGATCATGAAATTAGCCATGTTTATCTTCCTCCTGCCTTATTATCGGTATTACCTCGTAAGGTTTATCCGAGCTTAAAGGCTATTCTGTATGCGGGTGAGCCCTGTGATGAAGAAACGGGAAGATATTGGGGAGAACAGAAGAAACTATATAACTTATATGGTCCTACTGAATCTACGATTTATGCTACATATAGAGAAATAAAAGAAGGCGAAGTACATTTGATAGGGCGTCCTATAGCCAATACTACAACTTATGTATTAGATGGATATTTACGTCCAGTACCAGTGGGAGCTGTAGGAGAGTTGTATATAGGAGGTTCGGGAATATCAAGAGGGTATTTGAATCTTCCAGAACTTACAGAGGAGTGTTTTCTAGTAAATCCTTTTCAGAGTGAAGAGGAGAAGGAGATAGATTATAATGGACGTATATATAAGACAGGAGATTTAGTACGCTATCTTGCTGGTGGGGATATAGAGTATATAGGCAGAAATGACTTCCAGGTTAAAATCAGAGGGTATAGGATAGAGTTAGGAGAGATAGAAAGCGCTTTGTTGAGTTATGAAGGGATTTGTCAAGCAGTAGTGTTGGCGAAGGAGAATAGCTCAGGATTAAAATACTTAGTAGGTTATTATGTATCGGATGCTTCAGTTAATCATGAAGACTTATCTATGCATTTATCTGCTCTTCTTCCGGAATATATGGTTCCTTCTGTGTATGTTCATTTAGAAGAACTTCCTCTTACGATTAATGGAAAGTTAGATCGCAAGGCTTTACCAGAACCTAACTTCACAGGAGATAAGGAGTATATTGCTCCAACAACGCCTCTTGAAAAAGAATTAGCAGAGATCTATGGCGAGGTTTTAGGTTTACCTGTAGAAAGTATCGGTATCCATGATGATTTCTTCCGTTTGGGAGGTAATAGTATTATGGCGATTAGGTTGATTAATAAGATTCAGCATGAGTTAGGAATTCGAATAAAAGTGTCTGATATTTTCCAAGGAAAAACCATTAGATTATTGTCCTCAATTATCAACAAATCTAAACCGGAATACAAACCGCTTGTTTCTCTTAATAATGCAAATACTAAACTTAATATGTTTATGGTTCACCCTGGAGGTGGAGGTAGTGAAGTATACCAATCACTTGCTGATCAATTAGATGGAGATTACCATTGTTACGGAGTAGATTATTATAATTTATATCATGAGGAAAAAATAGATAACCTTAATCATTTGGCTATGTATTATCTTAATCATATTGATGAGATACAAAAGGAGAGTCATCAGGAAGAGTATATTTTATTGGGATGGTCTTTAGGAGGACAAATTGCTTTGGAGATTGCTTCTGAGTTAGAAACTAGAGGTTATAAAAATATTACCGTTTATCTGTTGGATACGATTCTCAAATATTCAGATTCCGAATTGATGAAATTGAATATGTCATGTATATCTGATGAGGACCTCAGCCAACGATTTGATATTCCTATAGATAGTGAGGATTTTATACCTCCTAAAAATGTATTGAGAGCAGAATTTATGCTCGGTGAGCAGAATATTTCTACTCAATTAAGATATACAAAGACTGTGTTATTAAAAGCTATGCTTAAAGATGGTGATGAAAATCAATTGATTGAGGAGTATGTGAAGCAATTAGCTTATAATAATGTAGAGAAAGTAGTTGAAGACGTAAGTATATTGAAGGTATATCCTGTTAATTCATCACATAAGACGATGTTAAAAGAGGAACAATCTATTATAAATATTATTAGGGATCACTCAAATAATGAATAGTATTGTTTTGGAATACCATGTAAACAAAAAACGTATAATTAAATTCCATTTAACGTATGTCTGTTAAAAGTTATGGCTTGGATTTATAATCTGAGCCTTACTTTTTAAAATAAAATACTTGTTGATAAACAATTATTATAATATGAAGTTAGTGAGACACTACCATTAATAAAAGAACCTCTGCTAATGCAGAGGTTCTTTTATTAATGGTATTAACTATAGTTATTTTTTATTACAGACAGCATCAAATAATGGTTCCATATCAGAATCAGGAGATATATCTGTCCATTCTGAAAACTTGTTGTTAGACTTAGCTTTATTTTTACTTACATTAGCAGTCATTCGATACTCTTTTTTATCACAATTTATTTCCCAATTATCCACAGAAGTTTTACCGGATTTGTATATCCAAGCACCTAGTCTGTTTCTAGTTTTTCTGGGAGGAGTAATTGTTTTTACAGAAAAGCTATACATATTTGCTGAACCTTCTATTTTTTTAACATCTTTAATATAATAATCGACATTGGATGAAGAATCAATATGTGTCCACTCTGATTGGGCGAATGCACTTTGAGAGAACGCTAAAGCTATAATGATCATTACTATTTTCATACTTTCATATTTTTATATCAGTATTAATCAAAAGGTTTGCCGAAAATTAATTATGCTTTCTATGATATAGAAATTTTGTTTTTAATAGAATATTTAAAATATTGAAATTTAATACGATAAATATTTTTTTGCTATTTAAATTTTTATGATCAAAAAACGGACATGTTATAGTTATATTTTTTTATTTCATAATTTCATTGTAATAGATAGGAAGATCATTGTTTCTATCAAACCCCATGATAATTATTTTGTAATTTTTGGCATCATCATTATTATAGAACTGTACTGTTGTAGATTCGTTGGATTGTTGTTCAATATAGGGATTCCAATAAAGAACTGAGCGAACGTCTTGTGAAATATTTTTAAAACTGTCATTACTATAATCAGGGTTAGGGAAAGGAGTTTCTTTATCATATCCTGTTATGGTTATTTGTTTTAATTGTGTTGATTGTATGGGATCGGAAATTGAGCCTGTACTTCCTCCACGACGGGTATATATAGCAATAGCGCCGTTGGTATTCCCTGCAAAACCTCCAGCAAAATACCCTTTAATTACTTTTACCATAGCAATATCCGATACTGGAATTGATGAAATACTGGATGCATCCACTGGCATTTCATCCAAATAAATTCCAATAGGATTGGATCTAAAACGAGGAATGTAAGTCCCTTGTTCTAATGTGATGGATAATCCGGCAACTCTCCCTTGTAGCCATTGTAGTATGTTCGTATAGGATTGTGCTCCATTATTATCATTCACAAAATCAAATACAGACTCATTGCCGCTTTTAAATAAAGGACCACTAAGTTGTGCGTTGAGTTTTTTTGTCAAATTTTTCTTTTGTCCCTTGATTTTAACCTCTTCAATATTTGTTATTTTTTCATTAATAATTTTTGAAATACTTTTAGTAGTAACATATCGTGTAATTTCTACAGGTAATTGATCTTTTTCTAACCGTTTTGATAAATTAAAGTGGCTTGAAGGTAAGTTCCCTAAATATGAGATAAAGGAATAATTGGGCTGAAGAAAAACTTGAACTTGCTCTTTTGGAACTTTTTTTTCCTCATTTAATTGGTATGAAAATTTTATAGAGTCTTCAAATACTAAACCATTGAGGTTGAAAAAACCATTCGTATCTGTTTTTACTTGATAAAATTTAGTTCCATGGTTAGGCATTTCAAACACAAGATTTAAATCTGTATTAGCAGCTGGCTTTCCCTGTATTGATACCTTTCCTTTATAAGAAATATAAGGCTCAGGCTTATATTTTATCGTAGGATAATTGCCGGATAAGAGCAGTTTCCAGTCAAATCGAGTCCATTTTTCAGAAAGTAATAGGGCATCTAACGCATCAGGATTACTTCCTTTTTTAAAATATTGAGCGGGAGAATATATTTCTGAATGAATATCACCAGTAAGCCATACAGAACTTAAAAGACTATTTTCATCCTCAGAGCTTTCACTCTTACCATCGAGAACCAAAACTGTATAACTAGATTCTTCGGTCCCTTTTATAGTAAAAGAGTTGGAAGATCGTGAAGATTCACTCAAAGATAAAGATTGTAAGCTTGGTTTCTTTATTTTCAAAAGTTCAGGTTGTACGAAACAAAGTCTCTGGGCAATTACATTCTCTTTCTCATCAAACACAGTTAGTTGTAAAATTCCATTAACTAATTTTTCTGTAGGAATAGAATAATTTTGATCTGATGATGATATCCGTGCTTTATATACGAGCTGATTATTGATAGTTCCAAGAATTTTATAGCTTTGAGCTTCTTGTATGTTTTTTGATTTTAAAGTAAAAGTAATAGCTTCTGCTTTACTTACCACTTGTAGATGTATGCCTGAAGAAGAGGAAGAAGGGAGGTCAATATTTTGTTTTTTTCCTTTGTCATCTTCTACAATAAGCTGGTATTTTTTGCCGGATTGAGGAGTAAATTTAAATAATCCCGTGTTTTCATCCAATCCTTTAAAAGTGACAAGTTTATTATTGGGTTTCTCTGTCTCAATAATATAGCCACCCCAATTGGTAGGATAACTCCCTTTGGATTTGATTCTTACAGCAAATTTGGTGTTAATTCCTTCTATGAAAGTTCCACTTTCAGGATATAATGAAGCAGACCAAGAAGAAATAGTATCCTTTGTTAATTTCTCAGGAGAAGAAGGATTATAAATTTCAATAGGTTGAATGGATTGAAAGTCTTCATTGAAATTAGTCATCCACGCAGTATACGCCCTCATATAGTATACATCTTCTTTTAAGTTTTCAGAAAGAGTAAAACTACCACTTCCTTCTCCATTAAGTAATGGAATTAGTTTTTTATCTATTTGTTTTTTATTACTATCATATAATTCAACAAAAAGGCTCGTGGAGATTTGAGAAGGAGAATATCCATCAAAAACAAAAGACTTAAACCATAGATTATCTCCTGCGAGATAATTTTTTTTATCAAGTACGATATGTATTTTTTCTTGTGGAAACTTTTCTGCAAATGTTTTCAAAGCAGATTCAGCTTTGTCTTGTGCAATAAAGTAAGGAGAAGTACTTAAAGCAGCAAATAATAAAAGTTTTTTTGGCATGTATAGTTTTTATAAATTAATGTTTTTAATGGTTAAAATTACGTATTTTACCTTGTTATTCATAAATTTGAATTTATTGTATGTTATAAATGATGCTAAGTATCTGTATTTTTGTTGTATTTAACGGACTAAGTTTAGGGGTTTTTGGTCTAGATAAATACCGCTCTATTCGACATCAAAGAAGGATTTCTGAATCTTTTTTGCTGACAATAACTTTTTTTGGAGGAACCATAGGTGCTTTATTAGGAATGTTGATTTTCAGACATAAAGTTGCTAAACTATCTTTTATTTTGAAGATAATTTTAGTCATTTTATTGCAAGTAATGATCTTGTATGGTTTGTATAGATTAGGTCTTTTTTCTGTGAAAAATATTTCAATACTATTTAGAAATTGAATTGATCTTCATGTATAAGGGGTTATTCTTAAAAAAACAAAAACCAGAATAATGAAAATGAAATAAGGAGTTTAGCTTCTTAATTTATTAATTTGAAAGGTGGGTTTTAGGGAGTTAGAATGAGTTGATGTTATAATTTACTCATTATGAATTTATTAATTAATCAAACTTCTAATAAATATTTGATTAAAAATCACTATTTTTGCACCCGTAAAAATCTTATAATGCAAAACATTAGAAATATTGCGATTATCGCACACGTTGACCATGGGAAAACGACTTTGGTTGACAAAATCATTCACGCTACCAATATTTTCAGAGAAAATCAGGAAAGTGGAGAGTTAATTATGGATAATAACGACCTTGAAAGAGAAAGAGGAATCACGATTTTATCCAAAAATATTTCTGTTACTTATAAAGACACTAAAATTAACGTAATTGATACACCGGGTCACGCCGATTTTGGTGGAGAAGTAGAAAGGGTTTTGAAAATGGCAGATGGTGTTTTATTATTGGTTGATGCTTTTGAAGGACCAATGCCACAAACTCGTTTCGTTTTGCATAAGGCATTACAACTAGGATTAAAACCAATCGTTGTTATTAATAAAGTAGATAAAGAAAACTGCCGTCCTGATGAAGTTCATGATAAAGTTTTTGATCTTTTCTTTGCGTTAGATGCAACAGAAGAGCAGCTAGATTTTCCTACTTATTATGGATCTTCAAAACAAGGATGGTTTAATACGACATTAGAACCAACAGATAATATTTTACCAATTCTTGACGGAGTTCTGCAACATGTTCCCGCTCCAAAAGTAGAAGAAGGAAACCTTCAAATGCAAGTAACTTCTTTAGATTACTCATCTTTCCTAGGAAGAATCGCGATCGGAAAAGTGATAAGAGGTTCTTTGAAAGAAAGTCAGTGGATTGGCCTTGCTCAGGAAGGAGACAAAATTGTAAAAGGAAAAGTAAAAGAATTATATATTTTTGAAGGATTAGGAAAGAAAAAAGTAACAGAAGTCCAAGCTGGTGATATTTGTGCAGTCGTTGGATTTGATGCTTTCCAAATTGGAGATACTTTTGTGGACCTTGAAAATCCAGAACCATTAGAAAGATTGGCAATTGATGAGCCTACGTTGAATATGACGTTCTCTATCAATAACTCTCCATTTTTCGGAAAAGATGGTAAATATGTTACTTCTAATCATTTGAAAGATAGATTAGAAAAAGAATTAGAAAAAAATCTTGCTTTAAGAGTTCAGCAGACTGATGATGCAAATACCTTTCTTGTCTTTGGTAGAGGTATCCTTCACTTATCCGTTTTGATCGAAACCATGAGAAGAGAAGGATATGAAATGACAATCGGTCAACCACAGGTTATTCTTAGGGAAATTGATGGTGAAAAATGTGAACCATATGAAACAATGGTGGTTGATGTTCCGGATGAGTTTGCATCAAGAGTAATTGATCTAGCTACACAAAGAAAAGGAGATTTGTTGATCATGGAAACGAAAGGTGAAATGCAACATATGGAATTTGATATCCCTTCAAGAGGATTAATTGGGCTTCGTTCTCAGATGTTAACAGCAACTGCAGGTGAAGCAATTATGGCTCATAGATTTTCAGAATATAAAGCATTCAAAGGGCAAATTCCTGGAAGAAGCAATGGTGTTTTAATCAGTAAAACTCAAGGTCCTGCTACAGAATATTCTATCGCTAAATTACAGGATAGAGGTAAATTCTTTGTAGATCCAGGAGAGGAAATATATGCAGGTATGATTATCGGTGAACAAAACAAACCAGGAGATCTAGTAGTAAATATTGTAGAAGCAAAACAATTGAATAATATGAGAGCTTCTGGTAAAGATAAAGATACGGGAGTAGCTCCAAAAATCTTATTCTCTCTTGAGGAATGTATGGAATATATCCAAGGCGATGAAGCTATCGAGGTGACTCCGAATTTCATCAGAATGAGAAAAAAACTACTTTCTGAGGAAGATAGAAAACGTGCTGAAAGAACAGCAAAATAAGAATAAATTTCTGACTTAAAATAAGTTATAAAATAGCCTCGAATTTTTCGAGGCTATTTTGATGAAAAAAGATAGAAAATGTTTATTTTTCAGGATTATATTTACATTTTAATATCTATTTGAGATTGTTTTAGGTTATGAAAATCAATAAATTAAGATTGGTATTTTTATCAGGTATTATGGCAGCATATATGACCTCTTGCTCTGTTCAGCATAATACAGTAAAATCAACAAAATCAACTCCGGCTCCTGCAAAAGGTCAGGTAAAATCTAACAATACATCTAAACCCAAAGAACCAGCTCTTATTACAAAGCCGGTTACAACGAATCAAGTGGAGGAAACTTTCAGAACTAA
Source organism: Chryseobacterium potabilaquae (assembly GCF_902728265.1). Taxonomy (GTDB): domain Bacteria; phylum Bacteroidota; class Bacteroidia; order Flavobacteriales; family Weeksellaceae; genus Chryseobacterium; species Chryseobacterium potabilaquae. The sequence goes on from NZ_CACVBR010000045.1 coordinate 7,845, forward strand.
CCTGCCTGAAATTAAAAGAGAATTTCGGGGTGCTTGGATTGCTAGTGTTGCTAATATCAATTGGCCTTCAAGAAATGATTTAACAGTTGATCAACAAAAGGCGGAAGCTATCAATATGCTGGATATGTTGAAAGAGAATAATTTTAATGCAGTGATTTTTCAGGTAAGACCTTCAGCAGACGCATTATATACTAGTAATATTGAGCCATGGTCCTATTTTTTAACCGGGGAAACGGGTAGAGCTCCCTACCCAAATTATGATCCTTTGCAATTCTGGATTGATGAATCTCACAAAAGAGGATTAGAACTTCATGTTTGGCTGAATCCTTATAGAGCCCATCATACGAATGGAGGTACTGTAAGTAGTTTATCTATGGTTAATAAGCTTTCCGATATAGTTGTCAGATTAAAAAATGGGATGTATTGGTTTGATCCCGCTAATCCAAAAACACAAGGACACGTATCTAATATAGTGAAAGATATTGTTAAAAGATACGATATTGATGCTGTACACTTTGATGATTATTTCTATCCTTATGCGACCTATAATAAAGGGAGAGATTTTCCAGATGATATATCTTGGAATGAATATCTAAGAAATGGAGGGAATCTATCCAGGGCAGATTGGAGAAGGGATAATGTCAATAAATTTGTAGAGCGTATCTATAAAGAGATCCATGCAGAAAAAAACTATGTGAAATTTGGGATAAGCCCTTTTGGGATTTGGAAACCGGGATACCCGGAAGGAATTGTAGGCTCTTCTCAATACGATGAATTATATGCTGATGCCAAACTATGGTTGAATAAAGGGTGGGTTGATTATTTTTCACCACAATTATATTGGCCTATTGACTCGAAAGGACAAAGTTTTGGAGCATTATTAAACTGGTGGAAATCCGAAAATATAATGAATCGTCATTTATGGCCGGGATTAAATACGGTTGATATCAAAGTGGCTGATCGTCCGGCAGAGATTAAAAATCAGATAGAAATGTCCAGGCAAATTTTAGGAAATGATGTGGGGGAAATTCATTGGAGTATTGCGGGCTTAACAAAGAGCGAAGCAATGCTTCCCATTCTAAAAAATGGACCTTATAAAGAAAAAGCACTGATGCCTAAAACACCATGGATTAAAAATGAACCTTTAGAAATGCCTACATTATTTATAGCCGACAATAAAAGTTTTATTCAGGCAAGTTGGAGTATCAAAAACAGTAAAGATGTTTTTCAGTGGGTTCTTTTTAAACAATATAATGGAGTATGGGAGACTGAAATAGTAACCTTGGATAATCTTTCTCGTGAAATTCCCAAATTTAAAGAGGGTAAAACGCTAAATGCTGTAGCAATTAAAGCAATTGATAGGCTCGGAAACGAAAGTGATTATATGGCGAAGAAGATAAAATAAGATGTAAATAAAAGGTTCTAGCATCCTATTTTTTGTTTGGAAATAGATAAAAACCGGTTTAATACGAACTGGTTTTATTTTATAATTAATATAAATTATTCATTTAAGATATTGATTTTTAGTTATGTTTGATTGTTGTTGTGGGATTTTGATTTATATTTTTAATGTATCGGAATCATTTTTGCATCATTAACTCATAATCACCAAAAATATTAATTATGAATACGAATAGACTTTCCATGATTATGGAAAAAGCGCTTAGTAATCAAATGAACAAAGAAATTCACGCGTCTCATATTTTTTTGTCCTATGGAATCTGGGCCGATGATAAAGGATATCAAGGAATTGCCAATTTTCTATATAGACATGCGCAAGAAGAAAGAAATCATTCGATTAAGTTCATGGAATATATTCTTAATAGAGGAGGGAAGCCAAAGGTGGAAGCCATTCCCGCACCTCCCAATGATCCTGAGTCCTTAACAGATTGTTTTGATGGTGTTTTTAAACATGAAGTAGATAATACGACAGCCATTTACAAAATTGTTGATTTATCATTAGAGGAAAAAGATTGGGCTACTTGGAATTTTATGCAATGGTTCGTACAAGAACAGATTGAAGAAGAAACTCTTGCTCAGAATTTAATTGATAAATTAAAAATTGCGGGAGGAGACCGTGCAACTGATGAATCTTTATTTACTTTAGATAAGACATTATCAGAAGCACCTAATGAAGTACCTTTAGCCCAAGAAGCTACAGGATATAATCCATAAATTGGAAGATTTTTATCATAAAAATTCGTTAATTCTTTTAGCGGATTTTTTTTATTATGAAACTCTTTTTAAAATTACTATCTTTGCAAGCTCATAATTCAAGGTTTATATTTCAAGCATGAAAATTTGAATCTATAAATAAATCTTTGAATTTAACCAAACATTAAACTTTGAATCAAACATTATGAAATGTGGAATTGTAGGCTTGCCAAATGTAGGTAAATCAACTCTTTTTAACTGTTTAAGCAATGCCAAAGCTCAATCAGCAAATTATCCTTTCTGTACTATAGAACCTAATTTGGGAACTGTTTCAGTGCCGGATCATAGGTTATTTGAATTGGAGAAATTAGTAAAACCAGAAAGAGTTTTGCCTGCAGTTGTTGAGATTGTAGACATCGCAGGTCTTGTAAAAGGAGCGAGCAAAGGAGAAGGTTTAGGAAATCAATTCTTAGCAAATATTAGGGAATGTGAAGCAATTATACACGTTTTAAGATGTTTTGATAATGGAAACATTGTTCATGTTGAAGGTTCTGTTGATCCATTAAGGGATAAAGAAATTATTGATATTGAACTTCAGCTTAAAGATCTTGAAACAGTAAGTAAAGCGGTTGAAAAAGCTAAAAAATTCATTAAATCCGGAAAAAAAGAAGATATTTTAACGTATGAAACGCTACAAAATCTTCAGAAGTTCTTAGAAGATGGAAAAAATGCAAGAGAATTTGCAATGGATGAGGTTACAAAATCTATTATCAGTGAGGTTCAATTGTTAACAAATAAACCAGTTCTATATGTTTGTAATGTGGATGAAAATTCAATTAAAAATGGAAATGAATGGATTGGGAAAATTGAGGAAATGGCTAAAAATGAAGGAGCTGAAGTTGTGGTATTAGCGGCTCAAATTGAAGCTGATATCAATGAATTGGACACTTTTGAAGAAAGGCAAATCTTCCTTGAAGAGTTAGGACTTGAAGAGCCAGGTGTTAATCGTTTGATTAGAAAAGCATATGATTTATTAAAACTTCAAACTTATTTTACTGCAGGAGTTAAAGAAGTTAGAGCCTGGACAATTGGAAAAGGATGGACAGCTCCCCAAGCAGCAGGTGTTATTCATACCGATTTCGAGAAAGGCTTTATTCGTGCTGAAGTTATTAAATATAATGATTATGTGAATTTTGGCTCAGAAGGTAAAGTAAAAGAAGCAGGAAAGCTTTCCGTGGAAGGTAAAGAATATGTTGTGCAAGATGGGGATATCATGCATTTCAGATTCAACGTATAAGAAATATTAAAGTTAGTTATAATTAAAAAGCACTCTTCAATATATTGGGAGTGCTTTTTGCATATAAAAATTCGGCTTATGTTATATAAGCCGATATTTTGAAAATATTTAACAGAAGGATGATTCCTAAATGTTCATTGGATTTAGATAGATTTATTAATGAATGTAATCACCTATTCAAGACTTAATGACAAAAATATTAAATTATTTCAAATATATCACTATTGTGAGATAAATTTAATGAAAATAAAAAATGAATGCGATATGAGCATAAATAACTTGTATATTTGAATTTTACAAATTGTTAGCCATGGAAAAAATTCCACATACCTCTCTAGATGATTTTTACAAAGAAATCACGGCTAAGCTAGGAAAAGATCTTGAAAGTATTTTTCCAAAAGGTCTTCATAAAGATATTGGACATTTTAATGTTTTTGATATTGCACAAACTATCGAAAAAGCAAAGTCCACATCCGAAATGCCCTATAATAGAAGGAAATATTATAAAATTAGTTTGATTAGAGGTAAAAATAGAGCAGAATATGCAGATAAGGTGATATCCATACAAAAAAACGCTTTGCTGTTTGCGACTCCTAAGGTTCCCTATCATTGGGTTCCGGAAGATCTTAACCAATCAGGAAGTTTTTGTGTATTTACGGAGGACTTTTTTATGAAAGGAAAATCCTATAATACAATTGAAGATTTACCCATTTTTCAACCAGGTAATATTCCAATATTTGAAATAGAAGATGAAATGGCTGATGAGATAGAAGATATTTTTAAAAAGATCAAAACTGAAATTATTTCCGATTATATCTTTAAATATGATCTTATAAGAAATTATGTTTTGGAGCTGATTCATTACGGCCAAAAATTGCAACCAGCTACAAAATTATCTGCTTCAAATGATTCATCGTTACGAGTCGTATCATTGTTTATTGAATTATTAGAAAGGCAATTTCCTATAGAAGCGTTGGATCAGAGGTTACAACTGAAAACCGCAAAAGATTATGCAGACCGATTGGCTGTTCATGTTAACTACTTGAATAAGAAACTGAAAGAAAATATAGGAAAGACAACAACAGAAATTATTGCTGATAGAGTTATTCAAGAATCTAAAATATTACTAAAACAAACCAATTGGAATATCTCAGAAATTTCTTACGCTTTGGGATTTGAAGAAATTGCTCATTTTTCAAACTTCTTTAAAAAGAAAACCTCATTAGCCCCCGTAGAATTTCGGTCCTGATTTGAATTTTGCAAATTTTAGTTTGATTAAAGCAACTACTTGTGTGTTAAAATGAAGGAACTTTGTGATATCAAAAGACAATCAAAATGGAAACAAAAACAAAAATTGCATTAATTACAGGAGGGAGTCGTGGATTAGGGAAAAATATGGCACATAAAATAGCTCAAAAAGGCCTTGATGTAATTATCACTTATAAAAGCAATAAAGAAGAGGCAGAATCGGTAGTAAATGAAATAAAAGCATTAGGAAGAAATGCGATTGCCTATCATTTGGATACAAAAGATATAAAAAGCTTTAATTCTTTTGCAAAAAATGTGGGTGATTATCTTGAAGAAAACACAGGAAAAAGAAATCTTGACTATTTAATCAATAATGCAGGAACAGCACTATATTCTCCACTTTTAGAGGTTACGGAAGAACAATTGGATGATATGGTGGATATTCATTTTAAAGGAGTATTTTTCTTAACTCAAACATTTTTACCATTGATCAATGAGGGAGGAGGTATTATTAATATTTCTTCCGGGTTGGCAAGGTTTGCATTACCTGGATCCTCGGTGTATGGATCTATCAAAGCAGGTGTTGAAATGCTCACAAAATACATGGCAAAAGAGTTAGGATCAAGAAAAATTAAAGTGAATGTTGTTGCTCCCGGAGCTATTGAAACAGATTTCGGAGGAGGAAGAACAAGAGATGATAAAAATGTAAATGCAACTATTGCTGGTGCTACAGCGTTAGGAAGAGCAGGACTTCCGGATGATATTGGTGGGGTAGTGGCTTTTTTGTGTACGGAAGAAGCCCGTTGGATTAATGGACAAAGAATTGAAGTTTCGGGAGGGATGTTTTTATAAAAATATAACAAAAAAGATAGCGACTTAAGCTATCTTTTTTGTTACAAATAATAATATTTAATGCTCATCAATAATATCGAGTATTTAGAACTTGGATAAATTTTCAATAGCTCTTTCCAGAGTTTCTCTTTTTTTTGCAAAACAGAGTCGGATAACATGTTCATTACGTTTATTTTTATAAAATGAAGAAAAAGGAACACTGGCAACTTTGTGTTGAATGGTGAGTTCACGAGCAAAGTCAAGATCATTTTTATCGGAAATTTTATTGTATTTTAATGCTTGAAAATAAGTCCCTTCACAATCTAATAACTCAAAAGATGTGCTAGAAAGTCCCTCTCTTAAAAAATCTCTTTTTTCTTGAAAGAACTGATTGAGTTGTTGATAATGATGTTCATTTTTCATATATTCCGCTAAAGCGAGTTGAATGGGGGTATTTACTGAAAATACATTAAACTGATGTACTTTTCGGAATTCATCAGTTAGGTTTTTAGGCGCTGCGCAATATCCTACTTTCCATCCTGTAACATGGAATAATTTACCAAAAGAAGCTACTAAGAGACTTCTTTTTGCTAATTCAGGGTATCTGCAAATGCTTAAATGTTGCTTGTTATCATATACTATATTTTCATAGACTTCATCACTTAAAATTAAAATTGATGTCCCTTTTACAATAGAAATTAACTCTTGAATGTCTTTATCTTTTAAAATCTTTCCAGAAGGATTATTAGGGTTATTGAGAATAATCATTTTTGTGTTGTCATTGACTAACTCTTTTACAGTTTTCCAATTGATTTCATAGTCTGGAGCCGTCATTTCAAAACGTTTTACAATACCTCCAAAAAGTTCAACAGTAGGCTCATAACAATCATAGGCCGGTTCAAAAATAATAACTTCATCATCTTTTTTAATGAATGTAGCAATTGTGGTAAAAATGGCTTGTGTTCCCCCTGCCGTAATGGTAATTTCAGAATCCGGATGATAATTGAATTGGTGAGTGTTTTCAATTTTTTGGGCAATTTGTTCTTTTAGATTGATCATTCCACCCATGGGGGCGTATTGATTGAATCCTTTTTTTATAAAAAGATCTACATAATCTAAAAGTTCTGAATCTGGCATAAAATCAGGAAAACCTTGAGAGAGATTAATAGCTTCATTTTCATTAGACAATTGTGTCATTTGACTGAAAATTGTTGTTCCTACATTGGAAAGTTTTGACAAAGGAAGTTGTATCATTAAAACACATTTTTACTAATGTCGAATTTAATAATTTATTTACAAAAATGAGAGTTCACAAAAGAAGGAATCGTTATTTTATGAATATTTTAGCGTTGTTTAATTATTTTATATAATTTTAAATATTCACTCTCCATAACAGCGATCAAATAAATTATAGATTGAAAATATAAAAATAGATCTTAAAATTCGGATAATTTTGTTCAATTTTGTACTTTTGTGTGTTTGCTGAAATTTATATGTCACAAGAAATAAACCCAATCTATTCCGAAGATAATATTAGAACCCTCGACTGGCAGGAGCATATTCGTTTACGTCCCGGTATGTATATCGGGAAGTTAGGTGATGGATCCTCTGCTGATGATGGTATTTACATCTTGCTTAAAGAAATTCTAGATAACTCAATCGACGAGTTTAGAATGAAAGCAGGTAAAAGAATTGAAATAAAATTAGACGATGGTAAAGTAACTATTCGTGACTATGGTCGTGGTATTCCACTGGGAAAAGTGGTTGATGCTGTTTCGAAAATGAATACCGGGGGAAAATATGATAGTAAAGCCTTTAAAAAATCAGTAGGTCTGAATGGAGTAGGTACCAAAGCCGTCAACGCTCTTTCTGATTATTTTCGGGTAAGATCCTTCCGAGAAGGTAAAATGAAAATAGCTGAATTTTCACGGGGACTTATCAAAGAAAATCATGAAGAAAAGGAAACTTCGGACAGAAATGGAACAGAAATCTCTTTTATTCCCGATGCTGATATTTTTCTTCATTTCAAATATCGAAAAGAGTATATCGAGAGGATGCTGCGTAACTATGCGTATTTAAATCCAGGATTAAAGATCCTTTTTAATGGGGAAACATTCTACTCTGAAAATGGTCTCCGAGATCTTTTAGAAGAAGAGCTAGAAAGTGATATTCTTTACCCGATTATCCATCTTAAAGATAATGATATTGAGTTGGGTATTACACATTCGGATAAATCCCAAACAGAAACCTATTTTTCTTTTGTAAATGGACAGAATACAACGCAAGGAGGAACGCATTTAAATGCATTTCGTGAAGCATATGTAAAAACTATCCGTGAGTTTTTTAATAAAAATTTTGATGCTTCTGACGTAAGAAAATCAGTAATAGCCGCCATTTCCATTAATGTAGAAGAACCTGTTTTCGAATCGCAAACAAAAACAAAATTAGGATCAAATGATATGGGTCCTAATGGTCCTACTGTAAGAACTTTTATTATTGATTTTCTGAAAAGTAAACTCGATAACTTCTTACACAAAAATCCTGAAATAGCTGAGGCCATTCAAAGGAAAATTTTGATCTCCGAAAGGGAACGAAAAGAGCTTTCCGGAATTCAGAAATTAGCAAGAGAAAGAGCCAAGAAAGTTTCCCTTCATAATAAAAAGCTGCGAGATTGTAGACAACACTATAATGATCAAAAGGCAGAAAGAAAAGCAGAGACTCAAATATTTATTACCGAGGGAGACTCGGCATCAGGGTCTATTACAAAATCGAGAGATGTAGAAACCCAAGCGGTTTTTTCGTTGAAAGGGAAGCCTTTAAATTGCTACGGCTTAACGAAAAAAGTGGTGTACGAAAATGAAGAATTCAATTTGCTTCAAGCAGCCTTAAATATTGAAGAAAGTCTGGAAGATTTGAGATATAATCAAGTCATTATTTCCACAGATGCGGATGTTGACGGAATGCATATTCGCCTTTTGATGATTACTTTTTTCTTACAATTTTTTCCGGATGTTATTAAAAATGGACATCTTTATATTTTGCAGACTCCTTTATTTAGGGTAAGAAATAGGAAAGAAACGAGATATTGTTATACCGAAGCAGAACGTATAAAAGCATTAAATGAATTAGGGAAGAATCCTGAAATCACTCGATTTAAGGGATTAGGAGAGATCTCTCCGGATGAGTTTAAACACTTTATAGGTAAAGATATTCGGTTGGAACCTGTGGTAATGGGAAAAGATCAGACCATAGAACAACTTTTAGAGTTTTATATGGGAAAAAATACTCCCGATAGACAGGTATTTATTCTTGAAAATCTTGTTGTAGAGGATCCCGATATTAATAAAAAAGAAATTCTGGATGAAATAAAAGCTGAATAGCTAATAACATAATTTAACTACTAGACCAAAATATTATAGAAACTTAGTACAAATTTGAAATAAAATTGAACCATATTATGAGACTTAGTAATCGAAATAAAGCTTCAGCATACAACTTCATTCATACATTATTATTAATGTTTTTAATAGCCGGGGCAGGTGCTTTTATTCTTGAAGAATATAAATTTGATATTTTAGGTTGGGAAAGTATTTTTTTGATCACTGTACCCATATTATTTTTAGGTATATTTTATCTTAGCGGCAGGCAAATTTTTGAGTATGATAGTGATGGAGAGGCATTGCATTTTAGAAATAGAAATATTATTCCATTTTTGAGCAAGCCCTTAAGTGATGAGTTTCCTAAATACAAATTAGTAAGCTATGAAATTATAAATATTTTTTTTATAAAAAGATTATATATTAAAATTTCAAGCAAAAATAGTGGATCAATCATGCTAAAATACGAAATCTCTTTTCTCACAAAAAAAGAAGTCAATGATTTAAAAGCTTCTCTAAATAAAGTTGTAAAATCTAATTAGGAATAAAAGAGCGAAATTATAAAGATGACAGAAGAAAACTCGCATGAAAGTGAGAGCTTAAAAAAAGTATCCGGTCTCTATAAAGACTGGTTTTTGGATTATGCTTCCTACGTGATTTTAGACAGAGCAATTCCGTCAGTGTATGATGGACTTAAACCTGTTCAACGAAGAATTATGCATTCCATGCGAGAGCTGGAAGATGGACGGTATAATAAAGTAGCCAATATAGTTGGGAATACCATGAAGTATCACCCCCACGGAGATGCTTCTATTACCGATGCAATGGTACAAATAGGACAAAAAGAACTTTTAATTGATACCCAAGGAAATTGGGGGAATATCTATACGGGTGACTCTGCTGCTGCTGCAAGGTATATTGAAGCAAGGTTAACCCCATTTGCATTAGAAGTTGTATTCAATCCTAAGACTACGGAATGGGCAAAATCTTACGATGGAAGAAATAATGAACCAATAGATCTTCCTGTAAAGTTTCCTTTGCTATTAGCGCAAGGGGTGGAAGGAATTGGAGTCGGGCTCTCTACAAAGATTCTACCCCATAATTTTAATGAATTAATTACAGCTTCAGTAGCTTATTTAAAAGGTAAAAAATTTGAATTATTTCCGGACTTTCTTACAGCCGGCTTTTTAGATGTTTCTGAATATAATGACGGCCACAGGGGAGGAAAAGTCAGAGCAAGAGCTAAAATTATGCAACTTGATAAGCATACTTTGGTTATTTCTGAATTACCTTTTTCAAAAACGACCAGTGATTTGATTGACTCTATCCTGAAAGCTAATGAAAAGGGTAAAATCAAAATAAAAAAAATTGAAGATAATACTTCTGATACGGTTGAAATTCTTATTCATCTTCATAATGATGTGTCGCCGGATAAGACTATTGATGCTTTATATGCATTTACCGATTGCCAGGTAACTATCTCACCAAACGCTTGCGTGATAGTGGGAGATAAACCCATGTTCCTGAATGTTTCTGAGATTTTGAAAATGAATACAGATCATACTGTTTCATTGCTTAAAAAGGAACTGGAAATTGAACTTCATGAGTTACAAGAAAACTGGCATTTTTCTTCATTAGAAAGAATTTTTATTGAAAATAGAATTTACCATGATATTGAAGAAGTTGAAACTTGGGAAGATGTTTTAAAAACTATTGATGAAGGACTGAAACCTCACACAGGACATCTGTTGAGAGCTGTAACGAATGAAGATATTTTAAAATTAACCGAGATCAGGATCAAAAGGATTTCACGATTTGATTTGGATAAATTTAAAGAAAATATTGCTTCTCTTGAAGGTAAAATAGAACAGGTCAAATACCATTTGGAAAATCTTGTGACGTATGCTATTGATTATTATCTGAATATTCAAAAAAAATACGGAAAAGATAAACAGAGAAAAACTGAGCTAAGGGTTTTTGATACTATTGATGCTACAAAGGTAGCTGTAGCTAATGAAAAATTTTATGCCAATTTTGAAGAAGGTTTCGTTGGAACTTCTTTAAGAAAAGATCAATATCTCTTTGATTGTTCTGATATTGACGATATCATTACTTTTAGAAAAGATGGAAGTATGAAAGTGGTAAAAGTAGAAGCGAAAACTTTTATTGGCAAAGATATTTTACATGTGGCAGTCTGGAAAAAGAATGATAAGAGGACTGTTTATAATATGATTTATCGCGAAGGGAAAGAAGGGCCATATTATATGAAAAGGTTTTCAGTGACTGCAGTAACAAGAAATACGGATTATCCATTAGCATCAGATAAAAAAGGATCAGAAGTCCTTTACTTTTCTGCAAATCCAAATGGTGAGGCAGAAACAGTGACCGTACTTTTGAAGCCTAATCCTAGGATTAGGAAAAATAAAATGGATATAGACTTCTCAGACCTGGCTATAAAAGGACGTGATTCAAAGGGGAATTTAGTAACAAAATATTCGGTGAAAAAGGTGGATATGAAAGAAGAAGGCGTATCTACTTTAGCACCACGAAAGATTTGGTTTGATGAAACAGTTCGAAGATTAAATGCGGATGGAAGAGGTATTTTACTAGGTAATTTTAAGGGTGATGATAGAATTTTGACAATTAATAGCAATGGGGAGGCTAAATTAGTTTCTTTTGATTTAGGAAACCGGTTTGATGATGAGTATCTTGTTTTGGAAAAATGGAAGCCCAACCAGCCTATCACTTGTATTTATTACGATGGAGAGAAGGATATGTATTTTATAAAGAGATTTTTATTCGAGAATATCACCAATATTCAGACTTTTATGCTATCTGAGCATCCAAAATCATTTATTGAAAATGTAATAGTTGCCAACGGAGCTACTGCAGAAATTATTTTTGCAAAGGATAAAGGTAAAGAGAGAGAACCTGAAACTATATACATTGATGATTTTATTGCTGTAAAAGGTATTAAGGCTATTGGAAATCAATTTACTAAATTTAAAGTGAAAGCCATTAATATTACAATTCCTGAGCTATCTGAAGATGATTCGGAAATATATGAAGAGCTTGATACAACGGATGGAATTGATGATGAAGGAGGGATAATCGGTGATTTATTTCAAGATGATAAAACAGAAATTTAACTATGAATATTTTAATTTTAATAATTATTGCAACAGCTATTATAAGCTTTATTGCTTTTAATAACATTAGCATTTTTGAAAAATATAAATTCAACGTAGGAGCAATCCAAAATAGAAAAGAATATATACGTTTATTATCTGCCGGATTTCTACATGCGGATATTATGCATCTTGTATTTAATATGCTTACATTGTATTTCTTTGGTCCTATTGTTTTACAAGGATTTGGAAATATCGGTTTTTTAATTATTTATTTTGGGTCTATTTTATTAGGAAATACTTTTTCACTCTTTATTTATCAAAAACAACCATGGTATTCTGCGATTGGAGCGAGTGGCGGGGTTTCTGGTATTTTATTTTCAGCGATAGCGATGTTACCTAAAATAGGGATCTATTTTTTCTTTATTCCAATTCCGATTCCAGGATTTGTTTTCGGATTATTATATTTTGGATACTCAGTATATATGATGCTGAACCCAAGACAACATGATAATATTGGACATGCAGCACATTTGGGAGGAGCGTTTTTTGGAGTCGTATATGCAATAGCTATCCAGCCTGAGAGAGCCATGGAAAATGCATTATATATAGGAATAATGGCACTGCCGTTGATTTATCTTTCTTATGAAATTTTCATTAGAAAAAGAATTGGATAAACACAAATTTAGCAAGAAAAAAGGGGAGAATCACTTTATTGACTAGATCCCGGTATATAATCAAAATGACTCAGGTTTATAATCTGAGTCATTTTTTTTAATATATATCTAATTTGTTTTCTTAATTGTATATCGGTATATAAGGTTGTTTATATCTTTATGCGATACCTATATTTAGCAAAAACTTCGTAAAAATAATTGGTTAATGATAGAGGAAGTATTCTGAATAATGAAAAAATATTCCATGGGAAAGAGATCAGCTTCATAATTTCGAATACCGCTTCGGACTTTGTATATACTTTTTTATCATTGATAAAGTAAATCGTATTAAGATTAATAAAAACAACATCTACCTCCCTTAACCTTGTTTTTGCTTCTCTATCTCTAACAGGAATCGTTTGGAAAGTATTGTTTTTTAATGTACACCAACTAGCAAATTTGCTGCAAAATTTACATTTTGAATCATATATAATAAGTGGTTGAGATTTCATCATTAATTTTTTATTAGTATGAATTAGGAATTTGATTATTCTCATATTTTACTACTTTATTTTTTACAAAAGAAAATAAGGTAGAATTGTAAATTTTGTTTTTTAATGCATTATATTTTGGAAGCCAAAAACTATTTTTATAGAAAAATCCTTGTACTAGAATGAATATAAACTGAAAATCATATAACATCATAAAAACGGCTATTCCGGCATGGAGACTTATCATACAAAGGATAACCACTGTTTTTGGTTTTTTGAACCACACTAAAACAGGATAATAAAGTTCCAGAATTAATGTGAAATAGGTAGAAATAACGACAAAATAACTATTTTGGGCTAATACACTATTGAAGCTTGTTCCAGAGAATCTTTCCAGTTGAAAAGTATAGTATGTTGCTACTCCGTGAAACCAAACGGTAGCATTGGTTTTATGTAAAGCTGAAATGAAGTATATCAGACATAAATGGATACAGATAGATAGCACAGATAAGTTGGATAGTACATTAGATATGGAATCTTTTTTCACTTTATTCTTATGAAGACAGAAATAAGTGAAAGAATTGGCAAATACCATATATAATAGAATGAATTTTAACAAATTGTCTCCTCCATTTAGTACATATGGACAAAGTTTTTGCAAAATATCGTTCATTATAAAAACAATAAGCGCAGTAACGTTTTTCCCAAGACCAAATAGATATAATATGATAAAAAACATATATATATAAGCATACATATATATATTATCTCTAAGAAATTGTGAATTAAAGCTAACGAATTCTACTATTGTTTTTGGACCTACTAAAAATTGATCACCTTTATAAACTAATGATAGGAGAGGAAAGATTTGAAAAACTTGTTTAATAAGTAATAGACATATTATAACTCTGAAAAAGCTTAAATAAAAGCTATTGTTATTTGATAGTTTCAAACGTGTTATTAAATTTTTCATTTTGTAAGTTTTAAAGGATGGAGGTGACTTGAAAATATAGTTTGTTCTTCTTTTTTATCTAAAGAATTCTTATTCACAAATTTTGGAATAGCAAGATTAGTAATGGTTATTTTGCATTCTGTATTATTTTCAGGAATTCTATTGTTTTTAGCAATTATTTTGGCATAATTAAGCAAATTGCTAAAGCTTTCTGTTTTTTCAATAACTTCGATTACTTTTTTGCTTTTTTCATCTGAAGGGGTAGTTGCTCCTGTTCTTTTATCTTGTGCATTGATCATATCATAAATTTCCTTAACATTATTTTGTGTATCGTGTACAGAACCGGAAATAATATAATCTAATACATCTTGTGTCTTATTAAATGGAGCCTTCTCTCTCTTCTCTTTCGTAATAGTAGCTAAAGCTTCAAATGTTCTAACTTTTTTATTATTGGTAATGGGATCATGATAGATATATGAAAAGTAAAGCCTATCATTAAAGGTGGCGGGAGGTGCAAAGAAAGACCATTGCTGATAAAAAAAATTATCAAAGCATTGACGGACTTTTAAGTTTTTTACATTTATGGGATTTTCTGGAAATGTAAAAAATAAGGTAATAGACCAATAGGTTATAAAAATAAAACAGGTTATATATATTACAGTATTTTTCATGAGATAACTTGAATAAAGGTTAATTTTACTGTGAAATGTGTTTTTTAGGTGAATTCATTAGTGTCGAAATTGTAACGGAAAGTATATGATATGACAGAAGTAAATTACCAAAAGACATTTTTTGAAAATATCTGCTCATATGGTAACCTTTTAATGAATTTTAATATATTGAACCAGATCGTCTAATTTTAATTATAGATCTGGTTCTTTTATTTAAATCTAAAAATATTAGTCGAATTGACTTACTTTCGCTATTTCAGCATTGAGAATATTATTGTTAGCAATTTCATTGTTATTATCTGAATAACCACCAAAAGCAGCTTTACAAGTAAGGGCAGCAAGACCAAAAACTACAGCAACAGTTGGAGGGAATCCTTTTTTAATTTCTTTAGCTTGATTTTTTGCTATCGCAGTCGTTTCTTGAGATTTTACATCTACTATTTCTTGAGATGTAAAGCTCATAGAAATAGTTACGACAGCAGCTAATGTAGTAGCAGCGATTACTTTTACATTTTTTTTGAATAAATTCTTCATAATATATTTAGCTATAAGGTGGCTATCCTTTAAAAAATGAATATTAGTTTTATAAAACCGGATCAATAAGTGAATTGAAATAATCCGGCTTTTTTGAATCTTAAATATTAGTCAAACTGACTTACTTTAGCGATCTCAGCATTGATAGGGTTATTTTTTGCGATCTCATTGTTAGCATTTGAATAACCAAGAACAAACTTACAAGCAAGAGCAAGAACACCTGCAGTAGCAACAGCAGCGGGAGGAACGACTTTTTTAATTTCTTTAGCTTGAACTTTTGCCATATCAGCAGTTTCTTGAGATTGTACATTTACAGTTTCTTGTGCTTTAAAGCTCATAGAAATAGTTACAACAGCAGCTAATGCAGTAGCAGCGATTACTTTTACATTTTTTTGAAATAAATTCTTCATAATATATTTAGCTATAAGGTAGCTACCCTTTAAAAAATTGATAGTAGTTTTATAAAACCGGATTAATAAGCGAAGCGAAATAATCCGGTTTTTTTGAATCTTAAATATTAGTCGAATTGGCTTACTTTAGCAATTTCGGCATTGATAGGGTTATTTTTCGCGATTTCATTGTTAGCATTTGAATAACCAAGAACAAATTTACAAGCAAGAGCAAGAACACCTGCAGTAGCAATAGCAGCGGGAGGAAGGACTTTTTTAATTTCTTTAGCTTGAACTTTTGCCATATCAGCAGTTTCTTGAGATTGTACATTTACAGTTTCTTGTGCTTTAAAGCTCATAGAAATAGTTACAACAGCAGCTAATGCAGTAGCAGCGATTACTTTTACATTTTTTTGAAATAAATTCTTCATAAGATTTTAGCTATACGGTGGCCACCCTTTAAAAAATTGATAGTAGTTTTATAAAACCGGATTAATAAGCGAAACGAAATAATCCGGTTTTTTTGAATCTAAAATATTAGTCGAATTGGCTTACTTTAGCAATTTCGGCATTGATAGGGTTATTTTTCGCGATTTCATTGTTAGCATTTGAATAACCAAGAACAAATTTACAAGCAAGAGCAAGAACACCTGCAGTAGCAATAGCAGCGGGAGGAACGACTTTTTTAATTTCTTTAGCTTGAACTTTTGCCATATCAGCAGTTTCTTGAGATTGTACATTTACAGTTTCTTGTGCTTTAAAGCTCATAGAAATAGTTACAACAGCAGCTAATGCAGTAGCAGCGATTACTTTTACATTTTTTTGAAATAAATTCTTCATAAGATTGTAGTTATACGGTGGCCACCCTTTAAAAATTAATAATAGTTTTATAAGATTGGACTACTCAATAAAAATAATCCGGTTTTGAATTTAAAATATTAGTCGAACTGACTTACTTTAGCAATTTCTGCATTGGCAGGACTATTTTTCGCGATTTCATTGTTTGCATTTGAATATCCTGATTCATATACAGCAGTGACAGCGTTGGCAGCAGAAAATATGGATAGATTTTTAGCATTTTTAGAAATAGCGTACTCCTTCTCGATAGAATAGGGTGTTTCTTTTGATTGAATCTCTATTTTTTCTTGTGTTTTAAAACTCATGATAATGGTCATAATACTCGCTAATGCCGTTGCAGCAATCATTTTTACGTTTTTTTGAAATAAATTTTTCATAATAGTTTCAGCTGTTATGGTAGCTATCCTTTCAAATTGGGTCAGTATAATTATGAGGTCTAAAGATTAAAAATCTATTTCCCTACCTGTGCTTAAGAATAAAATTAAGGATACATTAATATTTATTTGACATGTGTATAAAGCCTTTTTATTTTTGTGATCTACATCTAAAAATGAGCAATAAAATACTGTTACGCCATATTTTGTATGAAGTAAAATATATTCTTAGTCGAAATTAAATGGGTGTGATATTTTTCGTTATTGAATAATAGCTATTCAACATTCACTATACCTAGATATGGGTGATCTAGAAAATAAAAAACATTCTTTGAATGTAGTAAAGTATTCAAATAGATTTTTTAATGTTTGCTTTCTAAAGCATATTTAGAATGTGGAATGGATTCTTAAGTGTAAACCTGATGATTTTATATCAGATAAATAAAGAATCATATATGCTATTATACTAAAATATCAGTGATAATACATAAATATTGTTAATCGATATTGATTTGTTATTTTTTTTATATTGAAGATATTTAATATAATGTTTAGTCTATTATATGAAATAATGTTCTCAATATGTAGAAAAAATGAATTACTGTTAAATAGTAAATAATTTGCTCTCATCATTTAAATTTCCAATCATTGTGGTGCAAAGAAACAATAACTATTCGATGTCACAAAAATTATATGAGAAAAAAATTAAAAACGTGATTAAAGTCATATTTACTGCTGATGTAGTAATAATTGTATTAAAAAAATAATAAATCTACAAAATAAATATAAGGGCTTTCGTTTTTTATTATTTTCAATACTCTCAGAATACCCTTTATTAATGGTATATATAAGCTCCCTGTATTGTGATTTTTTGTTTTATAATTCTTTTGAAGTTTATTATAAAATCCTGAATGGTTTACTTTTGTGTAAAATTTAATTTACAAATTTCTCGTTCTTTAATTTTGTATATATTAATATTTGACCTAACTTTGTAAGTCATTTTTTTGTGATAAGTGTTGAGTTTTTACTTATTCTATAATATTACAATAAAGGATGTCTTTATATTAAAGAGCTCTAAGTTAGAGCTTTTATTTTTCACCAATAATAAATCTATCATTTTGGGATAAGTCCTGAACTAAGGCAATATTGTGAAAATCACTTTTATAGAGTGTTAAAGTTTCTATACCTAATTTTTGATTGATTTCAAGGAATAAAAAACCAGTTTTTTTCAATTTCGTTTTAGCATCCTCCGCAATTTTTTTATAAAAAACCAAAGGATCTTCAGTAGGAGAGAAGAGGGCCATCTGCGGCTCAAAACCTTTTACAGAATCTGTAATTTCCTGCTTTTCATTTATCCCAATATAAGGAGGGTTAGAGATAATGATATCATAATCTTGATCTAATGTATAGGAAAGGTAGTCAGCATAAATGAAATTGATGGATAGGTTGTGGTAGGTTGCATTTTTTTTTGCAACTTCTAATGCTTTTTCAGAAAAATCTATGGTAGATATTTTTGTATTTGGGAAATACTTTTTGAGTGTCAAAGGAATAACTCCGCTACCTGTACCAATATCTAAAATATTGAGTTGTTTTGAATTAATTTTTGATGCTTGAATTTTTTGTATCGCTATTTCTAATAATTCTTCCGTTTCGGGGCGTGGAATTAACACATTTTCATTAACGAAAAATTTCATACCATAAAAGTAGGTCTCTCCTAAAATCTGTTGATAAGGTTTCTGAGTCTTTAATTCTAGAATGGTTTGGTGAAGTTTTTTTTCATGCTCATTCAATAATTGATGATAAGACATGCTCCTCTGATTAAAAGTGTCAACGCCAAGTATTTTTTCTACAAAAATGGAATATAGAAACGACGATTCTGATTCCGAATATATATCAGACAGCTCATCTTTAAAATATTTCTTAAATTCTAAGATTGTCATTTATCTTGTAAAAACTAATTTAGTGTTTGTAGATTTTTCCTCGTCTATTAAATAGCCTTCATAATTGAATGATTTTACATCTTCCAAAGTTTGTACATTTTTTTCAGCACAGAATTTTACCATTAAGCCTCTTGCATGTTTAGTATAAACAACGATAGTTTTTAGTTTGCCGTCTTTTAATTCATAAAAATCAAAATCAATGATTGTATGATTTAGTTTTTTTCTATCAATAACTTTTCCGTATTCATTGCTGGCTAGATTAAGCAAAATTTCGTTTTTTTTCATTTCTGAATTTAATTGATCCGTAATTTTCTCTTTCCAGAATTCGTAAAGATTTTTATATTGATCAAATGCAAAAGGACGTCCCATCTCCAGTCTGTAAAGCATTACTTTATCAGAAGGTTTTAATAATCCATATAATCCTGAAAGCATTCTGTAATTTTTTTGTAAATAGTCTATAGCGTTTTTGTCTAGCGTCTTAGCATTAAGACCTCTGTAAACTTCTCCCGTAAATGCAAACATAGCTGGTGCCGATTCTTTAATAGTAGGCTTTGATTTCCATTTTTGATTTCTCTCCCAGTTTTCATCAGCGAGTTTTGATGAGATTTCCATGAGTTCAGAAAGATATTTAGGAGATTTGTGTTTTAAAAACGATTGTATAAATGCTGCATCATCAATGAATTTTGGAGTAGTAGATTTCAAAAGTTCCGTAGAGTTTTCTATATTCATTAATTTTGCTGGAGACGATATTATTTTCATGAAATGTACAGATATGTTTTTATGATTTTGAATAGAAATTCAATGATTACAAATTGGTAATTTAGTTATTAGATTATTCCCTTTCCTTGGCGAATTATTTCAGGTTCTCCAGACGTAAGATCTACTATGGTTGAGGCTATATTATCCCCATATCCGGAATCGATGACAATATCTACTAAATGTTCATATTTTTCAGCAATTAATTCTGGATCGGTAGAGTATTCAATGACTTCGTCATCATCTTTAATAGAGGTTGAAGCAATGGGATGACCCAATTTTTCAACAATAAGCTGTGGTATTGGATGATCGGGAACACGAATACCAATTGTTTTATGGTTTTTATAAGCCAATGGTAAACTTTTATTAGCATCTAGGATAAAAGTGAACGCACCAGGGATGTGACTTTTTAAAAATCTAAAGGTGGATGTTTCAACAGGTCGAGTAAAGTCCGATAAATGACTAAGATCATTACAGATGATAGAGAATTGTGATTTTTCCAACTTAATTTTTTTCAATTGGGCCAATTTTTCCATGGCTTTGATATCAAAAATATTACATCCCAAAGCATACACAGTGTCGGATGGGTAAATAATCAATCCACCATTATTTAAAGTTTTAATCACTTCATTAATAAGGTTTTCCTGTGGATTGTCTGGATATATTTTCAAAATTTTTGCCATATAGCAAAGATACAAATATTAATATAGTTTTCGCGAAAGTCCTTTATTTAAAAGAAAAATTAGGATTTGTAAAAAAAAGTCGTATATTTGCAATCCAATATCGCGGGATGGAGCAGTAGGTAGCTCGTCGGGCTCATAACCCGAAGGTCATCGGTTCGAGTCCGGTTCCCGCTACTAAGTTAAACGTTAGTGGTAACGTTTCAAAAAATATACCGCGGGGTGGAGCAGTAGGTAGCTCGTCGGGCTCATAACCCGAAGGTCGCACGTTCGAGTCGTGTCCCCGCTACTAAGTTAAACGTTGGTGGTAACGTTTCAAAAAATATACCGCGGGATGGAGCAGTAGGTAGCTCGTCGGGCTCATAACCCGAAGGTCATCGGTTCGAGTCCGGTTCCCGCTACTAGGAAAGAAAAAATCGCTTTATGCGATTTTTTTTATTTATAGGCTTTATAAAACTATATGAATTTGGAGCGAAAGCTGGAAATTAAGCTAAAAGTTAGGGCCATCTGAATAGGAAAAGTACTCTATTCTTACTACTAGGAGTTACAATCGACTTTGGTTTTAGCATGGAGAGTTCCTTTTATTACATTAAAATATTCTCCTTAAAAATTCAAAAAATAGAAATGTAAAAAGCTTATTATCATTTTATTATGAGATGAAAAATAACATTGTTAAAAATCCTCCCAAAAAAAATCACCATATCGTTATTTTTTCAAATAGTATTTTGTATACAGATTGTGTAAAATTAGTTTTATGCCAACTAGTGATTGTTTTATGTGTGTTTTTATGTAAGATTGCTTTTAAGTTCATACTTTTGTTTCCGAGCAACATAGAAGAGTTCATAATGATAATAAGTTTCCTTGAATTTATATTTAAGGATAATCATAAAGAAATATCTCCGTCGTATTTACTTTTCCCCGATATGTTTATGCTTTAATTAATATAAACAAACGACGGAGATTTATTCTCTTCATTCTCTTTCTATTTATTAAAATTATAATTCTTTAAAGACACATATTAAAGAAAAAAGACCACTCAATGAGTAGCCTTTTAATAGTATGGTAATGTCTGATCCTAACATAGCGTTACACAAAAACAGCAATGTTATGAAAGATCTTAATAATCAGTATGTAAAACGTAGTCAAAAAGACTATAGCCTATCCTTTAAACTCTCTGTAGTACAAGAAGTGG
>NZ_CACVBR010000046.1 GCF_902728265.1 Chryseobacterium potabilaquae
AAAATGGACCATGCCTATTCGAAATTGGGGTATTGTTCTCAACCAATTTATGCTTATTTTTGAAAAAAGGCTCAGATTATAAATCCAAGCCTAACTTTTTAACTTACACACTTTACGAGATAGTGTCTTTTTTTAGCCATAAAGCCGTTCCAATAATTAATGAAAAAAGGATGGAAAAAACCATCCTTTTAAACTATCGTTTACAGCATTGATTGTATTGCTTGTGAGTTGCTCCTCGGCAGAGCTCATTTCCTCTTCCAACCAATAGCCAAATATTACGAATTATTTTTCGCAAAAACACCAACTATTTTTGACCACATTACCTAAAAGCTATTTATTATTTATAAAACCTGCTTAAACCTATATATATAAATTGATCGCCTTTTAGAACAATCAAATTTCTAAAAATAATATTTCATTATCTCTTTATATCTATATACATTTTACCATTACTAAAATAAGCATCTAATTGAACATTAGAATCTTGACCATCAATTCCATCTACATCTACTGTACCATATATGTATCCTTTTAAAGAATTTGTATCAATCAAAGTCGTAGTATAATGATGAGACGCTGTATATGTAATTTTCCCCGGAACTGCCCATGAAAAATCTAGATTATCACTCGAACTACCATTATTAAAGTCTATCTCTTGAAGTTTACATCCATTATATTCAAAATAATCTCCACTCCCATGATATTTAATTCCAACACTTTGCCCCGGCGCTAATGAAATTTTAGGATCAATACAATGTTCTAATCTCATTAGCACACTATTTAAAGTTGGATAATCAATATTTCTGACAATTAATTCAGTAACCTCATTTTTATCAAAAGCGTGCCGTTTACCATCCGTACTAATATTAGTCTTCCATCTTTTTAAATTAATATAGGTATTTCTATCATCTTTTTTTATAGCCTCTATTATAGCATTTTCATTCTCTCCTCCTACGCCATTATTATCTGTAAAATGATAATACTTAGAATTTGAAGAATCATTGTAATCAGAAATTAACACCTTTGTTTCCCCATCATTTCCCAAATATGTAATACTATTTGGATGTGTACTCCAAGAGAAATCTATCACATCTGAACGTGAACCATTGCTAAGGTCTATTTCCTGAACTATATAGCCAGAGTCACCATACTCATATTTTTTTTTAGAAGTATTATATGTGAAAATGGCTTCATGTCCGGGACTGAATAAAACTATAGAGGGATCACTAGCTCCTTCCAACCTCACTTTTAAATAAACTCCAGGATAATCTACGTTTTTAAGGATAATCTTTTTATTATATTGATAATGTACCCAAGTAATATCTTTCTGTGTTAGCCCATAAGTAGGTCTCTCTACTAAACTTCCATCTTTTTTAGTATAAAATGGAAGATTACGACTTATTAAATCATTCATCAAAGATATATTATTTCTTGGATAAGACCCATACATCATAGCCGAATTCATATCAAACAAACAAGGATCAGTTAAATTACTTCTTTCTTTTTCCAAATTATAAAGAATAGTTTTATAAAAAAGAGGATAATAATTTTTAATATAATCGAAAGTTTCTAATTGGAGCGTTATAGCTTCATCTCTAATTTCTCTTTGATGTTCATGTATCATTCCTACAATATGGCCTATTTCATGAATAATACTTTGTTTGTCACAAGTCTCACTAACGCTCACCATGCTTCTTTTTTTTCCGAAATAGCCAAGATCAGCAAAACAGCCGGAAACAACTTTTTTAAAATACACCCCCTCACCCTCTAATACTTCGGTAAAATTTAGAATTGTTTTAGAGTTCCATTCATCAATAGCTTCTCGGATCAATATCTTTTGATGACTTGGTATATCTTCTGCTATTCTATAAGTCAACTCATTTGTAGGCCATAAATTAATCTGCAGCTTTGTCGTATGATCCCAGTTAGCTGATTTTGCATTAATATCCTCTACTATTAAAAAATCTAATTCTTTTACATCATTACAATTAAGCACCATATCATCTCCTAAAATATAATTCCCTTCTTCATTTTTCCAAACTGATAACCTTTGACCTCTATAATCAATTAATTTCATACCAGCTTTACTTTTATTCATTAAAGATACTTCCTCCAATTCAAGCTCTTTCTCTCTACATGAATACATAAAAATAATTATTAATAAAATTACTAACTTTTTCATTTATCATCTGTTTTAAAATTCCATGCAAGATTAGACAAAAAAAGAAAAATACAGGGACACAATTATTTTAAAAAAAATAGACACAGATATTATAAATACCTAATATAAAAATAATTAAATAAAAATTTAAAAATTAAAAAAACAGACACATATTAACATAAAATCCTCTACAAAGAAGAAAAACTATACCCTCGATCCTATAATTCTAAAGTCCTAAGCAGAGGAAACTCTTAAACCAAATAAAATTCTATCATCTGCCTGAAAAGTATAAATCGAATTAAGGTGAATTTCCGAAATACTCAAACTTAGAAGTAAGAGGAATGAAAAGTACACAGGATGAAAAATGACAGATATAAACAGTATAATATAAGATTACAAAACTTTGTGATCAATTTCTATGATAGAATTTGCGCTCCACTATTAATTCAAGTTCCGGCCCATAAAAAATAAATAGAAAATTCCTATGACTTATAAATTTCCTTCACTTGACCAGTGATTTACAAAAATGGAATCTTCTTTATATGAAACAAAGTTGTTTCTATAATATAAGAAACAACCTTGTTATTATCATTTTATTTATATCCTAAAAGTTTCAGAACATCTTCAGGTTCTTGTCTTTCTCGGAAGATTTCATATTGTAAATCACCATTTTCATCTTTTTGAATCAAAACATGTCTTGGTTGCGGCATAAGGCAGTGATGAATTCCTCCAAAACCACTGATTGTTTCCTGATAAGCTCCGGTATGAAAGAATCCAATATACAAAGGCTTTGTATCACTAAAAACCGGAAGATAAATAGCGTTAGTATGTTGCTCAGAGTTATAATAATCATCTGAATCACAAGTCAATCCACCTAGAAAAACCCTTTCATAGGTATCTTCCCATCGGTTCAAAGGTAACATAATAAAATGTCGAGAAATTGCCCAAGTATCTGGAAGTGTAGTCATGAAAGAAGAGTCAATCATATTCCATTTTTCTCTATCATTCTGACGCTTTTGAGAAATAATTTTATATAAATTAGCCCCGCTTTCTCCTACGGTAAAGCTACCAAATTCAGTATAAATATTAGGTTCTTCCACCCCTTCTTCCTCACAGAATTTTTTTATTTGAGAAACGATTTCTTCAATCATATATTGATAATCGTAATCAAAATTTAAAGAAGTTTTTATAGGAAATCCACCTCCAATATTCAAAGAATCTACTTCTGGAGCTATTTTCTTTAAACGGGCATATACACGAAGACATTTATATAGCTCGTTCCAATAATAGGCCGTATCCTTAATTCCCGTGTTAATAAAGAAATGAAGCATTTTCAATCTCGCATTCGGATGTTCTGCAATTTTCTGGCTGTAATAGGGAATAATATCTTTATAGCCTATGCCTAATCTTGAGGTATAAAATTCAAACTTTGGCTCCTCCTCAGAAGCTATTCTGATCCCAATATCAAAAGTAGTATCAATACTTTCAGTTAATTTATCCAACTCACGATAATTATCTAAAATAGGGGTAATATTTTCAAAACCATTATTAATCAGATCTGAAATTTTAGCCAAATAATCATCTGTTTTGAATCCATTACAAATTACTTCGATATTTTTATCAACTTTCCCATTCTCATAAAGAGATTTTACGATATCCATATCATAAGCAGAAGACGTTTCTATAGAAATATCATTCTTTAGCGCCTCCTCCAATACAAATTTAAAATGACTTGATTTGGTACAATAGCAATAGGTATAACTTTTCTTATATTCGGTTTTCTCAAAAGCCTCCCTAAACCAGTTCTTCGCTTTTTGAATATTTTGAGAAATTCTTGGCAGATAGCTTATTTTAAGCGGAGTGCCAAATTTTTCAACAACTTCCATTAAAGGAATGTCATGAAATAACAAATTGTTTTCAGAAACATTAAATTCTTCTGTAGGAAAATATAATGTCTGATCAATAAGTTCCGAGTACTTTATTTTCATTTCTAAATAAGTAAATTAAGAACTGCAAAATTGCTAAAAAAGTTTGATTTTTAATCTTAAATTTACTATAATTTTTCTAACAATTTATAGTAAAAATGACAACCCAATTATCAAGACATAAGCTTATGAATCCATTTCATTATTTATTCTCAGAAATCCATGAAGCTTTTTGAATATAAACAGTGGATGAGCCTTATTTTTTAACAATTTCATTAAAAACTGTATTTAATAATCTCTTTATCCTCGGCTTACATAAAAGCCTCTATCTACTAAAGAAAATACAAAACCATGAAATAAATAGAAAATAGAGATCAAAAATTAAACTAAATCTATAAATATTTTTTTCCAATAAATACGAGCAAATCTCCTTTTTCATATTCTATGATAACCTCATCTTCAACTGCAAAATTTCTCGTTCCAATTCTAGAAGTAATACTTAAATTCTCATGGACTAAAGACCAATTGAATCCTTTTGTCGTAATATTTTCAACAGAAGGAAAAGGACACAGAGAAATCATTTTATCTTTCACTCCCTTTATAGCAAATTTCTTGGGAACAAAATAATATTCAGAAAACTCATCATAGAATTTGATATTCAATCGATCTTTAAAACCAAAAGCAACCGTAAGATTTCCTAAAAAATGGTCTTGCTCTCCTCCACTTCCTCCTAAAATATCAACATCCTTATACCCTTTTTCTAAAATAATTTCCAATGCTTTATGAAAATCTGTTTTATCCTGATCCGGAGTATAAATGAATTTTTCATCATAAATATTTTCATCCTGACCCGAATGTGAATCAAAATCACCCGAGATAAAATCCAGTCGATTCAAAGGAAAATCTAATCTTTTCAAATAATGAAAAGCTCCATCTGTACAGGCTATCAAACTATATTTTTCCAATTCCGGAAAAGATTGAGGAGCATTTCCATTAATAAATAACAAAACTCTATCTCTCATTCGGATTCCAATATTCTTCAGGTGCATTATCCAATTTAGAAATATATCTTGCTAAAACGAAAAGATAATCGGAGAGTCTATTTAAATAGGTAATAAGCTCTGCACGTACTTCTTCTGATTCATTTAAAAACACTAAAGAGCGTTCAGCTCTTCTGCAAATCGTTCTCGCAGCATGTAAAAACGTAGCCGACTTCCCTCCTCCAGGAAGAATAAAATATTGAAGTGGTTCCAGCTTCTCTTCAAAAGCATCCATCCATTGCTCTAACTCTTCAATTTCTTTTTCAGAAATCATTAACGAAAGACGAGATTTTCCATTAGCTAACATCAACTTATCCGTTGGCGTTGCCGCCTCCGAACCTACCGTAAATAAATCGAATTGTATTTTTTTCAATTGTCTTAAGACCTCATCATCATCAATGTGACTCTTTGCAATGCCTATAAATGAATTCAATTCATCTATATTTCCATAGCTATCCACTCTAGCACTGGCTTTTGAAACTCTTGTTCCGCCATAAAGAGCTGTTTCACCTTTATCTCCTGTTTTCGTATAAATTTTCATACCACTAAAATACTTTATTTATTAGAATATAAAAAGTAAATACAATCTCGATTTCAACTATTCTATCCAAGAAAAATGATCGATCAAAGATCGACCATCTAAATTATTTATCTACCATACATATGTAATGCGTAGTATTTATTTAACGCAGAAATTTATATTTATTATTTCCCAAGAAAAATAAATTTTCATTTTCCAAAATCCTACTGACAAACTGTTGTCATAATTACCTCCTACCTTTGTCTTAATAATAACACTTAAAACAAAAATTATGTCAACTACAGCAACAATCACAAAACAGTTTATGACTTCTGAGCAATTATTAGAACATTGGCAAGGACACAGAAATCTAACGAAAAGAGTAATCGAAGCATTCCCTGAAAAAGAATTGTTTGAATTCTCAATAGGAGGAATGAGACCATTTGCAAAATTAGCAGTTGAGTTAATCAGTATCGGAGGACCAGCCTTGAAAGGAATTGTCGATAAAAATATAGAAGCCTACCATGAAGAAGGGTTTGCCCCACAAACGAAAGAAGATATTCTAAAAAAGTGGGATGAAGAAACCGATATAATCAATCATTATTTTGCTCAAATTTCTGAAAAGAGATTTCAAGAAACATTCAATTTATTTGGTCAATATGAATTTCCTATTTATCAAAATATTCTTTATTTTGTAGACAATGAAATTCATCACCGAGGTCAAGGTTATGTATATCTTAGGGCATTAGGTATTGAACCCCCTTTTTTTTGGGAGAGATTTTAAGCTCTTTAATCCCATTATTTAAGTTAAGAGCGCTGATTAATCTTAATACAAAGAGTCAATCATAAACCCAATAAAAAGAAAATCATATCAGAGTTCACCATTTTAACTTCTGGACTCAATTACTTAAAAACCTCAACAATATTTGTCGAGGTTTTATGTATGTTTATTTGAAATTTTATGTATTAAATCATGTAATTTGACCTGAAGACTTTCAGGCTCTAAAATCGTAGCATAATCAGCAAAAGTAATAAGCCAACGGGGAAATCCGTCATTAATCCATTCGGTCTCGAAAGTAAGCTCTACGCCATTTTCTGTATCTACTTCTTCAATTAATCCATAATATTTTTTTGAATTAGCAAGATAATTTATAATTTTTCGATCTACTAAAAGTCTGACTTTTGTTTTATTACCATCTCCATTTCTTTTATATTCATTAATCTGACCATACTCTTGTAAAAACGAGTTTTGTGTTTTAATAATTTGTAAAATTCTATCTACTCGAAATTGCCTAAAATCATTTCTCAACAAACAATAAGCCCAGATATACCAATAGTTGAATTCAAAAAAAACGCCCACCGCTTCAATAGTTCTGGTAGAAATTTTAGAATCCATCGTTTTATATTCCATGGTCAATTGTTTTTTTTCGGCAATACTTTCGAGGATAATTGGGATAACATTCCGGAGGTTGTCTTCAGTTTTAGCATGATAATTAAAAACATCAATCTGCTTTTCAATATTTTCAATTAAATTTTTATCGGAATATTTTAAAACAGAGCGTACCTTCTCCATCGCCGTTTGATAGTGACTTCCAAGACTTTCATGTAAAAATTTTTGCATCAATTTTTCTGCGGCAATAAAACTTAAAACCTCTTCTTTTGTAAACATGACTGGTGGAAGTTTATAACCATCCATTAAGGAGTATCCACTACCAGCCTCTCCAATAATGGGAATTCCAGCATTTTCCAATGTTTTAATATCACGGTAAATCGTACGAACACTTACATCAAATTTTTGTGCAAGGTCTTGTGCTCTCACAATAGGTTTTGATTGTAATTGAGTAAGAATAGCAGTAACCCGGTCAAGTTTTTTAAGATAATGATCGTTCATTAATTGTTAGTAATTGTCAGTTCATAAAATTGTTATATTGCTACATTATTAAATTGTTACATTAACTATCTCCCATTTAATTATCTTTAAAAGTATTAACTAATTTATCTAAATTTAAACTTCTTGCAGAAGCATCAAAAATTTCACGATACGTTCCATTTATCTGTACCAATTCGTCATGAGTTCCACTTTCCACCACTCTCCCTTTTTTCATGACATAAATAATATCCGAATCTAAAATTTGAGATAAAGAATGCGAAATAATGATTACCGTTCTCCCTTCTTTTATCGCGTCTAAAGAATTTTTAATTTGTTCCGTGGCTATTGCATCCAAACTTGCCGTGGGCTCATCCAGAAAAATAATGGGTGGGTTTTTTAGAAATAATCTTGCAATGGCAATTCTCTG
This sequence comes from Chryseobacterium potabilaquae, assembly GCF_902728265.1. Lineage (GTDB taxonomy): Bacteria > Bacteroidota > Bacteroidia > Flavobacteriales > Weeksellaceae > Chryseobacterium > Chryseobacterium potabilaquae. Next base: position 7,944 of record NZ_CACVBR010000046.1, read on the forward strand.
TTGCTGACCTCCAGAAAGCTGCGTAGCATCATGTTGATATTGATGAGGCAAATCTATAATCTGTTCATGCAAATAAGCTTTTTTTGCAGACTCTTCAATTTCTTCAAAAGTAGCATTCATATTTCCGTAGCGGATATTATCTTCAATACTTCCTTGGAAAATATGATTTTTTTGAAGAACAAGCCCTATATCATCTCGGAGAAATACATTATTATATTCATTCAAATGAACCCCATCCAACAAAATCTTTCCAGTATCAGGAAGATAAAATTTACATAAAAGATTAATTATTGTTGATTTTCCAGCCCCACTTAATCCAACCAGAGCTGTTGTTTTTCCATTTTCAATGATCATGGAAACATCATGCAATGCTTGGGTCCCATTAGGATAGGTAAAGTTCACATGATTTAATTCAAACTTTCCTTTCATTTCATCTTCTACGAAAGTTCCATTCGATTCTTTTTCTTCGTCAGCATTCAAAATATCAAAATATCCTTCCGCATAAATCATTGCATCATTCATATCATCATAGATACGATGCAATTGTCGAATAGGTGCCGATACATTATTAAAAAGCATAATATGAAGCATAATTGCTCCTATCGTCATTTGCTGATTCAACACCAAATAAACAGTCAATAAAATGATCAGAACGACTCCAAACTGTTCAATAAAGGTTTTTAAACCATCATAAATAAAATTGGTTTTTCTAGTAAACATTTGACTTTCCATCAACTGCATCTGTAGATCATATTGTTTTTTGCCTTCAAACTTTTCACGTACAAAACTTTTAATGACCATGATAGAATTAATTAAATTCAAGAGTCCTGAGGTCTTTTGCTCACGCTGATTTCGTAGCTGACGGCGAACACCACTTAACTTTTTCGCCTGTAAAGAACTTACATAAAAATAAATAGGAACAATAATGGTTGAAACAATACCTACATACATATTCTGCATATACATAATAATCAAAGCTATGATAGCATTGGAAAATAAAGGCAGCATATCTATAAAAAAATTTTGCACTAGCCTTGTCAGACTTTCTATTCCTCTATCTATTCTAATCTGTAACTTTCCCGATTCGTGATTTTCATCATTAAAATAAGCGACCCTATATGTTAAGATTTTATCAATAGCTGATTGAGCAAGAACAGAACTTACATTAATTCTTATTTTCTCACCATAAAATTTCTGACCAAAATTGATAAAGATATTTAATAATTCTTTTCCCAATAAAATAATACTAATAATGGCCAACACATGAATTCCTTCAGACATGGGATGAGGAAGATCCATCAGTTTTGTCACCTCATCTACCGTATATTTTAAAACCAATGGATTAACCTGTGCCGCAAGGGCGCCAAAAAATGTGAGACACAAAGTACCATAGATCATCCAGCGATAGGGCTTTATAAACGGTATCAATTGTTTATAGATACCCCACAATGTAATTGTTCTATTAAATGCTTTTGCCATACATTTTCTTTAGAGATATTAAGTAAAGTTAATTTTTTTATTTTACACCTACATAAGATTATAATCGCTTTATTTTTCATTTGAAATCAAGTCTAATTAAAAAAAATAGAGCAGATAAAAATCTACTCTACTCCCAATATATTATTAGAATTATTTTTAACCTTCATATACATAGGTGGTCAGATAATGCAGCTTTTCCATACTTGCCTCTTTAGATTCCGCCTCTGCTTGTTCAATAGAATAGTGAGAGTTGATTTCTTTCCTTTGAAAAACAAAAGAATTATTAGCATTTTTATCAATCACATCATTAAAAATATGCTCAATTTCAGAGTTGGCTAATGATGCAAAGCTTATATCTTCAAAACCTTGCATTAATCTTAAATCATCAAATTGTTCAAAATTTTCATCAACAAAATGTTGAAGTTGAGACTTGGAATCAAAATTCCCCGCCCAGATATTATAGGCGTACTTTTTCTTTTTTGGCTTATCTAATATACTTTGGTATACGAAATTCTCACCAAGATACGCCTCTCTTACCTGCGGATCATTAGCAAGATCCTCCGGAAGTCCCTCCTTTAATATATTCCCTTCAAACATAATGTATGTTTTGTTAGTGATCGCCAAAGTCTGTTGAACATTATGATCGGTAATTAAAATTCCAATATTCTTATCCACAAGACTTCTTACAATCTTCTGAATATCTTCCACAGCAATTGGGTCAACCCCCGCAAAAGGCTCATCTAAAAGAATGAAACTTGGGTCTGTTGCAAGACATCTAGCGATTTCGGTTCTCCGTCTTTCCCCTCCCGAAAGAAGATCTCCTCTATTCTTACGAACATGCTGTAAAGAAAACTCCTCAATAAGCTCATCGCATTTTATTTGCTGCTCCCTTTTTGAAAGTTTTGTTAATTCTAAAACTCCCATAATATTGTCTTCAACGGAAAGTTTTCTAAAAATAGAAGCTTCTTGGGCTAAGTATCCTATACCCTTCTGCGCTCTTCGGTACATTGCATCTGTAGTAATTTCCTGCTTATCTAGAAAAATTTTTCCCGAAGTTGGCTTAACCAAACCTACAATCATATAAAATGAGGTCGTTTTTCCGGCTCCATTAGGGCCTAGTAATCCTACAATTTCGCCTTGCTGAACTTGTACAGAAACTCCTTTTACAACCTTTTTAGGACCATATTCTTTGATTAAATTTTCTCCTCGTAAAATCATAGGAGCAAAGATAAAGTTTTTTTGAATTCAAATTTTAGATTCCCAACTCTATATAAAAGTTTTATGATTATTTAAAATAATTCACTCTTTTTTAAATAAATATAAAAGATAATATTCATAATAAGAATCGAAAAAAACTTTCACATTTCCAATTATTTATGTAAATTTATAAGACCAATCACAATTCGATATTATTATGGAAAATAACCAGCTAATGACAGAGCCTTGGGCTTTCGATTTTGACCACACACTGACCGAACTTTCGGCTGCCGATCTCGACCAACATCTTACTGAACTTTTAGCTCTAGATCTTGGAATCCATATTTTTGACCGAATCCCTTATGCAAATGAAATATTCAAATGGCAGGATATGGCCCTTCTTCCTCATTCTTCTGCGGATACATTACTTTGTGAAATCTTTGAATGGAATGGAAGAAATTTAAGATCAACAGGAAATAATCTTATTGGATTTTTATTCTCAAATGATGAAAATGATGAGCTTAATTTTATCAAAAATCAATTGATCCATGTTGAAAAACATCCCGCTCTTATTCCCGATTTTGAGTTTACAAAAGAGAATATGATCGATTATGGACTTTCACTTCCCTCTTTATTTAATATTAATTTACAAGGAAATATCAATACCGCTAAAAATTTTTCCATAAGAGTCAATGGATTAACAAAAGCTAGAATTACCAACATTGATTCGCCGGGAATCGAGATTCTAAAAAGCTATTCTTCTCTTACAAGAAGTAAGTCTAAAACATACAGAAGAAATATCAAATTTAATTATTTAATTAAATCTCTTTTCTATGCGGAAAGCGTGGAAATATATTTAGAAAAAGAATCCGGTGCGGACTTAAATCTAAGCTTTCAAAGTCAAAATATAGAAATTGAAGCTAAAGCAGATACGGATACAAAAAAACATTTTATATTAAAATACTCAGGGAATCAAGCTCCTTTTGCAGCGCAATTCGTAAAAGGAAAAGATTTTGATATTATGTAATAAACTGTTATTATGAGTTACTACAAAATAATAACTCATAATTAACAGCTTATTATATAAAATTTATCTATTTAAAATCATAGCTGCTTCCTTTGCAAAGTAAGTAAATATCATATCTGCTCCTGCTCTTTTAAAGCATGTTAAACTCTCAATAATCGTTTTATCATTATCAAGCCATCCATTTTGGGCAGCGGCCTTTACCATTGCGTACTCTCCACTCACATTATATACGGCAATAGGAAGGTCAATAGATTCTCTTACTTTAGAAACTATATCAAGATAAGGGAGCCCCGGTTTAATCATAATAATATCCGCTCCTTCTTCTACATCTTTGAAAACCTCATTCAAAGCTTCTCTTGAATTATGGAAATCCATCTGATATGTTTTTTTGTCTTTTGGAATCTCCATGTCATCTTTTGGTGCACTATCTAAAGCACTTCTGAATGGCCCATAAAAAGAACTTGCATATTTCGCTGCATAACTTAAAATCCCTACATCCGTAAATCCACTTTCTTCTAATGCCTCCCGAATAACCAAAACTCTACCATCCATCATATCACTTGGAGCTACAATATCAGCTCCGGCTTCAGCATGAGAAACAGCCATTTTTGCTAATGCTTCATTCGTAGCATCATTTACAATTTTTCCGTTTTCAATAATTCCATCATGTCCATAAATCGAGTAAGGGTCCAATGCCACATCTGGCATTACAATCATTTCTGGAATAGCATCTTTAATTGCCTTGATTGTTTTCTGCATCAATCCCTCTTTATTCCACGCTTCTTTCCCTGTATTGTCTTTTAAATGGTCTGAAACTTTCATGTATAGATTAACAGATTTTACACCCAACGAGAATAATTCTTTACACTCCCTCACTGTTAAATTTATACTACGTCTAAATATCCCCGGCATTGAGGGAATGGGTTCTTCTTTATTTTCACCCTCCATTACAAAGATTGGCATTACAAAATCATGAGTTGTAAGAGTACATTCTCTTACTAAACCTCTAATAGATTCATTTACTCTCAACCTTCTATTTCTTGAATGTATCATGTTTGGAATACTTTTTGAATAAGTTTTACAAATTTACTATAACTTCTATAAAAAAACTATTGCAAAGAACAATAGATTTTCTTATTTTTGTTACAAGTTTTCCTAAAGAAAAATAATATTGATGAAAAAAATTTTACTTTTATTTGTATTTCTAGGCACATTTATTGGATTTTCCAATAATTTGAATGCTCAAATCAGAGAGCTAGGTTCTCCCTCGCAAAAATCTGATGATGGTGTGCTTGTTGCCTATCCTAATCCCGCAAAGGATTATCTGATTATAAAGGCAAAAGATTCTTCTTTAAGAATCAAAAGTGTGACATTTTATTCTATTTTGGGTACTCAAGTAGCAAATTACACAGTAAATATGAATTCCGGGGAAATAAATATTGAGAAATTGAAACCTGGAAAATATCTCATCCGATATATACTTAGTGATAACACACAGAAAGTTGCCCAAATTGTAAAACAATAAAAAATAAATCCTGATAATAATCAGGATTTTTCTTATATACGCACGCTATCTTTAATATTTCCGTACCTTTCAGCATATTTTTAAAAATAACTTAATGCTAAAAGCTGAACATATCAGAAAAACATACAGTGCAGGAAAAAAAATAGCATTGGATGATTTTAGTATCCATGTCCCAAAAGGGAGTATTTATGGACTTTTGGGCCCAAATGGAGCAGGCAAAACATCATTTATACGAATCATTAACCAAATTACACAGGCCGACTCTGGAAGTGTCTCCATCAACGGACAGACTCTTCATCCTAATCATATCAAAGATATTGGATATATGCCCGAAGAGAGAGGGCTTTACAAAAACATGAGTGTCGGCGATCAAATTCTTTATTTTGGGGAACTCAAAGGAATGAGTAAAAATGAAGCCTTACATGAAGCCAAAAAATGGTTTGAAAAACTCAATATTGATCAATGGTGGAAGAAAAAGCTTTCTGAACTCTCAAAAGGAATGGCCCAAAAAATACAGTTCGTGGTAACCGTTCTCCATAGACCTCATCTCTTAATTCTAGATGAACCATTTTCAGGCTTTGATCCTGTAAATGCCAATTTGATTAAAGACCAAATTATAGAGCTTAAAAATAATGGAACAACCATTATACTATCTACACACAGAATGGAAAGCGTGGAAGAAATGTGTGATTATGTCTCTTTAATTAATAATTCCAAGAAAATCATCGATGGAAGGGTCTTTGATGTTAGAGAAAAATTTAAGAAAAATATTTTTGGAATTACGCTTTCAGAAGTTAATGAGGATCATCTCGACACCTTCAAAAGTAAATATAATATTGTTAATATTTCTAGTGAAAATAGCCTTATTAATTTTGATTTGAAAAATGAAGGTGATCAAAACAGTATTCTTTCAGATTTAGTAAAAGTCGGAAAAGTAAGATCCTTTCAAGAAAAAATTCCCAGCATGAATGAAGTTTTCATCAATGCAGTAAGTAACCATTCTTAATTTTATGAATAATATTTTTTTAATTACAAAAAGAGAATTTCTTACACAAGTTAAGAAAAGATCCTTCATTATATTGACATTACTAGCTCCCCTTATGTTGATTGCATTTGGATCCGTGATTGGTTTAATGTTTAAAGCTAACGAATCACATAGTGCGATTCAGATTGTTGATAAGAGTGGATTATTTAAAAATCAAATACATTCAGACAGTAAAATTACTTATACATTCATTCCTACTCCGAATGAAAAATCTGAGATTAATAATTTAAAAGAAAATGAATCCTTAGATGGAATTCTTATCTTACCTGAGCTTCACAACCAAAATTTTGACGAGTTCACCAACAATACCCGATTGATCATTAACAATAAAATTGGTTTTGATACAAAGCAAAAAATAGTTTCTGATATTACTAATGTTATCAAAAAAGAAAAAATAAAACATTTAGGAATTGCGGAAAATCAATTAAATAACCTGGATAAAAGTTTCGTTTTAAAAACCATTAATGTTACCGAAAACAATAAAGAAGATTCTGATTTAGCTTTTGGAGTAAAAACCGGGCTTAGTATACTTTTAATGTATGTTACCTTTATGTTTATCATCATTTATGGAGTACGAGTAATGAGAAGTGTACTGGAAGAAAAAAACAATCGTGTGGTTGAAATCATTATCTCCTCTGTAAAGCCTTTTGAATTGATGATGGGGAAAATTTTAGGAGTAACATTAGTTGCCTTAACTCAGTTTATTATCTGGATAACAATGTCGATAATTGGAGCCTTAGTTTTAAATACTGGCTTTTCAACTTTACAGAAAAACCTTCCCGGCAGCAGTGAACAAATAACAAATAAATTAGATGTTGCCCAAATAGCGACTCAAATTTCCCACAGCTTATTGGAACTCAACTTTCCCATAATTATATTTGTTTTCATTGTTTTCTTCCTTCTAGGGTATATTTTTTATAGTTCTATTTATGCCGCAATAGGTTCTGCAGTCGATAATGAAACAGAAACTCAACAATTTACTTTATTTGCCATTTTGCCTTTAACTTTAGGAATGTATGGTAGTTTTTCATTAATGAATAATCCGGATGGTCCTTTAGGTTTTTGGTTATCCATCATTCCTTTTACTTCACCTGTCGCAATGATCGCCAGAATCCCATTTGGAGTTCCTGCATGGCAGATTGCACTATCAATAACTTTATTATTAGGAACAACGATATTTATGATATTCCTTGCCGGAAAAATTTATCGTGTAGGTATTTTAATGTACGGAAATAAAGCAACTCTAAAAGAGCTTTGGAAATGGATCAAAGGCTAAAAATAAAACAAATACAAAAAATAAAATCCCGAGACAATTAATCGTCTCGGAATTTTTTTTGTAAGATATAATCTTTCTTTATCTACATTCTCTATATTAATTAAAAATATAGCTTAAAGTTAAACTAACAACTTGTTCAGACTTCTTTTTTTCTGTCCCCCCTTTTTCATTAGTAAGACCTGGATATGTATTCGATAAACCAAAATCATACTTGAATGCTAGCTCAACCTGTCTTTTGTAGCTATATCCTAATCCTATTCCTAATCCAAAATTAAAGCCTTTTGCTTTTCCATTTACTCCTGGATAAGCTGGATCATTTACATCTGGATCGTAATATGCTTTTGACAAAGGAGCATTTTTCACCTTTTGATTTAATAAGAAGTTGAATCTTGGCCCTATTAATCCAAAGAATTCTGACTCAGCTTCAGAAAAATATCCTTTAAAGTATACAGGAACACTTAAATAGTTATTAGCATACACTGCATCGTAACCGTCTTTTCCTTTTGCATCTTTATTTTTTCCTGTTTCACCAGCTCCGTAATACAATACCTCTGGTTGAAGAAAAAACTGATTACTTTGGCCGATAGGAATTAAAGCTAAACCACCCACTTGGAATGTAACTCTTTTTCCTGAAGGGTTATGGGCATTTTTCACACCTGAATAGTTTCCACCAGCTGTAATACCAAACCTTGTTCCACTTAAATCTATTTGTGCAAATGATAAAGTAGAAAATAATAAAACGAAGGGTAATAAAATTTTTTTCATAGCAGTATGTTTTAATATAATTAAGCTAATACTTTTAATACTTTTGCAATGGTTACACCAATTTCAGCTGGAGAATCTACTACATTAATTCCATTTTCTCTCATGATTTCCATTTTTGCTTGCGCTGTATCTTCATCTCCACCTACGATAGCCCCAGCATGCCCCATTGTTCTTCCTTTAGGTGCCGTTTGCCCAGCAATAAAACCTACTACCGGTTTTGTTGAGCCACTCGCTTTATACCATCTTGCCGCCTCAGCTTCTAATCCTCCACCAATTTCGCCAATCATTACTACTGCCTCAGTTTCTGGGTCATTAATAAATAGCTCTAACGCTTCTTTTGTGGTGGTTCCAATAATTGGATCTCCTCCAATACCAATTGCTGTAGAAATTCCAAAACCAGCTCTTACTACCTGATCAGCCGCTTCATAGGTAAGAGTCCCTGACTTAGAAACAATTCCTACTTTACCTTTTTTGAAAACGAAACCAGGCATAATCCCAATTTTAGCTTCATCAGAAGTAATGATTCCAGGACAATTTGGACCGATTAATCTGCAGTCTCTGTCAGCAATATATGATTTTACTTTTACCATATCCGCTACAGGAATTCCTTCAGTAATACATACAATTACTTTAATTCCTGCTTCAGCTGCTTCCATAATAGCATCAGCTGCAAATGCAGGAGGTACGAAAATAATACTTACGTTTGCACCAGCTTTTTCAACAGCATCAGCCACAGTATTAAATACAGGCTTTCCTAAGTGCTCGCTTCCTCCTTTTCCTGGAGTAACTCCACCTACTACATTTGTTCCATATTCAATCATCTGGCTTGCATGGAAAGTACCTTCGTTCCCCGTAAATCCTTGTACAATTACTTTAGAATCTTTGTTTACTAAAATTGACATTTTATTGTTTTTTTAATTTATTTATTACTTTATTAACGCTCACAAATTTACTTAATTTTCTTTGATTTCAGACAAGTGGTAGTAATTTGTTTATTTGAGATTTCTCACCTTAACTTCTTTCTTCAGATACGCCCTGAAATCTTCGGCAATAGGACCAAAATAAGTTCCTTTCGTAAGATCTCTATTCACTCCTACCTGAGCCAACAAAACAGTTCCTTTCTCAAGTTTGACTCCAGAAGCAATTCCCGCCTGTCCCCATACAGTTACTTCATCTTCAAGAATACAACATCCGGCAATTCCTACTTGGGAAGCGATAAGACATCTTTTTCCGATAATCGTATCATGGCCAATCTGAATTAAATTATCCAATACTGATCCCTCTCCAATGACTGTAGAATCAGTAACTCCTCTATCAATAGTACAATTATTTCCAATCTCTACATTATTTTCAATGATCACATTACCTACAGAAATCAAACGATCAAAATTACCATTCAATTTACGATAATAAAATGCATCTCCTCCTAATACAGTCCCAGACTGAATAATGACGTTATCTCCTATTTCTGTTCTATCACCTATCACAACATTAGGGAATATTTGGGTATTGCTCCCAATTTTTACATTATTTCCAATCATTGCAGAATGATGAATTCTTGTTCCTTCTCCAATTTCTACATCATGAAGTTCTTCTGTAAAATTATATATTCTGGTAAAATGGGTATTTATTTTATTAAAATCCCTAAAAGGATCTTCAGAAACCAAAAGTGCTTTTCCTGCAGGACATTCGACTTCTTTATCAATTAATATGATTGTAGCCGCGGAATTTAAAGCTTTATCGTAATATTTGGGGTGATTTACAAAAACGATATCCCCTGGTTGTACCCTATGAATTTCATTTGTTCCTAAAACTTCAAAGTCCTCGGAGCCAATAAATTTTGCATCAATAAAATCAGCAATAGTTTTTAAATTTTGTGGAGAATGAAATCTCATAACAATTGATTTTCTTATAAAACAAAATTCGGACTGCAAACGCAAACCGAATTAATGTAAATTGTATTTAATTACTCTTTTACTCTTTCTAAGTAAGCCCCGTCTTCAGTACTTACTTTAATTTTATCGCCAGGTTCAATGAATAATGGAACCATTACCCGTGCCCCAGTTTCAACGATAGCATTTTTAAGAGCATTTGTTGCTGTATTTCCTTTTACTCCAGGATCTGCCTCAATAATATCAAGATAAACAGATTGTGGAAGTTCCGCAGAAAGTGGTGTTTCATCTGCTTCTTTCAAAATAATAGTAACCTCTTCCCCAGCTTTCATGAACTGAGAGTTCTCAATCATTTCTTTATTAATATATAACTGAGAAAAGTCTTCATTATTCATAAAGTGAAAACCATTATCGTCATCATAAAGATACTGGTATTTTCTTGTGATCACTTTTACTTCCTCAATTTTGTGACCAGCAGAAAAAGTGTTATCAATTACTTTTCCGTTCGTCACTGATTTTAACTTTGTTCTTACGAAAGCCGGACCTTTCCCAGGTTTTACGTGAAGAAACTCGATAACTTTATAAATATCATTGCTGTACTCAATGCAAAGTCCTTTTTTGATATCGTTACTTGTTGCCATTAATTATGTATTATCTTTTTATATTAATTATCTTTTCCTGTCCCATACCCTTTTACGATTCCTCTTGGGGAGTTCTGAATAAACTGAAGAATTTCATCTCTTTCAGCAGTGGGCAGCATCTCTTTTTCTATATATGTAATTGCCTGAGAAACATTCATTTTCATTTGAAAGATAGCCCTGTATATTTTTTGGATTTCAAAGATCTTTTCATTTGTAAAACCTCTTCTCCTTAGTCCTACTGAGTTAATCCCTGCATAAGACATAGGCTCTCTCGCGACTTTTACATAAGGAGGTATATCCTTTCTTATTAAAGTTCCTCCAGAAATCATAACATGCTTTCCAATTTTCCCAAATTGATGAACAGCACTCAGCCCTCCCATTACAGTATAATCACCTATCTCCACATGTCCTGCGATCCCACAACCATTTACAATAATAACATGATCACCTAGAATGCAGTCATGGGCAATATGAGAAGTAGCCATAATAAGACAATTTTCTCCAATTTTAGTAAACCCTAAAGCTTTGGTTCCTCTATTTACAGTAACACATTCTCTGATCGTGGTTTCATCACCAATAATCACTCGTGTATCTTCACCATCAAATTTCAAATCTTGGGGTATAGCCGAAATAACTGTTCCGGGATAAATTCTGCAATTCTTACCAATTCTTGCCCCATCCATAATGGTTACATTGGGGCCAATCCAACTTCCTTCTCCAATTTCGACATCACCCGCAATTGTAGTAAATGGCTCTACAATAACATTTTTACTAATTTTTGCACGTTTGTCTACGGCCGCTAATTGATGAATCATTTAATCAATTTTATTTTTTGCAACTTGAGCCATTAATTCTGCTTCTACTGCTATAGCATCCCCTACATATCCATAGCCTTGCATATGAACAATGCCTCTTCTGATAGGTTCAATCAATTCAATTTTGAAAATAATAGTATCCCCAGGAACTACTTTTCTTTTGAATTTTACTTTATCTATTTTGATAAAATAGGTAGAATAGTTTTCAGGATCGGGAACACTTGCTAGCACAAGAATTCCACCCGTTTGTGCTAATGCTTCTACTTGAAGCACTCCGGGCATAACAGGTTCTTTAGGAAAATGTCCCACAAAAAATGGTTCATTCATCGTCACATTTTTCAGACCCACTACGTGAGAATCTGAAAGCTCAAGAATTTTATCAATCAACAAGAATGGTGGCCTATGTGGCATAAGGCGCATAATTCCATTGATATCAAAGACAGGTTCTTTTGTTAAATCAAAATCAGGAACATTCTTCTTCTTTTGAAGTTTCCATTGGCGATTCAATTTTTTTGCAAATTGAGTATTCACAAAATGTCCTGGTTTATTAGCAATAACCTTTCCTTTTATTTTCACGCCCGCTAATGCCAAGTCACCTATTACGTCTAGCAATTTATGTCTTGCAGCTTCATTAGGGTAATTTAAGTTTAAATTATCTAAGATTCCATTAGGGCGGATTGATACATTATCTTTTCCGAATGCTTTTTTTAATTTTTCAGTCGTCTCAGGAGTAAGATCTTTATCTACATATACGATAGCATTAGAAATATCACCTCCTTTGATCAAACCATGATCTAAAAGCATTTCCAACTCATGCAAAAAACTGAAGGTTCTTGCAGAAGAAATTTCTTCTTTAAATTCTGATATATTTTTAAGAGTTGCATTTTGTGTTCCCAACACTTTAGTTCCAAAATCAACCATCGTTGTCACTTCATAAGTATCCGAAGGAATAATGGTGATTTCTGAACCTGTTGCAGGATCACTGTATGTCAAAACCTCTTTAATAACTAAATATTCCCTAGCTACATTCTGTTCTACAACTCCAATTCTTTCAATAGCTTCAACGAAAAATTTTGATGATCCGTCCAAAATAGGGGGTTCGGACGCGTCCATTTCTAAAATAGCATTATCTATATCACAACCTACTAATGCAGCAAGAAGATGCTCACAGGTTGTAATTTTAACTCCTAGTTTTTCTAAAGTCGTTCCTCTTTCTGTGGCGAACACATAATTTACATCTGCTTCGACCTGAGGGTTTCCCTCCAAATCCGTTCTTACGAATACAAAACCTGTATTTTCTTTTGCAGGTTTAATGGTAAGTTTTACTTCTTTACCTGTATGAAGGCCAATTCCGGAAAGTGTAACTTCTTCTCGGAGTGTTTTTTGCATATCACTCATTAGTTTTATCTTTTGAGTTATTCTCAAGATTTTTTATTCTGCTTACTATTTCTGTAAAATTTCTAAAATGAACATAATTTCTAAGATAATCATTATAACTTATCGCTGGCGAACCGTACAATGTTTCTTTATCATTTACGCTAGAATTCACACCACTCTGAGCCTGAATTTTAACTTGATTTCCTATTTTTATATGTCCAACAACTCCTACTTGCCCACCAATCTGGTTCCAATCTCCAATGGTAGTAGAACCAGCAATTCCTGCCTGAGCTGCAATTACATTATTCTCCCCAATTTTTACATTGTGAGCAATTTGAATTAAATTGTCTATTTTAGTACCTTTTCCTATAATTGTAGAGCCAATTGTTGCTCTGTCTATACTACAATTGGAACCTATTTCAACATCATTTTCAATAATTACATTTCCAAGTTGCGGAATTTTTTTAAAGCCTTCCGCTGTTGGTTGAAATCCAAAACCATCACCTCCGACCACTGTATTCGAATGAATAACACAATTATCTCCTACAATGCAATAGTCATAAATTCTAGCTCCACTATCAATTTTACAGTTTTTGCCAATTTTCACTCCCTTCCCGATATATACTTGGGGATAAATTTGAGTTCCTTCTCCAATCTTTGCTTTTTCAGAAACATAAGTAAATGCTCCCACGTATACTTTCTCACCAATTATAGCAGTCTCATGAATAGAAGATCCATCTTCAATTCCTTCTTTTTTCCCCATCATTTCCTGATATAAATTCATAAGAACTTGAAATGATAGATAAGCATCTTTTACTGCAATAATTGTAGTATTATAACTATCCCTTACTAGAAGTTTTTCAGAAACGATAAGAACGGAACATTTTGAAGTATCCAAATAATGAGAAAATCGATCTTGTGCAATAAAAGAAAGATGTTCTTGTTCGCCATTTTCAATTGGTGAAACTCCTTTAATAAGTGCATCTGCGTCACCTATTATTTTTCCGTTAATAAAACTTGCAATTTGCGAAGCTGTAAATTCCATATTTTGCAAAGATAAGAAATTCTATAATTCGCAAACATTTTTTAGTTTTAGGATGACAAATTTTAATATACTTTAAGAATTAAAGAATTCTATATCTCGGGGAAATGTGAGAATATATTTTGTAGTTTCGTGAGTGATTAACCCTGATAAAAGCTGATCATCCGATTCATCTAATCTTATTTTCCGGCCATTCTTATGCAATAAATAAATAGGTTGCTTTTCGGCATTATAAGGTAAAAGTTTTCTTTTAATTTCACGAACCAATTCATTTCCTTTATCAATTTTAAAGAATTCATTAGTTTTTATTATCTTTTCTTCAATACAATTTTCTTCAAATGGATGGGAAGAAATAATGGTTTTAGGAAGGTTTCTTTGAATAACACATTGACACCAATACGACAAAATAAAATCTTCAGAATTTTGCCATGCTTTCATAGCCTGAATCACGTCGTTATCATCTAATTGGGTAAACCTTTCAATATCTTCGTTGGTAGCAGCACTTTTTCCTCGATAAAGAAAATACTTTAGATTTTCAGTTGCAGGAAGATTTACTCCTTGAGACACCAAGTATTTTGCTCTCTCTAAAATTTTAACCAAAAGAAATTCTGCTAAGGCTGAAGTCTTATGATAGTACACTTGCCAATACATAAACATTCTTGCCGTCAAAAAGTTTTCAATAGAATAAATACCTTTTGCATCAATCACCAGCTCTCCCTCATCACAAACATTCATCATAGAGATAATTCTCTGTGTATTAATATTTCCTTCAGAAACACCTGTAAAAAAACTATCTCTTTTTAAATAATCTAATCTATCTACATCCAATTGAGAGGAAATAAGCTGATTAAAAAACTTTCTACTATATTTTCCTTGAAACATCTCAATCGCCATATCCAATTGTCCGGAAAACTCCTCATTTAACCTACTCATTAATAATAATGAAAGATTTTCATGATGCCAATCATCCATAAGCATACTTTCCAATGCATGCGAAAAAGGACCATGTCCAATATCATGCATCAAAATAGCCAGCATAGCACCTTTTTCTTCTTCTTCAGAAATCTTTACTCCTTTTTGCTTTAAAGTCTCCAGGGCAGTAAACATTAAATGCATTGCTCCTAAAGCATGATGGAATCTTGTATGAGTGGCCCCAGGAAAAATAAGGTTTAATAATCCCGTTTGACCAATTCTCCGTAACCTTTGGAAATAGGGATGTTCAATAATATCAAATAGAATTTCATGGGGAATTTTGATAAATCCATGAACAGGATCATTAATGATTTTCAGCTTATTCTGCATTAAAATATCGATAATTTGTAAACAAAGTTAAGTATTTTTAATTTGATTAATTTTCCCTTAAAAAATAGGATATTAAATATTGTTTCTATTCAATACGTCTCACAGCTATTTAAAATCATAACCCCCTTTTGAAGTTATAAAAATCACATAAAAACAGCTTGGATCTTTTATACTATACATTTATCTTTGATCATTAATTGCCTTTAATGAGTAAACTATTTATCTCCCTCATACTATGTATAAGTACACAATTCTCGGCACAGACTTTATCTGAAACTCAAAAATTAGAATCTCTTTGCAGAGTATGGGGATTTTTAAAATATTATCACCCTAATGTTTCCCAAGGTACTTTTAACTGGGATCAACAGCTTTTTCAAAAATTAAAAGAAATTGAAAGTATAAATGAGAAAAATCAATTAAATATAATATATGCCCAGTGGATCGAAAACTTAGGAAAAATTGATCGTTGCAAAACCTGTTCAAAAAATGAGAATAAAATTTATTTTTTAAAGAATTTTGATCTTAGTTGGATCAACAATTCAGAAGTATTTGACCAGAAAGTCATCAAAAGGCTTAATTATATACAAAATAATAGAAACATTGGAGAGAACTATTATTTTGGAAAAGGGGGAAGAAAAGTATATTTTAGAAATGAAAACTCATATGGTTCCTTATTCACATCAAAACATATTGCCCTTTTAGAATTATTTAGATATTGGAATTATGTAGAATATTTCTTCCCATACAAATACAAAACAGATCAAAATTGGAACAAGGTATTAACTGAAATGATCCCTAAGTTCCTATCCATAAACACTACAGAGAATTATCATTTAACATTAGCAGAATTGGTTACCAAAACTGATGATTCTCATGCGTTTTTATTTTCTCCCTTCATTAGTGTAAACCAATATGGAAAAAGAAAAGTTCCTATTGAATATTCTTATGCTGAAGGAAAGTTAATTGTCACCAAAGTACTTTCAAATAAATTGAGTCAAAGTAATCCTTTGCAGATAGGAGATGTCATCTATGAAATTGATGGTTTAACGATACCACAAAAAATCAACTTATTGGGAAAATACATTCCTGCCTCTAATTCTTGGGGGAAGATCAAAAAGGCAAAAAACCTGCTTCTTTTTACTAATAAAGATTCTCTTATTATCAAATTTGAAAGAAATGAAAAGAACATCTCTCTTTCCCTTGCTACCTATTTGTTGAAAGATATTATTGCTGAAAAAACGATTCCATCCGAAAAGTGGAAATTGTATGATGATGAAAAGAAGATAGGCTATGTGAATATGGGCATAATTGAAAATAAAGATATTGAGAATATGTATCAACATTTACAGTCTACCACTTCCATTATTTTTGATCTGAGAAACTATCCCAAGCAAACTATTTCCCAACTCAGTAAACTACTACTTCCCGACAATGGCACTTATTATCAGTTTAATTTCCCTGAAACCTCTTTTTTAAGCAAATTTTATAGTAGAAAAAATAATATTGGCAGAAAAAATCCCGACTATTATAAAGGAAATGTAGTAGTTTTGGTAGATGAAAACACACAAAGTCAAGCGGAAACAACAACGATGATGTTCAAACAACATCCAAAAGCCAAAATTATTGGAAGCTATACATCAGGTGCCAATGGAGATGTCATTAGATTTAAAATGGCAGATCTCGAAACAAGCTTTACCGGAATTGGCGCTTATTATCCGGATGGGAAAGAAACTCAGAGAATTGGAATCATTCCCGATATTCTTGTAATGCCTACTATAACGGGCATTAGGCAAGGAAAGGATGAAATCCTTGAAAGAGCCTTAGAGTATATAAAAACAGGCCATTGATAAGATCAGCTTGCTTAATTTTATTAACTAATATTTAACTTTTTAGTTGATCAATTTGGCAGATTTTAAAGAGATTTGGTCAACATTTTGATGCTATAATCATGAAAAAAATAAATTATGTCAGAAAAGATTTTATGGATAGATGATGAAATTGATTTACTTAAACCTCACATCGTATTTTTAGAAAAAAAAGGATATCAGGTTACCCCTGTTAACAGCGTTAATGAAGCGTTAGAATTGATGGATTCTGAAAAATTCTCATTAACCCTTATTGATGAAAATATGCCTGGAATTTCAGGACTAGAAGCTATTCCTATGATAAAGGAAAAAGATAATTCTTTAAAAATAGTAATGGTTACAAAAAGTGAAGAGGAACATATTATGGAAGAAGCAATCGGTTCACAAATTGCCGATTATATTTTAAAACCTGTAAATCCAAATCAAATTCTATTATCGTTGAAGAAAAATCTTCATCAGGATAATCTTGTTGAGCAAAAAACTATTTTACAATACCAACAGGAATTCAGGAATCTTTCCATGGAGCTTTCTTATTTGAAAACATATCAAGAATGGGCAGAATATTATAAGAAAATTCTTAATTGGGAGATTAAATTTGATAAAGTAACAGATAATGAATTTGCAGACCTTCTTCAAACTCAAAAAGAAGAAGCCAATATTCAATTTGCAAAATTTATTGAAAAAAATTACGAACACTGGTTGCATGATTCTGACAAGCCTATCATGAGCCACACTCTTTTTAAAGAAAAAATAAAACCTGAAGTCGAAAAAGAAAAAGTACTCTTATTGTTGATTGACAATCTCCGATATGATCAATGGAAAGTAATTGAACCTTTATTTACCAAATATTACAATAAGGTATCAGAAGATTATTATTATAGTATCCTCCCTACTGCCACTCAATATGCAAGAAATTCTTTTTTTGCAGGATTAATGCCTTCTGAGATCGAGAAACGTTTTCCAGATAAATGGTTCAATGATAATGAAGAAGGAAATAAAAATGAGTTTGAACGTGATTTTCTTGAAGATCAAATGAAGAGAATTGGATTAGGGTCTAAATCCATGAAGTATTTAAAAGTTTTAAATGCCGATTTTGAAAGGAAAATCTATGATGATTTTAACCAGCATAAAAACAATGATCTTTTGGTGATCGTTTATAACTTTATAGATATCCTTTCACATGCCAAAACAGATAATCATATTGTCGATCAATTAATCCGTGATGACAAAACCTTTAGATCACTTACCTCAAATTGGTTTGAAAACTCATCATTATTAAAAATCATTAAAGTGGCTGCCGAAAATGGTTTTAAATTAGCAATTACAACTGATCATGGCACAGTGTATGTTAAAAAGCCCAGTAAAGTGGTTGGAGATAGAGAAACCTCAACCAATATTCGTTACAAAACCGGTAAAAGTCTTACCTATGATGCCGGAGATGTATGGGCAATCACCAATCCTGAAAAGGTTTTCTTACCAAAAGGAAATTTAAGCTCAAAATATATTTTTGCAAAAAACAATATTTTCTTAGCCTATCCTAAGAATTACAACCATTTTGTAAATTACTATAAAGAGACCTATCAACACGGGGGAATATCATTAGAAGAATGTATTATTCCTATATCTATTTTGGAGCCTAAATAGTGTTTTCTCATTTTGAAGAATCAGAAGCGGAAAAAATCAGTTGATTTTTTCCGCTTCTTTTTAATATTTTTGAATTATGAAACTTATCACTTACAATGTAAATGGAATCCGAGCTGCTTTTACCAAAGATTTTTTAGGATGGCTAGCAACAGCTGATCCCGATATTATCTGTATTCAAGAAAGCAAGGCAGGAAATGATCAAATAGATATTGAAAGTTTAGAGAAACTAGGCTATCATAGCTATTGGCATTCAGCCATAAGAAAAGGGTATAGCGGGGTCGGAATTGCGTCAAAAATCAAACCTAATCATATTGAATATGGTTGTGGTATTGAAAGTTATGATAATGAAGGAAGAATCATTCGGGCAGATTTCAATGGACATTCTGTTATTTCGGTATATGTTCCTTCGGCATCTAATATAGAGAGACTTGATTTTAAAATGCAATTTTGCTATGACTTTCTTAGCTATATTAAAAACTTAAAGAAAGAAATTCCTAATCTCATTATTTCCGGTGATTTTAATATCTGCCATGAGGCAATTGATATACACGATCCTATCCGTTTAAAAAATGTTTCCGGGTTTTTGCCTATAGAAAGAGAATGGATGACTCAGTTCATCAACGAATGTGAGTTAATAGATAGTTTTAGGTTTTTCAATAATGAACCCTACAATTATACTTGGTGGAGTTATAGACAAAATTCTAGGGCGAAAAATAAAGGCTGGAGACTAGATTATAATTTCACCTCCTATAGTTTAAAAGAGAACCTTTCCAGAGCTGTTATATTAAAAGAAGCTGTTCATTCCGATCATTGTCCTGCGTTAGTAGAATTAAGCTTTTAATCATTTTAAAAATACATTGACTTTTGCATCAACTTGATTGTAGGACTTTTAATCTTGACTAGTCCTAAATAAGCGTTACAGATTATTAGGTTAAAAATACTAATATTTTATGAGATATTTGTCGGGCTAGTCCGACAAATATCTTTGTTTTTATAGGTTTTTATTTTTACACAATCTTGTT
>NZ_CACVBR010000047.1 GCF_902728265.1 Chryseobacterium potabilaquae
AGACATGGAGAGAGAAGGTCCAGAAATTGAATTTAATATCCCTGTAACTTAATAAATCTCAATAATTTGTTTTTCAATATGTTATAGTAAAGATGGCTGTTTAACGCAGGAATCCTTGCCGCCCCTCCAAAAGAGTGATCACTAGCATTGTGCTAAGTAGTTTTTTGTTGTGCCTAAGTTGTAGCAACAAGAAAGAACACAAAGAAGAAGCGGTGGTGTATCCGGTTACTACACCCATTGTTATGGATACAACAATTGATAAAGAATATGTTGCTCAGATTCAATCCGTAAAAAACATTGAAATTAGAGCTCAGGAAAAAGGTTTCTTGGAAAATATTTATGTAGATGAGGGACAATATGTCCATGCCGGGCAAACATTATTTCGTATTATGCCTAAACTGTATCAAGCAGAGTTATTAAAGGCTAAAGCAGAAGTAGAACAGGCTTCTATCGAGCTTAAAAATGCAAGTATATTAGCAAGTAATAACATTGTCTCTAAAAATGAAAGAGCAATGGCACAAGCTAAATTAGATGCAGCAAATGCAGAAGCAAAATTGGCCCAGATCCATTTATCATTTACAGATATTAAAGCTCCTTTTTCGGGAGTGATTAATAGAATACCCTTAAAATTAGGAAGTTTGATTGATGAAGGAGAATTACTAACCTCCTTGTCTGATAATACAAGTGTGTATAGTTATTTTAATGTTTCTGAACCTGAATATTTAAGTTATCAGACTCATGCTGCCAATAGAGGAAGCAATGAGGTGGTATTAGTAATGGCAAATGGAGATCTTCTTCCTCAGAAGGGGGAAATTCAGACTATTGAAGGAGAGTTTGATAATGAAACAGGAAATATAGCATTCAGAGCTAAGTTTCCGAATCCTGATAAATTATTGAGAAATGGGGAAACAGGAAAAGTAAGAATGACTTTACCTCTTAAAAAGGCTTTAATTATTCCTCAAAAAGCAACTTATGAAATTCAAGATCAAAAGTATGTTTTTGTGGTGGACAATAAGGGAGTTGTGAAGTCTAAAAATATTAAAGTGGCTTATGAACTTCCTGATTTATATATAGTAGGCTCAGGTCTCTCTACAGGTGATAAAATACTTATTGAGGGGGTTCAGAAAGTGAGAGATGATCAGAAAGTTTCAACGAAATTCCAAGATCCGAAAAAAGTCCTTCAATCTTTGAAGCTAAAAGCAGAGTAGTGATCCTATAAATGAAGCAGTATGTTTAAGAAATTTATTCGCAGACCCGTTCTGTCTATTGTTATATCATTAATTATTGTGTTTATGGGAGTTTTATCGTTGGTAAAACTGCCGGTAACCCAGTTTCCATCGATCTCGCCACCCAAAGTAAATATTACGGCGGAGTATCCAGGAGCAAACAATGAATTATTGATCAAATCTGTGGTTATCCCGTTGGAAAGAGGTTTAAATGGTGTTCCCGGAATGAAATATATGACTTCTGATGCCGGTAATGACGGAGAAGCCTCTATTCAAGTCGTATTTGACCTGGGAACAGATCCAAATGTGGCCGCTGTAAACGTTCAAAACCGTGTTTCTTCAGTGGTTAACAAACTTCCTCCTCTCGTTATTCGAGAGGGAGTGAAGATCACTCGTGAAGAACCTAATATGTTGATGTATATTAACCTATACAGTGATGATCCGAAAGCTGACCAAAAGTTTCTTTTTAATTATGCGGATATTAATGTAATGTCTGAGTTGAGGAGGGTAAGTGGAGTAGGATTTGCTGATATTTTGGGAACTAGAGAATACGCTATGCGTATTTGGTTGAAGCCTGATCGATTAACTGCTTACAATATTTCTTCTGATGAAGTAATGGAGGCGTTGAATCAACAAAGCTTAGAAGCTTCCCCGGGTAAAACAGGAGAAAGTTCAGGGAAAAGATCGCAATCATTTGAGTATATACTCAAATATCCCGGTCGTTTTAATAATGAAAAAGATTATGGGAATATTATATTAAAGGCCAAACCAAATGGAGAGTTTGTAAGGCTGAAAGACGTTGCAGATGTGGAATTTGGTTCTTCAATGTATGATATCTATTCTACATTAAACGGAAAACCTTCCGCAGCAATTACAGTAAAACAATCCTATGGATCTAATGCAAGTGATGTTATCAAAAATGTGAAAAAATTGATGACAGATCTTCAGAAAAATAGTTTTCCCAAAGGGATGCATTATGATATTAGCTATGATGTTTCCAGATTCTTGGATGCCTCTATGGAAAAAGTAATTCATACGCTATTTGAAGCATTTGTTTTGGTTGCTATTGTAGTATTCCTTTTCTTAGGAGACTGGCGTTCCACTTTAATTCCTGCATTAGCAGTACCCGTTTCGTTAGTAGGTACCTTTGCCGTGATGTCTGCTTTTGGAATTACATTGAATATGATTTCACTTTTTGCTTTGGTAATGGCTATTGGAGTCGTGGTCGACGATGCAATTGTGGTAATTGAAGCGGTTCATGCTAAGATGGAGGAAAAGAATTTATCTCCATTAAAAGCTACAGAAGAGGCGATGCATGAAATTAGTGGTGCTATTATCGCTATTACTTTGGTAATGGCTTCCGTATTTATTCCGATTGCTTTTATGTCAGGACCTGTCGGTGTATTTTATCGTCAATTTTCAATCACTATGGCTTCGGCGATTATACTTTCAGGGGTTGTTGCTTTAACATTAACTCCCGCTTTATGTGCTTTGATTTTGAAGAATAATCATGGAAAAGCTAAAAAGAAAACTCCCATCAGTCTATTCTTAGATAAATTCAATAGTTTATTTACGAAAGGAGCCGGGAAATATGAGAAAATGCTCAATAAAACAGTTACTAAAAAAGTAATTACACTTCCTTTGCTAGTCGCATTTTGTGCATGTACATTCTTTTTAAGCAATTCTTTACCTTCTGGATTCATTCCGGCTGAAGATCAGGGGATGATTTATGCAATTATTCAAACTCCTCCTGGTTCTACATTGGAAAGAACAAATCAAATTGCCAAAGAGTTATTGCGAGAATCTGAAAGTGTAGAGGGAGTACAATCTGTTTCTTCATTGGCGGGATATGAAATATTAACAGAAGGGACAGGCTCTAATTCAGGAACATGTTTAATCAATCTTAAAAGTTGGGAAGATAGGAAAGAGTCTGCTGCAGAAATTATTGAAAAACTAGAAGAAAAGGCTAAAAATATTCCAGGAGCCAATATTGAATTTTTTCAACCCCCTTCTATCCCTGGGTATGGTGCTGCAGGAGGTTTTGAGCTTAGGCTTTTAGATAAAGCAGGAAGTGGGGATTATCATAAAATGGAAAAGGTGAGTAATGACTTCGTGAAGGAATTAAAAAAACGTCCTGAACTGGGTTCTGCATTTACATTCTATTCGGCAAGTTTTCCTCAATATATGTTGAAAATCGATAACGATCTGGCGGAACAAAAAGGGGTAACTATTGAAAGTGCAATGGATAATCTATCTACCTTAATAGGTTCGAATTATGAGACTAGTTTCATTCGTTTCGATAGGCCTTATAAAGTAATTGTCCAAGCTGGACCCCAATATCGTGCGTTGCCAACGGATCTTTTAAAACTATACGTTAAAAATGATAAGGATCAGATGGTCCCTTATTCGGATTTTATGAAAATGGAAAAAGTATATGGTTTATCAGAGATTACAAGACATAATATGTATAATTCAGCTGAAGTAAGTGGAACTCCGGCACCTGGTTATAGTAGTGGACAAGCCATTAATGCCATTCAAGAGGTAGCAGATAAAACATTACCTCGAGGTTTTGGGATTGATTGGGCAGGGATTTCCAAAGATGAAGTAAGTCGAGGAAATGAAGCTGTTTTTATTTTCTTAGTATGTTTGGTATTTGTGTATTTAATCCTTTCCGCTCAATATGAAAGTTTCATTCTTCCGTTACCGGTAATCTTATCATTACCAACAGGGATCTTTGGAGCATTTTTATGCTTAAAATTACTAGGGCTGGAAAATAACATCTATGCTCAGGTTGCGATGGTAATGCTAATTGGACTTTTAGGAAAAAATGCAGTATTGATTGTGGAGTTTGCGGTTCAGAAAAAGGCTGAAGAAAATATTCCTGTAGCAAAAGCTGCTATTGAAGGTGCTGCTATTCGTTTTCGTCCTATTTTGATGACTTCCTTTGCTTTTATTGCAGGGCTCATTCCTTTAGTTGTTGCTACGGGACCAGGAGCTATTGGTAACCGAACGATTGGTACCGCTGCAGCAGGAGGGATGTTGATCGGAACTATTTTCGGATTAATGATTATTCCTGGATTATACTACATTTTTGGGACGCTTGCTGAAAAGTCAAGATTAGCAAAATATGAAGAAGAAAACCCTTTAACTGAACAAACAGAACCTTATGAACATGATGGAAAATTTGAAGACTAAAAATATAATCACCGCCATTGTCTTATCAATTGTTTTAAGCAGTTGTAAAGCCCCACTGGCGACTGTAATAAAAGATGAGGTAAAAGAGAATATCCCTCAGAATTTTAATCAAGAAGAGCAGGTGGATACAAATACTAATAGTGGAACAACTCCATGGAGACAATTTTTCACTGATCCGAATTTAGTAGTGTTGATTGAAACTGCTTTAAAAAATAATCAGGAATTATTGATCACTTTGCAGCAAATTGAAATTGCGAAAAGTGGAGTTTTAGCTAAAAAAGGAAAATTAACACCCACTGTTTCGGCTGGAGTAGGTGTCGGTGTGAAAAAATCAGGAAGGTATACGAGTGAAGGAGCCGGGGATGCTACCACAGAAATTGAACCCGGAAGAGAAATGCCTGATCCTCTAGGAAATTTTGAAGGAGGCTTAACAGCAAACTGGGAAATTGATATTTGGAAAAAATTAAGAACAGAAAAAGAATCTGCAATTGCCCATTACCTTTCAACTGTAGAAGGGAAAAACTTTGTTCTTTCCAATCTTATTGAGGAGGTCGCGGATAACTATTATGAATTATTGGCCTTGGATAATCAGTTGGATATTATTCAACAATATATAAAGCTTCAGCAGAAGGCATTAGAAATTTCAAAGATTCAAAAAGAAGCGGCAGCAGCTACGGAACTAGCTGTGAAAAAATTTGAAGCGGAACTTTCGAAATCAAAAGCGACGGAATATACTATTCGTCAAGATATTACAGAAAAAGAAAATCAGATTAATGCTCTTTTAGGGCGTTATCCGCAACCTATTGTAAGAACAAAAGAAAACTTTATGTCTACCATTCCGCAAACGATATATACAGGAATTCCTTCACAGCTCTTAGGAAACCGTCCTGATATTAAGCAAGCAGAGTTGGAATTGAAATCTTCAAAACTCGATGTAGAAGTGGCTAGAAAAGAGTTTTATCCTACATTAGATATCTCTGCAACCTTAGGACTTGAAGCTTTTAAACCGTCATATTTGGTAAAAATGCCGGAATCTATTGCGTATAATTTGGGAGGAGAGTTGGCTGGGCCTCTTATTAATAAAAGTGCCATTAAAGCTAATTTTCAAGCTGCGGATGCGAGACAAATTCAAGCTCTATATGAGTATGATAAAACGATTCTAAATGCCTATTTAGATGTAGCAAATTTGATGTCAAAAATTAAAAATATTGATCAATATTATCAATTGAAATCTCAGGAGACCAAATCCTTGGAAGAATCGATCGATATTGCGAATCAGCTGTTCCGAAATTCAAGAGCAGATTATCTCGAAGTTCTTCTTAATCAAAGAGATGCTTTGGATGCTAAAATGGAATTAGTTGAGGCAAAACAAAAACAACTCAGTACAGTTGTTGATATTTATAAGAGCTTAGGCGGAGGCTGGAAGTGATTATAAATCTTTAATGTTTTAAAAGAAAAGAGACCATTAAACGATAGTCTCTTTTCACATTTATGAGCATTGATTTGGTTCATCATAAAGGGTTCAGTGATTCCTGAACCCATATAATTTAGAGTTATTATCCACTAAATTATATAATTAACATGGTTATTAGTTTTAAGTATATTAAATATGGTGTTTATCGTTTCCAGTGGGTGCCATTTTTTATAGGAGGATCTGGATTTAAAGTGCTGTTCTCCACTTGTAGGGTGTCAATACACTCGGTACTATTTATTGTACTCATATTGTTCGTTATGATTACTTCATCTTGTTGATCATTGATTTCATCTTGTCTGCAAGATAGAGCTGTCATCATAATCATTATTAATAAAGTGGTTAAAGAGATAATCTTTTTCATAAAACTCTTGATTTAAAAGTTATCCCAATGAGGCAGATACCTTTAGATTTACGGGGTTGAAATTATAAGCATAAAATGGTTAAAAAAAGGAGGTGTTGTCTTGATTCAGAAATTAAGACGTCCTAATTTATGAATTGAGACGTTTTTAAATATTTGATAATTAGGGTTTTATATTATGTTTTTTTATTTCTATAATTGGTGATATTTATTCGATTTATATTAATAAAATTTAATGGAATTTCTGTATTTTTGGTTGTAAATCATACTAAAATTAATAATTAAAAGTGATAAAAAAACTAGTATTCACATTATCTGTTACATTTTTTAAACTTATTTTTTCTCAAGAAGTATACAGTGATTATTATAAATTGAGAGTAGGGTATGAAAATTTAGAAGAAAATAATAATAAAGCATTCCCATTGATTCAGCTTTATATAGATAAGGCGAAAAAAGAGAGAAACTATGAGAAGCTCTTTCAGGGATATAAGGATGGAATCTTTTATTCTTCGTTGAATGATCAGAAAGTTCAATATGCTGATAGTGCAATTTGGGCAGCCAAACTTTCTGAAAATAAAGACTTGATAGGAACTGCTTATTTAGATAAAGGTGTGGTTTATTATTATTACTTTAAAAAATATCAATATGCACTTAATGAATATCTGATAGCGTATCAATATTCAAAAAATACGAAAAACGATTTTTTAAAATACCAGAACTTATATCATATTGGGGTAGTAAAAAGCTATTTGGGGTATTATGAAGAAGCCTTATCTCTTTTTAAAAATTGTATTACATATTATCATTCCAAAACAAAGGCTGATCTCCATCCTAATGAAATTTATAATAATAAAAAAGGGTATTTAAATAGTGTACATCAAGCGATTATCTGCTATCGTAATCTAGGTCAGTTTAAAAAAGCTGATTCTCTTATAAGGGTAGGGTTCTCAGACGTAGGAACGGATAAGAACTATAATCAAGAGAAGGGATATTTCTTAATTTGTAAGGGGATATCAGACTATCAGAAAAAACTGTATTCTCCGGCAATTAATTATTTAAATCAATCTGTTTCATCTATTAAAATAGGTCGTGACTTTGCTTGGCTCTCTATGGGGTATTTTTATATTGGTAAAAGCTATTTGGGATTAAAGAATGATGTAGAATCTGTTTTATATTTTACTAAAGTGGATTCGATTTTTCAAAAACATCAATTTGTTTTGCCTGAATTAAGAGAAAATTACGAACTACTTATTAAATATTATAAACAAAAAAATGATGAAGGAAAGCAGTTGTATTTTACGGGCCAGCTTTTAAAAGTCGATAGTATTATTTCTAAAGATTTTGTGTATTTATCTCCAAAAATTCATAAAGAATATGATACAACAATGCTGTTGGATGAAAAAAATAAACTTGAAAAAGCAAACTCGAGGGGAGAATATATGATTATAGGTTTGCTTTTTTTGGCTATTATCCTAATTATTTTACTTATCATAAGGTATAAAATGGGAAAAGATATTCAACAAAAATATAGGGTATTGGAAGAAAAATTTGTGATGGATCAAGAGGAGGCTGAAAAGTCAATTTTAATTTCTAACGAAAAGAAAAGTGGATTAGACGAAAATAAAGTGGAAGAATTGTTGGGTAAACTTAGAATATTTGAAGATAAAAAGGAATTTATTCAAAAAGGTCTTACAATCAATAAACTTGCCCTACAGCTCGGTACCAATTCTAATTACCTCTCTCAAGTAATTAATGAATATAAAGGAGTAAATTTTAATAAGTATTTGAGTGAATTAAGGATTAATTATATTACTGTTTTACTTTTTGAAAATAAAGAATACCTTAAATATAGTATTGAAAGTTTGGCAAAAGAATGCGGTATTGCATCGAGACAAAATTTTTCGGATCTTTTTTATGAAATCAATGGAATTCGACCCACAGACTTTATAAAAAAAAGAAAGCAAGAGATGGATAATAAAATAGCATATGAGCATTAGGTGTTATTTGTAATATTCAAAGGTGAGTTTATATATGATAAAAATATCTTTAATTATCCTCATCGTATATTTTGAATTGAAATCTCTAGTTTCAAAAGATTTTGGAAGAATAATATGTGTGAAAATAGATATTGAATTACAAGTTTAAATATGAACAGGTAATAACAATTAAAATTAATTCTACATCGTGATTTTATACCTAAAATTATCAAAATTCACAATGGGTTTTAATTATATTTGTTTTCATCAAATATACCATAAAACTAAATTCACAATTATTATGAAAAAAATCGTATTGGTTTTCTTTGGAATTATTATTCTGTTATTTGCCGTTTTATTAATTAAAACATATACATATCCTTTTAAAAAAGAAGTTGCTAGTTCAAATGTAAATGGTTGGAAATTAATGAAAAATGATTCAGCTGTCCGAAGATTATCTGGAGGAATAAAAATTCCCACCGTTTCTACAGGAAGTTTAGGAACATTTGATTTTGCTCCTTTTGCTCTATTTAAACAATATTTACAAACGTCTTTTCCGGAAGTATATCAAAACACAGAAAATTTTGAAATTAATCAATATGCTTTAATATTTAGGCTAAAAGGAAGTAATTCTAATCTTGAACCGCTATTATTCCTTTCTCATATGGATGTTGTACCACCCGGTGATGCTGATGTAAAAAATAAAGAAGAACATATTTTTCGACCTGATGATAAAGTATTACCTGCTGCTTCAAAAGTAGCCGAAGATTGGGAGTATGCACCATTTTCTGGAGCTGTAGCAAATGGTAAAATATATGGAAGAGGGGCAATAGATATGAAAGGAATGCTTTTCTCATTGATGGAATCTCTATCTAATCTCATAAAAAGTCAATATGTTCCCCAACGAGATATTTATTTAGCTATTGGTTTTGATGAAGAGGTGGGAGGAAAAAGAGGTGCAGAAAAAATTGCTGCTCATTTTAAAAAACAAGGATTGAAATTTGAAGCAGTATATGATGAAGGTGGATTAATTTTAGAGAAGGGGAGTGTCTCCGGGATAGATTCTGATGTAGCAGTCATAGGTTGTGCGGAAAAAGGCTTTTTATCCATGAAAATTAAAGTAAAAGGTTTAGGTGGTCATTCTTCAATGCCTCCTATGAAAACGGCAATTGGAAAAGCTGCTGTTATCATGCAACGATTGGAAGAGCATCAGATGAAACCGGTCGTAACACCTTTGCTTAATGAGTTTTTTATTAATATAGGAGGTTCAATGCCTTTTACCAATAGGCTTGCTATTTCTAATCAATGGCTTTTGAAACCCTTACTTTTGTCGCAGTTAACCAAAAATATTGGGACCAATGCATTAGTTCGTACTACCACAGCTTTAACCATGATGAAGGGAAGTAATGCAACCAATGTTCTTTCTCCGGAAGTGGAGTTTGTTGTTAACTTTAGGCTTCTCCCCGGAAATACAATAAAAGAAGTAAAAGAGCATATTGCCAATGCAACAAAAGGTTTTGATGTTGAGGTAGAGCAGGTTGATAATTCGAGAGAATCTTCGTCGGTGTCATCAACGAATACTAAAAGTTATCAAATGATAGAATCAGCTATTAAAGAGATTCATCCGAAAACTCTTATTACCCCATATTTAACAGTGGGTGGAACGGATGCCTATAAGTATCAAATTGTTAGCAAAAATATTTATCGTTTCATGCCTATAAAAATTAATAGTTTCGAACGACAGTCTATGCATAGTACCAATGAATATATCAGTATTGAAAATTATTTGAAAATGATTCATTATTTTGAATTCCTCATGAGAAATTATGATAAATGATTGATATAAAAGTATTTACAGGATTTAATCTTTTCAGAATATCATATCTTTTCAATTTTTTGAATTAAAAAAAATAAAACGTCGAGTTTTGTCGTGCTTCTGAAATAGCTTTGTCATATCAAAATTATAAAGCTATGGAAGTACCCTTTTATTTAAGTTTTAAAGAATTTGAAAATAATTATTATAATAATCTCGAAAAATGGTTTGAAAAATATCATAATACAAGTGAATTAGATTATCTCAAAAATCTTGTAGAGATGTATAGTCCTTATCTGTATTACAATTTTACAAACGATAAAATACAGGCTGATGCCTCCATTGTCATTAAAGATTGTTTTTTTCCTTATTATGAAAGAATAGGAATTTCTTTTTGTACAAGTTGTGATGATGGTAAATCAATAAATCTCGTAAAGGAGATAGAACATAAAATTGAGCTGAAAACGATTACCATGATGGAATACGCTCAATATATTTTGGATAAAATTAATAGACATTTTATAAAAAATGACATAATTTTCAATACTACTGAAAAAGTAGAATATTATATCAATAACTTTAGTATTATCACTTCGAGAGAAGGCGCTGAATATTGCATTGATTACGATAAGCATCAGAGAACACTTCCTTTTTTAAAAGCGTATCTTCCTTCTTATGGACAAACAGTTGATATACAAAAGTACAGAGATTTTATTTTTTCGATTGTTCATATTGCTGACTTTATTGATAAAAAGCTTATATCAATCCAAGCTTTGGATTATTCTATCCAAGCTAAGCTAAAGTCTAAAGAAAAATATAGAGTTCAGATGAATCATCAATTTCTAACTCTCTGTAATTAATGTAAACATTCATAACTAAATTATATTTTGAAAAATGTGAGAACATTTTTCAAGCCAAAAGAGGCTTTCCATAAAGGTTAGCCTCTTTTGCATATGAACCATTTTATAACTAAATGTTATAGTTTTGGAATTGTTTAGATGAAAATAGTTTTTAAAATTTGAAGTACTAAAAAAATAGTCCGTTTTCACTATTAGTGAGACGGACTTAAAAACATTTGATGTGGAAACTCTTATTCCGGCTACAAAGTTATAGTAAAAATCCTACGGAATTTCATTTTGTAATAAAAAAATGACAAATTTTATGGCTTAATCGTAAAATTTAAAGGTATTTATGCAGGTTATAATGAAGGAAGATGGAGAACTATTGAAGATTTCCATTAAGGTATATTTTCCAAACCCAAATCCTGATAAACTTGATCAGGATTTGCTTATAAAGTTTTTGCAACTCTATTTTTGGATGTAAAAATTAATAGGAAATGAAAGTGTGTATATTTGATTGTATTTGGGTTGTTTTTTATGAAAAAGGCAGCCAGAAAAGACTGCCTTCTTAATTTCAATTTACGTACGAGATTTATCTCATACTAACATTTGATGATGGAAACTCTACTTCCGATTGCAAATTTATAACTAAAATCCTATGAAATATTGCTTTGTAATAAAAAAATGACAAATTTTTTATTTTAAATATAAAAATTAAATGGATTTAGTATTTAAATGATTATGAATCAGTGTTTTCTTATTTAGCGTGTCCAAGTAGTAGAGCTAAGGAAAAAATTTTTTTGGTTTATTAATTTGACAGATGTTTCTTTCACTTTTCATTTGAAGTAGAAATAACAACGAATTTGTGGTATCCGATCCAAGCAATTGACTTCTAATTTCGTAAAATGAGTTTATGAAATTTACTTTTTTAAATATTACGGAAATAAATATAATCATTCATGTAGACAGACTGGTTTGTATGTTTTAAAATTTGATTATATTTGTCTTATAAAAATTAATATATGGTATCACCGAAAGAAAGAATTATGGCAGTGACTTTGGTCCTTTTTGCAAATCAAGGCTATAATTCTACTGGAATTAACCAAATTATTTCCGATGCAAATGTTGCAAAGGCGAGTTTTTATCAACATTTTAAATCTAAAGAGGATCTGTGTATTGCCTTCTTAAATGCCAGGCATACTTACTGGTTTAATGAGTTAAATATTTTTATAAATAATGAAGAAGATATCAAATCAAAAGTTATTTCATCATTTGATTTTTTAATTTATATGAACTCAAAGGAAAATTTTAGGGGTTGTAGTTTCTTAAATATTTTATCTGAGATCCCAAATGACAATGTTAAAATTTTAAACGCAATTCAGGAACATAAAAAAGATCTTCGAAATTTTTTCTCATCCCTTATAAATGATGAAAATGTTTCAGATCATATCTATATGCTTTTTGAAAGTTCCATCATTGAAAGCCAATTATTTAAATCGAATCATTTGATTGAAAAATCAAAAATAATTATTAATAATTTAATTTAATAAAAATGGAAAAAAAACATCCACTACCACCATTTACATTGGAAACTGCATTGCAGAAAATACAATTTGCAGAAGATGCTTGGAATACTAAGAACCCTGAAAAAATTTCGAAAGCTTACACCCTTGATAGCGAATGGAGGAATAGAGATAAATTTATCAATGGTAGAGAAGAAATTGTTGAATTTCTTAGTAACAAATGGAAGAATGAATTAAACTATAAGCTTAAAAAAGAATATTGGGCGCATACGGATAATCGTATTGCAGTAAGATTCGAATATGAATATATGAACCAAGAGGGTAAATGGTTCAGAGCATATGGAAACGAAAATTGGGAATTTGATGAAAATGGACTCATGATGAAGAGATATGCAAGTATTAATGATTTGCCCATTAGGGAAGAAGATAGGAAGTTTAAATATTAAAATAATTACTTCCTCTGCAAAGTGATGACGTGTAATAATCACAACTTGATCTGACAGTTTAATTGTAAAAATAATTAATCAACTGTAAAAATTAAATTATTATCCTTTGGATTTCCATTGGTATTGAGGGCATTATAAGGTGTCGTGAACCAGCCATTTGTGTTCATGACGAATCTGAACTCATATATTTTTCCTTTCTCGAATTGAGATTTCGGCAACGCTAATTCAAATGTGTTTTTGTCTTTAGCAATCATTTGATAAGCCATATTCTCAGGATTCCAATCATTGAATGTACCAGCAACCGACATGTTCGTTATCGCTTTAGCATTTAAGTTTTTAGGAATTTTATAAGTGAAAACTACTTTATCATTCACCATCCGATAACCATACATTTCCTTTTTGGTATGAGGCTTATTAATGAGATCGGAAATAACAGATTCTTCCCTGGATAAATACGGATTTGCCAAATTCTTATCAATCAATCCTGCAATGTGATTGATGATCAAATATTGAGGTGCAAAAAAATTATATCTGTAGCCATTGAACATCAAAACAATGGATAAATCATTCTTAGGAAAAATACTGTAAGCACTAACGTTCCCACCCGAAAAGCCATAAGAAGTAACGTTTCCGGTTTTGGTAATTTCCCAGCCGTGTGCAAAAATATCTTGTTTATTAGTGTAATCAAACGGTTTCCACATCAATTTTTTTGTCTCGTTTTTCAGGAGTTGATTTTTCTTGAGATGAATGCTCCACTGCAAAAAATCAGGAAGAGAGATTGCCAATCCATTAGCCGAATGTGACCTCCGACCACCCACATGTTTTAATTTTTGAAACTGTTTGATAGAGTCATTATAATAATATTTTTGAATACGATTCGGAATTTCCTCAAGAGAATTGGAAGAAAATATTACTTTGTTCTTTGCGTCAGAAAATTGATTTTTCAAGACATAATCTTCAAATGTTTGTCCACTTATCTTTTCGATAATCATTGCCAAAAGCATATAATTGGTTTGGTTGTAACTGTACTGATTTCCAGTTTTAAATTCCATTTTTTCTTTTGCTAGTCGTTCAAAAACTTGGGTATTAGAAGCATCAACTGGAATATCTTCATAACGCGCAAAATCAGGAATACCAGATGAATGGGATAAAAGATTCTTTATTTGAACCTCTTGCCATTCTTTGGGAAGCTGGGCAACATATTTTGAGATTTTATCATCTAACGAAAGTTGTTCTTTTTCAATTAATTGAAAAACGGCAACATTGGTAATCAATTTTGTGGTAGAGTAAACCCTAAAAAGAGAATGTGAATCCACTTTTTTATCAGATTTCAAGTAGTCTCTACCGTAATATTTTTGGAAAATTATTTTATCATTTTTTACAACGCCAACAGCCAAACCAGAAATCTCAAAAGTTTTCATTATTTCGGTGAGATAGTTGTCAATAGATTTTGTCTGTTCTGCTTTTTGACAAAATCCTAAAAATGAAATATTTATAAAGAATAAGACTAAGAAAGTTTGTTTCATTAGTTATCGGCTTATGACATAAAGACAATTCTGATATTTGATTTATTACATTGTTTCTGATATTGTAGTAGTTATTAATCTTATTAATATATAAAAGGTCTAAACAACATGAAATTCCCCATAAGGAACATGCCAATTTTAATAATCTCAGTGAATGTTTAACTCGTTAATAATAAGTTATTTAAAATTAAACTTTCAAAATCCGCTATACCGATTCAAAATCTAATAATTTCAAAAGTTATTATAGATTTTAATAAAAGGTTGTCATTCCAAATCTGCAAAAAAACAACGTTTTCAAACCTCCGGCAGTTTTCTAAGGGATCTAAGGCATTTGTTCTCAATTTCTAAAGAGTTATTAAATGAATATCTTCCTAGCCTATTATATGCTCAAAAAGGTGTTGGAAAAATATGTTCAAAATCTGTGTCATTTTTAGTTAATTAAACAGTACCATTTTAAAGGTGAGCTGACCTCCAATTTAGTTAATTGATAGCACTCACTAATGGTTTTTTATCTTCTTTACTATTTAATCCTCTATTAATTTCTCTTTGTTCATCATTCATCATTAAGTTGCCGTTATACTTACCTCCCATTTCTATTTCTATTGTTTTAACAGAAATATCTCCATTAACCATCCCTGTCATTTTTAATTGCATTTCATCAGCATTTATATTTCCTTCTAGCTTTCCATATATAATTATACTTTTACTCTTCAAATTTCCTGTAACATTTGCTTTTTCTCCTAACACAATTAATTTCTCAGTATTTACGTTTCCTAAAATAGTTCCGTCAATTCGGATACTAGTTTTCGAGGTAATATCTCCTGTTATGATCATATCCTCTCCAATAATGGAGGTAATTACTTCATTATTTATCTTGCCATTTGAAGTAGATTTAGTTTTGTTATTAAACATCATGTGTATTTTATTTTAAATTTAAATATTGTTCGGGATTTATTCTAGTCCCTTTAAAGTGAACTTCATAATGAAGGTGAGGACCAGTACTTCTTCCTGTACTTCCTATCTTTCCAATAACGCTTCCAATTCTAACTTCTTCCCCCTTTTTTACATTGATTGATGAAAGATGACCATACAATGTTTGTAAATGATAATCATGATCTATAATAATACAGTTTCCGTACCCTCCTTTTACACCTGCAAAACTTACTTTGCCTTTTGCTGTTGACCTCACTACATCTCCACTTTTTCCTCTAAAATCAATACCCGAGTGACTCTCGGCTCCATATCCTGAAAAAGGATTTGCTCTTGTTCCAAAGCGAGACGTAATAGTTCCCATATAAGGTTTACCTAATGGTAATTTTGTAATAACATTTTCTAAATCATTAATATAATCAACATAAAAAGAAGTGACTTCATTAACATCTACTATTTCCAATTTTTCTCCACCTCCTATATTTTTCATTTGAAAATTCTCCAAATCTCTTTGCCACATAAATTGATTAATACGATATATACTTTCATCGATAGATTTAAATGATTTTTTTAGTTTCTGTAGGTCAATTTGCCTTTTGATATAATTTGCTTTTCTTAGCTTTTCTTTATAATGGTCGCTGGTTTTTTGATAAATAAAAACTCCAATAATCACTAAAAGTATGAACAAAATGCTACTTATGATAAAAAGAAACTTTTTCCAGTATAATAAAACAAAGGTGGGAACAATTAAAATTTTATTTCCATTCCCTTCTGCATTTACAAAATGGACAGATGTTTTATGGCTTAACATAGATTTTGATTTTAAAAGATGGTGTTTATGATAAACCTCCTATCTTATTTAACTAAATATATATTCTCAGTTGAAAAATGAGAGCCTGATTAACAATAATTATTATTCAACTAAGAATAAATTTAAGAATATACTCTTATTTAAGAAGTAAATATTTTAATTTTTTATAAATAGAGCTTAATTAGCAGATATCAAATAAATACATAATGAAAGATAATTTATTTAATATATTGTCTTCTCTCAAAAACAAGATCATTTAAAATTACACATTTTTGAGAAATATTAATTTAAATAAAGAAAAATATTATGAAAAAAGATGGTTATTTTTCTCAATGTAAAAAAACTGAACCTCTAAATACTACTCTTTTTCAATTTCAGCATATTTTTACAGATGGATTTTCGATTTTGGCTTCATCTTCTGCTATTTCATCATTAACAAGAATGCTTGCTAAGTCTCCAATGGTTTTTAACTTGTTTTGAAAAATAATATTGGGTGTAATTCATTTGAAAATGGAACTGATGAAATGGTATAATTTTTTTCCACTTTTATATTCATATTCCACATAGCGGATTTTATTTCTGAACCTATAGATACTGTTGTTGGGTGAAAATAAAAGTTGATTTCTTATTTCAGATGTTTTTACCAAATTTTGTGATAAACTTAGCAGAAAATGTATATCCAGCTCCCGGATTTTGTTGCCGGCTGTAGATTATTGGTTTTTAAGGGTTAGGGGAAAAAGTGTCTTTAAATTCCCCTAAACCAACCTATGAAAATAAGCCGAATGGAGTACAGCGTGTACTTATTCGGCTATAGTATTTTAATATGGTCTGTTTTAGTTTTGATATTCTTTTGGCAAAAACTATTTTTCTGAATTAATCCATTTAGCTACCTCGTCATGCAAATTTAGTGAAGCTAAATAAATAGCTTCTTAAAATACTGGATTGGCACAGATTTCTTTCAGTTCTAAATATATAATTTCATCTTTACTACATATTCATCATAAAATTGGTGAGGAAAACGTGATATTTATTTTTTTGTGTTTTCTTTTGGCTGGTAATCGGGATGGCCTAGTTGCCAGAATGCAAAAGCAAAAATATCAGAGAGGTTTGAATGCCCATGAACAGCAGTTGTATTGACTCCATGTCCTCCTTCATAATCTATTTGAAGTAATACAGGATTTTTTGAAACGTTATTAGCCATTAATTTGGCGGCAAATTTTGCAGGTTCCCAAACTGGAACTCTAGGATCATTTATTCCTCCGGTGATAAATGTTGCGGGATATTTGATTCCTTTTTTGATATGGTAATAAGCATCCATTTCTAGTAAAGCTTTAAACCCTTTAAAGTCTTTTAATGTTCCATATTCATCTGCATTATTGCTGATAGAGAGGACATCTCTTAATACATTGGTTGTAGGTACTTCCAGAATTACAGCTTTGAATAGATCCGGTCTCTCTGTCATGGCTCGTCCTACTGTAATTCCTCCTGCACTTGCTCCCCAAATTGCTACTTTACTTTTTGAGGTATATTTTTCCTTGATTAAATATTCTGTACAGTCTATTAAATCCTTCCAAGTATTAGGTTTTGTTTCTTTATATCCTCCTAAACGCCATTGCTCTCCTTTTTCTCCTCCTCCTCTTACGTGAGCCACAGCCATTACTCCTCCCTGATTTACCCACAATAAATAGGTTCGTGCAAAGAATGGATTACGAGAATATCCATAAAAACCATACGAATCAATTAGAACCGGATTATTTCCATTTCGTTTTATATTTTTATTGTATATGAGTGATAGAGGTATTTCTTCGCCGTCTCTTGCTTTCACTGTTATTTCTTCAACTATTATATCATCAAACTCAGGATATTTTGTAATCGGGGTAATGTTTTCAGGAAGAAAAGAACGTTTTTTGAGGTCATATTTAAAACGCTGTTCTTCATTTGCCCAGCCGGAACAACTTATCCAAATCTCTGAAAAATCTTTTCCTTTTGCTTGCAAATTGATATTTCCTGAAGGGAAAGGTAGTTTGATAGGAATGCTTTTTCCCTCTTTATATAAGTATAGTTTTGCTTCAACTCCATTTTTTGTAGTTGTGTAATAAATACCATCTTTAGTAAATCTATATTGTCCTATCATCTCATCATTTCTTTCTGGAATAAGAATTTCAGGGTTTTTAAAATTTGGAACTAATATATTAGTTTTACAAAGTTTGTAATTTTGAGCATTATACTGAGATAAAAAATACAAATCATTATCTACCAACTGTAAAGATCTAACTTTATCTTCTTTAGTATAGAGGGGTTTCCATGTTTTTTTATCTTCTAATAAATCTTGTTTAGGAATTATAAATGTTTGCCTGTAATAATTATTATCAAGCAACATTCCTACATAATATTTATCATTTGAATCTAAAATAATAGGGGACTTTTTTTCATCTAGTTTTAGCTCTGGATTATTTTTAGCAGAAAAAATATCTGTCAACTCTTTTGGGTTTGTCCCTATTTTGTATAAAATAACTTGTGTATTTTTATAGAAATCCTGAGATTTAGGATTATTAATCGGAAAATAAGTATAGAAAAATCGTGAATTATCATTCAACCACTTTATTCCTCCTACATTTGCGGGCATTGTATTGGTAATTACTTCAGGATAAATATATTTGTTCTTCACATCCATAATAATAACCTCTGCCAGTTCTTTCCCTTTTTCTACCATCGCAATAGCAGTCTTATTCCCAACTAGGTCTGGGCTAATGTAATTAATTATAAATTCATGATTTGGTTCATTACTTTTATAATTAACCGGATCGTAAAGAAGCTGCTCTTTGCCTAAAAAACCTTCCCGATAATAAAGTTTTGCAGCTTTTTCATTACCATTTTTCTTTAAATAAAAATATTTATCATTGTTAGTTATATTAAATTTGATACGGAATACCCTTGTCTTTTATCGAACTGCAGCCTTTTTTCTAAATAAAATTTTCTTTTAGGAATTTGGTTAAGAAATTCATCATGTTAAAAAATAAACTAAAATTCTAATTATTAAATACTTAATTGTGCTTTCTTGAAATTTCATAGGAATTCCAATTTGATGAATAAAAATGTAAATTTGCAGCGTATTACAAAATGATGAAGAATATATTCTCAATTATAATATTATTGTTTAATAATTTGGCGGCCGCTCAAAACAATAATATTGATGCTTTATATGAATTTAAATATTCCCAGCTAAAAAATAAATTTTATGATTATTACGATCATAATCAATTTCCGCAGTCTGAACAAATAGCAAAATATTACCTTCAAAAAGCTAAAAAGGAAAAAAATGCACTCGAAATAGCGGAGGGCTATAACCTTATACATTTTAATAAAGATTTTCCCGTTGCTTTAAAGTACATTGATAGCATAGCTGCAATTACAAAAGATATAAAAGGAAGCCTCTATCCTGCAAGAACTTATTTGATAAAAGGGAACTTATATTATAAAAATGATAATTTAAAAGCAGCGTTAGATAGTTATATTTTAGGGCTGAAATATGCAAAAGAACGAAATGATAAAAGACAAGTTGCCTATGCTGACATAAATATTGCTTACATTAACAGCTATATTGGAAAAAATGCAGAAGCGGCAAAAATATTCAGACATTATCTGTATAATAGAAAGGACATAACTGATGATTATCAGCACAACCAAATGCGTATAGCACTCATAAGCTGTTATCTTGATATTAATAAATTGGATTCTGCAAATATTCTGATTCGGGAGGGACAAGTATCCGCCATTACTAGTAAAAATACGTATGATATTAGTTTATATTCTTTTTTATCAGCAAAATATGACCTAAAACTGAGAAAATATAAAACTACCGTTACAAAACTATCCAAAGTGTATGATGATATAATAAGAATCAATCCAAATAATGCTAATATTGCACTTTATAATTTAGGAAAAGCTTATTATGGCTTAAAAAACAAAGAAAAAGTTGTAGAAACATACACTAAGTTAGATTCTAACCTACAAAAGACTGATATTACCTTTCCTGAGCTCCGGGAAATATATACTTATCTCATAGATTATTATAAAGAAAAAAATGACAAAGAAAAACAGCTTTATTATATTGATCGTTTCTTAAAGACAGATAAGAAACTGGATGAGCAGTTCCAGTACTTATTAACAGAGTTACCAAAAAAGTATGATACTCCGAATCTTTTACAAGAAAAGGAAAATATAATTGATGAACTAAAAAAGAGAAAACTCCTATCATATCTTACAATAGGAATTATGACTCTGCTACTTTTGACACTACTACTTTTATACTACAAATCAAGAAAATTGGTGAGAAAAAATGAGAAAATAGCCCAAAATCTTATTCATTCTGTTGAAGAACGTAATAAAATACAAACCAAAGCGGAGGCAAAAGAAATTTTCATTGAAAAACCACTACAACAAGAAGAAAAAACTATCAAAAATATTCCTGAAGAAGTGGTACAAACCATTCTGAAAGAGCTTGAATATTTTGAAAAACATCAACGTTTTCTTAAAAAA
This sequence comes from Chryseobacterium potabilaquae, assembly GCF_902728265.1. Lineage (GTDB taxonomy): Bacteria > Bacteroidota > Bacteroidia > Flavobacteriales > Weeksellaceae > Chryseobacterium > Chryseobacterium potabilaquae. Next base: position 20,657 of record NZ_CACVBR010000047.1, read on the forward strand.
GGAATAACCCTGTCCAGTCTTGCCCAATCTATAAATACTAATACTGCTTATCTATCTGAAGTGATTAATAGTCATAAAGAAAAGAGTTTTACAACTTACCTTAATGACTTGCGTATTGATTATGCTTTAAAACGACTGGTAGAGGATAAATTGTTTCGGGCTTATAAATTAGCCATTATTGCAGATGAATTAGGATATAATAATGCCCAGGCATTCACAGCTGCGTTTAAGAAAAATACCCAAACCACACTTTCTGCATATATCAAAGAAATACAAAAACAACAATCGTCAAAAGAAATTTAATTAATTGTCAATGTTTTAATGTGATGGATTTATAAATTAATAATTATTAATTTATAAATCTATTAACCATTTGTTTGTATAGCATTTCAAATTTGCTGCATCTTTGCTCCAGAAAAAACACAAATATTATTCTTTTCATGATGCGCAGTATGAAAAGTACAATATAAGGCTGATCAGCAAAACCCCATGTCAGGGTTATATGACAAAGAAATTAATCATCTAAAAAATCAAAAGATGCAAAATCAAACAAAAAAAATAAGTCTAGATGCCTTTAAGGAAATGGCAGAAAAAGTACAAACAGAAGAAGTAATGCAAAAAGTTGAAGGAGGTGACCAATCTGACTGCCATGGATTTTGGGGACAAGCACACAAAGTTGCAGTGAAGATAGGAGAAGTTATCATTAAAACTAATCCTTACGGTCTTTAAAAAAGGAAGGGTTTAAACCCTTCCTCTTCTATTTAAATTTTACATCAAAGAGTATTCTCTAATAAGAAAGCTTACCAAGCCACAATGAAATATATTAAAAATTTATTCTATTTTTATTTCAAACCTTCTAAAGAAATTACACTTTCTTTATCTCCTCGTTCAAAAATCATTAGCATTTTTATTTTTTTGTTATTACAATATTCATTCTTGCTCATAATTACAAGTATTAGATATATTTTAGTTCTTAAAAATGTTTTACCTCCTTTAAAATATGACAACAAGATGGAGTTAATATCTAATTCCTTCTTTTTTTCTGTACTTCTAGGACCTATATTAGAAGAAACTCTTTTTAGATTATGGTTGGTTTATAGCAAAGTAAACTTATCTATAACTATATCCTACTTATTATTATGGATTGCGGCATTAGCTTTTGATATATATTGGTTTGATACAATTAAACTGGTTATATATTTTATTTTATCGTTTATTGTTCTCTTTACATTATTCTTTTTTATTTTCAAAAAATATGAAAGTGAAAAATTAATTAATTTCTGGAAGAAAAATCAAAAGGTATTTATTACCATATCTTCTATTTTATTTGGAGTCATTCATATATGGAATTATACAGACAGTAATAATTCAATATGTTATTATCTTATAACATTCAGTCCTCAGATTTTTTCTGGATTTATCCTATGCTACTTGAGAGTAAGGATTGGATTTGGAGCTAGTGTTGCCACACATTCTTTAAACAATTTTATTCCATTCATTCTTTCTAAAATAATATGAACAATCCCTTACAACCTATATTGTTACCATTTCTAGAACAGGGATTGGAAACACAAAATCAAAATATTAAGCTCTTACTTTACAAAAAAAATGAGGACATTTTTAATTCTTTAGATTTTGAAAGTGAAACAATTTATCAAGAACCTTTATTTTTCTCTTATTTTAATAAAAGTAACAGTAGTATTGTACAATTAGAACAAATACTCGCAGGATTTTCTAGTGGAAATAAATTTCGAGTACAAACTGACAATTTTGGAAGATTTTATATTCCAAATACAGGCTGGTTCATTACTAATAAAAAAAATGTAATCTTAATCTTTTATAAGAAAGAAATGCTTTTAGAAGAGGAAGGTATAAAAGTAGACTTTACTTTAGATCATGTTTCTTTAATAGAAAACACTTCTATAGAAGTATTGAAATATCCTATTCCACTTTTGGAGCAATGTTTTTTCAATGTGGATAAAAAATTAATAGAAGTAGAAATAGAAAAAATAACAAAAGAGCATTTGGAGCACCTTACTATAGCTTATCAACTCATTAAAAAGAATATACCAACACAATTTCAGTTAATTGAAAAGTATGCTAATAAATGTATGATTTTCAATGTAGACACTTATGAAAGGAATTCCTTTGCTACTATGAAAGCAGTGGGTATAGGTTTTTATAATGCCTACCAAGAAAATTATGATGAAGTGTTTTTTGTAGATGACATTGCACATCAAACAGGCCATGTCATCTTTTATACTTTACTTTCCAACATTGATGATTTTTTCAAAGTTCCTAAAGAAACAGTTTTAGAAACTATTGAATTGCCAGATGGAACTTTTATAGAAAATAGAGATTTGTATGTATTATTCCATGCTTTTTATACTTATTATACGAGCTTTATATGTTTAGATGCCTGTCTAGATGCAGGAGACTTTGACAAAAGACAAGTTCATGAAGCCAAAGGAAGAATTGCTTTTTATCTCAATAAATGTTACAATGATTTTGTTCTAATAGATAAACAACCATTTGAAACAGAAGAAAACGCATTAAAATATTTTACTAAAAATGGTTTAAGTATATACAAAGAAATTAAAAACATATGGTTAGAAATGTCAAAAAAATGGTTTGATGAAGTTAAAGTCTATGATTTAAGTAATCAACCTTATAATTTTACCTATTCTAAGTTTAGAGAGCTTAATCCATTAACATAATAAAAAAGACTTAATGAAGGGAGCCGTTTTTTTTAGTTTTTTCGTCTTTTCTTTTTTTTCTTCCCAAGAAAAAGATGCAAGAAAAATTGTACAACAGGAAATTATAAAAGAACATTTAGAAAATGGTGCATGGAAGCATATGCTTTTTTCTAAAGAATGGCAAGATAATATTGATGCTGGTCTGAAAAAAGACAGTACTATCGCTTACCTGTGGCAGCAAAAAGCAATGCCTCTGTTTAAGCAAAGAAAATACGAATTGGGAATGCTTTTTATGGATAAAGCAGTATATTATGATGACGAAGCTTATCTGCCATATCGGGCTTTTATCTTGTGTATTTTTGTCAAAAATTATTCTAAGGCTATAGATGATTTTAAAGAGTGTGTTAGGAAGTATGGAAATCAATATGAAATGGATCATACTTATAACTTTTACATTGCTTTGTGTTATCTTCAGTTGAATCAATTTGATAAAGCAGAAAAATTATTATCGGATGACATTAAAACAATGGTAAATAAAAACGGTGAAGATTGGGTAAATCCAGTCACCTTATTTTATTACGGTATTGCGAAATATGAACAACAAAAATGGAAAGAAGCAATTGTAGAATTTGATAAAACTCTAAAACTATATCCTAGATTTTCAGATGCTAAATTTTATAAAGCTATATGCTTAAAACATTTGAATGATAATATTAAAGCTAATATTCTTTTAGCTGAAGGTAAAAAAGATGCAGAAGAAGGTTATACAATTAGTGAAAGTAATGCTATTTATGAAAAATATCCTTATCAGGTAATATGGCGATAAAAAATAAGTTCCCATTTTATAAACAACTAGACAGTAGGGATTGTGGACCTACTTGTTTACGAATGATTGCTAAATTTTATGGCAAAACATTTTCTAGAGAGTTTTTACGAGAAAAAGCCAGCATTACAACTACAGGTGTAACAATGGCAGGCATAGCAGAGGCTGCGGAGGCTATTGAAATGAGGGGCTTTAGGGATACGAGTCTCAATGGAAAGCTTAGTTAATGAAGCACCAACTCCCTTTATAGTACCTTGGAGACAAAAGCACTTTGTAGTAGTATACAAAACTGATGAAAATAAAATGTATGTAGCTGACCCAGCTCAGGGTTTGCTAAGTTATTCACATGAAGATTTTAGATTAGCCTGGACTAATGCAGCAGATGAAACTGGATTTTGCCTTTTATTAGAACCTAATACAAAATTCGATAATCAAGAGAGCGAGAAAATACAAGCTAAAGGTTTTTCATTTTTATATCCTTATTTTAAATCTTATAAAAAACTGATTAATCAGCTATTTATAGGTCTGCTTGTAGCTACTGTTATTCAATTTATTTTACCTTTTCTAATGCAGACGGTTGTGGATGTTGGTGTAAATAACAAGGATATTCCATTTATATATTTGATTTTAGCATCACAATTCATTCTTATATCAACTCAAACGTTGGTCAGTATTTTTAGAGAATGGGTACTTATACATATTACAAGTAGATTTAATATCAAAATGATTTCTGATTTTTTGTATAAAATGCTTAGACTTCCAGTTAATTATTTTGATACCAGAAATGCAGGAGAACATTTACAAAGAATCAGTGATCATACTCGTATTCAAAACTTTGTTTCTTCTTCAACGCTTAATATGTTGTTTTCAATAGTAACTTTTATTGTTTTCAATGGTATTTTAGTATATTATAGTTTTAAAATATTTTTAGTTTTTCTAGTTTCTGCTATTTTATATACAGGTTGGACTTTCTTTTTCTTAAAAAAAAGGGCAGAATTAGACTTTAAGCGTTTTGATCAAACTTCACAAAGCCAAAACAATTTATTACAAATTATTAGTGGGATAAAGGAAATTAAACTAAATAATTCACAACGTAAAAATCGATGGAAATGGGAATTTACACAAATTACATTATTTAAAACTTCATTAAGTTCTTTAAAGTTAGCACAATATCAAAGTGTTGGAGCAAGTACAATTAATGAATTTAAAAATATTTTCATCACTTTTCTTTCTGCAAAGGCGGTAATAGATGGAGATCTTACATTAGGGATGATGACTTCGATCCAATATATAGTAGGACAACTGAATGTTCCACTTACTAACTCTATAACTTTCATCCAGAATTGGCAAGATGCTAAAATTAGTTTAGAAAGACTTTCTCAGGTACATACAAAGGAAGATGAAGATGTAGTATCTGAGAATAAAATAAAGGAGCTACCTAAAGATAAAAGTATTATTCTTCGAGATGTATCTTATAGATATGGAGGTAAATCAACACCATTTGTTTTAAAAAATATTAATTGTGTAATTCCTGCAGGACAAACGACAGCAATTGTAGGTGCTAGTGGTAGTGGAAAGACAACTTTAATGAAGCTTTTGTTAAAATTTTATGATGTTACACAAGGAAATATTGATATAGGCAGTGTTGATTTAAAGGGTATAAATAATGATTTTTGGAGAATGAATTGTGGAGCGGTAATGCAAGACACTTTTATGTTTAATGATACTATTGCTGGTAATATATCTGAATCCGAACAAAATGAAATTATTGATAGGGAAAAACTATATCATTCTGCTTTTGTTGCCAATATTGATGAGTTTATACAAAATTTACCTAATAAGTATAATACTGAATTAGGAACATCTGGTATTCGGTTGAGTGGAGGACAGGAGCAAAGAATGATGATTGCAAGAGCTGTATATAAAAACCCCTCTTATGTTTTTTTTGATGAGGCAACATCTGCTTTAGATGCTAATAATGAAAAAGTAATAATGGAAAATCTCAATCAATTCATTAAAGGAAGAACATCAATTATAGTTGCTCATAGATTGAGTACAGTAAAAAATGCAGATCAGATTATTGTTCTTGAAAAAGGAGAAATTGTAGAACAAGGAAATCATGAAGATTTAGTTTCAATGCGTGGTAAATATTATGAGTTAGTAAAAAACCAATTAGAATTAGGCAATTAATATGGACGAAATAAATGATGGTCTAAAAATTTATAGTGAGGAAGTCAGAGATATTTTGACAGATCCTCCAAAGACTATTTTGAAGTGGGGGAATACAATATTATTAAGTTTTATAATTATTTTACTTCTTATCTCGTGGTTTGTTAAATATCCAGATATTATATCTTCCCAAATTATTATAACAACGGAGGCTCCACCTCAAAAATTAGTTACTAAAAATTCAGGGAAAATAGATGCTATACTTGTAAGAGATAAAGAAACTGTTTCAAAAAATACTCCTTTGGCTGTTCTTGAAAATGCAGCCAGTTATAAAGATGTTTTTTTATTAAAAAGTATTGTAGATACAATTAATTTAGATAAGTCAAATTTTCCTTTTGAAAAATTAAAATCTTCCCAGCTTGGAGATATTGAAAGTGCATTTTCATCATTTCAAAAAGAATATATTGCAAACAAGCTCAATACTAATTTTAAACCTTATAGGGTAGAAAATAATGCACAAAGCTATGAAGCTATTCAACTCAAAGAAAGGTTGAGTTTATTGGAATCTCAGAAAAGTATTAATGAATCGGAATTGAAATTACAACATAGTGATCTTACCAGAAGTGAATTATTATATAAAGAAGGAGTGATCTCAACACAAGAGATTGAAAAACAAAGAGTTTTGTTTCTTCAAGATCAAAAAAATTATAAAAATGTATTAAGCAATATATCACAATTACGGTCCTCCATAAACGAACTTAATAGAAATAATAAAGTCACAATTATAAATGAAAGTAAGGAAAATATAAACCTAGAAAGAAATCTGTTTCAATCTTTTTACCAATTAAAAAAATCTATAAAAGATTGGGAATTAAACTATATTCTTCGCTCATCAATAAATGGTAGAGTTAACTTTTTACAATTATGGTCAGTTAATCAAAGTATTAATATTGGTGACAATGTATTTTCAATCATTCCTATGAAAGGTAATCAGTATATAGGAAAAGTAAAAGCTCCTGCACAAAATTTTGGAAAGGTTAAAGTAGGTCAAACAGTTAATATTAAATTAGCTAATTATCCTGATCAAGAGTTTGGAATCTTAGAGGGTGTTATCAATAATATTTCTCTGATTCCTGACAAAGATGGCAATTTACTACTTGATGTTTCTTTACCAAAAGGACTACAAACATCTTATAAAAAAAGAATTACATTCCAGCAAGAAATGAATGGCAGAGCTGATATAGTTACAGATGATTTACGCTTAATTGAAAGATTACTTTATCAGTTTAGAAGTATATTCAAAAGATAATATATGGTTTGCTAGTTGAGCGACTTCAATGTAACCTTTTTTCTTTAATTCGGTAGTGTCTTACTAACTGTGTAAGTTAAAAAGTTATTCTGGAAAATTTAGAGCTCTTACAGCTCAAGAAATTTTTCGGAAATAACTTTTTATTATTTTTAACCATTACATAGTTATGATTGACAAAGAAGATTTACT
>NZ_CACVBR010000048.1 GCF_902728265.1 Chryseobacterium potabilaquae
TTTATTTCTATGAGACTTTTTTTATCTAGATACTTCAACGATTCAAACTTCTGAAACTTACGGATCAGTCTCAAAAGTTGAGGGCTAAGCAAAAAGTTTGGAGAAAAACAGATTTTATAATGTTTTGGTTCTCTGTGTTTGGGCCTTACTCCATTTTTCTCTACTTTTATAAAGTAAGTACCTGCTTCTAGCTAAGAGTTTCTTAGGGGGATCTCCATTATTGAACGATTCAAGGGGAAGATATTATTTCCTGTAGATAGAATGAAGTTATTTTGCCCACTGGTGTTTAATTGTAATTTCTTGTAAAGCTTCTATGGCTAGTTTTTGGACATGAAAAACGTACAGCCTTTGCTATCAGTTTTTGTGGAGTTTTTGCTTTTACAGTATCAAAATAAGGTTAATGTATTTAATGATTTTTAGACTATATAATTCTTTGAGTATATTACTCTTACTTTTATAAAGAAGCAATATCTATTTTTGGCTAAGTATTATTTAGGTTGGTATATCTATTGGGGAAAATTTTAGGATATCTCAGATTTAGATCCTAAAATGAGTTAGTTTATAATGATGATTGGTCCCGATTTCTTATATAGTTTATTAGAAAGATTGTAAATCGGATTTTGTCGATTCAAAATCTGAATAAACTTGTAAATTGAAAATATTGTATGATTTAAAAAATTTAAATGTATAGAAACCTATTATCATTCCAGTAGTATTGAGGATAATATCATCAACATCAGCAACTCCTCTCCCCGTCATATATTGACAGATTTCAATAATAGTAATAAACAATAAAAATATAAATGTTATTGGGGTGATTGAATTGAATTTTTTAATATATAATCCAAGCCATCCATAAGGGCTAAAAACAAATATATTACCTATTATATTAATTATAAATTTTTTTGCTTGAATGGTATGGTCAGCAAAAAAATAATGAATAGTATTAAAAGGTATTATCTGAAAATAGCATATATCTGAGGATTTTCTATCTGATCCGAAAAACATCATATATAAAATAGTAATTGTATAAAATAAGATAAATACAGCAAAATATTTTTTCATAGATTTCCCTTTTTGGGATTAGTAATAAAAATTTATTATGCTATTAGTTTTTTCATGAACTTAAAGCAAATTTTTTGCCTCAATATTATTTCTTTAGAAAGTTTATATTTATTTATTATTTTTTAACTAAGCTAAAAGCCCCATTCTAAAATGAGGCATATATTGTTTACAATCTGTTGTAAATTAAGTTGATATAAAAATCAATTTTACTTTTAAGAGAGGTAAGCGTAAAAAGATAAATGAGGATGTTAGTCAGGGAATAATAATTTATATCTTTAATATGAATTATTTTTTATAATTATACTTGTATTACTCCAAGGTTAAATTTTTCTGTAATAGGATTATGATTTGCAGCTTCTATACCCATTGATATCCACTTTCTGGTATCTGTAGGATTAATAATTGCATCTGTCCAAAGTCTTGCTGCAGAGTAGGTGGCTTCTATTTGTTTTTGATATTTTTTTGATATGGTATTTAAAATTTCATTGCGTTCTTCTTCAGAGATTTCTTTGCCTTGCTTTTTGAGAGTAGACTCTTGGATTTGAGCTAAAACTTTTGCTGCTTGTGTCCCGCCCATTACTGCTAGTTCTGCCCAGGGCCATGCAACAATTAATCTTGGATCATAGGATTTTCCACACATAGCATAATTACCAGCCCCATAAGAGTTACCTGTAATAATAGTAAATTTTGGAACAATTGAATTAGAAACGGCATTTACCATTTTAGCCCCATCTTTAATAATTCCTCCATGTTCGGATTTTGAACCTACCATAAACCCGGTTACATCTTGAAGAAAGACTAAGGGAATTTTTCTTTGATTACAATTAGCAATAAATCTTGTTGCTTTATCAGCTGAATCGGAATAAATTACTCCACCGAATTGCATCTCTCCTTTACCACTTTTTATCATTTTTCGTTGATTGGCAACTATTCCGACTGACCACCCGTCAATCCTAGCGGTAGCACAGATGATGCTTTTACCATAATCTGGCTTATATTCTTCGTAGTCTGAATTGTCTACAAGACATTTTATAATTTCATAAGTATCATATTGTTCACTTCTTGAAATAGGCATGATACCAAATATATTATCTATATTTTCTTTTGGGGGAGTACTTTCAATTCTATTGAAGCCAGCTTTTTCATTATGACCAATAGATTTCATTATATTTTTTATTCTATTTAAGGCATCTTTATCATCTTTTGCTTTATAATCAGTTACACCAGATATTGAGCAATGAGTGGTTGCTCCTCCTAATGTTTCGTTGTCAATAGTTTCACCTATAGCAGCCTTTACAAGATAACTTCCGGCAAGAAAAATGGACCCTGTTTTGTCAACGATCATGGCTTCATCACTCATAATAGGTAAGTAGGCCCCCCCAGCAACACAACTACCCATTACTGCTGAAATTTGTACGATACCCATGGAACTCATTTTGGCATTATTTCTGAAAATTCTCCCAAAATTTTCTTTATCTGGGAAAATTTCATCTTGCATAGGAAGATATACTCCGGCGGAATCTACCAGATATATAATAGGAATTCGATTTTCCATAGCAATTTCTTGGGCTCTTAGATTTTTCTTTCCTGTAATTGGAAACCATGCTCCAGCTTTTACGGAAGCATCATTGGCTACAATAATACATTGTTCTCCAGAAATATAACCCATAACTATAACGACACCTCCACTTGGGCATCCTCCATGCTCCTCATACATTTCAAAGCCTGCGAAGGCTCCAATTTCTATGGAATTTGAACCTTTGTCAAGAAGATATTCAATTCTTTCTCTTGCTGTCATTTTCCCTTCTTCATGAAGTTTTTGGAGTCTTTTTTCTCCACCTCCTTTTTTTATTTCAGAGAGCAATCGATTTATTTCGGATAGTTTTAGCCTATTTTGATCTTCTCGTTTGTTGAATTCAATGTCCATAAAATTTTAATTTTTTACGCCTAAAGATACTATTTTTAAAAAGAATTTTAAGTTTATTAAAACAAGTGTTTAATTTATTGGTTATCAGAATTTTGTGAAATATTTAACATCACGATATTTTAAAATAAATGATATTTTTTCTAACTTTACGACAGAGTATTAGAGATGGGATTTCTCTAAAATTACTCTAAGTTCCTAGTTTATTTTTTTAATAGTTTATTATTTGAAAGCCCTGAAAGTTAAATAGATTTTCAGGGTTTTTTTGTGAACGAAATTTATCTTTATTTTAAAATTATGCAACTCATTATTAAGTTTTAAAATGAAATATATAAGCTATTTTGGGAATGGGTAGACATTTGTATTGTTATAGTTAATATTTTTCTGAATAATGTTAAAACCTATTTGTAAATTTGCCCATAAAATTCAAAGGATTAGATATGCATAAATTAGCATTATTCAGGTTGCATTTAATTGTATTTTTGTGGGGATTCACTGCTATTTTGGGGAAGTTAATTGATTCAAATGCACATATTCTTGTTTTTTATAGAATGTTTTTTGCATCTATTTTTTTATTTGTATTTATAAGAATATATAAAAGAGATAGTATAAAAGTTTCAAAAAAAATATTTTTCCAACTTGCTGTGATTGGGTTTGCTATGGCATTGCATTGGTATTGTTTTTTTTATTCGATTAAAGTTTCAAATGTTTCTATAGCCTTAAGTTGTTTGTCGTTATCCACTCTTTTCGCATCTATTTTAGAACCTATTATTTTTAAGAGGAAAGTTGATATTTCTGAAGTTATAATGGGATTGGTAATTGTAGGATGTATTTTACTGATATTTAAAACTGAATTTCACTTTAAAGAAGGAATTTTTTATGGAATTCTTTGTGCGATATTTGGTACTTTATTTTCTGTATTTAATGGTAAAATGTTTGGGAAAACAAGTTCAGGAAATATTATTTTCTATGAAATTTTTTGTGGATGGTTTATCTTAGCTCTGTTTTATGTATGTAATGGCCAAATTTTACAAATGGGTGAAATAAATTTGCGTGATTTGGCGTTAATATGCTTATTGTCCAGTATATTTACGGCATTTCCGATGCTTGAGTCGGTAAATTTAATGAAATATATTTCGCCTTTCACCCTGATTTTAACAGTTAATTTAGAACCAGTTTATGGAATTATATTAGCTTTTTTTATCTTTGGGGAATCAGAACATATGAGTCCTATATTTTATATTGCTTCAGCAGTTATGATATTGGCAATCATTGTAAATGGATTTGTAAAAGCTAAAAAAAATTAAATTAAGCATCAATTTATATGATGAAAAAATATCTTTTAATTGTATTTTCAATAGTATTTGGAGGACTGCAATCTCAAATAATCAGAAAATATTCCAATGAGTTTTTAAATATAGGAGCAGGAGCAAGAGGATTAGCCATGGGAGGGGCAGTTATCTCCAATCAGAATGATGTATACTCTCCAATGTGGAATCCGGCAGGTTTGATGGGGGTAGAAAGAGATTGGCAAGGAGCAGCAATGCATGCTGAGTATTTTGAATCTATTGCAAAGTATGATTATTTAGCCTATGCAAAGGTATTGGAAACAGGTGTATTTGGAGGTTCTGTGGTAAGGTTGGGCGTTGACAATATTTTAAATACAACCCAAATGATTGATGCTGAAGGAAATATTGATTATGATAAGATAACAAAATTTTCGCAGTCAGATTATGCTGCATTACTTTCTTATGCATTTAATCCTGCGGGGAATACAAAATTAGATGTAGGAGTAAATGCCAAAATTGTGTATAGAAATGTAGGTAAATTTGCAAATGGATATGGTTTTGGTTTTGACGTAGGTGCAATTTATAAAGCAGATAATGGCTGGAAATTTGGGGGTATGCTTAGGGATGCGACTACTACAGTTAACTTTTGGAGTATAAATCAGAAGGAACTTTCTACCATTGTAAATGGAGAAGAATTTAATCCTGCTCCTAAAGATAAAATGGAATTAACGATGCCTAAGTTGAATGTGGGAGCAAGTAAAGTATTTGAAATCAATAGAAATGTATATATTTTACCGGAGGGTGGTATCAATGTAGATTTTGCTAAAACTGCAGCACTAGTTTCAACAGATTTCGCAAGCATTACTCCTTATTTGGGCGCTGAATTAGGATATCAGAAAATGATTTTTGTGAGATTAGGAGTAAATAGGTTTCAATCCATTACTGATATTGAAGACCTAAGAAGGAAAGTCTCATTTCAGCCTAGTGCCGGAATTGGGATTAGATATAGAGGACTTACTTTAGATTATGCGATTACAAATTCTGGAATTGGAGGGTCTAATTTTTATTCTAATTTCTTTTCTTTAAAATTAGATATGGGAGAATTCAGAAATGATTAAAATATTATAAAAATGAGAAAAGCTTTAGTATCTACCTTTACTATTTTTGCAACACTGATTTTTGGACAAAAAGTATCAGATTACCAATATATTTCGATTCCTGAAAATTTTCCGACTTTTAAGGCAGATTATGGATTAAGAGAAATGTTGTCAAAATCTTTAAAAAGTAAGAAGTATATTGTATTACCATCGGATAAATTAGAATGGCCGGAGGAAGCGAGAAATAATTCTTGTAATGTTGTTCATGCGAATATTCTTAATGACAGTAATTTTTTAAGAAACAAATTATTATTGCAGTTTAAAGATTGTAATGATAAAGTAATGCTTGAATCTAAAGGTAATTCGAGTATTAAAGATTTTAATGAAGGATTTAAAGACGCATTACAACAAACATTAGCTTCGGTTTCTTTTTCCAATCCTATTGAGATGACTCATTTAGCCGAAACAGAAGAAAAGAAAACTTCAGATAATATTCTTGAAAAACCTGCTAATATAGAAACTTCATCTTTTAATAATAAAGTTGAAGGTGTTCAAAAATTTAGTAATGGTAAAATTGATTTACAAAAAATACAAATAGATAATCATCAATTTATTTTAGTAGAAGCCAATGGTTCTTCTCCTTTTGCTACTTTTAAATCTACGACGAAAAATGATGTATTTAGAGTAAAATTAAGGAATGGTGATATAACATTGGGCTATTATGAAAATGGAAATATAATTATAGAAATTCCGGGATCTAATGATCAATATAATAAAGAAATTTTTTTGAAAAAATAATTGAATGATTTCTAAAATAAATATCCCCCATTTTGCTGGGGGATACTATTTAAAATCATGGTTTCCAAAATGACCATACTGTTCCATTAAATATCGCAAGCTGATGAGCTACTGTATCATAAGCCATCATTCCCGGTGAGGGATTAATGATATTTAGGTGAGGACTAGCTAGTTTAGGCAATATCATTGCTTTATCTACGTCAGATAGCACTAAGATTCCGTTTGTCGTGTTGGTAGCACCGTCATTGCCGATAACGGTTTTGGCATTTGTATTTTCGGTTTTGGGTGTTTGTATACTTAAATCTACTGTACCAGTAGTATCTACACTTAAATCAAACCAGTTATTATCTTTTAAATACTTTACCTTATTGTCCGTAGTATCAAATATAATGGTTCCATTTTCTGTGATTCCACTTTTGTCTTCTACGTAAGGAAGTATCATACCGCGATTTTCTGTGTTGGAAAATTCCAACGAAACTGAGCTATTGCTTACACTTTGCTTTCCAATTGCTACTTGCGATTTTGCTAAAACAATTGTAAATAAAGCCGCTATTAATGTGATTGTTCTTTTTTTCATTTTTTATCAGTTAAAATGTTTTTTGTTTTTAACTTTATTAAATCTTTACTGGGTTTACCCAACATTCTTAATAAGCTCTTAATTTCAAGGTGTTTGTTATTGTATTCTTATCAGTTAAGGGATCTTGAATACTTACAATATTAAAAGCTAAAATATCTCCCTTTTTCAGTTGTATGGTATTATACCTTTCTTCAGCGTTTGTATTTACGTTTACCAGGTTTGATATTTCGTTGTTATTGACTGTGACTGAATAAATTACTTTTTTTTGTTTTTTAGTCAGCCCTTCTTCGCAACTGAGAGATAATTTATATGTTCCGGTTTTACCTATGATTATATTATTGTTTTCTAAAATGATATTACTAACATTATGAGTAGCATGGGCTCCCATATCAGTGAATACAATCTGTTTTTTCACTCCTGATTCTATATAGCCTTTTCCCATAAAATAATAGAGAACACTATTATCTTTAGCTATAGTTACTTTTTGAGCAAGAATACAATTACAAGATAAAATAATTGCTAAAAGAGATAATCGTATATATTGATAAGTTACTTTCATATTTTATAAGTTATATTTTTGTGAGTTAAGAATCAGTAACAGAGATTTATATCTCTGTTACTGATTTTATAATTATTCTGGACATGTTTGTGTTTCGATGCAATGCCATGCAAAGTTAGTTCCATCAGTAGTTGTGTATATTTTCAAGCATTGATTGGTTGTATCATATACCATCATACCTTCTACTGGAGTCGTAATGATAAGGGTAGTTCCATCATCAGCTACAGGTTGGTTGGAAGCATTGAATTTTACTCTATTAGGTACAAATCCTTTTGCTTTTGCTTCTAAAGCTATCCATCCTCCTTTGCGTACCATTGGCCAGTTATCAGTTTGATCTGCTCCTGCTCTTCCTAATGATGTAATTCCTGTTTTTGTATCCAATATAGTACCCGCTGTAACTGCAGGTTTATAGCAAAATGGAAGCATCATACAAATGGTAGCTTGAACATTACTGTTTATAGAACTTCCAAGTCCTTGTCCTTGTAGTCCGTCCGCATCAGCAGCACCTCCTGGATTCACTATTAATGGGACTCCTTGTGCATCTATACAAGTTCCGCTAGCACAAAGGTTTTGATTAGAAGCTGATGAGCCGGTTCCTACTGTTACATCTCCTTGAGCAGTTACAAGCATAGCATTTGTTACATTATCTGAGCCTTCTAATGCATCAAGACAACCATCATTATCTGAATCGAGATCAAGATAATCCGGAATACCGTCACTATCACTGTCTTTAAGAACAGTTAAGGAAGGATTACCGGTATCTAGGTTATAGCCGCCAATAGATAATGGGGTAGCATCGGAAACAGCGAATCCTATACCATACCAGTCTGTGAGAAAAGGGATAGTTCCTGTCGTAGAGCTTATTTCAACCAATGCCCCTGGGACAATGCCTGAAGTATTGGTGAGGGTAGCGAATGAATAGTTTGCATCATGCGGAAATGGCTGCCAGGTTGTAATAGGATTTCCATCAAATAGCATGCTGCCTGTGTCTATAGTCTTAACAAATATAGTTAAGAAATTGGCATCAGTCATCGTACTAGGAATTGTAATTGTAGCAGGCCCAAGAGTTGCCTTATTGATATCTTGTATGGTAGTGATGGATGGATCCTCATTATAAGGAACTACTTTAACAATTTGTACAGGAGCATTGGTTTCAATAATTTGTGAAGAACCTATTGCCTGAGTATACACGTATGAATCTCCAGGATTAGCTAATACACTTACAATTGTCCCGTCAATTTCGACTACTGTATTTTTTTTGGTTGCCACAATAGACATTCTTCCTGTGTGTGCTGCACTTCTAGTTAAAAATTTTGTACCTAATAATTTATCGGGTAACAAGTACTCTAATAAGTTATCACAAAAGCCCCCTGTTCCATTAGCACATCTGGTATATACCATCACTCCTATATCTTTGGAAGATACTACGGAATACCCTGTTAAATCTGTGGAACCATTTTCATATACATAATTTTCTCCACTATTTAATACAAAAGTAACAACAGTAGCTCCAGCATTATTTTTAACTTCGACACTATTTCCATCACTGGTACTGAATATTTGCACTCCATTAGAAGGGCTAGCTCCTACATTATAGGATGATATGGTATACTTTCTGCCTCTCAGTGAAGAAGGATATACTACTGCTATATCTTGTGCTGTTGTTTCAGTTCCATAGATTTCCTGCAAAATAGAAACAGGTGTAGAGGAAGTTACCTCGACATATTTTCCACTAGTTACTTGGTTTAGAGGCCAGTTTGGAACTTGGCTACTTGTCAAATTAATTTCTAAAATTCCACCACTTGGTATGGGTTCCGTAGTAGGAGTTCCATTATAAGGAGTATAAGTAATAGATGTACCTACATCTCCGGCAATGTACAAAACCCATTTAGAAGCTGTTGTCCCTTGGAAATTGGGAGTATTATAAATTTTAAAATAAGTATCATTTAAAGATAAAGAACTTTCTACAGTATCCAAAATTCCATCATTATCTGAGTCTAAATCCAAATCATCAGAAATACCATCTCCATCAGAATCTACTATGACAGTAGTTGGGTCTGGTAATGGAACAGGATAATCTTCAATTTCACCATTAGCATAGATAGTCCCATAATTTCCTGTATTGAGTCCATCTCCAATAGAACGTTCGTCTATATCTATGGTAGAAGTATTGTCTGTTAAAGTTGCTGTAGTCAAGCGTAATCTCATATAGGTACGATTAACTCCCGTATTGAAGTAGAACGGGGACGTCCAGGTGAGAGGTACTGTTTGAAGCCCTGAAGTTCCTGTTATAGTAGTCGATGTATATTCGAAAGGGGAAAATCGTCCATTCCCATCCATATCTATCCAGGCATGCAATGTAGCTGTTCCGGCAATCGTTTTATTCACATTCACATTAACGCTATAGGTTGTAGTCGTTGGCCCTAATTCAGGTAATGTTCCTGTAATACCATCTTCATCAGCACCGTCACCATTGGTACCTCCATTATCTTCTCCCGGTTGTACCGCTATTTTAGAAACTTCAGTATCAAAAGCATTTCCTAAAAACAGAGTTGATTCCGGTTTATGCCTTGCCGGTACATAATTATGTTGGCTATTAAGCTCATAATCATCAGGTGCATCTCCGAAATCAAATACTGGATTTTCCACTGCGAGTCTATAATCCTCTACTTCTCCAATACTTGGTGTTGCAAAAGTCCCTAAGCTTGAACCATCTGCTATTGATGCTTCATCATAAGGAGTTAAACTGTTATCTGTTAGATTAGTGTTGGTAATTCTTAATCGTAAGTAGACATATGGATTTACGATAGATCCTGTTACAGATGAAGGCCAGCTTAAATTGACAGAAGTTGCGTTGGCTGGTACTGTTACTGAGGTTTTTTCTTCTATTTCAAATATACCATTGTTATTGGTATCCAACCATCCATATAATGTTCCGGAAGTTCCAGAAGTATTATTTACAGTAACAGGAAGAGTAAATGCAATAGTAGGAGATACTGGGTGAGCTATTGGATCAATTCCGTCTTCATCTAGGCCATCTCCATTAGTTCCATTATTATCTGCATTGGATGCTACACTTTGAGGGCCAAATTCTGTATCAGGGATTATGGCTCCGAGAAACAATGTTGGACTTGGTAAATGGCGGGCTGCATATAATGCGCCAGCTGGCTGATCATAAGAAACGGGAACATCTCCAAAATCATATGCCGTATTTGTAGCAAGTCTATAATCTTCTACTTCTCCAAAGTTTTGGGTAGTAGCAGTATAATTTCCACTACTAAGACCATCGGCAAAAGATCTCGTATCTCCGTCGTTGGTAGAAGCACTATTAGATAGGGCATTATTTGCTAACCTGAGTCGCATATATACATTGGGGCTACTTCCTGTACTTGCTGTTTGGGCAGCAGTCCAGTTAAGAGTCACTGTTCCATTAGTTCCATTTGGAACATTCACAGAACTGTATTCTGCAGCTTGAAATTTACCATCATTATTAAAATCTATCCAACCATGAAGCGTTGCACCGCTACCAATAGAATTGGTAACTGTAACCGGTAAAGCAAATGCTGTATTGGGAGTAATCGAAAAAGAAGAAGGATCAATCCCGTCTTCATCTAATCCATCCCCATTGATTCCGTTATTATCTGCATCTTGTGCCACACTGTGGGCTGTGATCTCAATATCTACCGTTGCACCAATTTTTAAAAGATCATTGGCTGCTTGTCTTGCAGGCAAAAATTCAGAGGCCGAAGTTGCATAAGAACTTGGAACGTCTCCAAAGTCATAAAGATCCACAGGAATTTGATAATCTTCTACTTCTCCGAAAGGAGTTGTAAGTGCATTTACACTGTTAGCACTAGATGTGGCTCCATTTCCAATACTTCTTTCATCAAGCGTTGCTCCTCCTGAAGCTACCGTAGTAAAATCCTGAAGGTTCTGGTCCGAAAGTCTTAATCGTAAGTAAATATTAGTAGTTCCTGAAGGTATTTGTGCCGTTTGTGCCGCGCTCCAGGTGAGAGTAAGACTAGTATTGGTGGTTAATGAAGTACTTGTTGTAGCCACTTCTTCCACTTGAAACCGTCCATCGTTATTTAGATCAATCCAACCATATAAGTATTTAGTCCCGGTTAGTGTACTAGGAATGCTTATTGGTATTGTAATACTAGAAGCCATACCTCTACTTATAGATACAATAGAGGGTTGCAGGGCGTCTTCATCAGCAGACCCTACGGCATTATCTCCTGTTGTATTGTTTTCATTAGGAGAAGTGACTGACGCAGGAGTTGATTCAAAATCTATGAGTGTACCAAGAGAGAATCCTGTTAAAGGAGCATGCATGGCAGGAAGAGCATTTCCATCTTTATCATTTTCAAAAGAAGATGGAACGTCACCATATTCATAGGTATTTACTACATCAATTTGGTAGTCTTCTACTTCGCCATTAGCAGGCGTGGAAAAATCAACAGGATTTGCTGATGAGATTGCGCCGTTTCCAATGCTTCTTTCATCTAAGGTAGCACCTCCATTGGCAACTGTAGTAAAGTCATTCAAAGACCGATCAGATAGCCTTAATCTCATATATAATTTAGTGGCTCCTGTAACGATAGTCGCTGTTTGTGTTGTTGACCATGTAAGGGTTTGGGTACTATTGCCTGCTGTGCTAAAAATGGTAGTAGCCACTTCTTCCACCTGGAATATTCCATCATTATTAAAATCAATCCAACCATATAAATATTTGGTGCTCGATGTATTATTTACGGGTATATTGAGTGTATAAACAACTCCTTTTCTAATTTGGTTTGTAGAAACATCAATTGCATCTTCATCGGCTCCATCCCCATTTGTCCCATTATTATCAGCATTAGTCGCTACGCTATGGGGAACAAATTCGGTGTCTGGGAGAATACTTCCAAGTGAAAGTCCTGTTAATACGGTATGCGTAGCGGGCACATAGACTCCATCTTTTGTGAAATCATATGCAGTGGGAGTATCTCCATAGTCGAAGATCGGAGCGGTAACACTTTCCCAGGTTCTGCCTACGTTAATAGCATCCAGTTGAAGCGTTGGGGCATTGAGTGGATCTCCCTGGAAAAGAAAAATAACAGACATTGATGACGTATCGTTAGTGGTGGGAGTTGTTACAATATCTGGTGTGACTGGTTCAGAGCCAAGAGTAGGGTTTACAAAAAGTTTGACTTGATCATTCTGTGTCCCTGTGACAAATTCATATTTCAGAACAACCATAATATTTGTATTAAAAGGTCTTACGGTTGTTTCGTATTCAACGGTTCCTCCTGTTTTGCTAACTCCAAAGCTAAATCCTGCAGCGTTGGATCTAATGTATAAGCTTGCATTTTGTACTCCTGTAGAAGCACCTATTGAAAAAGAAAAATCTCCTACAGGTTGTGCATCTGATACATTGACAATCATAGAAGTATATATACCGGGATTCCCAACGTCTATGGTAGTTGAGGAGAATGATCGGTATAGATCTTGTCCATTATTGTTTATAATTACACTATTTCCTATATTATTGTTTATGCTATTAGGATATGTTAGGTTGCCATTTACAACATTTATAGTTGGTGTTCCAGTAGCAATTAATGACCAGTTAGTATCTGTTAACAATGTTCCTGAAGTATAATTAAAGCTTTCATTAAGCAGGGTTTGGGCTCTAAGTTTTCCCAGCATTCCAAGTAATACCATAAATATGATAATGCCCGTATGCCAAATCCTAGTTTTTATTCCATTGTAGTTTATTATTTTCATAAGAGTTAGAGTATTTTAGTGAGAGATTAAGATTTTATAATGAATAGAATCTTAATCGACTTGAAAAATATGTATGATTAAATCTGATAAATTTTTAGTCTTATATTAAAATTACTCTATGATTTGGAGGAGGTCTAGATCTTGAAAAAGTATAATATCCTTGTGATATTAGTGGTTGGGAATTTGTTTTGAATATTGTATATTGTTGATTATGAGTATGTAATATTCTGTACAGATCATCATCTATATAACCGACAGATTTTGTTTTAAATTTTGAATAAAAAGAAGTAGGTAATAAAGCAACATAAGTAAGATAAGAGCTATTTGACCATGTTTTTTCTATTGGAGATGTATAGGTATTTTTGAATGGAGAAGAATCATTTTTTTTAATGGGATATTTTTTTTCATTTTTGGCTATTATAATTCTCTTTTTTTCATTTTTTTTTGCTAATTTTGTATTCCTAATTTTGAATTTATCTTTAACGATGGTTATAGTTGCTGAATCATGAATGTAGAATAATGTTCCACTTTGAACATATAAGATTTCATTCGTACTAGAAATTTGTGATCGCGTCAATATAAAAAACAAAAGCAAGAAAATACAAATTCCCTTTCCATGTATATGGAGAGAGAAGTAGTGTAATTTTTGCATCGTTTTTTCTTTCACGTTTTAGAAAAATTAAACTTTGAATAATGGATAACCTATAGGAATTGGACTTTAGGAATCTTTTCCCTTCATTTTCTCTAAAATGAGAAATATGGTGAAGAGCATACTTGTTTTAAATATCAGGTATTTTTTTTGAAAAAGAATGAGAGGACCTGATCAATGCGAATATTAAAAGAGTATATTTTTTTTCATCGGATTCAATTTTGTGTTAATAAATAAGATTCAATTTTAAAATGTAATTTTTATTTTACACAGTGTAAATTTACACTAGTGTATTTTTTTTCGATTATAAAGATTGTAGTTTTATCGCTAATTGTTTGTAGGATGATATCTATAGTCTATAGATCTATGACTAATTGACTTTCTTTTCCTTATAGATGTATTTTTACTGAAGTTTAGACTTCTATTTTAAATTCTAACTTTTTTCGCTTGTAGGTTCTTAATTACTTTTAATATAAGTGTTTATTTAATTAATTCTTTTTTTAATTATTATTTAAATAAAACTAAATTAATTCAGTATGAATTTATTTTTTTTCAACATATGATTCAAATAATGTTTTTTTATTATGGAGTTTTTTTATATTCGCACTGAAATATAATTCACCATAATTAGAGATATTATGAAAAAAATTACAATTCCTTTATTTATGATAATAGGAGCGCTCACACAGATGTTTGGACAAACCTATTTTACTCAAGATTTCAGTTCTTCTAATACCGTGTCAGATTATGCAACAGGTGCTGCTAACCGATTTAATGCTATAAATATATCATCGGGTATAGCTGCGGCTAACTGGAGTATAGATACAGGGGCGTTAAAGTTTGATAAATTAGGCTTAGGTAGAGATGGATACCTCACTAAAACAGATTTTGCTACTTCGGCAAATACAACATTATTAAAATTTAACTATAAATTATCTGCTGTAGTAGGTATAACGTCAGTTGCGTCTATTTACGTAGGAGACAATTTTACGACTACGGCATCAGCTCCAACAGCAGCCAACACCTATGCGCAAGTAAATATGTACAATTTGCTATTGGGTACAGGTCTTCTTATTGCGAATCAATATGTAAGCATTTCTCTTTATATTAATCGTGGTGCCACTTCTATTAAATATCTGGGGCCAAACGGTGTATTACAAACTTTGGCTACGGGTACTTATGATATTTGGGCTAATACTTCAAAAGGGACTTCGGGTTCAGCTGTAACAAGTAGTGTACCACTGAGTGATTTTAAAATTGTTTCAAGTCAGAATGTAATTGGGTCAGCATCTTTTGATGATATTAGTGTAACGGCAATACCACATCCTTCAACTGTATGGAATGGGAGTTCTTGGACCACTTCACCAACAGCTGATTATGATGCCACGATTAATGGTAATTATTCTGGAGCTGGATTTACCTCAAGTTCACTTACAATAAATAGTAATAATACTTTTTCACCGAGTGGGGCTACAAATACTGGAAATGTAGTAAATAACGGAAATATTACTTTAGGGAGTGGACAAAGTGTAGTTCAATCTGCAGGAAGCACTTATACAGGCTCTGGAAATATCACATTGAATAATGGAGGTACATATACTTTAGGTACTGGAGGTACTTATTCAGGTTCTGGAAATATAATAGTGAATAGTGGGGGAGCATATAATTTAGGAAATAATAGTAATTATGCCGGAAGTGGAAGTGTTACAATCAATGATGGAGGGAATTTTATCCAGGGCACCGGGAGTACATATAATGGTACCGGGATGTTTGCTGTGAATAAAAATAATGGAGCTCAAGTCAATAAATATGTATTTTGGGGAGTTCCTATTACCCAAAGGAATGTGCATACTCTATATACAGGATATACTTCTCAGTATGCTATGACCTATAATACGGCTACTAATTATTATAATACGCTCCCTAATCCTACCATTTCTTCACCTGGATACGGATATTCAATAAAAATCCCTAATGGAGCGGCTCCGATTAATTTTACCGGAGAGCCTAATAATGGAGATGTTAATGTTCCACTTACGATAGCGAGTTTGAATTTTAATTTAGTAGGAAATCCTTATCCATCTAACATTAACCTTCGAAGCTTTTACTTGGCCAATCAGTCAGTAATAGGTTCTACTCTTTGGTTTTGGGATAGTTCAGTGAATCCTGTAATTACACAGAATGGGAATACGACCCAAAATCATGGGTATTCTACTTATAACGCATTGAGCCAGACTTGGGTGGGAGCACCTACTTCATCTACGCCGACTAATACTACTGCAAAAATAGGACAAGGATGGATGGTAAAAGCATCTAGTGCAGGGAATGTGGTATTCAATAATTCGATGAGAGAATCCTCTACCGGAGCAAGTTATAATAAAATGAATCTTGCTGATAATGAAGGAAAGTATTGGTTAAGACTAACCACTCCTTATGGAACTTTTAATACTCAAGCAATAATATATACTCAAGGAGCTTCTCAAGCTTATGATGCTTATGATTCTAAAGCATTAGGTGTAGGGGCTGATGCCTTCTATAGCTTAGTAGATAATGAGAAAGTGATTATACAAGGAAGAAATGGTTCTTTTGATATTGATGACAGAATTTCTTTAGGAAGTAAATTCCGTGAGGCTGGAAACTTTACTATTTCTTTAGAAGGAACAGAAGGATTGTTTTCTAATGGACAAGCTATTTATCTATATGATAAGAAGTCAGGGAAGTATGTGGATTTACACAATGAATCATATACTTTTTTAGCTGAGGCAGGAGAAGAACATGATCGTTTTGAAATTGTGTATAAGCCGGAATTGTTTAATAAAAAGGAACATTTGGTAGAGGCTACGAATACCGAAGTTAAAGTATATAGAGTAGGTGATGAGTTTGTGGTATCATCTGCTAATAATATTGAATCTGTAGAGGTAGTTGATGGATCAGGTAGAGTCGTAAACCAGATAAGAGGAACGAATAAACAAGAAGTACGATTCGGAATAGCTTCAGGAATGTATTTACTTAAGGTAAAAATAGATAATCAAATAATAACTAGAAAAATTGTAAAATAAAATTAACGAAAAATGAAGAAAGTATTATTAGTCCTTAGTATGGTAATTTCTGCAAGTATGTATTCACAAGGAGATGAAATTCCAGGAGAACCTGGAGATCCGGCTCCTATAGATATGTACACTCCAGCACTATTAATAATAGGGGGTGGCCTGCTTTTGTACTACACTATGAGAAAAACTAAAAAAGGTAGAATTGATCTTAAGTAAATAAGCTAAATATTTGTGAAAGGTTAAAGATTCTAAGTATTAAAAAACTCCCAGACAATTTTTGCTTTACTTTTTCCAAGAATTTCTTCTAGAGTTTCCAGATTAGATTCTTTAATCCTTTTCACAGATTTTAATTTAGCTAGGAGCAATTCAATTGTTTTCTCTCCAATACCGGTAATATCTTCTAGTTCGGATTTAATAGTAGAATTTTTTCTTCTTGTCCTATGGTGTTTAACCCCAAATCGATGGGCTTCATCTCGTACGCGTTGTAAAATCTTTAGCGTTTCGGATTTTTTGTCAAGATATAACGGTATTGGATCTTCCGGAAAGAATATTTCCTCAAGCCTTTTAGCAATTCCAATAATTGTTATTTTTCCATAAAGCCCTAATAATCGTAAACTTTTTACTGCAGAAGACAATTGTCCTTTCCCTCCATCAATCAAAATTAATTGTGGTAAAGTTTCTCCCTCATCCAACATTCTTTTATAACGTCGATAGATGACTTCTTCCATGGTTGCAAAATCATTTGGACCTTCAACTGTTTTGGGATGAAAAATTCTATAATCAGCTTTACTTGCTTTACCGTCCTTAAAGACTACACATGCCGAAACAGGATTCGTTCCCTGGATATTGGAATTGTCAAAACCTTCAATATGTCTTGGTTCAACAGGCATTCTTAACAATTTTTGCATTTCTGCCATAATACGATTGGTATGTCTTTCCGGATCGACAATTTGAACTTGCTTCAACTTTTCGAGACGATATTCCTTGGCGTTTTTTTCGGATAATTCAACAATTCTTTTCTTATCACCTACTTTTGGAACGATCAATTTTACATTGGGGATTTCGACAGAAAGATGAAAAGGAAGTAAGATTTCTTTAGAATCTGATCCAAATTTTTGACGAATTTCAATAAGAGCTTCCTCTATGATTTCCTCATCTGTTTCTTCAAGGATTTTTTTAATCTCAGTAGTAAAACTTTGTATGATATTTCCATTTCTGATCTTAAAAAAATTAACATAGGCAGCAGTTTCGTCACTGGTCATTCCAAAAACATCAACATCATCAATATTAGGATTTACCACAGTATTTTTAGCCTGATAATCTTCAAGGATATCGAGCCTTTCTTTAATGATTTGAGCATTTTCAAATTGTAAATTAGAAGCATACTTGGTCATTTGATTGATCAAATAATCTTTTGCTTTACGAAAGTCTCCTTTAATAATTCCCCGTATGGCATCAATTTTCTCATCATATTCGATTTTACTTTCTAGCCCTTCACAAGGTCCTTCACAGTTTTTAATATGATATTCTAAGCACACTTTGTATTTTCCCTCCTCAATTTTGTTTGGGGAAAGAAGTAAATTACATGTTCTAAGTTTATAAATATGTTTTATTGTGTCTAATAGAACTTTAGCGGGGCGTACTTTTGCATAAGGTCCATAATATTCTGATCCGTCTTTTATAATATTCCTGGTAAGGAAAATTCTTGGAAAATCTTCATTTTTAATACAAATCCAAGGATACGTTTTATCATCCTTGAGCATGACATTATAAAAGGGTTGGTATTCTTTTATAAGATTATTTTCTAATAAAAGAGCATCGTATTCACTGTTAACAATAGTGGTCTCGAGTCGTTGAATCTTCCCTACCATAATTTTTATACGATATCCGGACAGATTTTTGTTAAAATAAGATAGGACGCGTTTCTTTAAATTTTTGGCTTTTCCCACATATAAAAGTTGATCATTTTTATCATAATACCTATAAACACCTGGTTCAGAGGGTAAGGTTTTAAGCTGTAATTCTAAAGAAGGATTCATATAACAAAATTACGGAATTTAAAAGCACAAAAAACTATAGAAAATTCAGTATTTAAGGTTTTTAATCCTCAAAATAGCTTTATGCTTTGGATATAAAGTATTTCCGGGTACATTTAATATTATTTAATGTGTTTTTTTATAAGGTTACTTAATTTTATTGTATTGAAAATGAAGATGAATAAAATTTCGTTTTTCAAATCATTGTTAAATGTGTAATTTTAAGACAAATTTTTAGAGAATGATATACGGTGTAGATATTTTCAGTTTTCATGATGTGTTAGAAATCTGTAAAACTCCTAATAAAGCTAAGCTGAATAAAACGGCAAAAGAACAAATTTTAAAATCACAAAAAAATGTTCAGAAAATTGTAGAATCGGATCAGTGTGTGTATGGTATCAATACTGGTTTTGGGCCACTTTGTGATACTAAAATTTCTGCTGATGAGACGGCTCAGTTACAATATAATTTAATTATTTCTCATGCAGTCGGAGTAGGGAAGCCTATAGATAAAGAACTTTCGAAAATTATGATGATTGCAAAAATTCATGCATTGTCGAAAGGGTTTTCAGGAGTTTCCTTAGAGGTCATTGAAAGGATGATTTTGATGCTGGAGAATGATGTTATTCCGGCGGTCCCTGAGCAGGGATCTGTAGGTGCTTCAGGAGATTTAGCTCCATTAGCTCATTTAGTATTGCCTCTTTTAGGACTAGGATATGTCTGGGTAGGAGATAAACTAGAAGAGACAGCTAAGGTTCTAAAGAAAAATAAATGGGAGCCTCTTACACTTGGTCCCAAAGAAGGATTAGGATTGATTAATGGGACGCAGTTTATTTTGGCTCATGCTATTAAAGGATTAGAAAAGTTTGAATATTTATTGGATTTAGCGGATATGACGGCGGCAATGAGCCTTGAAGCTTACAGAGGTTCAGCAAGTCCATTTAAAAAAGAACTTCATGAGATAAGACCTTTTGAAGGCAGTAAAAAAGTAGCTGCAAGGATGTTGAAATTTCTTAAAAATTCAGAAAACTTGAAGGCTCATGAAGATTGTGAAAGGGTACAAGATCCTTACTCTATGAGATGTGTTCCGCAGGTGCATGGAGCCAGTAGAAATGCGTATGAACATCTTAAAATGATGGCAGAAACAGAATTGAATTCCGTTACGGATAATCCAATCGTTTTGAGTTCAGAAGAATCAATTTCCGGGGGAAATTTTCATGGACAGTTAATGGCTTTGCCTCTAGATTATGCTACATTGGCTGCTGCTGAATTAGGGAATATTTCTGATAGAAGAAGCTATTTGCTTTTAGAAGGAAAATATGGCTTACCAAGATTATTAACTGAAAGTTCGGGATTAAATTCTGGATTTATGATTCCTCAATATACTTCTGCGGCTTTAGTGACTGAAAATAAGACCTTATGCTTTCCTGCTTCAGCGGATTCGATTCCAACAAGTTTAGGCCAAGAGGATCATGTATCTATGGGAAGTATTTCTGGAAGAAAATTCAATCAGGTATTAGGTAATTTAGTCAATATTTTAGCGGTTGAATTGATGTTTGCTGCTCAAGGGTTAGAATTTAGAAGGCCTGCTAAATGTTCAAAGATTATAGAAGAAAATTTTGTTATTCTTCGTTCAAAAGTTGCTAAGCTTGAAGACGATAGGCTTATTGGTAAAGATATGCTCGCGATAGCTGAGTTGATTAATAGTAGGAAATTTATTGTGAATTAAAAAAATAAAATATATCCCTATCAAAGCTTCCATTCTTTTTTGGGAGCTTTTTTATGTAATATTATTGAAATGTTTCCTCTTAATTTATTTAAAAATATAAAATCATAATATATGCTAATAAAAAGAACAGATTCTTCTGATACAGATTTTCGCTATTTAGTAGAATTATTAGATGCAGACTTGGCTGTTAGAAATGGGGAAGATCATGCATTTTACAATCAATTTAATAGAATTGATATGATTAAAAATTGTATAATTATTTATTTTGATAGTGTGCCGGCGGCATGCGGAGCCTTTAAATATTTTTCTGATGGGATTGTTGAGATTAAAAGGATGTATACGGATCCAAAATTTAGAAAGAGAGGATTCGCTACCATCATAGTAAAAGAGCTAGAAGAATGGGCGAGTGAACTTGGATATTGTAAGGCTGTTTTAGAAACATCTTTAGAGCAAAACGAGGCACTTTCGGTATATGAGAAAAGTGGATATAAAAGAATTCCTAATTACGGACAATATAGAGATGTGGAAAGTAGTGTTTGCTATGAGAAAGAATTAAAGTAGGTTTGTGAAGTGCTAAAGAAGTAAAAAAGCAGTAATGTTAAAATGTATTTTAAGATATTGGAATTCAACATAAAGTGATATATTGTAATCTTAAACCAAAATTATTTTATATGAAAAAAAATGTTTTTTACCTAGTTATGTTGTTCTCCGCTTTTACTTCTTGTAATAGGGATGATATTCAAAACAATCCTACTGAAATTGGGCTTACTCAACAAGATCCTTTAACGGCAAAACAGATTAATGATAAGATTAATGAGTCTATTAAGGCAACAGGTTCTTTTTCCTGGAAAAAATCTTCAGATCATTTTGTATGGAGTGCCATTTTTCAGGGTAATAAAGTAGCATCAATAGGCTTTGGATCTTCTTTTGACAGAAGCTTATCTCCGGATGGGAATTCTATTCAGAATGAAATAGTGAATATCATTAGGAAAACAGAGGGTAAAAAGAATGATATTCTGTTAAGTTCTGATAAATATTTAAATCAGATAGATGTGGTGATCGAGAAGGAAGAAACATTGATCGCCTTACGTCGTATGAAAGGGATTCGGTATATCGAGCCTGCAGATTACCGATATTTTGAAAATGAAAAGAGGTTTAGAGGGGAAACAGCAAAGTCAGCAATTTCATCAGGATGTGGATATGATATAATGGATTTAAATTCTGTAGACTATACAACGGTGAGCCCTAATGCTAAAGTGCCTTGGTCTTTTTATAAACATAATATTACAGATGCCTGGAATTATAGTACGGGAGCAGGAGTTACAATTGGGTTGATAGATACAGGAGTTTCCCCAGAGCAAAGTCTTTTAGGAGCTAATTTTAATAATGGAGCTTCATCAGGAAGAACGATTACTAAACAAGGGGTGTATGTGAATTCTATTTGGCCTTGGAGTTCCGGCTATGACGGAGTAGATGATCAATGTGGGCATGGTACAAGAATGGCGTCTGTAATGGCTGCTCCTAGAAATAATAAAGGAATGCCTGTTGGGGTAGCTTATAATGCTAATTTAGTAGTATATCGTGCCGCTTATAATGTTGTACTTGATGGATATCATGAGCAAAATGGGGTTAAGACTGCATTTACAGAATTAGGAAATAATACGAATATTAAAATTATATCAATGTCTATGGGACATATTTTTTCTATTGGGAAGATTGAAGATGGGGTAAAATATGCGTATTCAAAGGGTAAATTGATTTTCTGTGCAGGAGGTACAACAACAAGCTTTACTAATTTCTTAGGAGTTATTTTCCCGGCTTGGATGCCTGAAACACAAGCTATATCTGGAGTAAAAGAAAATACTTCTAATCAAAAATGTAATGTATGTCATGCCGGCGCGGAAATTGATTTTACTTATCAGATGGAAAGAGCGTCTGGCTCAGAAATTCCAACATTAAGTTACTACAACGGCAAAACAGACTATGTAGGTGGTTCATCAGTAGCTACAGCATCTACTGCAGGAATAGCCGCTTTGGTATGGTCTAAAAACCCAAGTTGGACAAGAGAACAAGTTGTGAATAAAATGAGACAGTCTGCTACTTATTATCCTACTCCCAATTCAAATTATGGTTATGGGAATATCAATGTATTAAAAGCTGTTCAGTAAATAAATTATTTTGAGAAGGAATATTTCAATTTCTTATTTGATCATCTCAGGAGGCTTGAGTTTTATTTTTAAAACAAGTTTTTATTGATTAACTTAGAGATTGCAATATTTCCTTCTTTTGAATTTCCAAAATAAATGTCTGTCTTGGGATGATACCATATTTTTAAACTAAATTACCCAATTCTGACACTGGTCATGCTTAGAGATCCTCCAATCAATTGATCATTGAATAAGGCTAAGCTTTCTGATTTATTTTTTAAACCTAAGGTATAAATAAGAGGGAGATAATGATCGGGTGTGGGAATTGCATATTGTAAAGAGATTCCTTGCTTTTGGTAATCAATAATAGATTGAAAATTCCCATCAAGTAACCAGTTATTTGTCTTTTCTCTTGCTTCAATGGCCCAATCCCAGCCTGCTCCAACTGTATTAATATTTTTCCAATCAATTAATCTGAGGTTATGGACGATATTTCCACTTCCAATGATGAGTATGCCTTTCTCGCGAAGGCTATGTAATTTTTTTGCTAATTCAAAATGGTATTGTGCAGACTTTGTATAATCTATACTTAATTGGATTATAGGAATATTTGCATCAGGATACATATGCTTGATTACTGACCAAGCTCCGTGATCAAGTCCCCAATTAAAATCCTTTTCTACTTCGATAGGATTTAATAAATTAATTGTTTCTTGTGCTAATTCCGGAGATCCTGGTGCAGGATACTGAACATCAAATAAAGCTTTCGGAAATCCGTAAAAATCATGAATAGTTTTTGGTGTATCCATTGCGGTTACAAAAGTACCGGCTGTATACCAATGTGCAGAAATACATATAATAGCATTGGGTTGAGGTATTTCCTTAGCAGCCTTACGAAATCCTTGAACAAATTGATTTTCTTCAATAGCATTCATGGGAGAACCATGTCCTAAAAATAAGACGGGCATTCTCTCTGTATTTCCGAAGCTATTGCTTATTTTTTGTAAATCGTTGAGGTTCATTGTCTTAAAGTATGTTTATACAAAAGGTTCAAGCTTTTATAAAACCTTGAACCTTTTATGAGGTATATAAATAACCTATGCTTGTTTTACGAATTGTAGTTCACCAGCTATTTTTACTTCGTCACTTACCATTACACCACCTGCTTCAAGGGCAGCATTCCAGTTTAATCCGAAATCTTTTCTATTGATTTTCCCTTCAAAAGAAAAGCCGGCTTTTGTATTTCCCCAAGGATCTACATTAATTCCTCCAAAATCTATATCAAGTGTTATAGGCTTTGTAATTCCATTAACGGTAAGGTTTCCAGTTACTGTGTTGTTGAGTGCTTGAGAATCAAAAGTGATAGTAGGATGTTCTTCTGCATTGAAAAATTCAGCAGACTTTAAATGATTATCTCTATCAGCATTGTTGGTGAAAATAGAATCTGTTTGAATAGTAGCTGTTGTTTTAGCATTGGTAAAAGAATCATCCTCAGACTCTATTTCAGCATTGAATGTTCTAAAACTTCCTTTAACATTAGAAATCATCATGTGTTTTACTTTGAAAGTAATTTCACTGTGGGTTGGATCTAGGTTCCATTTTGTTGCCATTGTTATTTATTTTTATTGTTATTTATGATGCAAATGTAGGGTAAGGCACAGGTACAGATCATTGACTTAAGATAAGAAATGAATTTGTTTTTACAGTCATGTTAAAGTAGAAATTGATGTAAGTATTATAAATTTTAACCCGTTGTGCATTATGATAAAAACAAATAAAGTTGTTCATTTGATTGATAATCAGTAAATTGTTTTTACCACAAAACATTTACAATGAACAACTTGAGAGCAAATTACGAAAGAATTTTGGAA
>NZ_CACVBR010000049.1 GCF_902728265.1 Chryseobacterium potabilaquae
AGATTATTCTATAATAATTTACCCCTCTTACTAAACATGCTATAATTTTTCTTACAATCATTGAGTTTTTATTATAATAAATTTAAATAGATTTTTTTAAGAAAACTATACTCTTAAAATTGAAAATTTCATTATATTTATAGTAAACCTTTAATCATTATTTATGAAATAATAGTTTTCATAATCATTTAGTTTTTATTATAATAAATTTAAAAAGAATATTTCCAAAAAAATAGTACCATTATAAGTAAAAAATCATTATTTTTATTCTATAAATTTTGAAAGAATTCACAATAAGGATTATTCCGTTGTGAAAACATTTAAGGCGGGGTAACTCGCCTTTTTCATTTCAAAACATTAATTTAGCCTTTCGAAAATTTAACAATGACAACGGTACATTTTATACACAATCATACAAATATCTCAGAAAAAAGCATCAATAATACTCTTCAACTATTATCCGAAGATTGTACTATTCCTTTTATTTCCAGATATCGAAAAGATATGACCGGAAATCTTGATGAAACTCAAATAGAGCACATTTCAAAACTTAATAAACAGTTTGAAGAAATTGTAAAAAGAAAAGAATCCATTCTCAAATCTATTGAAGAACAAAATGCTCTATCTCCGGATCTTAAACAAAAAATTGAAGACAGTTTCGATATTCAGGAGCTTGAGGATCTTTATCTTCCTTATAAAAAACGTAAGAAAACAAAAGCTGATTCCGCAAAGGAAAAGGGACTGGAACCTTTAGCTAAAATAATTATGAGTCAAAAAAATAATGATATCCAATTTTTGGCTGCACAATATATTAATGATCAAGTTGCCAATGAAGGAGATGCTCTTCAAGGAGCAAGAGATATTATGGCTGAATGGATCAATGAAAATATGTATGTCCGTAAAAATCTTCGCCGATTATTTCAACGGAAAGCTACCATTTCCTCTAAAGTAGTAAAAGCCAAAAAGGATGAAGAAGGTGCTCAAAAGTTCTCTCAATACTTTGAATGGGAAGAAAGTCTCAACAGAGCTCCATCTCATAGACTTTTGGCTATGTTAAGAGCAGAGGCTGAAGGTTTCGTAAAAACAAATATAGAAATTGACAAAGAAGAAGCTATTGAATTTATAGAAAATGCCATTATTAAATCTAATAATGAAAGTTCTACTCAAATTTCTTTAGCTATAAAAGATGGTTATAAAAGACTCTTGGAACCTGCTATTTCCAATGAAGCCTTACAAGAAGCTAAAGAAAAGGCAGACAAAAAAGCCATTGAGATTTTTGCTGAAAACTTAAGCCAATTATTATTTGCACCTCCATTAGGAGAAAAGCGAATTTTAGCCATAGATCCAGGATACAAAAGTGGTTGTAAGATTGTTTGTTTAGATGAAAAGGGCGACTTACTCCACAATGAAACCATCTATCCTCATGCTCCTCAAAATGAATCCGGAATGGCGATGAAAAAAATTAGGTCTATGGTAAACGCCTATAATATTGAAGCCATATCTATCGGAAATGGAACAGCAAGTCGAGAAACTGAATTTTTCATCAAAAAAATTGCCTTCGATAAACCTTTGCAAGTTTTTGTCGTATCTGAAGCAGGGGCATCCGTTTATTCAGCAAGTAAAATTGCTAGAGATGAGTTTCCGAGCTATGATGTTACTGTTCGCGGGGCTGTTTCCATTGGTAGAAGACTATCTGATCCATTAGCAGAGTTGGTAAAAATAGATCCAAAATCCATTGGAGTAGGTCAATATCAGCATGATGTAGACCAAACCCTTTTAAAAAATGAGCTTGATTCCACGGTCATGAAATGTGTAAATTCAGTGGGGATCAATCTTAATACAGCCAGTAAATCTCTTTTAAGCTATGTTTCCGGTATTGGAGAGAAAATGGCAGAAAATATCGTTAATTATAGAGCCGAAAACGGAGCTTTTGAAGATAGAAAACACCTGAAAAAAGTACCTCGACTTGGAGAAAAAGCCTTTCAACAAGCAGCTGCATTTGTGAGAATTTCTAATGCCAAAAATCCTTTAGATAATTCTGCTGTACATCCTGAAGCCTATGGAATTGTAGAAAAAATGGCAAAAGATTTGGGTATTAAAACGCATGAATTGATTGCTAATAAAGAAAAAGTTGCCCAAATAAATCCGGAAAATTATCTGACTCCGGAAATTGGTATTTTAGGGATTAAAGATATTTTAAAAGAATTGGAAAAACCGGGATTAGACCCAAGAAAAGCGGCAAAGGTATTTGAGTTTGATCCGACAGTAAAGAGTATAAAAGATTTAAAAATTGGTATGATCTTACCTGGAATTGTCAACAACATAACGGCTTTTGGATGTTTTGTGGATCTGGGTATTAAAGAAAGTGGTCTTGTCCATATTTCTCAATTAAAAGATGGATTTGTCTCTGATGTGAGTGAAGTCGTAAAACTCCATCAACATGTACAAGTCAAAGTTACGGATGTCGATGAAGTAAGAAAAAGGGTACAATTAAGTATGATTTTATAAAATAAAAATAAAATTGGGCAGTCATAAATGACTGCCCAATTTTTATCTGAACTATATTGATATTATTTAAAATCTTTAGAACTCCTTATAGGTTTTTTCATTTCAGGCCATTTTATGGATTCTCCTTTTTCATCTTGAGGCATTACTCTTTTCTCTCTGCTCGTAAACTCCGGATCTTCCGATGCCATATAGGCTAATGTAGCAGCTAATACTACATTATTTTTTAATTCATCAAAAACAATTTTATCATAAGTGTCTTTTGTCGTATGCCATGTATATCCAAAATACCCCCAGTTAAGAGATCCCAATGAAAACCCGGGAATACCAGCAGCTACAAAAGACGAATGATCAGAACCTCCCTTATCGGGCATAGAAGGAAAGTCCGTTTTAATATTATCTTTAACCATTTTAGGAACGGCATTCAACCATCTTCCTATATAATCGTATGATTTTACAAACCCTTGTCCACTAATTCCTACTACACGCCCTGTTCCATTATCTTGGTTAAAGACAGCTTGGATACCTTTAGCTATTTCCGGATTATCTTCAATAAAACTTCTGGAACCATTTAAACCTTGTTCTTCACTCCCCCAAAGTCCTAAAACAATTGTCCTTTTATTATTGGGATATTCTTTTTTCAATATTCTCATGGTTTCAAGCATGGTAAGCGTCCCTGTTCCATTATCTGTAGCTCCTTGAGCTCCATCCCAAGAATCAAGATGAGCTGATAATACAACATATTCGTTGGGTTTTTCTTTCCCTTTGATAATCCCTATGGTATTAAAAGTTTTAGCCTCCGGAAGTTGTTTTGAATTCGTTTCAATTTTAATTTGGGGTTTTGCCCCTTTTTCGGCCATTCTATAGAGCATTCCATAATCTTCCATTTCAATATCAATCATAGGAGTTTTCGTTGTTTTAGCACCAAAAATCCTACTGGCTCCCATAATTCCGGTCCAATTGGAAACTGCAATTCCAACGGCACCCGCTTTTTCTAAAGCTTGGGGAAGTGTAGTGATATCATATCCAATATTCTTCATATAATCCCGAAAATTTTTAGATTCGAGCTCTTTTTCCGCCTTCAATTTTTCATAAAGTTCGGGAGTTCCAAATTCTTTGATTTGTTCATCAGAACGCCCAATTTTTTGATATTGAGACATCAAAACAATTTTTCCTTTTATAGAAGATAGCCATTGATCAAACTCAGATTTAGAAGAAACTTTAGGCAGTATAATCACTTCTGCTTCTATTGGTTTTTTGGTAGAAGGACACCACCCCAATTGAGTTGCGGATAATGATTTAATACGAGGATGTGTCATATCTACATGAGTAATTCCTCGCTGCCATCCTCTCCATGTTCCAAATTGTTGAAGATTAGCCTCTATATCCCAAGATTTTAATTTATTGGCAGTCCATTCATTAGCAGCTAACATTTCAGGAGTTCCTACTAAACGGGGGCCAATTCCATCAAGAAGCTCATAGGCCATGCCTTCCAATTGTGAATTGGTATTGACTTCATTGACAAAATTCTGTACTATAGGATTAATTTTTTCGTTAGCCTCTATTTTTATTTGAGCCCACGAAAGTTGGCTAGCTAGAACAGCTAATGGCCATGTAAAAAAATGGTTTCTTTTCATATGATTTATTGATTGGATTAAATATGAAATAATTCCAAGGAATTTAAATGAAAATATAGTATATGAAATAGGTAATATAAAAATACCGGCTTTAATAAGCCGGTATCTAGTAATTATTTTTTAGATTCTTCAACTGAAATTTTTCTGAATTCTTTGAACAGTTTGCTTAGTTCTAAAGCTGATTTACGAGCTCTTGTACCTGCTGCTTTATTTCCTTTTTCTGATTGTTGACCTGCCTCAGTAGCAAATGCTTCAAATTCCGTGTTGATTTTTTCAATTAGTTCTTTCATAATTTTAAAATTTAGGCTGCAAATATAGGTTTTATGGTGGTTCTAGCCTAATTGTCATGGAAAAAATTACACTATTTTAATCATATGTAAAGCTTTTGCTTCACATTAATATTCTAAAATAAAAACTTACAATAGGAAAATATAGAAGACTTTATGTAGAATTGATGTACAAAAGTCCACCTATCCATATTTATAGTAAAAATATAAACTAGGCTTTTTAATTAGTGTATTCTACTCATAATGAGTAATAAATACTAAAAGTCGAATATACTATCTGCCTCATTAACGACTTATATAGAAAATGTATTTTAATGTAGAGTGCCCTCCTTTTTTCTAATATTTACAACTTTTTAAGATTCAGGACTTAAAAGTGTTAAAATTTTCTTAAAAGATATTTATTTTATAAATATTGGCACAATTTTCTCAATACAAGAAGCAACTCATGTTTAATTTGAGTTTTCATGGTTATTAGTTTTTTATCCTCGGAAATCCGGGGATTTTTCTTTTAACCGATAAGCACTATAAATGCTATAGGCGACACCTATTTTAAGTAAATAGTCGCTCCTATTTTTTCTCATATACATCGCTTTTTTCAAAGCTTACTACTATATAATCATCATTGGAAGAATATTTCCTAGAGTTTTTATCATTAAAGAGCTTAGGATTCCTCAAAAATTCACCAATATACCGCTCACTTTCGTTAGCAATGGCCGGCGTAATAATAATATAGTAGTATTTAGGTATTGACTCATGAACTTTTTCTAAAAATTCTTTTTTATACTGAACAGCTTTTTCGTATTTCATTTATAATATTTTTATGATTGGTTGGTTTAAATAATATTTTAAATTAAAAATCCAAATACAAAATAACAATTTGATTTTCAGGATAATAAAAAACAGTTTCAATACTTATCCCATACATAACATCTTGTTTTTTTTATTTTAAATAAAGGAGTTATTCTAGTAAAAAATGTTTTAAATTATTAGATATGCATAATTTTTATTATTTTTTTTCAATTTTATCTTTATAATTATATCACTTATATGATTAGTTTTTTATATATTTGAATACCTCAAGTAGAGGTTTTTTTTTATCATTTGTGTTTTTTAAACCTCCTTCGGGAGGTTCTTTTATTATATACTATTTTTCTCTCTACAGAGAATAACTTGTTTATAGATGTTCCACCTCTTTTTATCTACAACAATTATCTAACCATTTTACACCAAAAAAAGAATTAATTAAAAAAAAATTCACACAAAAAGAAATAAATAAAAATATTTCACCATGACGCCCATAAATAGCATTAAATTATTTGTCATATAGCCCAAATACTGTATATTAGTATTTACTTTTTAAAAGATACCAAAAAACAAAATTCATGGAAAAAGAAATCTCAAAAGCAGAGTTTAAATCTGCAATGACCAAACTTATTTTGAAAGCATGGACGGATGAAGACTTCAAAACATCTCTTCAAAAAAAAACCAACGAAGCCTTAAACTCATTAGGTATTCCTATTCCTAATAACGTTAATTTTTCTGTTTTATTTAATACAGAAGACACATTTAACATCGTTATTCCTGCAAAACCTACAAGTAGTGAAATAAGAGAATCTGATTTCTTAACGGCATCTGCTCAATTAGCAGCACATGAACAACTTGTATTACCTACTATTTTAGTACGTAATTAGAAGAATCACTACAGTATTAATCTTAATTTGGCGTAAATCAGTTATAAACCTGAATTTACGTCTTTTTTACATATGGATATATTTAGAACAATTCAAGAAAATCATTTTGAAAAATCTCCTTTTACAAAATCTATAAGAGGAGATGTACCGATTTCTTTTACTTATGATGATTTTCAAGATATATTAGTAAAACTTATTGATCAGTCTCCCGATTCTATTCAAGTTACAAAAAATGGAAAACTCGTTTTTCCTAATCTCTTTAGCAAAACAATTTCTTATCCTGAAATCATTAGAGATTATCGAGAGGGCGCAACTATTACGATCAATTTTATTTCTTCATTTAATTTGTCCTTGAAAAAAATATGTGAGCAAATGGAGCATATTTTTGAATGTCCCGTTGAATGCAGTGCATTTCTTACTCCTCCCAATGTTCAGGGATTTTCACCTCATTTTGATTCAGCAGAGGTTTTTATGGTACAAATTGAAGGATCAAAACATTGGAAGATATACTCTCCCATTTTGGACCTACCATTAGAAAGGCAAAAAGCCATTGTTTCCGATAAAATTTTTGAAACCACTCCTCTTTTAGATACCACTTTAGAAAAAGATTCTATTTTATATATCCCCAGAGGATTTATCCATTATGGACATTGTAACGAAACAGAACCTTCTCTGCATATAACTTTTGGATTGGTATTAAATAGAAAGTATGAATTAGCTCAATTATTTATAGAAGAGCTCGCAGAGTTTTTTCCTAGCTTTAGAAAAAGTATACAATATTCCGAAATCACCGTAGACAATATTTCTGATATTCTTACCTCTTCTCTAGCTTCATTAAAAGAGCAAGAGCTGAGCCAGGAAATTGTCCTAAAAATTAAAGCAAAAATAAAAGAACAAAATATTAAACAATCCATTATACTACCTGATAATGATTTACTTTGGAATCCTAGTTTGGACCTGAAAAATTCTGATATTTATCGTAAAAGAAAAAATTTAAAATTTTCATTGCACAATCAAACTCTCATATTCAACTCATTAAATGGAACAAAAAATATTAGTCTGCCGCTTACCAGCTTAGAAATTGTAGATCACATTCTCACCAATGAAGAGTTTTCTATTCATTCTATATCTCATCATATTAATGATGTTGAAAACATTAAAAATGTATTAAAGAAGTTTATGTCTGAAAATGTAATTGTAAAAAAAGCCATATAAAAGATGATCATGCAGGATAAAGAAAGCTTGGTATATGATGATTTAAGAAGGGCTTTACCTATATACTTCAAAATACAATATGATTATTTTGAGCACATTAGTAAAGTGCAAGAGCTTTATTTTCAAAACTCTAAAGAGTATGTGACATTTTTTCAGTCTTCTTTTCCTTTTTTAAATGATCATATTGAACATATTAAAGCTTTAATTCAGAAAAATATTATTCATACGCAGGAAAACATATCGCAGTATTACTCAAAAAATAGCAGTCTTTCTACGTTTCTTTCTGATCCTCATCATCAGTGGGATGTGGTAAGAATGGTACAATGTCATAGTACCCATAAAAAAGTAGTTTACAAAAAAGGAGCTCTCAGGAACTATCTTATATACGAAAACTTTATAAAAAAATTTAAATCGGTATTTCCGGCATCCGTTGAAAGTCTAAATATTCACAATGACCATCATGGGGAATTTTTACTTCAGGAATACATTGAAACAGATCATCATTTTGAAGACGACCATTTATTTAATTATCAAATAGGATTTTTATCTATTCTTCTCTACCTTTTATCTGCCACCGATGCTCACTTTGAAAATTTTATTTTAAGTAAAAAAGGCTTGTGTTTTGTTGATATTGAAAGTATTTTTCAACCTTTAAAAAAGAAAGATATAACCAATGAAGTCTTTTCAAAGTCTGTTTATTCAACAGGCGTTCTTCCCTTTGAAATCGATGTTCCATTAAAGGGAAAATTTGATTTTAGTCCTATTTCAGAAGATAACTGGTTTTCTATGCCTCCTCATTTTAAAAAAACGTCTATTATTAAAGAGGGAATGAGAGATGCTATCCAATTTATCACCACTCATTATACCGAAATACTAGATTATTTTAATGAAATTGCAACCCAGGAATATATAATGAGAGTTACGATCAAGCCTACTCTTTGTTATGGATTGGTTTTAAATAAACTATCCGAAAAAGGATGGTCAGATATTGAAAATGTAACCTATCAGGCCTTACAGCTTCTTAATAAAGAAGAAACTCACGCTCAACCTATTATTGAAGAAGAAATGAGAATGATTTTAAATTATCAAATTCCTATTTTCTATTCTTCTAGTCGTTCTACTAATTTGATAACTGATAGTCTTGAAATTAAAAATTATTTTGAAAAACCCGGAATTAATAGATCTTTAGATCGATTACATACTCTCGTAAGTTTAGATCATCATAATACGATTCAGCAGTTAAAGATTTAAAGCTGAGTTATTCCGCTACAGAAACATCTTATATTTTCATAAGATGTTTTTTTTGATAAGTATAGTTTTAAAAACTAATTCTTAGCCTATTACGAAATACTTAAATGATTCATTCCTTCCGGACCACAAAGTATGGCAGCCATTGCCATCTTATAAAACAAAGAATGATCAATAATACCAGGCCAAACTTTTATCTGATTGAGAGCTGATAATTCCGGGAAACTCTGAAATTTTACATCCAATAAAATCCCTCCTCTTTTGGTTAATATATTTTTTTTATCAGCATTTGTTCTTATAACAACGTGAAGAACATCAAAGTTTTTTTTCAACGTATCACTAATATAGCCTATTGCATACGGAACAACCTCAACGGTAAATAAACAATTTATATTGAACTGATCAGTATATTTCTCTACATCTCCTAATAATATAAACTCCTTTGCCATACATGCCAATGCCTTTTCATCTGTATGAATACCACCTCCACTCTTTAAAGCATTCAATTCTTTATCCAGCTGATCACACCCATCAAAGTATACATCAATAAAAGTAAGAGTTGCAGCATCTATAACATTCAGCCCAAGGTCTACTACTAAATTCTCTGTTTCTACACTGGAAGAAACAAAACGGAGAGTTTGAGCTTTATTAATATCAGCTGCTAATTCTTCCGCCAAATAAGCAATAGTACCACCTCCACCAAGCCCAATTATTTGATGAGGTTTCAATTTTTTTGCGGCTTCTATAGCTGCTTGTTTTTTATAATTTGGTTGCATTTTTTGAATGGGGGTTCTAGGCTTTCAGTAGAGTTATTAAGTTGGAGTCAAAATTAAAAAAAATTAGCACAGTGAATCTTTCCAAATACAATAGTATATGCTATGCAAATCTATCTAAAAAAGTTTTACAATTTCTTATTATAGCTTATGCTCTCACAGTTGTTAGTTTTTTATTTTATCAAACCATCTTTTTGGACTCTATATATTCTTTTTAAAACCCTTTTTTCAGCGGAATTTTTTCTTGAATATAACTCAATTTCATAATTTTCTTTAATAATAAAATCTTCAATTTTTTCTCCATCCATTTTTCCAATTTGTAATGATGAAACTACTTTTTTATTATCTATTACTTCAAAGATATAACCTTCTATATCAGAATCAGTAAAAGCCAAAATTATAGGTTGTAAATTATGTATTCTTGGAAGTATAAAAAAAGCGGACGGCTGCTCTTTTACTCCATAGCTTTCAAGAATATTTTTATATTCTGGATATATATAAGACGGATATTTTATTTCACAGCCCTTATCATTCTCAATACATATATTATAATAATCAGTAAAATCAAATGGCAGAACACAGACTTTAATATTATTATCAATATTTGTTTTCTCTTTTTTAGAAAATTTAGATATATCTACATTTTTATTTTTTAACAATAGTTTACTAAATTTTTTAAACTTTATTTGTGCATCAGGCATAAGATTCTGTAACACATTATCATTATCTCCTTCCTTATTTATTTTTTCTATTTCACCGAAATGATTATACCAAAAATTATATTTTTCATAATATGTATCTGATAATTCTTCATCAATGTATGTTTCCACTTTAAATTTAACATTTATTGTGTACTTATCTTGTTGCAATATTTGGAGTGTGTAGGTCATTGCACAACCAGAGCCACAACTTAATACAAAAGAATCATTATTAGTGTTACTACCTGAGTTTGAAGTTTTATATTCTTGTTTTTTCTCTAATATTTTATAGGAAGTCGAATCCTTTTTCTTACAACTAATTGTTATGAAAAATAAACAAAGAATTAATTGTAAAAATTTATTTGTTTTCATATATACTAATTTTTATTCATCTCCTTGTAACGGACTAGGCTCCTCATCTAAAAGCTGCCCACTTTCAATGTAATTTTTTAAAAAATCAAATCCAAAATAATTATGCTTTTTTAGGAGGGATAATATTTCAGGATGATTCATTGCATTTTTACTTTGTAAATAAAATAAAGTACTTGTTTTTGCATTCCAAACCGTTGTATCTCCTATTTTAAATTTATTCAATTTAGGAATTTCGATATTTGATATATTAGCAATTATTTCGGCTTTCTCATCATCAGTAAAGACAGATGGTCCCTCTTTTGAATAAAGAATAGAAACAATATATTCAGAAAGAGCGGATATATATTTATTATTATCTTTAGTAGTCGTTTTATCTACATATTTCAAAAGGTCTTTTCTGATTTTAAGTTTTCCTT
This sequence comes from Chryseobacterium potabilaquae, assembly GCF_902728265.1. Lineage (GTDB taxonomy): Bacteria > Bacteroidota > Bacteroidia > Flavobacteriales > Weeksellaceae > Chryseobacterium > Chryseobacterium potabilaquae. The sequence goes on from NZ_CACVBR010000049.1 coordinate 10,843, forward strand.
CACAATCTTTTACAAAAAAAATATTTCCTATTTTTTCTACGGAAGCAGGAAACTCTTCAGAATACTCTTTATACTTATCACTTAGAATTAACTCATTGATTTTTTCTTCTTTATCATATCCAAAATAAATCAAAAGAGTTTTCAAAAATTCTTTATCATTAAATAATAACCAATTTAATTCTCCTTTATTACCGTTGAATAGATATTTATTTCTAGCAATAGTAGCTTGGTCTAAGTTTATACTAAGATTATGATTATTTAGTGTTATTATATCATTTAATAATGGTAAAGTAGATATTAATCCGTATTTTGGAAAAACAAAAATATGATCATAGGTATAATCATATTCACTTTTAATTATATTTTTTTCTTTATGAGGATTAACAAAATATGTCGTAAAATCAAGATGTTTTTTTATACCAATACAGCCGCAATCAGAATTCTCTTCAAAAATTTCTTTTACTCTTTTTATAAAAGCTTTCTCCTCCAGAAGTATATAACCGTTATTTTTCATTCCTTGGGATAATACTTGTCCTCCTATTTCAATATCTGTCTCTGTTAAATGATACAAATGTAAAGTATCAGTATCATTTTCAGAAAGCTCAATTCTTTCTTGGAGTTTCATATGTTCTTTTATTAATTCTTCATTTATGTCTTCTTTTTTCGTTTGGCTTTCTACGCTCTTATTTTGACAATTTAATAAACTGGTTGTCATGAATAATATTAGTGTAATTTTTTTCATTCCAATAACATTTGATTATCTATACCCGAAATGAAAATGATCTTACTCATAATCATTCCTATCTAGTTTGGACATTATTTTCGCGGATATAAAATTATCTATATTAATATCATACTGATTCTTCTCTCCTCTGATATTCTCTTCCTTTTCTCCATATATACATTCTCTTAAAAAGCTTAGAAGTAATCACCTCAAAACTTTTTTTCTTTCCTGCCCAATCAACATCTGTTTCTATAAGGGGGGGGGGAAGTTTTATCTTCATTTTTTCCATTTTCTTTCCTTCTTTTCCTATTTCATCTTTCCTTATTAATTTCTTGCCAATTTTGATTTAGAAATTGTGCACTTTTAATAAAATATTTTCCACTTTCTCTTTTTAACTTGAAAGCACAATCTAAATCAGAATCATTTTTAATATTTATCTCATTTTCTTCAGTTTTATTAATTATGAATTTACCTTTACAAACGGATGTATTTGCATCTACTAAAACATTATTAGAATTTATTGATATTTCATAACATGTTTCGGATTTAATAGAATCTTCTCTTTTATTATCAAAACAAAAATTATAATTCCCATCAAATGAATCATCTTTTTTATGTGACACACTAGTTTCAATTTTATCCTTTGGTTGAAAATTCCCTTTGAATTGAAAAGATCCAATCTTAAGAAGGTATGAATTGTTTATTTCTGATAGAGTTGCTTTAGAACTCATATACAATTTACTAATATCATCATGTGTTTCAAAATGGAAACCACTATCCGAGAATGTTTTCTTCAATTTGCTATATTTCAATATTTGAAAAGTTAAATATTCTTTTGTAATTACAGGAAATAGAAATATTAAATTATTTTCGTCATTAATAAGAATTTTTATCTTACCAATAGCATCTTGAGTGGTAATATCATAAGTAAAATTAAAATCGGTAATAATCTTTTGATTATCAATTTCTAAAATTGCAGTTTCTTTCTCGAAATTTAAGTTAAGAAATACATTATTTACACCTATTATTCTTAATTCATAAATAGTATGCCTTGAATCTTTCTCTGTTTTAATTTTTTCAATCTTAATTTCTGAATAGTTATCCGAAATAGAAGTTATTTTTTCAACATCTAGTAATCGTTTTTCTTTTTTACAACCGTTAATATTGATACTAATAATCAAAAAAAATAGTGCAAATAGTGTATTTTTCATTAAATATCCAAATTGATTATTCATAGTCTTTTTCATTTTTATAGGTATCAAGTATTCCTAAAAACTCTTTAATAAAAGCTTAGAAGTGATCTCCTCAAAACTTTTTTTCTTTCCTGACCAATCAACATCTTTAATATAAAAATCATCTAAATCCTCTTGATCGAATAATATTTTCCTTATTTGCTAATCTATATTCACCCTCACAACCATAATCTTCAGAATATTTTGCATCAATACTCAAAATCGCCTTAGTAGAAGATTTTATTGTAATAAAATACCCTAAAGAAATCTCCTCACCATTGGAATTACTAATTGCCGGTGCATAAATTTTATAGCTTCCTATAAGATTAGGCTCTTTTAATATATTCCGTTTAGCAATCTTATTACCTTTTATAATTCTTGAATTCTGTTTTAGTATTTCACCATCATCTGATAAGTTAAATTGTTCTTCTTGTGTAAAAATTGTACTTTCCTCATCAGTTTTAAATTCTTTTGTGAAAAGATTCCCTTCCTTATTAAAATATCCCAGTTTCAAATCAATCGCAAAGGGATAATTTTTCTTTGTATAAATATTCAATTTTCGTAAAAATTGTGAATTCTGGAAAACCAAAATATCTATTTGATGTACAGTTGGGGGGAAATCATAGTTAGGATCTTCAATTGTTTTAAATATCTTAAGATAAACAAACGTTCGCCCTTTATTCGAAATAGAATCCATGACAAAAATAGAATCCAATCGGAATCCTTTTTCTGAAAGAAAGGAAATATAATTTCTAGTTTTTACTGGTTTTCCTTTCACATTATCAAAATAATCTAACTTATTTAAATTAGATTCATTAATTATATCAGATTCACTTATAGGAGAAGAACTTTCATAAGGATGTATTTTCCATTCTTGAGGAAATTCTATTGTCAATAATTCTTTACTTCCAACTTCACTAAACTCAAATAATTGGTTCTCTCTTTTCTCATCAGTTTGGTAGTTTTTCTTACATCCTGTAATAGCAAATGCCACTAAAACTACTTTTATATAATATTTTATATTCATAAAAGACAATAGTTAATTATCAGTAAAAACCTCTCCACAAATAATTAGATATCTAGTTGTAGGGATTAAAACTCCTATTATTTTTTTTCATAGGTAATTACTTTAGTGCATACTCTTAGAAAAAACATCTTCACTGTAGAAGCTTTTCTATTTTTTAAAATTTTACGTAAAATTATTAATAATGAGAATAATCCTACTCCATTTACAGAAACCATGTTACTAATAGAGAACTATATTGTGATCAGAAGTAAACATTCTAATAACAACAGATCCCTAAAAACATGATTATAAAAAAATTAAATCAATCTCACCCTCTACATTTAAGATATTTCTTTCTATTTTGTTTTTTTAAAGGCATTTCATTATTTCCTGGATTAATAAAATATATGGGATTTTCAGAAATTACATATCCATCGTCTAATCTTTCTATATAGATAACTCCCATTTCATCTTCTAATGAAGAATTAAAAACTATTTTTATTTTCTCATCATTCAGTTTTACTGCTTGTAAATGTGAATAATTTTCTTTACTCCCATCATCATTAATATCTATTGAAATATCATCCAAAAACTTAATATTAATATCATAAATTGTTTTAGCATTATCTCTATTTGAGGCTTCAAAATGATATTTGCCATTCCAACTATCTGTAATAAATAAACTTTTTGGAGATGTTTTTTCATTAGTGGATAATATAAATTTACCTTTATCAGAAACTTCATAATCCGTCTCTTCTTTCACTACAATAAGAGTGTCTTTCCCATTATCATTTATATCATATCCTTCAGAATTTTCATATATGTGAATTTTTTTATTTTCATCAATTAAAAAGCGCTTTTCAAAAGTAGCTTCACTATTTAGAGTTTCATAGATATTTAATGAATCTAGTTTTTGATTTTTACGTATATCATAAGAATAAATAGTGATAATAGGCTCTGTATGCTCATCATCATTCGATTTTCTCTCAATTAAAAGTAAATCTATATTTTGACTAAATGGTATTTTTCCATAAACTCTTGATAATGATTTACAAAATATATGTTTTTTAAATGTTTTATCATAAATAAAAAACCCATTTTTGTCCTTACCTTTATAATTAATGCTCTTTGAATCTAAAGGTAAATTTAAAATATTTATCTTATCATTATGAGATTGAGCAATTAGCATGTTATCCGTTTTTTGACAAGAAAATATGGCTAAAAAAAGAAAAAAATTACGGTTTTATTTTTCATTAAATACTCCGGATTTATTATTCATAGTCTTCCAGTTTTGTATATGCTAAGCATTCATAAAACGTTTTAATTTTACTATATATACCCTATTCGCACTTATGTACGCGTGTATTGTTATTATTTCCAAATGGATTTTCAGAAATTTCAGTTTTTCTATTTTTTGTATTATAGAAACCAATCCAATTTATTATAATTTCATGGTCAGAAACTTGTTTTATATTCATTACTGAGTGCTTTGTTGAAATACTATTCCAATCTAATGTTTTATTTAATCTAGTTATCCCCGCAAGATTATTAAAATAAACCTCTTTATTAATAATTGTCATAACTAGTCTAACATATTCATCATTTGTTATGAGATCTAAATATGCATTATCATTATCCAGAATCAGAAAACTGACTTTAGAATTACAATCACTTTTATAGTTTCCTTTTATTTCAGCATACTTATTTTTACTTTCAAAAACAGCTAATAAATTTTTATTATTGTTTTTAGCATATTCAAATGCCGAGATATTTTCAAAATTTTTCTCAAATGGATCTGCTCCATTTTCCATTAATAATTTAGTAATATCTAATTGATTACTTATTGTTGATTCAAGAATAGGAATAAACTTCTTATTTCCTTCAATATCTGTTGAAGCATTTAGTTTTACACCTGCATTTAATAACTCTTGAACAATATTTATATCATTAGATTTAATAGCCGTAATTAAGAGTGTATATCCTTCATCATTTAATACTGAATTTACATTTGCTTTATTCCCAATTAAGAATTTTACAATTTTTTCATTTCTATTAATTATAGCAATATATAGTGCACTATATTCATTATATTCATCCTCAGCAGCAATTTCAATATCTGAACCTTTTTTTAAAAGTTTTTTTATTTCTTCTAAATTATCAGATTTAATAGCTAGCCCTAATTTATTATATTTTAAGCCATCAATTCCAGGGGGTATATTATCTGTTAATTCAGCTTGTTTTATTTCTAGCAATGAATTTTTGTTTGGTTTTTGACAGCTACTATTACATGATAATATTAGCAAGAGTATGATTAAATATAACTTCATAGTTTTTTATTGTTTGATTTCAATATGTATAGCTGGTTCACCCTCATCATAGTTTATTTTTCCACTTGTCCCAATACTTTTTATTGGATGAATAATTTTGAATACCGAACTATCATTAGCTACATCTAAAATGAATTTTTTATAATCCGTAAGTCCTTTGATGTAGGAAACATCTATAATATTTAGCTTAGCATACTCAGATTCAGCTACACAATGTAATGAAACTCTTTTACCTTGCTTTGAAAGCTCTACAATCTTTTCAATCATAGCATTTATTGTCTTTTCCCTCCCAAAGCTTTTTGTTTGGTTATAAATATCTAATACTTGTCTTCCTGGAGTAGCATACTTAATATGTTTTCCATTCTTTTCATTATTATACATAGCTTCGGCCTGTTTTCGAGGAGATCTTATTGTACTTGTGATTACTACTTTTTTATTTCCAGATGATTTTGCAGCCTTCTTTAGAATATTTTTAGTTTTTTCTGAAACAACTTTCCGTCTTTCTTCTTCAATATTTCCATCAAATTCAACTATGATATCGCTAGAATCTGACTTTTCAACTTTTGGAAGATCTTTACAACAATTTATACCAAAGTATTTCTCTAAAAAGCCTGCTTTTATATAAAGATTTGAACTACCTCTCAATTCTTGTTTTAGAAAGTCTTTATATTTTTCTTTTATTTTTTCACGACTTTCTTCCCTTTGCCCATAGCCCGCACCAGGAAGGCTTGCCCATTCTTTACTACATTTACTAATTGCACCATCAATATCTCCTGAATTAATATTATCAAAGGCTTTTTTCTTTTTAATAATTAAATATACACAATATATATCTTGACTTTCTTTTGAAAAATCATTTACATTGTTATCATTTCTCCAACTAGCAAAATTATCACTATTCCAATTTGTTTTTGTTATCTGATAGGCTCCTGCTGCGGTAGAATCATATTTTGATATATAAACTTTAGGATGTGTACTCATATTTTTTCCATAATCTGCAAAGCTGCTTCCTCCCACAATTCTCGTATAGCCATCTTCATCTTCTGTCCCTTCTCCTATACGAATCATTCTCATAAAAGCTTTCACTTTTGCCTCACATTCACAAATTTTATCTTCTCTCTTCTCAGATATAGGTTCTTTAATAACAGCCGCACTTCTTCCTTTTGATACCTCTGTAGGTATAGCATCCAAAGTCACAGGCATTACAGCAGATTTCACAGATGTTTCTCTGTAAATTACTTCTATAAAATAATCCTGTCGGCTACTATCTGTACCTCCATCTTTAGCTTTATCAAACAGCTTCCTAGTAAGATGTACCCAGGTAAAATTTGTATCACCCACTAAAACCAAATCTTTTTCAAAAATTAAATCGTGAGTCCACAGGAAATTATCTTCTTCCCAGATCTTGATCTTTACTTTCTTATCCTTCATATCCTTGGCAAGGATTTTCAAGAATACCAAAGTTCCTACTCTAGAAGAATGAAGTTTGTTCCCATTTTCATCTACGAATTCAGCACTTAGAAGTCTCCCCTCTACATCTTCACGATTTTTACCTCCTGGGGTGATAGCAAACTTGGGAGAGTCCATCTCGGGCTTGGGTTTAGCAGGAACAATTTCAGGTTTTATTACTGGTGGTATTGGCATCTTAGGCATTTCCCTTTTCCTAGTAGGTACCGGATTATAAGTAGGATTAATTACATTTACATTAGCACTTGCTTTCTGTATATGTGATTCTACAGCATCAGCTGTTACATAATATTCATGAGTTGCCCCTTCATCTTTCTCGCCTAATGCCGTTCGAGCATTAGCTATCTGTACTGCCAAAGTATATTCAGGTAATCGGAAAGATACCTGAGCAATACCATCTTCATTAACTGTATCAAATACAGGGATAAGATTGATTCTATTCAGACCATTGATCATAGGATTATGACCTTCACCATTAGCATCATCTTCCCATAACGTAAAAGAAATAGGCATATTAAACATTTCTATGCAATAGGCACGTGCGATAATTGTATCTTTATAGCTTATCTTTTTTCCTTTAGGAATCTTTTGATAATTAACATCTAAAAGTTCTACTTTTGATATTCTTTGTTCTTTCGCCCTTTGAGGATGGATAATTAATTCTCCATAGTCTTCTCCTTGTCGAACTACTATTTTTATGCCTTTATATTTAAGACTTTTTTGTCCAAAAGTATAAGGAACTCTATCTCCTTCTTTATTATTGTTAGCTTTCCTCCAACCTGTTTTGGTTTGTATCATAACATCCCATTCTCTTTTAGGAGTTTTTATTAATTCTCCAAAGGGTGTATGGGAAAGACCTAACCTAGTATTAGTAAGAGAAACAATGGAATACATTTCCTTCTTCCCTATTATAGGATGTGTATTTCCTAGTATTGTTAACTTGTTCATTATGGATGTGTTTTATTCACAAACTTCTACTTCATCGTATTGTTCTTCTTGAAACTCTTTATAATCTAACAAAGGATTGATATAGTATTGTTCTTTAGGGTCTGCATTTTTAATATTTTGTACATTCATCGAAGCCGTTTGTCCAGCGTCTTTTATTGTAATTTTACCTCCCGTTGTGCAAAGCAATTCGGAAATTTCAGTTACACAACCTTTACCCATTACTTTTACTTTTTCATAGGTCTTTTGCCATTTATCTACTGGAGCAAAAGTACAAGGCAAATAACCTCCATAACTTGGTTTCAATTTACATTGTCCAAAACTAGGCCCTGAGGGGATAAACTGCAAATCATCTTCTGTAACGGCTACATAATCGGATGCTCCTTCTTCATCATTCCAATAATGCTTCTGATGAGAAGTGACGTTAAACTGAGGAAATTGGTTTCCCTGGCTGCATTGGACTTTCCCTTTTTGAACCACAAAATGTTTACCATGGTGGCAGGAGGAATCTTCGGACATCATATCTGTATTTTTCGGTGCACGCAAATTTAATTATTATCTCCTATTTTTTCTAATAAAAATGTTTCTTTTACTTTATTTTCAAAAGTAAAATGTTGGAAATATGCTTCTATTCTTTGCAGAGAATAGGTTTGAGTTCCTAATGATGAATACAATATTATTTAGATTTTGAATTTAACAGAGAATTTAACTTGCATAATGTAAGCTTTGATAGCTCCATTTCTCATTTTCATTACTTACAAGCACGTGAGAGCTATTAAGTACACAAAAAAGCCCTAAAATACGGGCGATTAGTGACCGCAGCGGTTCATTTTCCGAACACTTTTGTAGAGGACTTAACTAAATTATCTGAAATTGAGTATATAATTAACATAGCATCCTACACAAGTCTTAAATATCCACTTAAAGTTCCTCATTCCAACTTAATTGTCAATTTAGACAGGGTGAATTACTTTTAAAAACAATCTTTTCTTTCTGCATTGACAATCTATAAATCAAAAAGTATTGATATTTTTCGTATTATAGAGGATCAAACTAATGAATGATGAGCACATCGGAGCAACATGTACTTAATTTTTGGAGAAATGTAGAGGTTTTCAATCTTCCTCAATTTAATAAAGGTAGTTATCCGCTTATAGAAAATAGTCCTTTACCCTGGCTGCAGAGATTGCGGCCTGCCAAGAAAAACTATGTTTGGCAATACACTTTGTTTTTTGGAAAATTAGAGCAGAAAACAATCATAGAAAAAATTGATACATTATTGGAGGTAAAAGAGGCTCAGGCAGATTGGGAGCGAAAAGTAACCGGACATACTTGTCTTGCAGCCATGCTTTTGGATGAGGAGGGCAGACCTGATGAAAGAAGCTATGTGCTGGCGTCATATATTGTTGGAATGCAAGTGCTGGCGCAAAACAAAAATTGCGAAGAGGTTTCATCATTACTCAACACTGTACAAGGCGATTTTGAACTTCGATACAACATTCCCCCTGTTGCTGAAAATACAACCGAAGAAGATGAGAAACCGGCAAGAAAAGGAAAGAGGGTAACATGGGAACTCTTGCATCAGGAACTGAACTATTTGCAAGAACAAATAAAAGCATGGAATGAAAAACCCGTTGAAATATTTTTCTTGGCAAAAGAAGTTCACAAAAAGAGCAAACCGGAGGTTAATTTTTTGAATAGCTTTTATTTAGACGACCTTAATTATTTATGCGCTTTACCGCCTAAGAACTACAATACCTCCTTACAAGAATACCTGAACCTTAAAGTTAATGAAAGCCAGAGAAAAGATTTTTTATTTGATCGAAAACATTTCTTTAACGCTATTAACCCTAAAAATATTCCTGCCGGAAAATGGCCATCTTCTCCCTCTTATAGTCTTTACACTGCGCAGGCTGCCGCGGTAAACAATTTATTTGCTTCTTTTGAAGAAGCGGATGGCATAAAAGGCATCAACGGCCCTCCCGGAACAGGAAAAACAACTTTATTGCTCGATGTTGTAGCTGAAGTCGTTGTTAAAAGAGCCATGCAAATAATGAAATTAGGCTGTGGCAATCTTTTTTATAAGAAGTATGAGAAAATAGAAAAGGACGAGGGTTTTGCCGGCTATTTTCGACTTCATGAAAGCTTGATTAATCAATATAACATTGTTGTGGCCAGTAACAATAACGCAGCGGTAGAAAATATTACCAAAGAATTGCCTTATGTAAAAAAGATAGACAGTAAGGCTTTCCCTCATGCAGCTTATTTTACAGAGCAGGCCCAGTATCTGACAGAAACTCCCAATTGGGGAATCTTAAGCGCTGCCTTGGGAAATGCAGAGAATAGAAAAAATTTCAGGGATGCTTTTTGGATATCTGATGCAAAGAAACATTTTATTGGTTTCCAGGATTTGCTTCATAATGTTTATCGTGATAAAGAAAATAATCAAGGCAAAATACATCGGACAAATTTTGAAGCTACCAAAGAGAAGTTGAAAGCCCACTTGGGAGAATTTGATGCATTCCGGGAAAAAGCCACAAAATTTCATGATGCCCTGGCTCATTATCAAAAAGAGATAGAAGAAAAGATAAAGCTAGAGCAGGAAGTAACATCATTAGATGCCCATAAAAAAGTGCTATCGAAAAAAGACGCTACACTTGGACAACAAATAACGGAGCGGGAAACCGCTATTCAGCATTTGCAAATTAACCTTCAACTATTACAAAACACAAAACCTGCATGGTTCTTTTTCCAAAAATTATTTAAAACATCTTCTTATCAACAATGGAAAATGAAAGTTGAACAGTATCTTAATCAATACGATCAGCTGCAATCAGAATGTGAAGCCCTGCGCATTGAACATAAAGAATGCGAGGCAGCATTATCCACAACACAAACCAAACTACAACAGATCTCAGAACAATTAGACGCATTAAAACATTCCATAAATCTTTACCTTAACAAACGGGAAGAACTTCATACACTGTATGGTATTGCTTATAAAGATTTGGTGGATGCTGATTTTGTTTCTTTGCCCATGAGTGAGATGCACAAAAGGATGCCTTACCACTCTGCCCGGATTGCCCAATTGAGAAGTGAAATATTTCTGTTAAGCATTGAACTTCATCAGCATGCTATTATGGCCAATGCCAAATATATACGTAATAACCTTAGTCTCTTTTTTGAAATGCTTTCCGGGTACACAAGTGTTCAGGAAAATATTGTTAGCAACTTATGGAGCAGCTTCTTTTTATGCGTACCAGTGGTATCCACTACGCTCGCTTCAGTCAGTCGTTTATTACCAAATAAAGAAAAAGATCAAATTGGATGGTTGATGATTGATGAAGCAGGGCAGGCTACTCCGCAATCAGCTGCCGGCATCATTTACCGGTCTAAGCGATGCATAATTGTAGGAGACCCTTTACAGGTGGAACCTGTGGTGACAATCCCTAAAAATTTGGTCTATAAACTTATGCAGCAGGAGAAGGTAGATGAAATATGGTCACCCGTACACACTTCTGTACAGCAGTTAGCCGATCGAATTTCGGTAAACGGTACTTATATGCCACTTACCAATTCAGATGAACAAATATGGACGGGTTTTCCGCTTCGTACCCACAGAAGATGTGATAATCCTATGTTTGATATTGCCAATAAAATTGCCTATAACGGGCAAATGGTAAAAGACACCCAGGATGAAACAGACAATACTTTTATTGGAGATTCTACCTGGTTCCATGTGGAGGACACAAACCTGGTTAATAAACACACCTTAAAAGGTGAGATTGAATTGCTGAAAATAAAAATACAGGAATTAAAAGGAAAGAAGTATCAGGATGAAATCTTTATTATTTCTCCTTTTTCTCTAGTTGCCGGTTTTTGTGAATGGGAATTTAAAAATGATTCCAAAATATCTTGTGGAACCATTCATAAATTTCAGGGTAAGGAAGCTGACGTTGTATTTCTTGTTTTAGGTAGTGACCCCAAATCTCCGGGAGCTAGAAACTGGGCTTCCGAAAAACCCAACATGCTTAATGTAGCGCTCACCAGGGCAAAAAAACGAATCTATGTCATTGGCAATAAAAACTTATGGGGACAATGTGACTTCTATAAGGATATGTATAATGCCTTGTAAACTTAGAAAATACATTTTGAAGAAATTAATAAAACTAACCATAAATGTTAGGTTGTAACTTTAATCAATAACAATCCAGATCAATTACGGAAAACCATAACCCTAATAGCATTAACTTTTATAAATTAGTTTAAAGTATAATGGTTAAACAGATTTCTATCGATGTTAAAAATATAATAGATAAGAACAGGAAATAATCTAATAACTCGAAATATCATTATGAGAATATCATCAGTTACAATAAAGGGCTATAAATCATTGGACCCTGAAGGAGTAACCATTCCTTTACAGGATAAGCTAGCCGGCTTTATTGGTTTAAACAGTGCCGGAAAAACTTCCGAATTATAAATACTTAGAAAACTTTTTTTCAAACAGACTAAGTATTTTACATTTAAATATCGAACACAAAAATTCAGATTATAAAAGCCTTATAAAGAGATATCTATGGATATAAAAAAGAGACAACTATAAAACAGTTGTCTCCTTAAGTGACCGCAGAAGGACTAATTATAATAATTCGTTTCAGTTCGAATAAGACACTATCTCGTAAAGTGTGTAAGTTAAAAAGTTAGGCTTGGATTTTATAATCTGAGCCTTTTTTCAAAAATAAGCATAAATTGGTTGAGAACAATACCCCAATTTCGAATAGGCATGGTCCATT
>NZ_CACVBR010000050.1 GCF_902728265.1 Chryseobacterium potabilaquae
TTTAGCACACAACTTAAGAAAGAAAGTGGCATAAAAATACACTTCTAATCAAAAAAATAATCCTAAAAAATAATATGTGTAGTTTATAAATAAAAACCGCCCCAGGGAAAATGAGACGGCTTCTTTTTATATGGATAAAGTTATAAAAGATAAAAAGCTTTAATTATCCCTTATAATTATAAAGAACTTTATAATATTCATCGGCCATTCTATCACTATTGAACTGCTCTTTAACATCATTCATAGAATTGTACTGAATTTTCCTCCATTTATCTGGAGTATCATAATAGGTAGGAAGGATTTCATTTTCTAAAATTTCATATAAGGCATTTAGATCGTAGTTATCTTGCTCGTAGATGCTCATATTCATATAATCTGCTTGGGTGACTACAAAAGAGTTTTCTCCATGTTTGGCAAATTCAGGAATCCAACCATCATCCGTTGAGAAATTTATAGAACCATTCATAGCAGCTGTCATTCCTGAAGTTCCTGATGCCTCTCTAGGGACTCTAGGGTTGTTTAACCATAAATCAGAGCCTTGTTTTAAAGATTTACTTAGAGATAATTCGTATCCGGTAAGCACTGCCATGTTTTTATGATTTTTACTCTCTTCAACCAAAGAATTAAAAGTAGAAATTGCAGTATAATCCATTGGATATGGTTTCCCAGCCCAAATAATTTGTATAGGATATTTTGTGTGATTCAGTAACCTATAAAATCTATCCTTATCATGTAAAAGTAAATCTGCCCGTTTATAGCCAGCAAACCTTCTTGCCCAAACAATGGTAAAAATGTTGGGATTAAATAAGTTCCCTGTTTGATCTGCCACAATTTTAAACAATCTTTTCTTTAAATGTTTTTTACGATAATCAAATAAAGTTTCATTATTTTCATCTTTAGCATTATACAAAGGTTTATCGCTCCAATATTTGAATTCCTGGGCATTGGTAATGGAAGTAATTTCACAAGTTCCAGGATATTTACTCCACATAACTCTTGAAACAACTCCATGAAGTTGGGAAACTCCGTTAGCTATTCTAGCCATTTTTAAGGCGCAGAGTGAATGATTAAAACGATCATCATCCGCACCTTCAATTTTTTTCACTTCTTCCATACTTGAGCCACAGAAATAAGACATATCATAACACAATTTTAAATTATGTTTTTCATTTCCGGCTTCTTCCGGGGTGTGAGTGGTAAAAACTAGTTTTTCTTTTACCTTACCTAGATCTCCATTATATTTTTTTAATAAATGAAACGCAGCAGGAAGCCCATGAGCTTCATTAAGATGATACACATCTCTTTCAACATTCATTTCATCGAGTAATCTTGCTCCCCCTTTTCCCAATAAAATGTATTGGGCAAGTTTTGTGGATTCATTGGCATCGTATAGTCTGTGGCAGATGGTTTTTGAAACATGATCATTTTCAGAAACATCTGTAGAAAGAAAAAACATTGGAGCTGTATTAAATATTTCGGGATCAAGATACCAAACCTTTACCCAAACTGGGGCGCTGTGGATTTCAATTTGAAATTTTATCCCCGTGTCTTCAAGAAAGCTGTAGAGTTTTCTTGTCCACACAGGTTGCAAAGTTTGATCGTGGTTTCTTGCTTGATCATAATACCCAAATTTCCATAGAATACCAATTCCTATAAGATCTTGTTTTAAATTATAGGCACTTCTCATATGCGAGCCTGCTAAAAAACCAAGTCCTCCAGAATATATCTTTAAAACCTGTTCAATAGCAAATTCCATTGAAAAATAAGCCACTCTCTTATTGTATTGCGGATTGATACTGTAGGGTATTCTAAAACTTTTAAAATCCATAAGTCACAATTTAACATTTAGATAAGTAAAGGTATTAATTATGAAAATAAACTTTACATTAATTATTTAATAAATTAAAACGAACAATGTGTTTTCAATATTTTTTTCATTACCTTTAGATAGTAAATTTTTGATAATCAAAAACTTCATAATGTGAAATTAGAGGTTTTATGTGTGTTTGATAATAATAAATAAAGTCACATGAAAAAGGCATTTTCTGATGAAGATTTAATCAAGAATCTTAGCTTGTACTACCTGAATCGACATTTGAAAAAAAAGCCGATAGAAAAGTACCATCGTAAAATAGATGAATCCTCTCTTCACGATCGTGAAAAGTATAAGAAAAAATCTGAAATTTTATTACTTAATTCTTTTATGCATCATTTTCCAGACGTGCAGTTTGAAAACTTTATCTGTGAAAGCCCTGATTTTATTGCTAAATTTAATGAAAAAAAGATAGGGATAGAGCTCACAGAAGTGATTAATCATTTGGAAATGAAAAAGGATGAAAGTAATCTAAATAAAATTTTCCGTCAAGCAGAAATATTATTAGAAGAAGAAGACACTACGAAGTATCGTGGTGTTTATTTTTTAGAATTTAATTCTACTATTAAGTTTGATAGTCTAGAGGATCAACAAGATATTATTCTTTCCATTTATAGAAGCATCAAAAAAAACAAACCGAGAGGGTATGTAAAAAGTATCAGAAAATCTTTTCACAGAAGAAATGTTTTTATAACTCATGAGTATAATATGAACTTGTTTGATGAGTTATGTTCGGAAAAAATAGTAGAATTAATCGAAAAAAAGAATGAAAAATTCCCGTATTATGACACATCGGTTGATGAATGTTGGTTAGTCATTGTATCGGATATGAATTCTATTGCTTCCAGATATACATTTATTCAGAATAAAGAACATTTAAAAGAGGTTAAAAGTCCTTTCGATAAAATTTTTCATCTCGAAAATTTGTTTGGGAATATCACAAGTATTAAGTGATTTGCAATTTTTTAGTTGAAAATTCAATATTAATTGGCAACAATCGAATATTTTTACTATTTATGATCGGTAGGGAAATCTAATTTTCAAAGCAGATCAATTTAATAATTATAAAAGGAATGGAACTCAGGGAAATAAAAGAGTGTCTACAGGAACGTATTGGTATTCTATAACTTGGAATGAAACAGATGGAAAGAATACACCGATTAAATATACAGGATGGGGTGATGGTGAAAAATAGAGAATAAAAAAATATCAATAATAATAAGAAATGATGCCGCTTCTCCGGAGGCGGTATTGTTTTATGGATGAAAATTATGTGTAAATAGTCAGTAAAAGAAGATATAGACAGCTAATACAACTAATAGATTGAATCGATTTACCATTCATATTAAAATTACTATCTTTGCACCCATTAAAATTCAGGAGTAAAAATGTCCCATTTTCATCGAACTGCCGCATTTCATACGCTGGGCTGCAAATTAAACTTTGCAGAGACATCTACTATTGCCCGTCAATTGACAGATGCAGGATATGATAAGGTAAGCTTTGATGAGAAAGCAGATGTGTATGTAATCAATACGTGTTCGGTTACTGAAAATGCTGATCGTGAGTGTAAGCTTCACGTAAAAAGAGCTATAAAAGCTAATCCTGAAGGGTTGGTAGTCATTGTAGGATGTTATGCACAGCTGAAACCTGAAGAAATTTCGCAGATTGAAGGGGTAGATTTGGTATTGGGAGCTAAAGAAAAATTTACTATTTTAAGTTACCTGGAGGATTTAGAAAAATCTGAAAGCAAGGGCGTTATACATTCTTGTGAAATTGAAGAAACTGATTTCTTTATTGGGAGTTATTCTATTGGTGATAGAACCAGAGCATTTTTGAAAGTTCAGGATGGATGTGATTATAAATGTACTTATTGTACCATTCCGTTAGCAAGAGGTATTTCTCGTTCAGATACCATTGAGAATGTTCTTAAAAATGCCACAGAAATTGCAGGAAAAGATATCAAGGAAATTGTATTGACTGGTGTCAATATTGGAGATTACGGAAAAGGCGAGTTCGGGAATAAAAGACATGAACATACTTTTTTAGATCTTATTTCTGAACTTGATAAAGTAGAAGGTATTGAAAGAATTCGTATCTCTTCGATAGAGCCTAACCTTTTAAAAGACGAAAGCATAGATTTGGTATCAAGGAGCAGAAGTTTTGTTCCTCATTTTCATATCCCATTACAATCAGGTTGTGATGAGTTGTTGAAAAAAATGAAACGACGATATCTTACAAAATTGTATAAAGATAGAGTAAGTAAAATTCGTGAGGTGATGCCCCATGCTGCAATAGGTGTTGATGTAATTGTCGGTTTTCCTGGAGAAACAGAAGAAAGATTTATGGAAACATACAATTTCTTACATGATCTTCCTATTACTTATCTGCATGTTTTTACCTATTCTGAGAGAGAGAATACAGAGGCGGTATCAATGGATGGGATCGTACCTATAGCTGAAAGAAAGAAAAGAAATAAAATGTTAAGAATTCTTTCTGAAAAGAAAAAAATGGCATTTTATCAAACCCAGTTGGGTAAAACACTTCCTATTCTTTGGGAGCACGAAAACAAAGAGGGAAAAATGTACGGTTTCACAGAAAACTATGTAAGAGTCCAAAAAGACTTTGATGCTGAATCAATTAATCAAATAGAGTTTCTAAATTTAGAAAAAATTCTGTCCGATGGCACGGTTTCTGTGCAATCTTCATTCGAAAGTTTTTTAGCAAAATCCTAGTTGTTTTGCTAAATTTCTACTAAATTTATTTTTAACCTTTAAATATAACATTCATGAGAGATAAGTTTTTATCTTGGGGGATTGTATTAGTTATTGCTACATGGGTGGTAGCATTGTTAATACGAGCACATTATTGGATACCTATTTTTTTATCTGCTATTTATGCATTAGGAGTTTACAATGCCTATCAGACTAAACATGCTATTTTAAGGAACTTTCCTGTGGTAGGTTATTTTAGATACTTTTTTGAAAGTATTTCACCCGAAATGCAGCAATACTTCATTGAACGTGAGACGGACGGTAAGCCTTTTCCGAGAAATCAACGGTCAGCAGTATATAGACGTGCTAAAAACCTTAGTGATACAGTTGCTTTTGGAACACAATTAGAAGTTAATCATAGAAAGTATGAAGGGATTAAGCATTCAATTTATGCTAAATCTCCAATGCAAGAACTTCCCAGGATATGGGTAGGAGGAGAACAATGTACACAGCCTTATCATGCTTCTTTACTCAATATTTCGGCAATGAGCTTTGGGTCCTTAAGTGATAGAGCTCAAATCTCTCTTAACAGAGGCGCTAAAAAAGGGAATTTTTACCATAATACTGGAGAAGGGGGAATATCCCCATATCATTTAGAAGGAGGGGATTTATGTTGGCAAATAGGAACGGGATATTTTGGATGTAGAGATAATGAGGGAAAATTTAATGCCGAATTATTTACAAAGTATTCAACATTACCCAATGTTAAAATGGTTGAAATTAAATTGTCTCAAGGGGCAAAACCTGGACATGGAGGCGTTTTACCGGGCGTTAAAAATACACCTGAAATTGCAAAGATTCGACATGTCACCCCTGGAATGACCATTATTTCGCCACCTTCACATTCGGCATTCTCTGATGCAGTAGGACTGTTAAAGTTTGTACAACAATTGAGAGAGTTATCAGGAGGGAAGCCTATCGGATTTAAGCTTTGTATTGGGGATACAAGAGAATTTGAAGATATATGCGTTCAGATGAATGTTTTAAAAATTTATCCGGATTTTATTACAGTAGACGGCGCGGAAGGAGGAACAGGAGCGGCTCCCCCCGAGTTTTCAGATGGGGTAGGGATGCCTTTAGAGCCCGCATTGATTTTCGTTAATAGAACTTTAAAGAGTTATAATTTGAGAGATAAGCTTCGAGTAATCGCAAGTGGAAAAGTTTTAACCAGCTTAGATATTTTGAGGGCCATTGCAATGGGAGCAGATATGTGTAATAATGCAAGAGGATTTATGTTTTCTTTAGGTTGTATCCAAGCTTTACGATGTAATTCTAATAATTGTCCAACAGGAGTAGCTACACAGGATAAAATGTTAATTAAAGGATTAGATGTTACGGATAAGAGTGAGAGGGTATATCATTTTCATAAAAATACACTTCATATGTGTAATGAACTTATTGCAGCAGCAGGAAAAAGTTCTTATGAAGAAGTCGATGCTGCTATGTTTATGAGAGGGGATGAATTTGATCATTTAGCTGATTTATATTTTCCCGATATTTTAGGAAATGTAAAGCAGAAATCCAGTTCATAAATAAAAATACCTACTTTACTAAGAAAGTAGGTATTTTTATTTTATCTGATTTGCTTAATTTAAGTACGAGGTTGTGCTTTGTACACCTGGAAATTAAATACAAATGTTCTGTTTCTAAAAGAATAGCCACTATAGTTGTAATGAGAGTCTCTTGCGAAGGCTGCTCTTGAAGGAACAATAATTACTCCTTGTAAATTGTAAGGAGCTCCATTCGGTAAATCAAAAGCTTTAAACTTTTGTAGAGCTTCATTAAAACCTTCGATCATATAGTAACTTTGTTGTTTAGCTGCATCTGTTTGAGCATTTTTTATCAGATCGTCCTCCTTTGAAATAAAGTAAAACTTAGGATCTACTAAAGGAGAACCTGTACCATCAAGGGGACTGCAATTGTACATCACTTGTGCCGATGTAAATGAGGTATTTCCATCGAGATTGGCTGCAAGATAGGTTTTAGCGCTCATCATGAGTGTTGTAACGGCTGAGTCTCCAATTACCGTTCCCGGATTTGAAGGATCAATATCTCCAGGTTGTGCTCCCATTCGCTGAATGTAAATAACACCAGATGGAAGTTTTTCTGGACTTAATTCAGATAATTTTTTGTAACCATCATCAGAAGTATCCGAACTATCGAATGCTTTTATATTTCCTTGGGCATCTAAATAGTTTCCATCTAGAAACTTTTGAATCGACTGATCATCATAGGAGTTCTGTACAGTAATATCTTCAGGTTCCTTATATGTTTCTACTTCATCATCTTTTTTACAAGACGAGAAGAACAAAGACCCTGTAAGAATATACAAAAATATTTTTCTCATTTCAAAAAACTTTAATTACTTTACAACTAATATAACGGCAAAAGTATAAAAAATTATGAGAATAGATAAATTTTTATGGAGTATTCGTTTTTATAAGACAAGGAGTATTGCAGCAGAGGAAATTAAAAAGAATAGAGTTTCTATTGGAGAATCTACTGTGAAGTCTTCAAAAGAGATAAAGGAAGGGGATACTATCAAAATTCGTAAAAATCAAATAGATTATAAAATTAAAGTTATTCAAATTCCCAAAAGCAGGATTGGAGCTAAATTAGTTCCTCTTCACATAAAGGATGTGACAGATAAAGAACAATATGAATTATTAAAACTTCGAAGGATGACTCAAGATTATTATAGAATAAAAGGAGAGGGTAGGCCTACTAAAAAAGATAGGAGAGATATGGATGAATATGTTGAGAATGATGTGTTATCAGATTTTACGGATTGGGATGATTTTTTCAGAAATGATGAGGATACAAATGGTGAGGATAGAGAAGAAAACGAAAATTAAAAGCTCTAAATTTAGAGCTTTTCTACTATTTCGTTAACAATGTCTTCAGGATCTCTAGCATCTGTATTGATACTAAATCGAGATAGGTTATAATATTGGTTTCTTTCGAATAAGTGTTTGGCTATAAACTCAGGAAGTAAATCATCAGAAATATGAGCTATAATAGGCCTCTTTTCTTTTTGTTTAGAGAGGCGTTCTACTAAAGTGGAAATGGATGCCTTTAAAAAAATGCTTACGGATTTTTGATTGATAATTTCCATATTATTATAATAGACCGGAGTTCCTCCCCCCAAACTTAATATAATATTTTCTTGGGTTGAAAGAATTTCTTCTAATATCTCTCTTTCTAGCTTCCTAAAGTAGATTTCTCCTTTTTTCTCAAAGATTTCAGGAATTGTTAACTCATCTCTTCTAGAAATCTCTTTATCGAGGTCAATTAGTTTAAAATTTATTTTTTCGCTTAAATTTTTGGAAATGTGAGATTTGCCACTTCCCATGTATCCAACTAGTGAAATTATCATGAATTTTTTTTAAACAAATTTGCGAAAAAGTTTTGAGATAACGAAAAAAGTCATATCTTTGCACCACTTAAAACAAGGGACATTACTTAAATGAAAACTTGATAAAATAAGTGGCCGACCTGGTAGCTCAGCTGGTAGAGCAATACACTTTTAATGTATGGGTCCTGGGTTCGAATCCCAGCCAGGTCACAAGCAAAAAATTACAAAATTGAGTAATTTATTGCCTGCGTGGTGAAATTGGTAGACACGCCATCTTGAGGGGGTGGTTTCCTAAGGATGTGCTGGTTCGAGTCCAGTCGCAGGCACTGCAACAAAAAATATAATTAGCAGTTGAAAGATATTAATTGATCAATACTAATTGTGGCCGACCTGGTAGCTCAGCTGGTAGAGCAATACACTTTTAATGTATGGGTCCTGGGTTCGAATCCCAGCCAGGTCACAGTTTACTGAAAAGTAAATTTTTTTCATATTAATATTTTGTGATTTGGTGTTTCAAAGGCTTCCCACAAGGAAGCCTTTGATTTTATATCACTTTAGGTGTATGTTATCAATTAAGCGAACTCCGTCTACAATAACTACAATAAAGGCTCTGTAGTTTTTATCTTTATAAATGGTATGAGTCTCTTTTAATGTTTCTTCTTCAGCAATCATGAAGTATTCAAGTTGCATTCCTCTTTGATGATCAAAAATTTCCCTAATTCTTTCCTTAATTTCAGGAATAGTTACTGTTTTGAACCATTCGTTGACTTTTTTTAACGATTCAAAAATAACTTTAGAATCTTCCCTTCTATCTTCATGTAGTCTTTTATTTCTTGAGCTTAAGGCTAAGCCGCTGTCGGCTCTATAGATGGCAACTCCTTTTATTTTAATGGGAAGTTTTTTCTTTTCGACAAGTTTTCGGATAATAGCAAGTTGCTGAAAATCCTTTTCTCCAAAATAGGCATTGTCCGGTTGTACCTGTTTGAAAAGTTCTTCAACAACAGTACCTACTCCATCAAAGTGTCCAGGTCTGGATTTTCCTTCCATTTCATTTTCAAGTCCATCAAAATCATAATGTATGCTTTCTGTCTTTTCAGGGTAAATGTCTATTACTTCAGGAATGTATACTGCATCTACTAATCCGGAGTTCTCTAAAATCAATATATCTCGATTAATATCTCGGGGGTATTTTTCTAAATCGACAACATTATTGAATTGAGTAGGATTTACAAAAATTGAAGAAATTACCAAGTCATTTTCCTTTTTTGCTTCTTTATATAGGGAAAGATGGCCGTTGTGTAGGGCGCCCATCGTAGGTGCAAACCCTATTTTCTTCCCCATCTCCTTTTGTCTTTCAATGAAATCTTGAAGAGTTTTTTTATTTTTTAGAACTTCCATAATTTATTTTAATAGTAATTCAAAAATACTAAAAAAATGATATAATAATATGCTGTTTTTATAAGTTAGAATACCTAATTTTCGTAAAAAAATGTTAATTAAAACAATGTTGGATGTTTTTTTGTAATTTTGCACATTAAAAGATTAAAAAAAAATAGATAGAAGTTTATGCCGAATCAAAAAATACTGTATATTACTACAGAGATGTTTCCGTATCAGGAAGATACAAATATGGCTACAGTGGTAAATAAAATGGCACTTAAGATGCACAATGAAGGCAATGATGTAAGAGTTTTTATGCCAAGATTTGGACAAATAAGTGAAAGGAAATTCCAGCTTCATGAAGTGATCCGACTTTCAGGGATGAATATTATCATTAATGATCTTGATCAGCCTCTTATCATTAAAGTAGCATCTCTTCCAGGTGAAAGGCTCCAAGTTTATTTTATTGATAACGAAGAGTATTTTAAAAGAAAAGAATATTATTTTGATGACAAAGGTGTTCCATTTATCGATAACGACGAAAGAGCAATTTTCTTTGCAAGAGGAGTTATTGAAACTATCAAAAAATTAAATTGGGTTCCCGATGTTATTCATTTGAACGGATGGATGTCATCATTTGTTCCAATTTATCTTAAAACGTACTATGAGTCCGATACATACTTTAAAGATGCTAAGATTGTATTGTCTTTATACAACGAAAAAGAAGCCGATCTAGATAAAAATATTGGAGAAAAATTAAAATTTGATAATATTTTGGGATTAAAAGCGTTAGATAATCCGACAATAAAAAGTTTTGTTATTGAAAGTATGAACTATGTAGATGCTGTAGTGAAAGGAGATGAGTTTTTAGATGAGGATTTGAATAAAGCCTTCATTGAAACAAATACTCCAAAATTTGAGTATCTTGATGTAGATTCTATAAATAAATTGTATTAAAAAACACATTTTAATGACTCATATTATTAAAAGATCTATCGCCATTTTTTCCATGGTGATTTTTGGAAGCGTTTTGCTTTATAATTGTGAACCAGACCCGGATTCTTTAGGGGAACAATTATTTTTAGATGGAGCAGCAACAGGTAATGAAGAATATTTTAACCTTATTGCTTATAATATCAGTAATAATGATAGTATAAGAAGTGATGCCGCCCAATTATTGAATACAGTAGGATTAACTACCTCGACCGCTGTTTTAGGAGCGGTAAAGGATGATCAATTTGGTAAACAAAAAGTATCTTATTATACTCAGGTAAGATTACCGTCATATAATCCGGATTTTGGAACAAATGCTGCAGTGGATTCTGTAGTATTAGTAGTAAAACCGTATTATGAAGGTGATTCTCTTACTACCAATACTTATGATGATGGCTTCCAATTTGGAGGTGAAAATGCTAAGAAGATTGTAAGTAGCTATCCTGCAAAAAAATATGGTAGAGCTAAAGCTCCTAAACTGACTATAAAAGTAAATGAAGTTGACGAATTTTTAAATGGTTTTTCAGATATTGCTTATTCCAACAAAGAGTATGCAACCGGGCAAGAAATTGGATCGGCTGATTTTACAGGAAATGTAAGTGCAGTAACTATTACCAAGGATTCTGATGGAAGTTCATTGTTTACATCAGCTGCCGGATATAGAATTCCATTGAGTTCTAGTTTCTTTAAAACAAAGATTATAGATAAAAAAGGTCAATCGGAGCTTAATGATATGTCTAATTTCATTAGATACTTTAAAGGGATTAAATTATCTGTGGTAGAAGATGATGCCTACTTGGTACAGTTTGATCCGAACGCTTTAGAAATGATCATGTACTATAAGTATGATAAAATAGAAAATGGTGTAAACACAAGACCTCAAGCTACGTATGCCTTCTCTTTAGCAGCAGGAAATGCTCATATTGGGAATTATAAATATGATAGATCTGGATTAACTGGCTTTCCAAATGTTACTGGAGATACAACTGTTGGTGACGAAAAATTATTTTTACAAGGAATGGGTGGTCCTTCAATAGGAATTAAAATTCCCAATGAGGAGCTTGATAAACTTAAAAAACTATATCAGGATAAAAAAGCAGCCATTGTAAGTGCTAAAATCAGAATGTATACTGATGGATCATGGACTAATAAATATGCGAAGCCTTCCTCATTTACCATTATTCAAAAAGATAAAGATTCTGGGAAAGATGTAAGTGCATTTACAACAGATTTACTTAATTTGGTGGGAGCTAATAACTTTTCGCTTTTTAAAGTATACGACACCGATAAAAATCCAACATATTATGAATTTACCGTTACAAAATCTATTAAAGACCTTGTAGAAGTAACTGGAGTAGATAATACTAATAAATTATTAAAAATAGACATAGGTAGTTTCTTATCGAGTTCAAGTGGGGTTTTAGGAGGATACCAATATACGTCTCGAGCATTTGCAGTAGAAAGAGCCGTATTTGTTGGATCTAGTGATGTAAACAATCCTAATAGAATCCAACTGAGAGTTCTTTACGGAACAAAATAAATTAAACAAACAAACAACAAAATACATTTGAAAAATTATGTGCGGAATAGTAGGGTATACAGGTTTTCAGGATGCTTATGATATCGTTATTAATGGTCTTAAAAGACTAGAATATAGAGGATATGATAGCGCCGGAATTGTTTTAGAGAATGGTAATAAGAAACTTGAAGTTGAAAAAACTAAAGGTAAAGTAGATGACCTTGTTAATATTTCTGGTAAACTGAAAGGGGTTGCCAAAATAGGAATGGGACATACACGCTGGGCAACTCATGGAGTACCAAGTGATAGAAACTCTCACCCCCATTTATCTAATAATGGTAAAATAGCAATAATTCATAACGGGATTATTGAAAACTATGATACGATTAAAACAATGCTTACGGAGAAAGGTTTTACTTTCAAGTCGGAAACAGATACTGAAGTACTTGTGAATCTTGTCCAATATTTTATGGATTTGAATTCTGAAACTGACTTTCCAACTGCAGTAAGATATGCTCTTAATGAAGTGTATGGAGCTTATGCAATTACAGTAATGCATGAGGATTTTCCAGGTGTTTTAGTTGTAGGACGATTAGGTTCTCCTCTCGCAATAGGGATAGGAGATAAAGAATATTTTATTGCTTCTGATGCTTCTCCTTTTGTAGAATTTACAAAAGAAGCTATTTATTTGGAAGAAGGACATATGGCTACTATTTCATTAGAGAATGGAGTAGATATTAGAACCATTAATGATAATTCTAAAATAGAGCCTGAAATTCAAAAGCTTAAATTAAGCTTAGAACAAATAGAGAAGGGAGGTTATGAGCATTTTATGCTTAAAGAAATTTTCGAGCAGCCGAAATCTATACATGATACAATGAGAGGAAGACTGTTGGTAGATGAAGGGGTTATTAAAATGGCAGGTATCTGGGATCATGTAGAAAAATTCAAAAATGCTAATAGAATAATCATCATTGCTTGTGGAACATCTTGGCATGCCGGACTTATTGGTGAGTATCTTATTGAAGAGTATGCTAGAATTCCTGTAGAAGTTGAATATGCTTCCGAATTTAGATATAGAAATCCGATTATCACTGATAAAGATGTTGTTATTGCGATTTCTCAATCAGGAGAAACAGCAGATACGATGGCAGCGTTGAAATTAGCTAAAGAAAAAGGTGCATTTATATATGGTATATGTAATGTAGTAGATTCCTCTATTGCAAGAATTACAGATGCTGGTTCATATACTCATGCAGGACCTGAAATTGGAGTAGCTTCAACAAAAGCATTTACAGCTCAGCTTACTATTCTTACATTAATTGCATTTAAGCTAGGTAAGCATAATGGAACTTTAGACAATACGAGTTTTATGAGTTTAATTGCGGAGTTGGATTTAATTCCGAAAAAGATCGAAGAAGTTTTGAGTACGACTCATGAGCTGGTTAAAAACATCTCAAAAGATTTTGTAAAAAGTACTAACTTCCTTTATTTAGGTAGAGGATATAACTATCCTGCTGCCTTAGAAGGAGCGTTAAAGTTGAAAGAGATTTCATATATTCATGCAGAAGGTTATCCTGCGGCAGAAATGAAGCATGGTCCTATTGCGCTAATTGACGAGAATATGCCTATTGTTATTATTGCTCCAAAGAAAGGGCATTATGATAAAATTGTAAGCAATGTTCAGGAGATTAAAGCTAGAAAAGGGAAACTTATTGCGGTAGTGAATAAAGGTGATCAGCAAGTGAGTGAAATGGCAGATTATGTTATTGAGATTCCTGAAACGTCGGAATGTTTTTCTCCTATTTTAGCCTCAGTACCTTTACAGCTATTAGCTTATTATATAGCTGTATATAGAGGAGCTAACGTAGATCAGCCAAGAAACCTTGCGAAATCTGTAACTGTAGAATAAAAAAAATCTCGTAAATAAAATAAATTTAGATTTCTTTCGTTATTTCAAAAAAAATCTTAAAAGTTTCTTAAAAAAATTATATATTTACGGCTTAATTATAAAAATTAACATGAAAAGGATATTTCTTTTATTAT
The DNA here is from genome assembly GCF_902728265.1 of Chryseobacterium potabilaquae. Lineage (GTDB taxonomy): Bacteria > Bacteroidota > Bacteroidia > Flavobacteriales > Weeksellaceae > Chryseobacterium > Chryseobacterium potabilaquae. Next base: position 13,941 of record NZ_CACVBR010000050.1, read on the forward strand.
TGTCTGCGTCGGTAGCATCGGTATCTTGTTCAGGTGGTAGCTCTTCTGTGGGGAAGCCAGGAACTAAGGGAGAGCTAATACCAAAGGAAAAAGCTAAATCATTTGTTGCGGAAAGACCATATGGTATGGTTGCCATTCCTGCAGGCTCATTTGTTGCTGGTTTAGCTGATCAGGATCCAACCAGTACTCCTGAAAAAGCTTCTTTGAAAACCGTGACGGTTTCGTCTTTCTTCATGGATGAATCGGAAACTACTAATGCAGAGTATAGGGTTTTTATTAGTTATGTAAGAGATTCTATCGCAAGAACTTTGCTTGCTGAAGCAGCAGGTGAAGGAGGAGACGGTAGAGGTAAGGGAACTGGTATAGGTGATTATGCCTACCTTGCTCAAAAAGAAGAAAACTTAACACCTTATCAAGAATATCTAGAAGGACAAGGAGGAAGAGATGATGGAGGATACGATGCAAGCAAGAGATTAGATTGGAAAGTTCCTTTGCATTGGAATACATCTAGATATCCAGATGTAGAATATGCAGAAGTACTTGAATCTATGTACTTACCAGCTTCTTCTAGGATAGGTAATGAAAGAATTCTTGATGTTAGTAAATTGAAATATACTTATAGATGGGGAGATATGGATGCTGCTTTGGCTGATAAAGAAAGAGGAGTAAACTATCTGAGAAGTGAAAGTATTGCTATTTATCCTGATACAACTGTTTGGGTAAAAGATTTCCACTTTGCTTATAATGAACCATTATTCGAACAATATTTTTGGCATAAAGCCTATAAAGATTATCCTGTTGTTGGAATAACTTGGGATCAAGCAAGAGCGTACTGTAATTTCAGATCTAAGTTAAAATCAGATTATAACGAAAGCTTAAAAAGAAAAAAACAAAGACCTATGCAATTCCGTCTTCCTACGGAAATTGAATGGGAATATGCTGCCAGAGGAGGAATGCAAAATGCAACTTACCCTTGGGGTGGACCTTATTTAATGGATGATAGAGGTTGCTATTTGGCTAACTTTAAGCCTAAGAGAGGTAACTATATGGAAGATGATAAAAAGGGTACTTATACATATACAGCTCCAGTAAAGAAATTTAAGAAAAATGGATTTGGTTTATTTGATATGGCTGGAAACGTTTCTGAATGGACAGAATCTGCATATAATAATTCTTCCTATGCTTTCTCTTCTACTTTAAATCCATCAACTAAAGATAAAATCGATACAAAGAAATCTGTAAGAGGTGGCTCTTGGAAAGACGTTGGTTACATGTTAATGACAGGTGCAAGAGATTGGGAAAGAAAAGATTCAGCTAGAAGTTATATCGGGTTTAGAACAGTACAGGATATTCCTGAAGCTGCTGTTAAGCCAAGAAGAGTTAACAGATAAATCAACTAGACAATTTTTCACAATACATTATTTTTATTTAACATTAAAAAACTAACTTATATGTTTAAGACTAAAGATGCTTGGATGAATTTCTTTTATTCATTCGGTGCTGCGATTGTAATTCTTGGAGCTTGGCTTAAAATTACTCACATTAATTTAGGACCAATTAGTGGTAACGTTGCTCTTACTGTGGGTCTAATTACAGAAGCAATTATCTTCATCATTTTTGCTTTCGACCCTCCAAAAACTGAAGAGTCTTATGCTTGGGAAAATGTGTATCCTGAATTGTTAGATAAACATGCTAATCCCAATCCATTACATTCCAATATATCAACAAGAAATACGGGAGCTCAATTTGCAGAATTAGAAAATTCTCTTTCTAATAAGCTGGATAAAATGTTGGAAGATGCTAAATTGGATGTTCACTTATTTGAAAGATTAAGAAGTGGAATTGATAAATTCTCAAATTCAGTAGACCAAATCAATCAAACTGTTGATGTATCTGCTTCTACACATAAATATAATGAGCAATTAAACAAAGCTGCTCAACATATGGAAAGTATGAATGCTTTATATACAATGCAATTAGAGCATGGTCAAAGACAAGCAGATTCTGCTAGAAAATATGTAGATGACATGCAAAGATCTATTGAACATTCAGAAAAATTCAATCAAGAACTACAAGGTTTAACTTCTAATCTTAATAATCTAAATAGAGTTTATGGCGGTATGTTGACTGCGATGAAGTCTTAATTCTCAAAACCATTTCTAAAATTAATTTTTAATCTAAAAAACAAGAAAAAAGAGAATGGCACAAGGAAAACAGACTCCACGTCAGAAGATGATCAATCTAATGTATTTGGTGTTCATCGCTATGATGGCATTAAATATTGATGCTGAGATTATCAGGTCATATTATGATTCTACGGTAGCATTAAAAGAAACTCGTTTATTAACAGAAAGAAAGAACGAAGATATTTTTGAAAAAACTCTCGAAGCTAAAGCACAACAAGTACCTGATACTTATGCTGAGCCATGGGGGCAATATCTAAAATTGAAAGAGAAAATTAATGCGTTAGTATCACATGCAGATCAAATCAAAGATAAATTAAAAAAAGAATCTGAATTTGTAGAAAAAGACCCTAAGACAGGTAAATTAGTTGATGTTAGTGAAAATTTTTCAGCTCTTAATAATAATGAAGCAACTACAACTTATTTCTTTAAAGATGGAGATGAAAATTCTTCTTCAAAAGGGGCATCTGATTTAAAGGCAAAGATTGATGATATCAGAAATTATATTAATGCTACATTCAAAAGTAATTCTCAATTGAAGGATCTTATTGATAGAGCTAATAAATCTTTAGTTGCTGAATATCCTAAAGGTCAATCGCCAAATAATAAAACGTGGTTACAGAATAAATTCTATCACCAACCATTAATTGCTGCATTGTCTAATTTAGAAATTATTCAAAATGACGCTAGAAACTTGCAATCTGATGCATTAGCATTATTATTACAAGAAAAAGTAGATGCCAACATTAAGTTTACAAGTTATGAAGCTATAGTTTCTGCGCCTGTAGATGTTGTTGCTGGTAAGCCTGCTGAAGCTGTTATTATGTTAGGAAACTATTCCAACAGTAATAAAATTAATATTTCTGGAGTTAGCAGACAAGAGAATGGTAAAGGATATGCTGCACTTAATACAAGTAGTATTGGTGCTCATACATTAGCTGGTAATATTACATTAACAGATGCTACAGGTAAAGCTCAAAGTTTCCCTTTCACTCATACATATAATGTAATTGCAGGTCCTCAAGAAGTAAAACTTCAAAAAGGATTACTTTTATCAGCTGATAAAATGAATGTAATGTATAGAGGGCTTGATAACCCAGTTTCTGGATCTATATTAGGTGCTGACAATGCTAAGTTATCATTATCTGCTCCTGGAGCTTCAGTAAGAGGGACAGGACCTGGTAAGTGGGATGTAAGACCTGGTGCAGGAAATATTCTTAAGCTTACCTTATCCGGAACAGATCCTTATGGAAAATCTATCTCTCAAGTGTTTGAGTATAGAATTAAGAATGTTCCACCTCCTCAAGGACAAATTAGAGGTAAAAATGTCTTAACAATGCCTGCAACATCAGTAGAAAATCAATCTCTTTCGGCTGTAATACCTGATTTTGATTTCCCTGTATCATTTAATGTGACTTCATTTATGGTAAGAGTTCCTGGTAGAGCATCTATGCAAATCCAAGGTAATTCATTACAGAGTGCAGCAGGTTTATTTAGAAATTTAAGACCTGGAGATGGTGTTTATATATTTGAAATTAAAGCAGCGGCTACTGGATTAGGCGATCAAAAAATTCCAAATATTTCACCAGTATTAATTAATATCCAATAAAAAACGTTTATGAAAAAGTATAGTAGCAGTCTTTTAATTTTAGTTTCTGGGTTTATGTTTTCCCAGACGATTCTAAACGCTTCGTCTCCGGAAGAGTTCAGAAAAATGAGATCTGAAAACAAAATTAAAGTTGGAGATAGCTTAGTTGATAAGAAAACGAAGCCATTGGAATATGGATATGTTGATGAGAAAGACATTTTAAAAAGTATATATGTCTGGGAAGTTATTGATATGAATGACAAAATCAATCAGCCATTCTATTATAATAACCCTGATGGTTTATTGTCAACAGAAACTAAATCTCTTTATAAACTTCTACTGGATGGAGCTTTAAATGGTGAAATTTCTGAGGTTTATGATGACGAAAATTTTGTAACAAGATTGACTCCTCAACAAATCAAAGATAGATTGGTAAGTGTGCGAGTGGATGATGAAGCCGTTAATATTTTAAATAGTGGACGTCAACTTACTGATCAAGAAAAGAAAGAACTTACCGATGTTTACGAAACAACAACTGATAAAGTTAAAGTTTTAAAAATCTATGGTATGTGGTTTATTGATAAAAGAGATGGAGAGTTGAAATATAGACCGTTAGGAATTGCAGCAATGGGTCCTGATCCACAGATGATTGGTAGAATGGGTCCTGATGGGCAGCCTTTAGAAGGAGCTAATGATCTTATTGACTTGTTCTGGGTATTTTATCCTAATGCAAGAGAAATTTTAGCCAATAATTATGTATTCAATAGAAAAAATTCTTCAGCAGATTTATCTTTTGATGATCTAATTAATGCAAGAAGATTCTCTTCAGTAATCTTTAAATCGTCAACTGGTCTTGGAGATGGTGTAATTAAAGACTATGTTCCTAGAGATGCGGATGATCAAATCGAAGAGAGTGATAGAATTAAGGAGCAGATTCTTGAAATGGAAAATGAAATGTGGAATTATTAAATTTCACTTGATATTTATACAAAACCTGAGTATTTTTACTCAGGTTTTTTTATTATGAAAAATGTAGATTATATTATTGTAGGGGATGGATATGCAGGATTATTTTTTGCACATCAATTGGTTAAACATCAAAAGTCTTTCGTTATATTTTCGGAGAGTAAAAAGAGTGCGTCTCAAGTTTCTGCAGGGGTGATTAATCCGGTGATATTGAAAAAATTCACTACATTTTGGAAAGCTCAAGAGCAAATAGATTTTTTAAAAAAGACTTTACTTGAGATAGAATCATATATAGGACAAAATTATCTGTTGGATGCTCCTATACATAGAATATTTCACGATGAAAATGAACAAAGGCTATGGCTAAAAAAATCAGAAAATAGTGATCTTAGTAATTTTCTTAATAGAAAAATAGAACAAATAGAGGGGGTAAAAAATGATTATAATACAGGAAAAGTAAATTACTCTGCCAGGCTTGAAGTAAATGGTTTTTTCAAGGGTTTATTGAGTTTTTTTGAAACTAGAGATCAACTCGTAAATGAAAAGTTTGATTATTCTCAATTAAATACTTCAAAATCCTCATATAAAGATTTTTCTTTTCATAATATTGTTTTTTGTGAGGGAATGGGTGTGAAAGAAAATCCTTATTTTTCTGATATTGCCGTTGTACCAAATAAAGGACACCATATTAAAGTAGAAATTTCAGAGAGTATACCTGAGAATATTACAATTAAAAAGAAGCATTTCTTGTTTCCCACTCACGACGGATTATATTTTTACGGAGGAACTTATGATAGAGAACAATTACATCATTTTGTGGATGATTCTGCTGTGGAGCAACTTATCAATGGGCTTTCGGAATTTTATCCTTATGATTTTGATGTGAAAGAAGTTAATTTTGGATTTAGACCTACCGTAAAAGATCGAAGACCTATTATAGGAAAACATTTTAATTACGATAATATTTATGTTTTTAATGGTCTAGGAGCACGAGGTATTCTTAATGGATGTTACTTTTCGAAAAGTTTATATGATTTTATTGAAAATAAAATTCCTTTAGATAAAGAAGTTTCTTTAGAACGATTTAAATAGCTTATATTTTTAATTGAAGAGAATTGATCATCATTATGAATGAAAATATATTAGGAATTACTGCTGCAATTCTTACTTCCGCCTCTATGTTACCTCAGCTTATAAAGATTTTAAAAAATAAAAATGTTGATGATCTTTCATGGATAACACTTTTGATTCTGATTGTAGGTGTTTCTTTATGGGTTTGGTATGGAATTATTAAAGACGAGCTTCCTATCATTTTATCTAATGCCTTTTCGGCATTGATTAATATAACATTGCTGATATTTTATATCATATTCAGAAATAAATAAGTCTAAAATACCTAATGTTATAGATTTTACATTATTGAAACATTTAATAAGAGGCCATTTTGGTTGATTTTGGATTTTTATTATTTTGTTTATATTGAAAAATAACCATATCATAATCTTTGTTGAGAAAAATAATATTACCTTTAATATTTGAGTATTGATATTCTGCGTCAGATGCAGTATAATCAGGCAGATTATTACTTTTCTTTAATTCATATGTTTTTCCATCCAAATGGATCGTGGCAGTATTGTTTGAATTGTTGATAATAACTTCCAATTTATCTCCAAAATTATCTACAAAGACATTTTTTGTAATATCCTCGGTATTCGATGTAGAATTGAGGGTAGTCGAGATATTCTCAATGTCTTTTCCAGGGTGTTTACATGCTATTGTTAAACAAACAACGAAGCCCAACATTATAAGAAGTAATGATTTTTTCATAATAATTAGTGATTTGTAAATATTTCATGAATAGAATTTAGTGTATTATAAATTTACAACTATTTTATGTATATATGTTAATTTTGTAGTAATTATTTGTTTTTAATTGAACGAATTGTAGGTTTCTTTATAATGCTCTAGCATGTAAAAAAGAGACTGCCTTTTGAGACAGTCCCCTCCTTTTTTTTCATGAGTTTGTGTATTAGAATCTATTATTGAATAGTAATTTGACTAAGGTTAAAAAAATAATTGATTGCTTTTTTATAGTTTAATTTTTGTTTGTCAAGTTGTTACATATAAATGATTATACGATCATTTGATAATAATTTGGTTTATATCTTTTTTGTTTTAATAAGGTGGAATAACTGCCGCTAGAGGCATTATCCCTTGAAATCATCATTTTTCTATTAGCATTGTTATGTTACTATTCGTACTAATCTATGATGATCCTTTATGTATAAATAGCAATTTGTGCATGTAAAGAGTGACAAGATATAACGGTTTCAAAAACTTTCTCATAATATGGGATATGTTTCATGTTTTGGTTTCAGTGGAAAATTAATATTTGATATTTAAAATTTAAAATAGGACAGAGTCTTTGGGACTATTGTATGCTTACAAAAATTCTGTTTCAATAGAAATAATCAATAAAATATAATTCACTACATGGTTATTTATATGAGCAAATATACTAAATTTAATTATCAATTTTAAAATAAATTATGAATTAAATACTATTTTTTTAATGTATATGTTTATTTTTATCGTTATCTCTGATTTGTTATTGAGTAACCTGTATGAGATGGATATGCTTTTAATTACGTTATTGAGAGGTGTTTTTGTTTTTTAAACTATAATGAATTTACGAGTTTTCAGATTATTTAAAACTCCGTTAAATATTGTTAATATATAAATAATCATAAAATTATTTAAAAACTTATAGAAAGTATAACTTAAATTTGTGCCTGGAAAATGAGAAACTGTATAATATATTTTTTGGTGAGTCTCTTTACACTATTTATAGTGGAAAGTAAAATCAATGTCAACACTTTTCAGAATGACCATAAAGGTCATGTTTCTCATCATCACCATATTCCTCAAAGGGAAAATCGTGTAAATCAGAATTCTATTCAACAATCTTTGGACGAATTAGCAAATGCATATTCAGGGGATCTTGAAGAAGATGATTTTAAGATAACTAGTACTTTACAAACAATTGTTGTTTTTTCAAACATTTTTAGTTTAGTATATGTATTTGGTTTAAAAAGCTTTAAGAAAAAAAGGCCCAATATTAATGCCTTTTTGTCAAATCTTTCTGTTGTCAAAAGATTTATTCTGATGCGTTCAATCAGAATTTAGAATTTATTTCCGGCTCAATTCGAATGAGGAATGTTATGCGTTGTGTTTGTTGGTAATCTTCACATCGTAGCTATTCTTATTACCATTTTCATTTTAAAACATTAACGATTTATTTAAACTCTAGAATTATGATCAAAAGAGGGGCGGCAAGGATTCCTGCGTTAAACAGCCATCTTTACTATAATGTATTACATAACAGCCAGTTGTGTTTATGGAAATTAAATCAATTTTATAACTTCTAATACCATATTGTTTTGTAATAGTT
>NZ_CACVBR010000051.1 GCF_902728265.1 Chryseobacterium potabilaquae
CACCTACCTTAGATTATTGAAAGGAGAAGTAGTAGCTTCTATGGTGGATATATCGTATGGAGAATCCCAGAAGTATCTTCAGAGTCATAAGGGAGAGAGTGATTCATTCTGGAAGGAGTATATGTTGTTATTGGAAGATAGGGAGGATTTGAGTAGTTTACTTACAGTCTCAGAGAAGCATACGAATTTTTCAAGCTATCGTCATATTCAGGATCCTCAATCCTTAACCTTACATATCAAAGAGGAGAGGTATACTTTGTTGAAGAATTTAATCTCTAAGGAGGGCTTAACCGTTAATGCGGTGTTACAGTATGTATGGCATAAACAGTTAAGTATCTACAGTAATCAAAGAACGACAGTAGTAGGAACGACCGTTTCTGGAAGAAGTCTACCTGTGGAGGGGATTGAAAGTTCAGTAGGTTTGTATATCAATACCCTTCCTTTGATTGTAGAGCATAAGGAAGGTAAGGTGATGGATGTAATAGTAAACCTTCAATCTTCTGTAAGTGATCTTAACACATACAGTGATAAGAGTCTATCAAGTCTTCAAGATAATGGAGAGCGACTATTCAGCAGTTTATTTGTGTATGAGAATTATCCTCTATCCGATGGAGATGTTTCTGAGGATTTAGATATTCAATTCCGTGATTCTATAGAGAAGGTAGATTATCCCTTAAGTTTAATTGCGTATGAGAGAGGAGAGGAAGTGAGTCTTACGTTAAACTATGAAGGAGTATTATTTGAAAGATCTATGATGTCTCAGGTACTAGAAGGTATGGAGTTGATGTTAGATCAGCTGTTACAAGATCCTACCATTACTACAGATAGGCTGTCGTATGTTTCAGTGCTTCAATATCAAGACCTGATCCATAATTGGAATATAGCGGGAGTAGAATACAACACAAGCGTTACCCTTCATGAGCTATTTGAAAGACAGGTAGAGAAGACTCCTGATCACATTGCTTTGGTGTATGAGGATGTGAGACTCACTTATAGAGAACTTAATGAGAGATCTAACCAGTTAGCTCATTATCTTTTAGAAACATACAAAATCCAGCCTGATGAACTTATACCTTTATGTTTAGAAAGATCGGAGCGGATGCTGATTGGAATCTTAGGGGTATTAAAATCAGGCGGAGCGTATGTTCCGATGGATCCTGGTTATCCCATGGATAGAATAGAACATATTCTGGGAGATACCAAGGCTAGATTGGTAATCGGGGAAGAGAATACAAAAGACAGATTATATGATTATAAGAAATTAGTAGATAGAGAACCAGAATCTTCAAATCTGAGTATTATAAGTCTGGATTCTTCAGAGATGAAAGCTGAACTGAGTACTTGTTGTAGGGACAATCCCAATACAGAAGTAAGTTCAGAAGATTTATCCTATGTTATTTACACCAGTGGAACAACAGGAAAGCCAAAAGGAGTGATGATCGAACATAAGAGTGTGGTTCGTTTATTCAGTGCTACAAATCATTGGTATGGATTTACGGATAAAGATGTATGGAGTTTATTCCATTCGTATGTTTTTGACTTTAGTGTATGGGAGATGTGGGGCGCCTTACTTCATGGAGGAAAGCTATTGATTCCTAGCTTAGAACAAACCAAAGATTTACATCTCTTCTTTGACTTATGCCATAGGGAAGCAGTAACGGTATTAAACCAAACGCCCACAGCGTTCTATCAATTTACAGAAGTCGCTTTATCTAAGGATATAGAACTCTTTAGCCTTCGTTATGTCATATTCGGAGGAGAGGCGTTGAACTTTGCTTCTTTGGAACCTTGGTATGGTCGTTATTCTGAGTCTCCTCTTTTAATCAATATGTATGGTATCACCGAAACGACAGTTCACGCTACCTACAGAGCTCTTGACTCAACAGAATTAGGAAGTGCTTCTATCATAGGAACTCATATTCCGGATCAACGGATTTATGTATTGGATGGATACTTACGTCCAGTACCCTTGGGAGCAGTAGGAGAATTGTATATAGGAGGTGCTGGTCTATCAAGAGGGTATTTGAATCTTGCTGAGCTTACCGCAGAGCGTTTTCTATTGAATCCTTTCCAGAGTAAAGAAGAGAAAGCAATAGGTTATAATGATCGTATGTATAAGACAGGAGATTTAGGCCGTTATCTTCCGGGAGGAGATTTGGAATATATAGGTAGAAATGACTTCCAGGTTAAGATCAGAGGGTATAGGATAGAGCTGGGAGAGATAGAAAACGCCTTATTGAGTTATGAAGGAATTCGTCAAAGTGTTGTACTGGCCAAGGAGAATAGTTCAGGGTTAAAATATTTGGTAGGATATTATGTGTCAGATGCAGCATTAAATCATGAAGAGTTGTCAGTACATTTATCAGGATTACTTCCAGAGTATATGGTACCTTCCGTATATGTTCATTTAGAAGAACTTCCTCTTACGATAAATGGAAAGTTAGACCGCAGGGCTTTACCTGAACCTAACTTCACAGGAGATAAGGAATATATAGCACCAACGACTGTCTTGGAAAAAGAGTTAGCAGAGATGTATGGTGAGGTTTTAGGCTTACCTGTAGAAAGTATCGGTTTACATGATGATTTCTTCCGTTTGGGAGGAGACAGTATCATCAGTATCCAACTCGTGAGTCGTTTACGAAAAAGATTATCCTTATCCTTAAGTGTCAAAGAAGTCTTTACCTATAGAACAGTGTATCATCTTTCTGAGCTCTTAGAAAGTAGAAAGGATGAAGAGGGATTGTCTCTTATTACAGAACAGGGAATATTAGAAGGTGAAGTTTCATTACTACCGATTCAGGAATGGTTCTTCCATGAAGTAGAGTTGGGAGAACATTTTACCTCTTTCCATCATTGGAATCAGTCCTTTATGATTCATGTTCCTGAATTGGATATAGATATATTAAAACAAAGTCTCCTACAATTAGTAGAGAAGCATGATGCCTTACGGCTATATTATCCTAAGACAGAGCATGGCTATCTTCAAGAGTATAGAAAAGAAGCTATATCTCCTGATTTGAGTATACTTGATCGTAGAGATGTAAGTGAAGAAGAATTAGTAGAAGTCTTTACTTCTTGGCAGAGTGGATTTGATATCATTGAAGGTCCTTTACTTCATGTAGGGTATATCCATGGTTATGAAGATGGAAGTTGTCGTGTTCATTTCTGTTTCCATCACCTTATTATCGATGCGGTAAGCTGGCGAATCTTAACAGAAGATCTTGAGTTGATGTATAGATCTCTTAAGGAAGGAAATACCAAACCGTCGTATGTAAAAGGAAGCAGTTACCGCCAGTGGGTTGATGTGGTTAAGACTTATAAAGAGGATAGTGCTACCTCCCGAGAAGAAGAGCTAAGGTATTGGGATAGTATTATAGAGGATACGAAGAATAGTAGTCTTCATATTCAGAGTCTTAGTAGTTCTCTCTATCATCATTCCGATTTGGTATTGGATAAAGACTCTACAAGTCGTTTACTTCGAGATATTCATGGTGTATATCATACTCAGATTAATGATGTTCTTTTATCAGCTTTCTCTTTGGCTCTTTGTGATTTCACGGGGTTCTCTACTCATGGTATTGTATTAGAAGGTCATGGAAGAGAGGATATCTTTCCGGGAATGGATATTACTGAAACAGTAGGCTGGTTTACCACGATGTATCCCATAGTGTTAGAGAGGGGTAAAGATCTATTCTCTACGCTAGTTCATACGAAGGAGTCTTTGAGAGGTATTCCTAATAATGGGATAGGTTATGGAAGTCTTATCGGCTATACAGATGGTAATCTTCCTAGAATTAGTTTTAATTACTTGGGCCAGTTGGATCAACAGGAATCTGTATCAGAGAGTTGGTATATCGTAGGGGAGAATAGTGGAGAATCTGTAGGAAGAGATAATTCGGATTCTCATCTTCTTACTATCAATGGTGCTGTGGTAGGAGGAGAATTATATTTCGGATTAGGAGGCTACTTCAGTGAAGAAGAGATGATTCGTTTATCAGTATTGTTTAAAGGATACTTAGAGCAGCTCGTGAATGGGTTATCAGGAATAGATAGAAGCTACCTTACGTTATCAGATGTGGATCATATTATAAGTTCCAGTCAATTAGCTTCTATTCAGGAAGAGATAGAGATTGATTCTGTATATTTAGCCAGTAGTCTTCAGGAAGGTTTTATCTACCATGCTTTAAGTCAGGGAGATGTAGATGATTCTTATCGGGTACAGCTTTTATGGGATTATCATGGAGGGGTTGATTTGGATAAGTTAAAGGAGTCGTGGGAATATGTTCAGAAGAAGCATCCTGTATTAAGAACGAGATTTGATTGGTCAGAGTCTATAGTTCAGGTGATAGATAAGATAGGTTCTGTGGAGTGGCGTTGTATAGATCTGAGTGGGTATGATGAAAAGGAAAGAGAAGATAAGATCAAATCCATTGTTCAGAAAGACAGAGAAGAGGAGTATGATCTTTCTAAATCAGGACTCTTCAGAGTCTATGTGTGTCAACATTCCGAGATTCATTATACATGTATCTTCAGTAATCATCATGCAATCTTGGATGGTTGGAGTATGCCTGTACTGTTTAATGATATTCATACCACCTACCTTAGATTATTGAAAGGAGAAGTAGTAGCTTCTATGGTGGATATATCGTATGGAGAATCCCAGAAGTATCTTCAGAGTCATAAAGGAGAGAGTGATTCCTTTTGGAAGGAGTATATGTTGTTATTGGAAGATAGGGAGGATTTGAGTAGTTTACTTACAGTCTCAGAGAAGCATACGAATCTTTCAAGCTATCGTCATATTCAGGATCCTCAATCCTTAACTTGGAGTATTGATAGAGAAAGATATCTCTCTTTAAAGAATTTAATCTCTAAGGAGGGCTTAACAGTTAATGCGGTGTTACAGTATGTATGGCATAAACAGTTAAGTATATACAGCCATCAAAGAACGACAGTAGTAGGAACGACCGTTTCTGGAAGAAGTCTACCTGTTGAGGGGATTGAAAGTTCAGTAGGTTTGTATATCAATACCCTTCCCTTGATTGTAGAGCATAAGGAAGGTAAGGTAATGGATGTAATAGTAAATCTTCAATCTTCCGTAAGTGATCTTAACACATACAGTGATAAGAGTTTATCAAGTCTTCAAGATAATGGAGAGCGTTTATTCAGCAGTTTATTTGTGTATGAGAATTATCCTATATCCGATGGAGATGTTTCTGAGGATTTAGATATCCGATTCCGTGATTCTATAGAGAAGGTAGATTATCCCTTAAGTTTAATTGCGTATGAGAGAGGAGAGGAAGTGAGTCTTACGTTAAACTATGAAGGATTGTTATTTGAAAGATCTATGATGTCTCAGGTACTAGAAGGAATGGAGTTGATGTTAGATCAGCTTTTGGAAGATCCTACCATTACTACAGATAGGCTGTCGTATGTTTCAGCTACCGAGTATCAAGACCTGATCCATAATTGGAATATAGCGGGAGTAGAATACGACACAAGTGTTACCCTTCATGAGCTATTTGAGAGACAGGTAGAGAAGACACCGGATCACATTGCTTTGGTATATGAAGATATAAAGTTAAGTTATAGAGAGCTTAATGATAGATCAAACCAATTGGCTCATTATTTATTACAAAATTATCAGATTAAGCCTGATGAATTGATTCCTCTATGTTTAGAAAGATCGGAGCAGATGCTGATTGGAATCTTAGGAGTCTTGAAGTCAGGCGGAGCGTATGTTCCGATGGATCCTAATTATCCCATGGATAGAATAGAGCTTATTCTGGGAGACACCAAGGTCAGAATGGTAATCGTTGAAGAGAATACAAAAGGCAGATTATATGATTATAAGAAATTAATAGAAACGGAAGAAGAAGCTTTAGATATCATAAGCTTGAATAATTCAGAAATGAAAACTAAGCTTAGTAAGTGTTCCAATGATAATCCAAATACAGAAGTAAGTTCAGGTGATTTATCCTATGTCATTTACACCAGTGGAACAACAGGAAAGCCAAAAGGAGTGATGATAGAACATAAAAATGTGGTTAATTTAATCGAGCAACAGTCTGCTATATTTAACCTGAACACAGTTCATTCTTCTTCCCATCCACAAAAAAGAGCATTATGGTATGCCAACTATGTTTTTGATGCTCATGTGTGGGATGTTTATTGTTTTCTTTCGTTTGGTCATACCTTACATCTAATAAGTAAAGAAATCCAAACAGATTTAAGTTTATTACATAGATATATAGTTGAAAATAGGATCCAGATAGCTACGATTCCTCCTGCATTACTTACTACAGAATTAATTCTCCCGTTGGATACCCTTATTGTAGCAGGAGATACTACTCATCCGGAAGTCATGGAATATTATAGAAGAGAAGGAGTTGATGTAATCAATGCGTATGGTCCTACCGAGTCCACGGTATGTGCTACTTATCATCATTATAATGAGGATGGTAATGCTCTTAATATAGGTCAATCTATTGCCAATACCACAACTTATGTACTGGATGAATACTTACGTCCAGTACCAATAGGAGCCGTAGGAGAGTTATATATAGGAGGAGCCGGTTTATCAAGAGGGTATTTAAATCTTCCTGAGCTTACTAAAGAGCGTTTTCTCTTGAATCCTTTCCAAAGCGAAGATGAAAAAGAGATAGGTTATAATGATCGTATGTATAAGACCGGAGATTTGGCTCGCTATCTTGCTAATGGAGATTTGGAATATATAGGCAGAAATGACTTCCAGGTAAAAATACGAGGCTATAGAATAGAATTAGGAGAGATAGAGAACGGTTTATTGAGTTATGAAGGTATTCGTCAGGCTGTAGTTTTAGCTAAGGAGAATAGTTCAGGGTTAAAATATTTGGTAGGTTATTATGTATCTGATGCTTCCGTTAATCCTGAAGACTTATCTGTATACTTATCTGGTCTTCTTCCTGAGTATATGGTTCCTTCTGTGTATGTTCATTTGGAATCACTTCCTCTTACGATTAATGGAAAGTTAGATCGCAGGGCTTTACCTGAACCTAGCTTCACAGGAGATAAGGAGTATATCGCTCCAACGACTATTCTTGAAAAAGAGTTAGCAGCGATGTATGGTGAGGTTTTAGGCTTACCTGTAGAAAGTATCGGTTTACATGATGATTTCTTCCGTTTGGGAGGAGACAGTATTATCAGTATCCAACTCGTGAGTCGTTTACGAAAACGATTATCCTTATCCTTAAGTGTTAAAGAAGTCTTTACCTATAGAACAGTGTATCATCTTTCTGAGCTCTTAGAAAGTAGAAAGGATGAAGAGGGATTGTCTCTTATTACAGAACAGGGAATATTAGAAGGTGAAGTTTCATTATTACCGATTCAGGAATGGTTCTTCCATGGGGTAGAGTTGGGAGAACATTTTACCTCTTTCCATCATTGGAATCAGTCCTTTATGATTCATGTTCCTGCATTGGATATAGATATATTAAAAGAAAGTCTCCTACAATTAGTAGAGAAGCATGATGCCTTACGACTATATTATTCTAAAACAGAGCATGGCTATCTTCAAGAGTATAGAAAAGAAGCTATATCTCCTGATTTGAGTATACTTGATCGTAGAGACGTAAGTGAAGAAGAATTAGTAGAAGTCTTTACTTCTTGGCAGAGTAGATTTGATATCATTGAAGGGCCTTTACTTCATGTAGGATATATCCATGGTTATGAAGATGGAAGTTGTCGTGTTCATTTCTGTTTCC
Source organism: Chryseobacterium potabilaquae (assembly GCF_902728265.1). GTDB lineage: Bacteria > Bacteroidota > Bacteroidia > Flavobacteriales > Weeksellaceae > Chryseobacterium > Chryseobacterium potabilaquae. The sequence goes on from NZ_CACVBR010000051.1 coordinate 7,740, forward strand.
ATCACCTTATTATCGATGCGGTAAGCTGGCGAATCTTAACAGAAGATCTTCAGTTGATATATGGTGATTTAAAAGAAGGAAAGAAAAGGGTGGAGTATACTAAAGGAAGTAGTTACCGTCAATGGGTTAATGCGATTAAGCATTACAAAAAAGAGAGTTTGTTATTACGAGAGGAAGAGCTTACTTACTGGACAAGTATTATAGAAGCTACAAGAGAGACAAGTGTTCATGTTCAAAATCTGAGTAGTTCTACTTATCATCATTCAGATTTGATATTGAACAAAGAATATACGAGTAGGTTACTTCGAGATATTCATGGAGTGTATCATACTCAGATCAATGATGTTCTTTTATCAGCTTTCTCTTTGGCTCTTTGTGATTTCACGGGGTTGTCTACTCATGGTATTGTATTAGAGGGTCATGGAAGAGAGGATATCTTTCCGGGAATGGATATTACTGAAACAGTAGGCTGGTTTACTACGATGTATCCCATAGTGTTAGAGAGGGGTAAAGATGTTCTCTCTACAATCGTTCATACGAAAGAGTCTTTGAGAGGTATTCCTGATAATGGGATAGGTTATGGAAGTCTTATCGGCTATACTGATGGTAATCTTCCTAGAATTAGTTTTAATTACTTGGGCCAGTTGGATCAACAGGAATCTGTATCAGAGAGTTGGCATATCGTAGGGGAGAATAGTGGAGAACCTATAGGAAGAGATAATTTGGATTCTCATCTTCTTACTATCAATGGTGCTGTGGTAGGAGGAGAATTATATTTCGGATTAGGAGGCTACTTCAGTGAAGAAGAGATGATTCGTTTATCAGTATTGTTTAAAGGATACTTAGAGCAGCTCGTGAATGTGTTATCAGGAATAGATAGAAGCTACCTTACGTTGTCAGATGTGGATCATATTCTTAGTTCCAGCCAACTAGATTCTATTCAGGAAGAGATAGAGATTGATTCTGTATATTTAGCCAGTAGTCTTCAGGAAGGTTTTATCTACCATGCTTTAAGTCAGGGAGATGTAGATGATTCTTATCGGGTACAGCTTTTATGGGATTATCATGGAGGGGTTGATTTGGATAAGTTAAAGGAGTCGTGGGAATATGTTCAGAAGAAGCATCCTGTATTAAGAACGAGATTTGATTGGTCAGAGTCTATTGTTCAGGTGATAGATAAGATAAGCTCTGTGGACTGGCGTTGTATAGATCTGCGTGGGTATGATGAAAAGGAAAGAGAAGATAAGATCAAATCCATTGTTCAGAAAGACAGAGAAGAGGAGTATGATCTTTCCAAATCAGGACTATTCAGAGTCTATGTGTGTCAACATTCCGAGATTCATTATACATGTATCTTCAGTAATCATCATGCGATCTTGGATGGTTGGAGTATGCCTGTACTGTTTAATGATATTCACACCACCTACCTTAGATTATTGAAAGGAGAAGTAGTAGCTTCTATGGTGGATATATCGTATGGAGAATCCCAGAAGTATCTTCAGAGTCATAAGGGAGAGAGTGATTCATTCTGGAAGGAGTATATGTTGCTATTGGAAGATAGGGAGGATTTGAGTAGCTTACTTACAGTCTCAGAGAAGCATACGAATCTTTCAGGCTATCGTCATATTCAGGATCCTCACTCCTTAACCTTACATCTCAAAGAGCAGAGGTATACTTTGTTAAAGAATTTAATCTCTAAGGAGGGCTTAACAGTTAATGCGGTGTTACAATATTTATGGCATAAACAGTTAAGTATCTACAGCCATCAAAGAACGACAGTAGTAGGAACGACCGTTTCTGGAAGAAGTTTACCTGTTGAGGGGATTGAAAGTTCAGTAGGTTTGTATATCAATACCCTTCCCTTGATTGTAGAGCATAAGGAAGGTAAGGTACTAGATTGGATCGCAAAACTTCAAGATGGAGTTAGTGATCTTAACACATACAGTGATAAGAGTTTATCGAGTCTTCAACAAAGTGGAGAACGATTATTCAGTAGTTTATTTGTGTATGAGAATTATCCTATATCTGATGGTGTTGTTTTAAATGGTTTAGATATTAAGCCTCGTGAATCGATAGAGAAAGTGGATTATCCCTTAAGTTTAATTGCGTATGAGAGAGGAGAAGAAATAAGTATGACCTTAACTTATGAGGGACTATTATTTGAAAGAGCTATGATGTCTCAGGTACTAGAAGGTATGGAATTAATGTTGGATCAGCTGTTACAAGATCCTACCATTACTACAGATAGACTGTCGTATGTATCAGCGCTTCAATATCAAGACTTGATCCATAGTTGGAATATAGCGGGAGTAGAATACGACACAAGTGTTACCCTTCATGAATTATTTGAAAGACAGGTGGAGAAAACTCCGGATCATATTGCTTTGGTGTATGAAGATGTAAAGGTAACGTATAGAGAGCTTAATGAGAGATCAAATCAGTTAGCTCATTACTTATTACAACATTATCAGATTAGTCCTGATGAACTTATACCTTTATGTTTAGAAAGATCGGAGCGGATGCTGATCGGAATCTTAGGAGTCTTGAAGTCAGGAGGAGCTTATGTTCCTATGGATCCTAATTATCCTATGGATAGAATAGAGCATATTCTGGGAGATACTAAGGCTAGATTGGTAATCGTTGAAGAGAATACAAAAGACAGATTATATGAGTATAAGGAACTAACAGCTACAGAAACAGCATCCTCAAACCTGAGTATCATAAGTCTAAATGCTTTAAATATAGTAGACTCTTTGAGTACTTGTTCTAGTGAGAATCCCAATACAGAAGTAAGTTCAGAAGATTTATCCTATGTTATTTACACCAGTGGAACAACAGGAAAGCCAAAAGGAGTAATGATAGAACATAAGAGTGTGGTTCGTTTATTCAGTGCTACAAATCATTGGTATGGATTTACGGATAAAGATGTATGGAGTTTATTCCATTCGTATGTTTTTGACTTTAGTGTATGGGAGATGTGGGGTGCCTTACTTCATGGAGGAAAGCTATTGATTCCTAGCTTAGAACAAACAAAAGATTTGCATCTCTTCTTTGATGTATGTCATAGAGAAGCAGTAACGGTATTAAATCAAACTCCCACAGCGTTCTATCAGTTTACCGATATAGTTCTTTCTAAAGATATAGAACTTACCCAACTTCGTTATGTGATTTTTGGAGGAGAGGCGTTGAACTTTGCTTCTTTGGAGCCTTGGTATGGTCGTTATTCTGAGGCTCCTCTTTTAATCAATATGTATGGAATCACCGAAACGACAGTTCACGTGAGCTATAGACCTTTAGACTCAACAGAATTAGGAAGTGCTTCTATCATAGGAACTCATATTCCGGATCAACGTATTTATGTCTTGGATGAGTATTTACGTCCGGTACCCGTGGGAGCCGTAGGAGAATTGTATATAGGAGGTGCTGGTCTATCAAGAGGTTATTTAAATCTTGCTGAGCTTACCTCAGAGCGTTTTTTATTGAATCCTTTCCAAAGCGAAGAAGAGAAAGCAATAGGTTATAATGATCGTATATATAAGACAGGAGATTTAGGCCGCTATCTTCCGGGAGGAGATTTGGAATATATAGGCAGAAATGACTTCCAGGTTAAGATCAGAGGCTATAGGATAGAATTAGGAGAGATAGAGAATGGTTTATTGAGTTATGAAGGAATTTGTCAAAGTATTGTACTGGCAAAGGAGAATAGTTCAGGATTGAAATATTTGGTAGGTTATTATGTATCGGATGTTGCGGTGGATCCTGAAGACTTATCTGTGTATTTATCAGGGCTTCTTCCGGAGTATATGGTTCCTTCTGTGTATGTTCATTTGGAATCACTTCCTCTTACAATTAATGGTAAGTTAGATCGTAGAGCGTTACCTGAACCTAACTTTACAGGAGATAAAGAATATATAGCACCAGCGACTTCTCTTCAGCGAGGTCTGGCAGCAATTTATAGTGAAGTATTGGGCTTACCTGTAGAAAATATCGGTTTACATGATGATTTCTTTCGATTAGGAGGAAATAGTATTATGGCTATTAAGCTGATTAGTAAAATACATCATTATTTAGATTTAAAGGTTAATGTAGCGATGGTATTTACTCATAAGACTATCTTTGGATTAGCAGGAGTATTAGAAGGTTTAGAGTTAGGAAGTCATAAAATGATACCTCGTATTAAGGTTAGCCACCCTGAAGATCAACTATTATCTTTTGCTCAAGAACGTTTATGGTTTATCGATAAGTATGAAGGAGGAAGCTCAGCATATAATATTCCTATAGTTTTTGGTTTATCTTCCAGGGTTGATCTTACCATTTTAGAAGAATCCTTTAAAGTTCTTATCTCAAGACATGAGATTCTACGTACATTGATTTTAACTAATTCAGAAGGAGTAGGTTATCAATATGTAAGTGATCAGGAGTTTAGTATCAGAGAAACTGATGTAACTCGTTTTGAGGAGTTAGAAGATTCAATCGCTAATGCAGTAAGCAGAGTTTTTGATTTATCCAAAGAACTTCCTATTTCTGTTCATGTATTCCATGAAAAAGATAAGAATAATAAAGAGAAGGCTAATGCCATTAATAAGAAAATAATCTCTTATATTAGTATTGTTATTCATCACGTAGCTTTTGATGGTTGGTCTGTAGATATCTTTTTAGAGGAATTAAGAGTTATCTATCAAGACTTGTTATTAGGCAATCCGGTTTCTTTACCCTCGTTACGAATTCAGTATAAGGATTTTGCATTATGGCAGCGAGACTATCTTCAGGGAGAAGTATTGAATAGACAGTTAGAGTATTGGAAGACTCAACTCATGGGAGTAGAGCCATTAAATCTTCCTTTAGATTATCCTCGTCCTTCAGCTATTTCTTATGAAGGAAATACGATACACTTTAGTATTCCGAATAGTTTAGGGGAAGAATTACGCTTCTTGTCTCGAGAATTAGGAGTTAGTTTATACAGTATGATGTTAGGAGGTTATTATTTGTTGTTATCCTCTTATTCGGGACAAAAAAATATTGTATTAGGCACTGTGGTAGCCAATCGTCATCATGCAGGTTTAGAGGATTTGATTGGTTTCTTTGTCAATACTTTGGTACTTCGAGAAGAGATTGACTATGGAGCATCAGTAAGAGACTTTATTTTGCAAGTTTCGGATTCTGTATCTGAGGCTCAAATGCATCAGGATGTTCCCTTTGAGAAGTTGGTAGAAGAATTAGGAGTAGAGCAGGATGTATCCCGTCATCCTCTATTCCAGGTGATGTTTGGACTGCAGAGTTTTGGAAGTGAAGCAAAGAGAATGTATGGAGAAGACTCTTTGTTTCAAGAATTTAAAGGAAGTATCTCTTATGATGTTGCTAAGTTTGATTTAAGCGTGATGATAGATGATCATGGAAATTCTTTATCAGGAAGCTTTAATTATGCCACTCATCTATTTAAAGAAAGTACGATTGATCATATGATCAGCACCTATGTTTATCTTTTAGAGCAAATCGTATCTAATCAGAAAGGTAACCACTCTGAGTTACAACTTAGAGATTTATCTTGGACAAGGAAGGAAGAGTATAAAGCAGTAGGAATGGTATCTGATCTTTTGGATGCTAGTATAGAATATAATTCTACATTTACGATTCATGAGTTATTTGAGAGACAGGCTGAGAAGACTCCTGATCATATAGCTTTGGTGTATGAGGATGTGAAGTTAACCTATAGAGAGCTTAATGAGAGATCTAATCAGTTGGCTCATTATTTATTACACAATTGTAAGATCGAACCTAATGAGCTTATTCCATTATGTTTAGAAAGATCCGAACAGATTCTTATCGGAATTCTAGGGGTTTTAAAATCAGGTGGAGCGTATGTTCCCATGGATCCAAGTTATCCGATGGATCGAATAGAGCATATTCTAAGAGATACCAAGGCAAGAGTAGTAATTGGAGAAGAAGATACGATAAAAAAACTCTTTGAATGTAAACCTGAGACTAATGATCTTAGTATTCTTAGTCTGAATAGTTTGGAAATAACACATACCTTGAGTGCCTGTTCCACAGCCAATCCATTAACTCAAGTGAGTCCATCCGATTTATCCTATGTCATTTACACCAGTGGCACAACAGGTAAGCCAAAGGGAGTGATGATCGAGCATACTAGTATGGTCAACTTTGTATGTTGTATGATAGACTCTCACAGGCTTACAGAGTATACCCATGTAGGTTGCTATTCTAATTATGTCTTTGATGTTTTTGTGAGTGAATCTTTCCCTGTTCTTTGTCATGGCAATACGTTGTGGTTGTATAGTAATGAACTTAGAAAATCGGTAAAAGATCTTAATGAGTATATTAAAGCTCATGATATTGAGGTATCGTTTATTCCCCCTGTTATCTTAAGAGACCTTATTCCTGATACGAGTCTTCAACTGATATTGGTAGGAGGAGAAGCTTTCCCGGATATTAGAGACTTAGAACATGAGGGTATTATTTTGATTAATGAATATGGCCCTACAGAAACCACGGTATGGTCTACTTATCATCATTATGATAATGATAATAATGCACTTAATATAGGTAGACCTATAGCCAATACCACAACTTATGTATTAGATGAGTATTTACGTCCTGTACCATTGGGAGCGGTAGGAGAGTTGTATATAGGAGGAGTTGGTCTATCAAGAGGTTATTTGAATCTTCCAGAACTTACAGATGAGCGTTTTTTAGAGAATCCTTTTCAAAGCGAAGAAGAGAAAGAGATAGGTTATAATGGACGTATGTATAAGACAGGAGATTTAGTACGTTATCTTTCTGGAGGAGATTTGGAATATATAGGTCGAAATGACTTCCAGGTTAAGATCAGAGGTTATAGAATAGAGTTAGGAGAGATAGAACGTGCTTTGTTGAGTTATGAAGGTATTCGTCAAAGTGTTGTATTAGCTAAAGAACATAGTTCAGGCTTGAAATATTTGGTAGGTTATTATGTATCTGATACTTCATTTAATCCTGAAGACCTATCTGTGTATTTATCAGGATTACTTCCGGAGTATATGGTTCCTTCTGCTTATGTTCATTTGGAATTATTCCCTATGACACTCAATGGTAAATTGGACCGAAGAGCCTTACCAGAACCTAACTTCACAGGAGATAAGGAATATATAGCACCAACAACGGTTCTTGAAAAACAATTAGCAGAGATCTATAGCGAGGTTTTAGGGTTACCAGTAGAAAATATAGGTTTACATGATGACTTCTTTAGATTAGGTGGTAATAGTATTATGGCTATTAAACTGATTAGTAAGATTCATCAAGGATTAGGTTTGCAGGCTAGTGTAGCGATGATGTTTAGTCATAAAACCATCTTTGGATTAGCAGGTGCACTTGAAGGTTTATCAATTGATATTGTAGAGATGATCCGTCCTATAGCGGTTCATCATCCTGAGGACCAATTTTTATCTTTTGCTCAGGAGCGTTTATGGTTTATCGATCAGTATGAGGGAGGAAGCTCAGCGTATAATATTCCTATGGTTTTTGGGTTATCTTCCAGGGTTGATCTTAGCATTTTAAAAGAATCTTTTAAAGTTCTTCTGTCCAGACATGAGATTCTACGTACTTTAATTGTAACCAGTTCAGAGGGAGTCGGGTATCAGTATGTGAGTAATGAGGAGTTTAATATTAAAGAGACTGATGTATTTAACTCTAAAGAATTAGAAGATCTTGTATCTCAAGAAATCACCAGGGTTTTTGATTTATCCAAAGAACTTCCTATTTCAGTTTGTGTATTCTATGAGAAAGAAAAGAATAATAACCATGAGCTCAGCTCTTATATCAGTATTGTAATTCACCATATCGCCTTTGATGGCTGGTCTAGTGATATCTTTTTAGAAGAGCTGGGTGTTATCTATAGGGATTTGTTATCAGGTGATCCGGTTTCTTTACCCTCGTTACATATTCAATATAAAGATTTTGCTTTATGGCAGAGATCTTATCTTCAAGGGGAAGTATTAGATAGACAGTTGGATTATTGGAAGACTAAACTTTCGGAAGTAGAGCCTTTAAATCTTCCTTTAGATTATGCTCGTCCCTCAGCTATTTCTTATGAAGGAAATACAGTACATTTTAGTATTTCAGATATTTTAGGAGAGGAACTTAGACTCCTGTCTCGAGACTTAGGAGTTAGTTTATACAGTGTAATGCTGGGAGGTTACTACTTGTTATTATCCTCTTATTCGGGACAAAAAAATATTGTATTAGGCACTGTGGTAGCGAATCGTCATCATACAGGTTTAGAGGATTTGATCGGCTTTTTTGTCAATACTTTAGTACTTCGGGAAGAGATTGATTATGGAGTATCAGTAAGAGACTTTATTTTGCAAGTTTCGGATTCAGTATCTCAGGCTCAGATGCATCAGGATGTTCCTTTTGAGAAATTGGTAGAAGAGTTGGGAGTAGTTCAGGATGTATCTCGCCATCCTCTATTCCAGGTGATGTTTGGTTTACAGAGTTTTGGAAATGGAGCAAAGAGAATGTATGGAGAAGACTCTTTGTTTCATGAATTTAGAGGAAATGTTTCTTATGATGTAGCGAAGTTTGATTTAAGTGTTATGATAGATGGTGGGGGAGATTCTCTGTCAGGAAGCTTTAATTATGCTACCCATCTATTTAAAGAAAGTACGATTGATCATATGATCAGTACATATATTTATCTCTTAGAACAAATTGTATCTAATCAGAAAGGTAGTCACTCTGAATTACAACTCCGAGATTTATCTTGGGTAAGAGAAGAAGAATGTAAAATAGAAGGAATGTTATCCGATCTTTTGGATGCTACTATAGAGTATGATTCTACAGTTACGATTCATGAGTTATTTGAGAGACAAGTAGAGAAGACTCCTGATCATATTGCTTTGGTATATGAGGATGTAAAGTTAAGTTATAAAGAGCTTAATGAGAGATCTAACCAGTTGGCTCATTATTTACTACAAAACTATAAGATTAGGCCTGATGAACTCATTCCCTTATGTTTAGAAAGATCTGAACAGATGCTTGTCGGAATCTTAGGAGTTTTGAAGTCAGGAGGAGCTTATGTTCCTATGGATCCTAATTATCCCATGGATCGAATAGAACATATTCTGGGAGATACCAAGGCCAGAATGGTAATCGTTGAAGAAAATACAAAAGACAGATTATATGATTATAAGAAATTAATAGATACAGAAACAGAATCTTCAAGCCTTAATATCATTAGTCTGGATTCTTCAGAGATGAAAGCTGAACTGAGTACTTGTTCTAGTGAGAATCCCAATACAGAAGTAAGTTCAGGTGATTTATCGTATGTTATTTACACCAGTGGAACAACAGGAAAGCCAAAAGGAGTGATGATAGAACATAAAAATGTGGTTAATTTAGTAGAGCAACAGTCTGCTATATTTAACCTGAACACAGTTCATTCTTCTTCCCATCCACAAAAAAGAGCATTATGGTATGCCAACTATGTTTTTGATGCTCATGTGTGGGATGTTTATTGTTTTCTTTCGTTTGGTCATACCTTACATCTAATAAGTAAAGAAATCCAAACAGATTTAAGTTTATTACATAGATATATAGTTGAAAATAGGATCCAGATAGCTACGATTCCTCCTGCATTACTTACTACAGAATTAATTCTCCCGTTGGATACCCTTATTGTAGCAGGAGATACTACTCATCCGGAAGTCATGGAATATTATAGAAGAGAAGGAGTTGATGTAATCAATGCGTATGGTCCTACCGAGTCCACGGTATGTGCTACTTATCATCATTATAATGAGGATGGTAATGCTCTTAATATAGGTCAACCTATTACCAATATAACAACTTATGTACTGGATGAATACTTACGTCCAGTACCAATAGGGGCAGTAGGAGAGTTATATATAGGAGGAGTTGGTTTATCAAGAGGTTATTTAAATCTTCCAGAGCTTACAGATGAGCGTTTTCTCTTGAATCCTTTCCAGAGTGAAGAAGAGAAAGAGATAGGTTATAATGATCGTATATATAAGACGGGGGATTTAGGCCGTTATCTTCCCGGAGGAGATTTGGAATATATAGGTCGAAATGATTTCCAGGTTAAGATTAGGGGCTATAGAATAGAGTTAGGAGAGATAGAAAGCGCTTTGTTGAGTTATGAAGGTATTCGTCAAAGTGTTGTATTAGCTAAAGAACATAGTTCAGGATTAAAATACTTGGTAGGTTATTATGTATCTGATACTTCATTTAATCCTGAAGACTTATCTGTATATTTATCAGGATTACTTCCGGAGTATATGGTTCCTTCAGCTTATGTTCATTTGGAATTATTCCCCATGACACTCAATGGTAAATTGGACCGCAAGGCCTTACCAGAACCTAACTTCACAGGAGATAAAGAATATATAGCACCAACAACAGTTCTTGAAAAACAATTAGCAGAGATGTATGGAGAGGTATTAGGTTTACCAGTTGAAAGTATCGGTTTACATGATGATTTCTTCCGCTTGGGAGGGAACAGTATTATGGCTATTAAACTGATTAGTAAGATTCATCAGGGGTTAGGTTTACAGGTAAGTGTAGCGATGGTATTTACTCATAAGACTATCTTTGGATTAGCAGGAGTGCTGAAAGATTTAGAATCAGGAGTTAGTGAGATGATCCTTCCTATAGCGGTTCATCATCCTGAGCATCAACTTTTATCTTTTGCTCAGGAAAGGCTATGGTTTATTGATCAGTATGAGGGAGGAAGCTATGCATATAATATTCCTATGGTTTTTGGTTTATCTTCCAGGGTTGATCTTAGCATTTTAGAAGAATCTTTTAAAGTTCTTATATCAAGACATGATATTCTACGTACCTTGATTGTAACCAGTTCAGAGGGAGTAGGCTATCAGTATGTGAGTGATCAGGAGTTCAGTATTAAAGAGATTGATGTATTTAGCTCTATAGAATTAGAAGATCTTATATCTCAAGAAATTACTAGGGTTTTTAATTTATCCAAAGAACTTCCTATTTCTGTTTGTGTATTCAATGATAAAGATGAAGTAACTTCTTATATCAGTATAGTCATTCATCACATTGCTTTTGATGGTTGGTCTGTAGATATCTTTTTAGAGGAATTAAGAATTATCTATCAAGATTTATTATCAGGAAACCCGGTTTCTTTACCCTCGTTACGAATTCAATATAAAGATTTTGCTTTATGGCAAAGGGGCTATCTTCAAGGTGAAGTATTAGGAAAACAATTGGATTATTGGAGGACTAAACTTTCGGAAGTAGACCCTTTAAACCTTCCTTTAGATTATGCTCGTCCCTCAGCTATTTCCTATGAAGGACATATAATACGTTTTAGTATTTCAGATACTCTAGGTGAAGACCTTCGATTATTGTCTCGAGATTTAGGGGTTAGTTTATACAGTGTAATGTTGGGAGGTTACTACTTGCTATTATCCTCTTATTCGGGACAAAAGGATATAGTACTAGGAACAGTAGTAGCGAATCGTCATCATTCAGGCTTAGAGGATCTGATCGGTTTCTTTGTAAATACGCTCGTCCTTCGAGAAGAGATTGATTATGGGGTATCAGTAAGAGATTTTATTTTGCAAGTTTCAGCTTCAGTATCTCAGGCACAGATGCATCAGGATGTTCCCTTTGAGAAATTGGTAGAAGAATTAGGAGTAGTTCAGGATGTATCTCGCCATCCTCTATTCCAGGTGATGTTTGGCTTGCAGAGTTTTGGAAGTGAAGTAAAGGATAGGTATGGAGAAGACTCTTTGTTTCAAGAATTCAAAGGAAATGTCTCCTATAATGTAGCGAAGTTTGATTTAAGTGTTATGATAGATGATGGAGGAGATTCTCTGTCAGGAAGCTTTAATTATGCTACCCCTCTCTTTAAAGAAAGTACGATTGATCATATGATCCGTACATATGTTTATCTCTTAGAACAAATCGTATCTAATCAGAAAGATAGCCACTTTGGGGTACAACTTCGAGATTTATCTTGGGTAAGAGAAGAAGAATATAAAATACAGGGAATGTTATCCGATCTTTTGGATGCTAGTATAGAATATAATTCTACATTTACGATTCATGAGTTATTTGAGAGACAGGTTGAGAAGACTCCAGATCATATTGCTTTGGTGTATGAGGATGTGAAGTTAACCTATAGAGAGCTTAATGAGAGATCTAATCAGTTGGCTCATTATTTATTACACAATTGTAAGATCCAACCGAATGAGCTTATTCCATTATGTTTGGAGAGATCGGAACAGATGCTTATCGGAATTCTAGGAGTATTAAAATCAGGTGGAGCGTATGCCCCCATGGATCCTAATTATCCCATGGATAGAATAGAACATATTCTGGGAGATACTAAGGCAAGAGTAGTAATTGGAGAAGAAGATACGATAAAAAAACTCTTTGAATGTAAACCTGAGACTAATGATCTTAGTATTCTTAGTCTGAATAGTTTAGAAATACAACATGAAGTTAATAAATGTTCAAGTGATAATCCAAAGACGGATGTAAGTTCCGGTGATTTATCATATATTATTTACACCAGTGGTACAACAGGTAAACCAAAGGGAGTGATGATAGAACATGGTGGGGTTGTAAATCTTGTAGAGTTTATGATATCCTCTCACAGACTTAACGAATATACGAATGTAGGTTGTTATTCGAATTATGTTTTTGATGCTTTTGCATGTGAAACCTTTCCTGTTCTGTGTAATGGCAATACGTTGTGGTTGTATACTAATGAACATAGAAAATCTGTAAAACAGCTTAATGAATATATTACAGATCATGGTATAGAGGTATCGTTTATTCCTCCTGTCTTATTAAAAGAAATATTACCGGATACAAGTCTTAAGCTAATATTTGCAGGAGGCGAATCTTTCCCTGAAATCGATAGAAAGGAATATTCAGATATTATTTTACTTAATGAGTATGGTCCTACTGAGTCCACGGTATGTGCTACTTATCATCATTATCATGAGGATGGGAATGCTCTTAATATAGGTCAACCTATTACCAATACCACAATTTATATACTGGATGAATACTTACGTCCAGTTCCTATAGGAGCAGTAGGAGAATTGTATATAGGAGGGGCCGGTTTATCAAGAGGGTATTTAAATCTTGCTGAGCTTACCTCAGAGCGTTTTCTCTTGAATCCTTTCCAGAGTGAAGAAGAGAAGTCCATAGGTTATAATGATCGTATATATAAGACAGGGGATTTAGGCCGCTATCTTCCCGGAGGAGATTTGGAATATATAGGCAGAAATGACTTCCAGGTAAAGATCAGAGGATATAGGATAGAATTAGGAGAGATAGAGAATGGATTATTGAGCTATGAAGGGATTCGTCAGGCTGTAGTTTTAGCTAAAGAGCATAGTTCAGGCTTAAAATACTTGGTAGGTTATTATGTATCGGATACTTCATTAAACCATGAAGAACTTACAGTATACTTATCTGGCTTACTTCTGGAGTATATGGTTCCTTCTGTGTATGTTCATCTGGAATCACTTCCTCTTACAATTAATGGTAAGTTAGATCGCAGGGCTTTACCTGAGCCTAGCTTCACAGGAGATAAAGAGTATATCGCTCCAACGACTGTCTTTGAAAAAGCCTTAGCAGAGATCTATGGCGAGGTTTTAGGTTTACCAGTAGAAAGTATAGGTTTATATAATGATTTCTTCCGCTTGGGAGGAGACAGTATCATCAGTATCCAACTCGTGAGTCGTTTACGAAAACGATTATCCTTATCCTTAAGTGTCAAAGAAGTCTTTACCTATAGAACAGTGTATCATCTTTC
>NZ_CACVBR010000052.1 GCF_902728265.1 Chryseobacterium potabilaquae
CAGAGTCTTTTAATGCGAAAATCAAAAACTTTAGATTGCAACTAAGAGGGGTAAAAGACAGAACCTTTTTCTTATTCAGATTATCCAAACTTTTTGCATAGCCCCCAACTTTTGCGCCTGATCCTATTTATATGGATGGCTCTACAAAAGCTGTAACTATTACTAATGATCACTGGCTTGATCAAGAAGATATAGATCGTTTAAGCGATTTAGTTAATTAGGTTATTAAAATGACTTTTTGATTATTGTTGTGGAAGTAAAAAAGAGGATTGAAGTCATGTATATTGATTTCCTCAATAATTTTTGCGGCTGATCCTTAAAATGTCGAACACAAAAAGTCAGATTGTAAAAATTTGACAAAGAGATATTTATGGGTGAAAAAAGAGACAACTAATAAATAGTTGTCTCACTAAAGTGACCTCGACAGGATTCAAACCTGTAACCTTCTGAGCCGTAATCAGATGCGCTATTCAGTTGCGCCACGAGGCCTTTATTAAAGGTTTGCAAATATAGCACTTTTTTGCTTTCTTTGAAAGATGAAACTAAGAATTTTACTATTATTTATATTTTCTATTGTAACTTCCTGTAAAAGAGAACCAAAAAAAGACCTACAAGAATGGACTTTTTTATCCAATCATCTTCAATATAAAGAGCAGAAGGGTATTTTAGAAGTTAAATCGGGAAAATTTAGCTATACGTTTAAGGCTAATCAGATTCCTTTTAATAAAATTATCCTTCTTAATTCAAGTATGGCGGGATATATTTCAGAGCTCAATGCGGTAGATCATATTGTGGGCGTTTCAAGTCCTGAGTATATTTATTCGGATAAGATACAGTCTTTAATTTTAGCCAAGAAAATTCACAATGTGGGAAATGAACAAAAATATGATGTAGAAAAGATTATTTCTTTACAACCGGATGCTATTTTTACCAACTATATCGCTAGTTTTGATAATACCTATCAGCTCTTGAAAAATAATGGAATTCAGGTCATATTCCTCGATGAATATACAGAGCAAAAGCCATTAGAAAAGACAGCATATTTAAAACTATTTGGAAAACTCCTTGGTAAAGAGAAAGAAGCCAATGAGAAATATCAGGAGATTGAAAACCAATATAATGCACTTAAGAAATTAGCTTTACAAGCAAAAAGTAAACCTGTTGTTTTAGCTAATGAGATGTATGGAGATATATGGTATCTTCCGGGAGGAAATACTTCTGTTGCCCACTATATTGCGGATGCCAATGCGGATTATGTATTGAAAAATAATAAGGAAGAAAAAGCATTGACCATGAGTTTTGAAGAGGTTTTTTCCAAGTCAAACGGTGTTAGATATTGGATAAATGCAGGAAATCATACTTCAAAAAAAGAGATGCTCACCATGAATTCCCTTTATGAAAAATTAGGAGTTTTCAATAATGGAAATGTTTTTACGGTCAATGGTAAGGAAAAAGGAAAGGCCAACGATTTTTTTGAAAGTGGCGTGGTGCGATCTGACTGGGTTCTTAAAGATTATATCAAAATTTTTCACCCTGAACTTTTACCTAATGATCAGTTGATCTACATGAAAGAATTGAAGTAACTCAGACTATTTTGTTTATTTTTGTACTCTTTTTATCTATAAAGTTATGTGGAAGAAAATTAAACAACTGATTTTTATTATACTTATCCTTAATGTGATTTTCATTATTTGGGGAAGGTTTTTTAATCCACCGATCACGATTACCCAAATAGGAGGTCTTTTTACCTATGGAAAACTTCACAGGGATTATATTTCTTATGATGAAATGGGAGATAAAGTGAAAAAAGCCGTTATCGCCTCTGAAGACCAAAAATTTTTTGTTCATAATGGGTTTGATTATACTGCCATTGAAAAAGCAATGAAAAATAATGAAAAGGGAAAAAGGATAAGAGGAGGGAGTACAATTTCTCAGCAGACAGCAAAAAATATTTTTCTATGGCAAGGGAGAAGTTGGTTCAGAAAAGGACTGGAGGCTATTTATACATTTATTATTGAAAAATGTTGGAATAAGGATATTATTCTTGAAAGATATCTGAATTCTATTGAAATGGGGCAAGGGGTTTTTGGAATAGAGGCTGCATCTACCTATTACTTTGGAAAATCATCAAAAGATCTTAGTACTTCAGAAGCGGCTTGGATAGCTGCTGTTTTGCCCAATCCTAAAAAATACGATCCTAAAAATCCGTCCTCTTATTTGATAAAGAGACACAATTGGATTATGAGACAAATGAGGAATGTAAGTTTGAAATAGTATCTTTGTACTAATGAAGCTTTTTAATTCCCATGTAACTTTTGAATCAGTTCTTAAAAAATATTTTTCTTTTAAGAATGAAACGCTTTCTTTAGAACCTTTTGCAGAGTTTTTAGAGAGTATTAAAAGAGCTGACTTTACTGATGTTCTTAATTTTCTTAAAAATAATCCCGATTCTTCCCAAAACTTTAAGTATTATATTCATAATGTCTTTAGGGGAAGGTCATTTAATCTTTCTCTAACTGAGGCTAACATCCTCTCGGAAAATGCTTTTTTTCCGGAATTTAAAAAAAGAGTTTTAAATACAGTATTACCACCTGTAGAAAATGAAAAGACAGTGTGGTATATGATTGATAATGTCAGTTTTAGACCTAAAAAAGATTTAGGATATCTTCATAATCTTCCGGAAAATGAAGTGAATGAGTTTTTTCAAATGCTTGATATTGCGGATTTTATTGTAAAGCCGGATGTGAAGAAAGAAATTATCTTTTCTATGAATATTCTATCATGGAGGGTTACCGGAATGGCAATGGAAGTTGAAGTAGTAAGGATGGCTCCGGAGTATAGAAATTTTGATAATCCGTTTCTTGCGTTGCAGAATGAGTTAGAGGCATTGGCTGAAGAACTAGAAAATAATCCGGAGTTGCAGTTGCATTCTAAAGATAGTCGATATAAACAGATTAAAATTTATATTGAGCAATGTTTAGAGTTCGTGAACATAGCGTTTAAAAACTCTTCAAAATATGGGATCTCTGGAAAAATAAACCAATCTCTTTTAAAAATCAGACAGCAAATACAAAGAATTTATGATATCATACAGCTGTTGGTAATTGATCAAAAGGAAGATGTTTTGATTAATTCTAAATTGTTGGTGTATAATGTTTTGAATTATAAATCCCGCAAGAATAATATTTCGGAGCTCATTAATGATAGTACCAGGCTTATTTCTCACCTTATCACAAATCATACAGCAGAAGCAGGGGTGCATTATATTACTTCCACTCGAAAAGAGTATATGACTATGTTTTATAAAGCGAGTGGAGGAGGTATTATCGTAGGTGCTTTATGTGTATTGAAAATGTTATATGGCTATATTCCCGGGAGTGATTTTTCCCATGCATTTTTATATTCTATGAACTATGCAATGGGATTTATAATGATTTACCTAATGGGTTTTACGTTGGCAACAAAACAGCCGGCTATGACGGCTGCTACCATGACTAAAGTGCTTGCGGATGAGGGAAACAATAAAAGTAATAATGCTGAATTTGCCCATTTGGTATCTAAGCTTTTTAGGAGTCAATTTATTGCATTTGTAGGGAATGTTCTTCTTTCTTTTCCTATTGCTTTGATTATTATTTATGGTCTTGATGTGTTTTTCTCACAAAATTTGGCTGTTGATAGGTCTGATAAATTATTAAAAGACTTAGATCCTTTTAAATCCAAAGCGATATTACATGCGAGTATTGCAGGCTTTTATCTTTTTATTTCAGGGATTATTTCAGGAAATATTGGAAATAATTCGGTTTTTTATCATATTCCGGAAAGGATTGCAAAGAATCTTTCCATTAGGAATTTTTTTGGAAAAAAGTTTGCGAAAAGTTTGTCTAAATATTATGCAAAAAATTGGCCTGGGATTGTCTCTAATTTTTGGTTCGGTGTTTTTCTTGGGGCTACAGCACCAATAGGCTTTTTTTTAGGACTTGATTTGGATATCCGTCATATTACTTTTGCTGCAGGAAATTTTGCTATTGGTCTCTATGGAAAAGACTTTTCGGTTGATTCTTACACTTTTTGGATTTCATTTATTACTGTTTTTCTGATTGGATTTTTTAATTTTCTGGTGAGTTTTTCGTTATCGATGTTTTTAGCTTTTAGGTCAAGAAAATTAAATTCGGATCAAGTAAGCGAGATATATAAGGAGATCTTCAAGTATTTTTTCAGACATCCTTTTAGATTTTTTCTTCCTATACGTTCAAGGTTAGATAAGAAAGCGGATGATTTAATGAGTAATACTATTTCTATAAAATCTGAAGATCGTTAAATTTTTCAGGACTAAATTTGTTTTGAGTTTTTTAGGGAAAACTTTTGCGCATATGAAACTCCTTGCAGGAAGGAGGGCTTTGTTTTGGTAATTATGTATTGTTTTTCACTAGTTACGCTTTTAATTTCTAGAAAAGCGTATAGTAAAATATTTTTCCGAAAAGTCTTTAATAGTGAGTGCTAGAAGCTTGTTTTCAAAGCTATATATTTTGTAAAGAACCTAGCCAGTTTGGAGGATTGTTTTTTCTTATTTTTTTCTTCTTGGTTAGGATGTGTATGACTATGTTCTGTAGAGTATTAGAAGGTGTCTTAATTATTCTACTTTTAATAATCTCCATTCTGATATTTAGTTTCGGGTATTAATTAATGATGTTTTTGATCGTAGTGGTTAGGCTGTATCTTTCTTTTTGTATTGTAATAGTTATGTGGACGGATTGTAGATTAATATTTCTAGGTCTACATATGTGTAATATTTATATGGTAAGTAATTCAATGTATGTTTGTTGACTTTTTAATTTATAATTTAATTAGTTTTTCATAATTTATTGATAAATGATTATTTTAAAATAATACTCATTTTTAAAACAAAAATAGAGAGAAAGTTCTATAAATTTTGTTGCGAAATACTTAAAAATGCTGTATTAATACTACATTAGGTTTGTTAATATTTTGATTTTGTTTTGATTATTGTGATGTAGTTGTTTTGTAGTGGTTTTGTAGTGGTTTTGTAGTGGTTATTGTACATATTCTCCATGTATAAATTTGTGAAAGTATTTACATGATGTCATAAAATAAATAATTAAGAATTAGATTTAATACTACAAACATTGTGTAATGTGTAATCTTTTGACAAGCAATTTTAAAATCTATTAATATTAATTTAAATGAAGAAACAAACAATTTTTACTTTGGCAATTTTTTTATTGGCTTCGTGCTCACATGATCTTAAACATGATGCTGATGATTCGATTAATTCAGCTTTTAAGGGCAAACAACAGCTAAGTGAAAGTGAAATGTTAAAGAATGGATGGGAAATCGTAAAAGAAATTAATCTTTTGGAGGGAAGTGGCCAACTTAATAATACGAATCCAAATGTATTAAGAATGAATTCGGATCAACAAATTCCTCTGACAGCACAGCATTTAAAGGATTTGGGTTATGATATATCCTCGTCTTATGGTAAGAATAGGTTAAAGAGTGTTTTTTCTGTCCAAGGGAATGTGCCGGATGGAATTAAATTTAATTCATCTCTTTCAGTGGATGGACATCCTGGCAATACTGCATCTGCACCAAATGTCTCTGTTGTTGTTGGGGCTCCTCTAGTAACGGTAAATACATTGGGCTTTGATTTGCCTGACCAATCTTTTACGACGGAAGCAGTAAATTATGACCCAACTCTTACTAAGGAAATTACAGTGTCTTACTCTTATAAGACAGGATATAAAACAACGTGGAAAGTTGTAGCTTCAGGATCGCTTAAGTTAGGAGCAAAGGCGTCGGTTGGAGTTCCTGGGGTAGGAAGTACTGAATATAATACAGAAGTTACTGTAGGAGGGCAAGTAGAGCAGGTAACGGAGACTGCTAATGAGCAGACTATTACAAGTTCTGTAAAGGTTGTTGTGCCGCCGAATTCGAAAAAAACAGTTGCTATTTTATCAAAAACACAAGAATCTTCTGCTAATTATTTTATTCCTATTAGTGTAACCGGAGGTGTTCAAAGTAATTTCTCATCACCGGTTAATGGGTATTACTTTTGGGGGGCTTCTATTACCTCTTATCCGAATTTCATATCAAGTATTAACGGAGAAAGTGGGGTTGCAAAAGTGGTGAGCAATGTTAGTGTTAAGGTTATAACTTCTTTACCACAAAGTCTTTAATATAGTTGATAAATTCTTTTATTTCCACTAGTGAAAAGTATATAGTTAATAATAACTTTCAATATACTTGTTTTGATAATTCAAACATTTATTGAAAGTATGATAGGTAGGGGTTATTAAGGAATATGTATGTATTTGGTATATAGTAGATGTTGCAGAAATGATATTCCTTAAAGTATTGAAGTTAAAAGGCTAAGACTTGGATTTTTATAATCTGAGTCTTTCTTTTTTATGTTTTTTCTTTCTATAGGTTTAAGAGGAGATGAAGACGTGTAGCTTGATAGATGGTACTCTTTCTATAAAATCTGAAGATCATTAAATTTTTCAGGGCCAAACTTATTTTGAAACTTTTTGAGATAGAAGCTTTTACGCATTTGAAAATCATGTCGTAGTAAAGGAGAATCTATCTTGATAATGATGCATTGATTTTCAATATTTACAGTTTTTATTTCCATGAAAAGTCCTTCATCAAGATATTCTTCAAGGAAATCTTTAATATCAAAGGCGAGAAGTTTTTCCTCAAAGCCATATATTTTTGCAAAAGATTTAACTAATTCAGATGATTGGTATTCTCGTTTTTTCTTCTTCATTTTAGAGATTGACATGGTTTGTTGGGTGTTTTTTTTACAATAGAAAAGGATCTAAAGTAAATTACAAGACCTTTTATTTGATGGATTTACTTAGATTATTAGGTTTTTCTTGTCTTAACCATCGTATATTATTTAATATTTTTAACTTTTAATAGGATGAGTTTATTTTTGTGATATTTGTTTTTCCTATCCCCTTTGTACCGTGATGTGGTATTTTTATTTATATTATTTTACAAAAATACACATTCTTTCTGTGAATAGAGGACCTTACTGGTAGAAAGTAAGTAGATTTTCCGATTTGTATTTAATGTAATTTTATAATATTATTTTTGTTAAAAATTCACAAAATATAGTTTATGATTATTAAATCAATATAGAGCAAGGAATTAATATTTCTGTGCAAGATAATTAAGGGAATGATTGATAGTTTTGGAATGATAAAAATAATCTATTGCGCAATGTTATTTTAATTGATCAAACGAATTATTAATTTAAAAAAGAACTAAAATGATTTTAAAGAATGTAAACGCAAAAGCACTTACTGTAAAGGAAATGAAAACTATAGAAGGAGGAGCAAACCCTTATGGTTTCCCAGGAACACCTTTTTCAGATGAGCCTATTCCAGGAACTCCATATACAAGACAAGATTTTCCTTTTTATGGATTTACAGATGAACAGGTTAATTACTATATGACTAATATATACAAAAATCCTCCTTTAAGAGGGTAATTGTCTATTTAGAATAATAAAGATAGGACACTTTTTCAAGTGTCCTTATTTTTTTTACATCTTTATATTGTTATTACAGTGTACTTTTTATTTATTATTAGTTATTTGCTAATATTGAGCAATTAAATGCTATTATAAGGATATTTAATTTATGTGGAAGTATATAACTTTGGAATAATTAAAATGATCTATCGCGATTCGTTATTTTAATTGATTAAATTAATTACTAATTTTAAAAAACAAACGAAATGATTTTAAAAAATTTAAACACAAAGAAATTAACTGTAGCTCAAATGAAAACTTTAGAAGGAGGAAATGCTTATGGTTTTCCTGGAACACCTTTTTCTGATGAAGTTGTTGGTGAATTGAATGGAAAAGTATATACACGTAAGGACATTCCATTTTTTGGATTCACAGATGAACAAATGGAAGAATATATGAAGTTGAACAGGAAAAACTTCGAAGCAGCTTACGGTAAATAATCATTATGATCGCTAATAATGCATCCTTTAAAAGGGAAGCTATTGATTAGAGTAATAAAATAGAAATAGGGACACTTGAAAAAGGGTCTCTATTTTTTTATATCTATCTATCTTTAGGGTCATTAAATGATATTTTATCTGTTATTTGCTATTAATCAATAGAGAGCAAGTAAATGTAAATAAAGGATTGGTTATTTTATTTTGAAATATATAAATTTGAAATAATTAAAATATTCTATCGCGATTTAATATTTCAATTGATAAAAGTAATTATTAACTCTAAAAAACAACAACATGATTTTAAAAAATTTCAACGCAAAAAAATTGTCTGTAGCTCAAATGAAAACTTTAGAAGGAGGAAATGCTTATGGTTTTCCTGGAACACCTTTTTCTGATGAAGTGATTGGTGAATTTAATGGAAAAGTATATACACGTCAGGATATTCCTTTTTTTGGATTTACAGACGAGCAGGTTAGCTATTATATGAGTAATATATACAAGAATCCTCCTTTAAGAGGTTAATTGTTTATTATAATAATAAAAGAGGTAAGGGCGCTTGAAAAAGTGTCCTTATTTTTTTGCAGCTTAATATGGTGTTTTTTTATTATTGGTTAGGATACAGCAAAATAATTGTAATATAGCGATATATACTTTACTTTAAAGTATATAAATTTGGAATAATTAAAATAATCTATCGCGAATTGTCATTTTAATTGATCAAATTAATTATTAACTTTAAAAAAACAACAAAATGATTTTAAAAAATTTCAACCAAAAAAAGATGACTGTATCACAAATGAAAAATGTAGAAGGAGGAAATGCTAATGGATGGCCAGGGGTTCCTTATTCTGATGAAGTAGTTTTTACTTATAATGGAAGAGACTATACCCGTAGAGCATTTCCTTTTTTTGGATTTACAGATGAGCAAAAAGCTGAGTACTTAGAGATTAATAAAACTGCAATCCAAGCAGGTTACAGGCAAGGTAGATAACCACTGATAATGAGGAGGCTGTTTAATTGTAGACAGCCTTTTTCTTTTCATTATATAGGATCATAATTCAAAAATGATACTTTCATCATTGATCTTTTTTACTACATTTTCCGTTCTTTCTCTATGGGTATCTGTTATAAAGATCTGTCCAAAATTCTCTTGATTAACAAGTTCAATTAATTGAGAAACCCGTAAATCATCTAATTTGTCAAAAATATCATCCAATAAAAGGATAGGTGTTTTTTGAGTTAATTCTTTTACAAGACTCATTTGGGCTAACTTTAATGATATTAAGAAAGACTTTTGCTGTCCTTGTGAGCCATTTTTTTTAATTAAAATATCATTCATTTCAAAAAGAAGATCATCTTTATGAATCCCTTTTGATGTATAGGTGAGCATTCTGTCCCTTTCAAGAGTTTCAATTAATATTTCTTTTAATGCTTTATAGGGATGATGAGTGTCAAATCTCGGTGTTAAATCTGATTGATACTGAACTGAAACATTTTCTTTTCCCCCGGAAATAATATGGTAAAAATTTTGAACAATAGGATTGAGTTTTCCTACAAATCGTTGTCTCTTTTCAAAAATTTTCGTCCCAAATTTTATAATGGGTTCATCATAAATTTCTAATGAGTCTTTATCCCACACTCTATTTTTATGGAAGTATTTTAATAGGGCATTTCTTTGTTGAATGATTTTCTGATATTGGATCAAATCAAAAAGATATTCAGCGTCTGTTTGTGAAATCATAGAGTCCAAAAACTTTCGTCGGCTTTCTCCAGAGTCTGAAATCAGATTAGAATCATAGGGGGAAATCATTACACTAGGTAGGTAGCCAATATGATCAGCAATTCTATCATAGTTTTTATCATTCTTTTTAATAATTTTCTTTGTTTCTTTTTGCTGTGAAATTTTGATGATGTCTTCACTTTCATCATTTTGAATTTCCGCATTAATCGTAAAGAAATCCTGATCTTTTTTTATATTGTTAAGATCCGTATTTCCCAAAAAGCTCTTTCCTACAGATAAATAATGCAATGCATCCAGAATATTGGTTTTTCCTACTCCGTTGTTTCCTACAAAACAATTAATCTGAGGGGAAAATTCAAATTTTTTTTCCGAGTGGTTTTTGAAATTATACAGAGACAGTTTCTTGATAATCATTTAGCAAAATTACTTTATTATGAGTGAAAATAAAAAAGGAAGTGCTGAACAGGTTTCAACGCCGAATGAGAAATAAGAGTCATCTCTTTCATTTTCAGAAAAGTATATGAGGATATAGGTGAATATCCCCGCAAGAAAAAATGATATGGAATAATGAATTTGTAAATAAAAAATACTTAAAATAGTACTGATGAAAACTAATAAATAAGCAATGTATTTAGTGTTTTGAATGCCTAATAAGGTGGGGAAGGTTTTTACTGTATCCACATGCATATCCCGAATATCAAAAGGCAAAACTAAGGCGGTGATAAAAAAGAAACTAATGAGGAAAATAGGAATACTAAACTCATGGAGAGTCAGCCAACAATTAACAAGTGCCCATACTAATCCCACATAAAATATTTTTAATAAAGGTATTTTGCGAACATATATCTCAAGAAAAAAACTATTATAAAGGAGCCCTAATACAACGATAATAAACCATTTTAATAGTCGGACTTCATTGTGATTATGAATAATGATAAGGGCGCAAATTACACCTGCTATTGCATTTAAAATTAATATTTTAAAAAAATGTTTGGTGTATTGGTATTTAGTGTATAAATATCCACTGAAATAGGTAATAAATATCAGGATGATAGAAGGCAAACGGAATGTATTTTGCTCCTCCATAAAAAATAGTGCAAAAAGAGTTCCCATTAAGGATACATAAAGTTGACTTTCTATAACACTTTTTTTCAGTATTTTTAAGATATTCATTTACCAAAAATAATATTTATGAAAAGATTTTCCAAGATATTTATGCTTTTGCTTTTAATACTTAATTTTTCGGCTGTTTTTGGTCAAAAATATTATGATGATCAATGGAAAAAAATAGAGGAAAACAGTAATAAAGGTGTTTATAAATCTAATCTCCCTATTATTTTGGAGATAAAAAGTAAAGCCATGAAAGAAAATAATACGATTCAGCTTATCCGATCTCTCAAAGCAGAGTTTAGTATTTTGACCCGTACGTCAGATGATGATAAAAATAATACGGTTTCTACCTTTTTTCATAGCCTTCAAGATATAGAAAGTAAATTGAATGGGAATGAGAAACTGATTTACAGGGTTCTGTTAGGAGGTTTTTTACTGGATTATTATAATCAAGATTCATGGAAAATCGATGGGAGAACAAATACTAATTTACAGGATCTTTCACAAATTGAGACTTGGAGTAAGCTGGATTTTAAGAATTATCTGATTAAAGATTTTAAAGAACTTGATGATAAGAAACTGGCCATGAAACAGGTTTCTTTAGGAAGTTATAAAGATATTTTTTCTAATACAAAGGATATTTCTTATTTCCCCACTTTATGGGAGTGGTACTCTTTTAGAAAAATTAGTTTTTTATCCGATAATGGTCTTTTTACAAAAAATGAAAGAACTGAAAATCAACCTTTGATTAATGCAATTTTTGATGAATTGATTTCACAAAATACAGGGAATTCCAAATTGTATTTTATGATGGATAAACTTAATGAAAATTGCAATTTTAGCCAATGTAAGGATAAACTAGAGCAGCTAAATACTCTTCTGCAATCCAATACGGAAGGGGATTATAAAGTAGTCATTATGGAGCAAATAATTAATGAGTTGATTACTAAAAAGAAATCTAAAGAGGCACTGGCTGTGGTGGCTCAGGCAAAGAGTCAATATCCTACCTCTTCTTTCATTGAAAATATAAAAAATAGAGAAGTTCAAATTCTAAATCCCTATTTAAATCTAAAATATGAGCAGCAAACACAAAGTAATAAACCTATCCATTTAGTGGCTCAATATAAAAATATTTCTGAAATTTCATTAAGCATCTATGAGGTAAAAGAAGATTATAAATCATTCATGCAGTATGTACAAAATTCCTATGGAGATTCATTTAAGAATGTTAAAAAAAGTTTAGTAAGAAAAGAAATATATCGCTTACAGGATTTGAAAGATTATCAAATTCATAAAGTTTCTTTGGAAATTAAGCCTCTTCCCTCCGGAATGTATGTTGCAGAATATGCTATAGACGGAGATAAGGATGAAGATCAAACCAATCAGAATTTTTATTTCTTTGTTTCCGGCAATAGAATTATCTATCAGAATAAAGGAGAAAGAAATGTGCTTTCCAATGAGCTAAAGTTGATAAATAGTGAAAATGGAGAACCTATAGTCAATGAAAATCTTATTTTTCATGAATTTATTGCTAATAAAACACTCAATAAAATTGATGGGAAAACAAATGAAAAAGGGGTTTTTAAATTTCCTGCTACAGAAAGCAAGGAATATTACAGAAGTTTCCTGATTCAAGAACCTAAAACGAATGATTTTCAAATCATGCAGATCTATGGAAATAATAGATATGCGGAAAGTTATGAACCTAATAAACAAGTTCAGCCAAAAGCTCAGATATTTACTGATAGAGCAATATACAGACCCGGGCAAACGGTTTATTTCAAAGTAATTAATACTCAATTAAACAATGAAATGGAATCGGTAGTTGCTGGAATAAAACAAAAAGTAACCTTGACAGATACTAATGGTCAAGATGTTTCTGTACAGGATTTTACTACGAACGAGTTTGGTTCTTATCATGGAAGTTTTTTACTTCCGAAAGGAAAATTGAATGGGGTGTATTACTTAAAAACAGATGGTAACCAAGGATATAAAGATATAAGAGTAGAAGAGTATAAGAGGCCTAAGTTTGAAGTGACTTTTGACCCGGTTAAAGAAGAGTATAAATATGGTCAAACCATCAATTTAAAAGGAAAGGCAATG
This sequence comes from Chryseobacterium potabilaquae, assembly GCF_902728265.1. GTDB lineage: Bacteria > Bacteroidota > Bacteroidia > Flavobacteriales > Weeksellaceae > Chryseobacterium > Chryseobacterium potabilaquae. Next base: position 12,950 of record NZ_CACVBR010000052.1, read on the forward strand.
ATGTTTTCCGGTGTGGCTTTAAATAATACAACGGTTAATTATGAGATCAAGAAAGAGAATATCAGATGGAGGTATTTCTGGTGGTATCCTCAGGATAATGATAATGAGAATTCAATTTTGGGAGAAGCCAAAACGAATGATAAGGGTGAGTTTGTGATTAATCTTGATCTTAAAAAAGACGAAACACTGCAAGGTATACAGATTAATAATTATGTGATTAATGCTTCGGTAACGGATATTAATGGAGAGACGCAATCTGCAGAAACACAATTAAAAGTGGCTTCTGTGACTCATTATATTAAAGCGGATGAGATTAATAATTCTTTTTCGGATGAAAATGTAAAATTAAAAGTAGAAACAAAGAACTATAATGAACAGGCTCTTAAGAAGCCATTCCATGTTAAATTATCAAAATTGGTAGCGCCGAATAGAATTTTTAGAAATAATTTTAGAAGCGAAATTCAGGATGTACCGATCTACTCAGAAGAAGAATTTACAGGTAAATTTCCTCATGATTTATTTGATAAAAAAGAGGAGATAAAGAATTGGAAAATTGAAAAAACAATTATTGAAAGGGTAGAGCAGCCACTTTCCAATGATGCTCCAACTTCAGCTGATTTAGATCTAGGAAAGTTAGAGGCAGGAGATTATCAACTGGAGCTTTATAATATCGAAGGTCAAGATACCATAAAAGCATCGCAATATTTTAGTGTATGGAATAAAAGTTCTTTGAAACCTACCCAAAAAACATTTTTAACGGTTATTGATCCTAAAAAAGAGTTCGTAAGAGGAGAGAAAGGAAAAATATATTTATATTCTGCTATTCCGGATGCGATGATTAATGTTTTCGTTCAAGATGGTTTAGGAAAAACGGTTTCTGAAACTCAAAAGTTTAGAAATGGGGTTTTAGAATATCAGGTTGATATTCCGAAGAATAAGAATGTATCCACTCTTAATGTGCAATTTCAATTGGCCGCATTCAACAATGTACAAACCCAGTCTATAGCTTTGAAAATAAAAGATATGGAGCAGCCTCTTAAGATAGAGACTACTACTTTTAGGGATAAACTTGAGCCTAATTCTAAGGAAAAATGGTCTGTGAAAGTTTCAGGAAATGAAAAAGAAAAAATCAATGCTGAAGTATTGGCTAATATGTATGATATGTCATTGGATCAGTTTGCTGTTAATAAATTTAATTGGCAACATTTATATATTCCTTATTCTTTTGTGGTTCCTTATGATATAAGACAAGATTTGGCTCAGAAATCCTATCAAAAAAGGTTACCTTATTTTAACGGAAATTATATTGAGGTCCCAAGTTTCAATTGGTTTGATAGAGCTGTTATCAATCAATTATATGGCGGGATTTCAGAAATGGCAGTTAGAGAATATGCGTCGCCGGCTCCTCCTCCTGTAGCAAGGGCAAGTGCTAAATTGGCGAAAAAAATGGATACAAGGATGGAAGTTGAAGAAGAGGTCTCGGATGAAAAAATGGTATCTGAGCCGGGAAGTCTGGAAAAAGTGCCTGTTCGTCAAAATCTTAATGAAACAGCTTTCTTTTATCCTGATCTAAAGACGGATTCTGGAGGGAATGTAAGTTTTGAATTTACATCTCCTGAAGCGTTAACAAAATGGAAATTAATGTTTTTAGCCCATACGAAAGATGCGAGATCGGCTACATTAGAAAAAGAGGTGGTTACACAAAAAGAATTTTCGGTTACACCTAATTATCCAAGGTTTTTAAGAGAAGGAGATGAGCTTAATCTTCAATCAAAACTTTCTAATCTGACAAGTAAAAAACTAAATGGATCAGCGAGTTTACAGATCCTAGATGCTTTTACGAATGAAAATATTTCTTCACAATTTGGTATTACTTCCGATGCGCAGAATTTTGATATACAGGAAAACGGAAATACCGTTTTAGGATGGAAGATAAAAGTTCCGAATAACGTTTCTTCTATTATACTGAAAGTGCTGGCTAAAGCGGGTGTTTATTCTGATGGAGAACAGCAAGCAATTGCAGTACTTCCTAATAGAATGTTAGTAACTGATGCTGTTCCGGTTTTTGTGAAAGAAGGAGAAACTAAAACATTTGTTTTAGAGAATCTTAAAAATGTAAGTTCATCTACAATTTCAAATGTTTCTAATACGTTGGAGCTCACGACTAATCCGATTTGGGAAATCATGTTTGCTCTTCCAAGTTTGAAAAATGATCAAAATAATTCGGCGGATGTTATTTTTAATAAGTGGTTTGCGGATGTTTTAGCATCAGAAATATTCAAGGCTAATCCAAAAATGAAGACTGTTTTTGAAGAGTATCAAAACAAAGGACTGCTTAATTCAAATCTTGAAAAAAATCAAGAACTGAAACAATTATTATTGGAAGAAACTCCTTGGGTATTGGAAAGTCAAAATGAGGAAGAGCAAATGCAGAAATTAGCTTTATTATTTGATGTTAATACCATGAGAAATTCTATTAATCAGGATTGGGATGATTTTAAAAAACTTCAAAACCCTGACGGTGGTTTTTCATGGTATTCGGGATATCCAAGTTCTTATGGAACTTCTTTATATATTTTGAAAAATTTAGGAAAAATCAATGTTTGGCTCAAGGATAACGTAAAAGATTATCAAGTTTCAGATCAAAAAGAATTGGTGAGTAGACTTATCCAATATGTAGATAATGAAATAGATAAGTATTGGAATGTGAAAAAAGAAAATGTTTGGACCAACTGGGTACTCGATTATCTGGACACGAGAAATTATTGGGAGAAAGAATATCCTCTGAAAGGAAAAGGATCGACTTTAAAATCTTTAATAAAGCAAAAGGCAAAAACGGCAAAAATAACGGATTTTACCTTTTTTGGACTTCATAGAGCCGCTTTGTTAATGAATAATTATGGTTTAAAAGAGGTTTCAGATAAATTGATGAACTATTTAAAGGAAACTTCTACGGATACAAAAACTCAAGGGGTTTACTGGAAACAAAATCTTAATGATTGGGGATGGTTTAGCTCTAAAGTGGTCAATCATGCCGGAGCTTTAGAAGCTTTTAATACTTTGAAGCCCAATGATCAGAAATTGATTGAAGACATGAAAATTTGGTTGGTGACGCAAAAAGAAGTGAATTCTTGGGGAAGCTCAAGGGGGACCTCAGAAGTGATTTTTACGATTTTAAATTCAGGAAAGTCTTGGACGAGTCCAGAAAGTGACAAAGCAACTATTATTTGGGGAGGAAAAGAAGTATTACCACAAACACAAGCAACCGGCTATGTAAAATCGACCTTGAAAAATGAAACTGTAAACAAAGACCTTGGAAGTGTTACGATTACTAAACCGGGACCAGGAATTGTTCAAGGAGGTTTATTTTGGCAGTATTACGAAGATTTAGATAAGATCACTTCTTCCGAGAATTATATTTCTGTTACCAAAGAGCTCTATAAAAAAGTGAAAACAGCTAATGGAGAAGAATTGGAAAGATTATCCAACGAAACTCCCTTAAAAGTTGGTGATAAAGTAACGGTAAGAATGATATTAAATACAGACCGTCCTATGGAATTTGTTCATATTAAAGATATGAGGGCTGCCGGATTTGAACCTGTTGATGTGTTATCTGGCTATCAATGGAAAAATAATTTAGGCTATTACCAGTCTACTAAAGATGCATCCACCAATTTTTATATTGAATATATGCCAAAAGGAAAGTATGTATTTGAGTATGATTATATAGCGAATGCATCAGGGAAATTCTCCAATGGGATTACTACTATGCAAAACTACTATGCTCCACAGATGAATTCTCATACAAAAGGGACTCAAGTTTTAATTTTAGAATAATTTTGATTATTAATTGAAATACAAGAAATATGAAAATTGTAAAAAAACTAATTCCTGGATTAATAGTGTTAATAGGGATGACTACGTTTGCCCAGAAAAAAGCAGAGAAATATGCAAAATTAGAAATTGAGATGTTTCCCAAAGCAAAAGAAGGATATAAGCAAGTGTATATTCAGCTTCCTATGGCTAAAAATGAAAATGATCTTAAGGTGGAGTTTTTTGTTGGGGTAGAAAAAATGTTGGATTGTAATAATCATTTTTTAATAGGGGATCTAAAAGCTCAGGATTTACAAGGGTATTATGAAGTAGATTCTAAAGGAGAAACAGGAGGCACTTTAATGGCTTGTCCAGATAATAAAATGATCAAAAAGTTTGTTTCGCTTCAACCTGAGATTGTAAGGTATAATAGTAAATTGCCTTTGGTTTTTTATGTACCCAATAATTTAGAAGTTCGTTATAGAATCTTACGCTCCGATGCTATAATGAAGAAAGCAGTTCAAAGATAGGGGACAAGATTAGTTTTAGCCATGACATAGATATGATCGAAAAAGAAGATTTATTAAATAATCTGAGTTCGGTGTAAGAATAGTATTAAAATTGGGTTGAAAAAATAATAATGGGGTATTGTTCTCAACCAATTTATCCTTATTTTGGAAATAGGGTTTAGATTTTATAATCTAAACCCTATTTTAACTTACACAATTTCGTGGGATAGTAATGTCTTATACAAATTATTATTCAAAAATTAACTAGATGTAAAATAAATTTGACTCTTCTATATTTTTTGTAAAATTATATTCATCAAAAAAGGCTAACCTATCGAGCATTTCAATAACTTTGTTCATATAGTCTTTATGGGGTGGATTCCAATAGAAACCAAGACGATATAGAATTTGTGTTGTATAATTATTTTCAGGCTCAACTATTAGTAAATTATCATCTAATCTCCCAGCATGAATAAGCCCTTGAAGGAATATTGATTTTTCAGGATCATTCCTCATGCTTTTTACTCGAGAGGAAAAGTCATCATTTGAAACTATATCAATTTTATAGCCATACTCATTAAATGCGTTCATAATAACCGCCATATTTACCATATAATTATTATAGGGATGAAATACAGTCATATTTTGTGGAGTTTTTGCAAGTAAAGCTATAGCTTCTGCTACTTTATCTATAGGGGAAAGCTCTACTGAACTTGTCATGTGATCCAGAGGAAAAGCATTTAAAATCTTATAACTTTTTAGACTGTTTACAAAAGCGTTGCTGTTGAAATTAATTTGAAATTCACCATCACTTTCTCTTCCCATCAGATTTCCCACACGCATTATCTTTGCTTTCAGTTTTTTATCAGCTACATGTTGCAAAATAATTCTTTCAGCAATAAATTTAGTTTTTACATATTCATTATCTGTAGTTTGTCCAATGTAAAAATCCTGTTCCGAGAAAATACTACTTTTACTTTTCTCAATTGTCCCCCCAACGCTATAAGTAGATATATGGATAAGCATCGCTTCTTTGGCTTCACAAAGAGATATTAAATTTGAAACACCATCGATATTCACTTTTTCCATTGAACCTTCTGCTACATAATGTTTCACTATGGCAGCACAATTAAAAACAGTATCTATATGCTCTTCTATAAGTTTTTCAGTTATATTATGATCAGTTATATCACCTTCAATGATTTTCACACGTGTATCAAAGTCCTTCTCCCAATCACTAAAATAATAAGCCATTAATGTTTTAAGTCTGTTTTCTGAATTTAGTTTAGATTTTGGACGTACAAGACAACAAATCTCATTGTGATCATTTATCAACAAATAATGCAATAAATGAATTCCCAAATAACCGGTAGCTCCCGTAAGTAAAACCTTTCCATGCGAATGTAAATTAAAATGATTCCAAAGATCAGAATAATTATTTTTAGCAAGCATTTCCTGAATACCGGTATAATCATAATTTGAAAAATCAAATGTTTGATCCGGCATCTCTCTATCAGAGATTCCTATGCTAGGACTTATAAAACTGGCTAATTCTTTGGGAGTTTTTAATTTAAATAAATCACCATAATTTATTTTATAATCTAAATTTGAAATTTGTATAATTACTTTGATGGCAGTTATTGAAGTTCCTCCTAATTCAAAGAAATTTTCATTGATTCCTACTTTATCTAGCTTGAGGATATCCGCAAATATAGTGCATATATCCATTTCTATTTTGTTGGTAGGAGTCTCATATTCCATATTGCGTTTTATTTCAGGAACCGGCAACTCTTTTCGATTAATTTTTCCACTCGGATTAAGAGGAAGTGCGTCCAATTGCATAAATACTGTAGGAATCATGTAATCAGTAAGAGATATGGATAAATACTGACGTAGAATTTCTTCTTGGATGATTTGGCTTGCGGTATAATATGCACATAAATGTTGTACTTCTCCGATTTCTTTAATCTCCACTACAGCACTTTGAATACCATTGTAATTCATTATTATACTCTCTATCTCACCCATTTCTATACGGAATCCCCTTAATTTTACTTGGTTGTCTATACGTCCTAAGTATTCCAACTCTCCTTTTTCATTCCAACGGGCGAGATCTCCTGTACGGTACATTTTTTCTTCATCTATAAATGGACAAGGCGCAAACTTTTCCTTAGTAAGCTCAGGACGCTGCCAATACCCTCTAGACATTTGTCTGCCAATAAGACATAATTCACCCGCCATGCCTTTGGGTAGGAGATTTCCTTTCTTATCTACTATCACTGAAATACTATTAGGTACGGGACGACCTATAGGAATATTCTGATACTCACGCTTTGGATCTATAATATGGGAAGTCGCAGAAACTGTAAATTCGGTAGGGCCATACGTATTAATAATTTTTACTGAGGATGGCTTAGTAGGTTGTAGTTTTTCTCCCCCTACCACTATGAAACGAATTGGAAAGTCATTATATTGATTAAGCATTTCCATTCCTAATTGAGTACTTACTGAAATTCCAGTTATTTGATGTTGGTTAAAATATTGATACATTCCTTCCATATCATGACGAAGATCGGATGGTAATATATAAATTTCGGCACCTACAGACAGTGGAGTCATCAAATCATCCATAGAAGCATCAAAACTAAAACTTGAATGTTGGGCACATCGGTCATTAGACTGTAATTCAATACAACAAGCAAACCATCCAACAAACGATCGAAGACTTTTATGTTCTATCATTACCCCTTTAGGTTTTCCTGTGGAGCCTGAAGTATAGATCATATATGCCAAATTATCTGCTTTACTTCGATTAATTGGGTCTGCATATTGAGTCAAATCAATTTCATCTACAAAAATGATATTCTCAACAGCGAAATTCCCATTTTTCTGTTTCTCAGTAAATAATGAACGTGTGGTAATCAGTACCTTGGATTGTGAATCATTCAGCATATATTGCAAACGATCAGTTGGGTAATCACTATCTAAAGGAACATAAGCTCCCCCAGCTTTGAACACTGCTAATATGCTAATTAGAAATTCTTTACATCGCGGCAACATAAGGGAAACAAATTGATCGACTTCTATGCCATTTTCAATAAGTATAGAAGACAACCTATCAGACATTTGATCTAATTTCGAATAGCTGATCTTTCCCCACTGATCTACTACAGCAGTCTTAGTTGGATAAAGAAGAACTTGTTTTTTAAATAAATCTATAAAAGTTTCTGAGCGATCATAAGTAAGTTCTTTTCCTTTTCCTAAAGCTATTAACTCATTAGTCTCTTTTTTAGAAATTATAGGCACATCCAAAATCTTTTGTTGATCAGATGCTGAGACAAGAGAATTTATAAATGATTGAAAAGTTATACCTAAATTATAGATGTCTGCTTCAGAATAGAGATGGCTATCATATTCAAAAAATATTATATATTTATCTTCTAAAGGAGTAATACTAATACAAAGCGGCATTTTAGTTGTTGTAAGATGAAGCTCTAATGACTCTGTAGGGACATCATTAAACTCGGGTAAAGATTCAATCACTTCCCCTTGATATATAAGCATCATATTAAGCTTAAAGTTATGCCTTTCGGATAAGCGTATAAAGGGATATTTATCATGGCTAAGAGTATCTAGTAACTGACGTTGCATTTTTGACATTATATCAATAATGGTATCATCAGTAAAATGGCTTACCACAGGTAAGGCTTGTATAAACATACCGATAGTATCCGAAATATTTGCAGATGACCTTCCATTAGAAACAGTGGTTATCATAATATTGTTTTCTCGAGTTATGCGATGTAGCACCTGCATAAAGGAAGTGATAAAAAAACAATTCTCTGTGATTTTCAGATTCTTACAGGTTTTCTTCACTTCAGATCGGTCTACTGATATAGAAAGTTTTTTACTTTTACTTATAGCTTCTGTTATACTTGATAAAGGATATAAGAGAGATTCAGTTCCTCCCA
>NZ_CACVBR010000053.1 GCF_902728265.1 Chryseobacterium potabilaquae
AACAATGCATACTATATAAGAATAATAAGAAGTCTAAACTCTTTTAAACAAAGCACTCCTCAATACAAATTAGAATTAAAAAAATATTTAAAAATTATTGATTTGATAATCATTATGTTAAATAGGAAGTCTAATAAGGACTACTTATGATGGAGTAAGGTGAATGTGGCAACTCTTATGTTATAGAGATAGCCTTATTTTGCTTCAAGATGAAAAAAAAATATAAAACGATGGAAATAGGTATTTACCCCTTAGTCTTCTTATTATTTGCTTTTCTTTTTTATATAGGGAAAGGTCTTTTTAAGATAGTCTGGGTTGAAAAAAATAATACAATATACTTTTTGGGGAGAATAGGTAGAAAGATAGCTTTTTTATTTCTTCTTTCTTTGGGTCAGGATTTAGGGTCCATAAGAAATAAAAATTTAGACTCTTTTTACTTACAAGTAAAATCAAGTTTGATAAGGAGTATCTATTGCCTCAAGGAATTGATTTATAACTTTTTACTACAAATAAAAGTATTTATGAGGAATGGATATTTTCATCGTTTATTCATTCCTAAGGGTCCAGGGGGGGTACTGGTTCAATCTCCCCTTTCCTTTTTTTAATTAGGTTCTCGCACTTTTCTCATTACGGCTATTACCCTCATTTTTTTGAAACAAATCAAAAACCTCATAAATAATTTAAAAACAATGAAAAAAACAAATTTATTACTTTGTATTCTCTTTGGAGGATTGGCTTACAGCCAAGTTGGAATCAATACTACTAACCCCAATCCTTCCACAGCTTTGGATATTGTCTCTAGTTCAAAAGGAGTCTTGATCCCTAGATTAACCACCGCACAGAAAAATGCGATCGTGACCCCTGCTGATGGTCTACAAATATTTAACACTGATATTGGGTGTATTCAATTTTATTCCTCTTTAAATAACTCTTGGCTAAATCTTTGTGGTTCATCAGAAAAAGGAACTGTTGTTTCCAAGTTCCTGGCCTTTAGAGATATCGATTTACAAATGCCTGGAAATAATCAACGATATGATATATCCTTTAATAGAATAGAAACCGATGCCTTGAGTACAATAGGAGGTAGTTATAATTCGGCAACAGGAGGTTTTACTCTTCCAGTAGGTCTATATGAAATTAGTTACAGTTTGGTAGCAATCCCCTCAAATGCTGATTATCTCGATAATCCTTCAAGTGCTGATATATTCGTTAGTTCATTTGAAAATGTGATCGGAAATTCCGCAGGAAGTGAGATTTATGGGGTAAGCATTTCAAATAATAGAGGCACCCCCATCGCTGACACTAGAACAGCGTCACTTCAAAATACCTTTTATATGAATATACAAACACCTCAAACGTTTTATTTGAAAGGTAAATTTTATAATGGTGGTGGTGGATTAGTCTCTGCCAATAAGGTTTTTGCTGGTGGTGCATCATATAATAAGCCTCACCTTAATAATTTTATTTCAATTAAATTATTAAAATGAAGTTTTCTTTATAAATTTTAATAAAATATGGGATTTCCTAATTTAAAAATACATACAACTATTTAATATTATGATTGTTAATAGTCTAATTAGTCTGCTTTTCAATAAAGAGGAGAGAGCGCATCAAAAAGTGTGGGGCAAATAAAAAATCCCCACCTTTTTTCTCCCAAAAAACCTCGCTGTTGATAGAGGAAAAACTTATACAATTCAGATACATATTTTAGGTATTTCGCCCCAAATATTCCGAAGGTTTATAGTGAGTGATAAAATCAAGAAAACTTATCTAATTTTTTATAGCATCTTTTACATCCTACACCCTTAATGAAATAAAAGATGAGAAAGAAAATATTATTATAGGATTTCTTATATGAAGTCCCATCTGCTTACCGGTTTTTCTAAGCGGGGCTTTAAAAAGGGAATAAAAAAGTTTTTGTATGATTCTGATTTTGTGAAATCTATAGAAAAAGTTCCAGAAGATATTCATTTTCCTACTGCTCATCCCTGTATTGTTAAACAAATGGAAGAGCTTTTAGATTAGCTTTAGCTGATATAAAAAATAAATAGACTAAAGAAATTAATATGATTAAACAAGAATTCTGAAAAATGAAAAAAAAAAGTACTTATTGCGGACAGGAATTATTTTTCTACGGAAGGAATGGCTTTTATGCTGAATAATATGAATCCGGATATTATAGTAGATCGAGTGTATGATGATAAAGTGATTATAGATAAGCTCCTGGAGAATGAATATGATCTTCTTATTTGGGATAGAGCGATGTTAGTAAATAATTTTGGGCCTACCATAAAAGAGCTAAAAAAGATCAGTCCCCGTCTTAAAATTATAATTTTTACAGAATATCAGAAAAATATATGTTTTCATTACTTTCATCAGGGAGCTGATGCCCTTATTTACAAGACTTATGAAGAGGAGGAAATTCGGCAAGCTATTTATTCCATTTTTAAACGTGGATATTATTATCCGCAAGAATTACTGGATAATCTTATCCATAAACCTCAATTGATGACCCTTTTCTCTAGCTCAGGTTTAGAGATTTTATCGGAAAGAGAAAAAGACGTTTATGATGGTCTGATAAAAGGTAAGGGTAATTTGGAGATCGCGAATGTTTTAGGACTTCATCAATCTACGATAAGTGTATATAAAAGTCGGCTTTTCAAAAAGCTGAATATTAACTCTCTAGTTGATCTTATTAAGTTTAGTAACCATTTTATAAATAAATGATCTCTTTGGTATAAATGATTTTATTCTAGATATCTATTATCCCTGACTAACTAAAAAACAGTATGAATAATAAGAAATTTAATTTTAAACATATTCATTTGGGTGGCCTTCTTAAGGCTCGGGCTGAAGAGTTAGATCTGGAAAGCTCCTTTCTCTGTGAGTTTTTTGGGTGTGAAAATCAAGATTTAGTAAGTATGTATGATTCCCAGACATTAGATACGGCCTTGATATTAAAGTGGAGTAAACTTCTGGGGTATGATTTTTTTAGGATTTATTCTGCACATCTGATTCTGTACGCTCCTGAAGTCAGGAAAATTGAATCTAAATCAAAGAAAATATTAGAGATATCCTTTCGTAAAAACATTTATACCAAAGAGATCATTGATTTTATATTGGAAATGTTATCTACAGGTCAAAAAAGTAAGGGACAGATTATGCAAGACTATGGTATTCCCAACAGTACTTTGCATAAATGGCTCGATAAATATCCAAATTTAAAATAAATATGAAGAAATCCACCATTCAGTATAGGCGTATTTTTTTAGATATTTTAGATAAGAAATATCCTGAGAAAAAAGAAATATGTAGAGATTTGCTCGTCAAAGAGAATCTGTCAGTTTTAGATATTATTGCCCTTAATACTAAAATATTTGGATCTCCTGATGCCCAAACCCTGGCTTTTAACCAAAGTCATCGATCCTACACCCGATCAAGCGTTTTACAAATATTAGATTTTCAGAAAGAAAATCAGTTGAATAATTCTCAAGTAGCTCGCCATTTTAAGCTTAGCAGACATACGGTGGCTAAATGGAAGAAGAAATATCAGGTTTAATATTATTATAAATTTCCTTTCACATGGTTTTGTAGCGAATTGAGAATAAGAATAATTAAATGAAAATTTCTGTAATCCTTCCGGTATATAATGCGGCAAAATATGTAGTTTTTGCGGTAGAATCAGCCTTACAATGCAAAGAAGTCTGTGAGGTTCTTTTAATTGAAGATCATTCTCCGGATAATGCGCTGGAGGTTTGTGGTCAACTGGCCAAACGATATGATAAAGTTAGATTATTACAGCATCCTGATAAGGAGAATCATGGAGCCGGGATGAGTAGGAACTTAGGAATAGAGAATGCGACGGGCGATTTTCTTGCTTTTCTTGATGCTGATGATTTTTATCTCCCCAATCGCTTTGAGGCAGAGAAGGAGCTATTTCAAAATCCAGCGGTAGATGGTGTGTATGGAGCTTTAGGGGTTCATTATTATTCTAAGGAAGCCAAAGAGCACTATTATAAAGTTTTTGGAGAGCGTTTAACTACTGTTTATCAAAGACATTCCCCTGAATCAGTCTTTCCCGGACAGTTAGGGATGAAGGGTAGTTTTGGATTATTTAGTATTGATACTTTAACGCTTCGAAAAGAAGCCTTACTCAATAAGATGGATATCTTTTTTAAAGATTTAAGAATTCATGAAGACTCAGAGTTTTTTTTCCGGCTTTCTTTTTATTTGAATCTTTATCCGGGAATTTTAGATTCTCCCATAGCTATGAGAGGAGTTCATGAGCATAATAGAATTACTGAAATAGAGACAAAAAAGATTAAACCTTGTACCACAAAAATTCTTTTATGGAAGGAAATTAGAGATTGGGCAGAACAAGAAGCACAAGTTTCTGAAGATATTAAATTGCATATTAGAAGAATGCATCAAAGTTTTGAGATCGCTAATGCACCCCTATTAAAAAAAGCTAGGTTAATCATTAAATATTTAATATGCGACTATCCTCTCATTCGTAATGGACTATACAATATTAATTTTAGGAAACTAAGTACTCAGATATTCTGCTGATATTATAAGTCTATTAGAGCTTGAATACTAAGATTTTAGAAATTACTTTTTGGCATTATCATCCGGAAATTGAGCTTGTATATATAGAAGCATCTAAGGAGTGCATCAAAAAGTGTGTGGCAAATAAAAAATCCCTACCTTTCTTGTGACAAAAAACATATCTGTTGATAGAGGAAAACCTTATACAATTCAAGATACATATTTTAGGTATTTCGCCACAGATATTCCGCAGATTTGTAGTAAGTGATAAAACAACCATCGAGCAACTTCACCATTTGATACAGATTATTATGGGTTGGGATGGCTATTTTCTTCATGAATTTCATATTTGGGGACGGTTTTATGGGAGTTCTTTCAGTAATGATTGCGAAGTTCCCCTCTCTCATTTTGACTTTAAAGAAAAAGACAAATTCACTTATACCTATAACTTTTACGAGTTCTGGGAACATGAATTACGCATTGAAAGGATTTATCCTTTAGGCTCTTCGTCTCACTATCCTAAAGTAATCGCCGGAAAACGAGCTTGTCCGATTGAGGGAATAGGTGGTGCAAAATACTATGAAGAAGCTATTACGCGCCAATTACTATGGTGCTATGATATGCTTCAGGAAGTAGCGGAAAGTATAGAAGATAAAAAATTTCCAGATATAGATTTTGACGAAGTTCCTTCTTGGTATCTACATCATAATTCTGAGAGATTTGATAAGGGCAGAATTAATAAAGCTTTGAATAAACTGTATCAAAAAAATGGTGATCCTGATTTTTGGTATACCCTTGGGGATTATTCCGAGTTTTTGGCCCAGTGACCACATAGCTGCTAAAATGGCCAACTTTTACTTTTTCCTATTTTTGACTTTAGAAATGGTATGTCTGGAGCAGCCTAATAGGAACTGGATTTCGCTGTAGCTTTTCCCTACATCTAATAAACTCTTAATCTTTTTATGCAGCTGTACATTTTCCGGTCTTCCTTTATATCTCCCTTCATCTTTAGCTTTTAACACTCCATCAGCCTGCCTGCGTCTTCTATCTGTATAATCCTTTCTTGCCGTCGCAGCAAGAATATCAAGCATCATTGAATTTACTGCAGACAACACCCATCTCTGAAATTCATCATCAATATTGGCAAAGTTATGACTGGTAGGCAGATCTAGAGATATTACTTTTATTCGATTATCCAATATGATTGATTTTAATTTTCTCCAGTCCTCTTCAGATAACCTGGTTATCCTGTCAATTTGTTCTATCAGAATTGCATCTCCAGGTTCTGCCGTATCCAGAAGCCTGAAAAGTTCCGGACGCTGAAGCTTTGCTCCAGATTCGTTTTCAATAAACCAAGTTGAAATTTTTACCTTCAGGGATTTTGCAAATTCTGATAAAGTATCTTTTGCTCTCAGTGCATCTTGTTCTTTGGTAGATGCTCTTAAATAGGCGTACACTCTCATTGGTTAGTTCATTTTAAGTAGTTTCTTTAATCTAGTGCAATATACATTCAATTTTTACATTAATGCACCAGCATAATGCTAGTTCATCAAGGGTACACTTAAAATAAACTAGCTGCCCGTAATACTTAAACGTTCGTTCATATCAAGCTCGAAGACTCCATATGGATTTACATGTGCATATATTAGTGGAGACAAGGCCCGGTAATCTTCCGATGTTAATATATGTTTCCATTCTTCTGTGGAAATAATTTGCTGAATCATTAAAGTATTGACATATACAAGGCAGATCTGAACCAGGTGTAAGGACAGCACTGAAAGTTCCTGATCCTCTAACCTGTTGGTTGCAACTTCTCCTCCTTTTCCAAAAAATATGAATGAGTTGGCAGAATTCCAGTTCTCAACGACGTTTAATCCTTCATGGATCTCTCTGCGCAACTCTTCTTTTTCCAGGTATTTGCAGAGGAATATTGTTTTTACAGCTTTACCAAGCTCTGATAAAGCTCTATAGGTTGGATGGGTAATATTTCCTTTTGTAAAACGTCTTAATATTGCTTCCGGATCAGCTGTTCCCTGCTTTAATGCTGTGGTATACTGTACCATTTGATCATATTGCTGTGCAATCAGTTCCCAATTGATAGGCCTTGTAAGAATAGGAGTTATATTCTTAAAGTCTTCTGCTAATCCAATATCCGGAAGATACAATTTTTGTTTTGCTATATTTTTAAGCCTGGGCATCAAATTAAATCCTAACAAATAACTGAAGGCAAAAGCAACTTCGCTTTGGCCATGTGTATCAACATACTGTTTGTCAATAGCCATTTCTGTACAATGTCTGAGTACCCCTTCAATCATACTTGCAACTTCTGAGGATGAACATCGCTTAAACTGGGAATAAATGCAGGTAGATTTTTTTTCTACATGCCAGTATATCATGACACCACGCCCTCCATAGCGAATATGCCATTCGGTCATAAGATTTTGATCCCACGATCCAAACTTTTTTGAATCCGAAGCGCAGGCCGTAGTGCCTTCTCCCCAAATATCAGGATTTCTTATTTTAAATATAGCATTGGCAACTTTACTTATTGCTTCCCTTAAAGCTGTTTTATAAATGTAAAATTTTCTTACATGCAGAAGCTCTTTGTAGTTTACACCATGTCTGCCCGCAGATATACGTTTTAGCCCGGTATTGGTTCCCAAACCGTAGAGCCCTAGTAATAGTCGTTTTTGCAGTTCATCCCGATTAAGCCTTTCACTGGAGCGTTGTGTTTTAAAGCATTCCGTGAATCCTATTCTCATATCTGCTTCTTTTAAAATGTCTAAAAGACTAGTCATTGGCCATACAGATTGGATTTGTCCTTTCATTTTGTTGATATTCCCCGGTTCAGGCTGCTCTGTTAGCGGAGATAGAGAAATATTATTTTTATTACGCGATAAGAGACGTAACTGTTTATTATCCGGAATTGATTTGTCCAAAGAATAAAGAGCTTGGTGCATATTTCCCTTTATAGTATCTATAAATTCCTGAATATCCTGTGTAATACCTAAATCTTTATAATAAAATTCTCTATTGGTATTGAAATCCTGAGGTAAATCCTGATCGGGGTTTCTGTATTTATCAGCTCCTTTTACCCATATTTCTTTGCAGCGAAGCTTTTCTCGGAGTGCTTGTAAGACACAAATTTCATAGTTAATACGGTTAATTTTTTTCTCTCCTTTATCATCCGTCTCTATTATAATTTCATAGTCTTTCGGACGAACAATACCATCAATAGGAATATTATCATATAAATAATAGTATTGAGTATTTGAATTTTTATGATTTTCCAACCATCTTAAAGCATCAAGTATGGGCTGGTGCATGATATTATTTGAACAGAATGTTATGCTGCCAAGAATCTTAGGAACCATACGTCTGTAATGACTGCCATAACTCGATCGTATATTTCGATGAACATCTTTCTGATATCCTTTGCCAGAAGACTTATATTCTTTAACCAGGTTACTCAGAGTCTGTACTCCGGCAATAGGGTAAACAACTTCTCTGACAGGACTATCAGGATTATTTAGCGATGCTTCGGCTATTCGCCCCAAAAGGGTATTCTTACCATAGACCTTTCTAAAATCCTGCATCAATATTTTAAATACCTTCTTTTCAGCTTTTACTGATAGGCGGTGGATGATCTGAATAAGTAGTTCTATCAATCCATCTATAATTTCACTTTGCTTGGTATAAAAGAAAACACTCATTAATGCATACCGAATAGTTGGAGGGTGACGTTTAATCTCCCAAGCTGTTTCCGAAAGAGCCTTAGACCTCATATGATTCATAATCTTAGGGTTTAAAGACGAGAGTTTTTGTTCAGGAATTTGTAGACAATTAATAAACTCTAATTTTTCTAGTTCTTTTAATACAGAATCAAGACTTACCCGTCCAGGATCTGATTTTAGAAAAGAAAAATTTATCAATTCATTTTTATCTTCAAGGCAATAATCAATGAGGGTTTTAGATTCCTTGCAAACTCCTTTACTAATTTCTCCAAAAAGAACTTCTCTAAACCTGGAATAGCTTGTTATTATTATTTTCTCTACCTGAAATACAGTAAGTCTTTGTATTTTATTCTGATACAGCCAATCTAAAATATGGTTAAAAGCTTCAGTACTAGAGATTCCTTTTGGAAAGATCTCCTCTATCAACCAATTGATAAGCTCAATACGGTCTTTGGAATCCAGTTTCCTTATGTTTAAGAATGTAAGAATTTCCTGTCTATGCCTTCTTGCCGTTCTACTCTCCCATTCATAAAGAAATATATTATTGGAAACATCTAGCTGTTCAGAAATATATTGTAACGGAATATCACTTAGTTCTTTTTCATTTCCTGGAAAGACCCCATAATACTGATAGTATTTCAACTTCATACAAAAAACCAAATGATGTTTTTGAGGTTTTGTTTTAAGAAGTTCTAGCTCTTCAAAGGTAACCGACCAGTATTGTCCTAGTTCTTCCTCATTCCATATTTGACTCATTCTTTTCTTCTCCAAGTTATGCAAGAAATACAAACATTCAAAAAAGTTGGCCATTTTGAACGCCTATGTGGTCACTGGGCCTATTTTGTTTATTTTTAGCATCTTTAAACAAAGAATTCATAATTGTGTCATGAATTTCAATGATTTCATCAGTAATAGTTTCTCTTATTTCTAATAAAACGGCTATTAAGGTCGCATACTTTCTATTTTGTTCAAAATCGCTTAAATGCTGAGAAGTCATTTGCTTACCCTCTCTGGCCATCTTGGATAAGTAATTGAGATGAACATGTTTTCCAAGATCTAAAGGGAGAGAGAGTTTTTTAATGACTTTAAGTTTTGAGAGATGGATGAGTATATGTTTAGGGTTGGCTGCAGCCGGGGACTGCATTAACCAGTTGAATGTGCTTACGGAGTATTGCTGTCCGGTTATTAATAGCCGTTCTAAAGCATACTTTTGATCTTTTGTCAATGATGAAGAGAGTAAGGAATAAATTTCTTTTTCAGCTTTAGTAACTGCTTCTGCACAAATTCTCTCTATTACACTCATTGAGGGCAAAAGAATTCTTTGCTCTCTTAGAATATTCATTAATTCTCTTGCTAGAATGAATCCTTTATCAGTTTGGAGAGCAGAATCTCGTAATTTGTCAACACAGTTTTTATGGTGAGATATCGTGAAATTTTGATAGTTATACCTTTTTCTCACAATATTTATGTGATCATATCTTGATTCATTTGGACCTGAATGATAATTTTCCCAGTTGCTGTTATCAATTTGTAATTGATCAGCTACATAATTTAGAATCTTCTGATCTGGTCTTTCATTTATGGCTAAGGAAATACCAGGATATCTCATATAACACAGTTGTATTGATAGTCTAAGTTGATTTATTTTTCCTCTAGTAGAATTTCTTATAAAAATGATATCATCTTCACTTAAGGTATACCACCATATTATTTCTTGATCAGTATTTGGCAAAGATATAAGTTCTCTTTTTTCCGTTTCAGATAGTATTCGTTTCCTCGGCATATTCTAAATTTATAATTGCAAAAATCCTAAGTTTTGCAAAAGAATTTAAATTTTATAGAAATCGCTTCTATGAGTGAATTCCATTTTTCGCAAAAATTATTTGCATATATAATGTTTTTTGCAATAACTTTTGCGAAAATAAATTACAGAAATGAAAATAGGATATGCAAGGGTTTCTACCCAGGATCAGAATTTAAGCTTTCAAATAGAAGAGCTAGAAAAAGCGGGTTGCAGAAAAATATTTAAGGAAAAAGTTTCCGGAGTGCAGTCTAAAAGAATAGAGCTGGAAAAAATGATTGAACAACTAAGAGAAGGTGATCAGATTATTATCTATAAACTGGACCGATTAGCAAGATCCACTAAGGAGCTGTTAAATATTTGTGATAAAATCAATGAAGCCGGGGCTTCTTTCAAATCATTGTCAGAGTCTTGGGCTGATTCAGGTAGTGCCGGAGGTAAAATGATACTGACCATATTTGCCGGGATTGCAGAGTTTGAGAGGGAACTTATTATCGAAAGAACTTCAGCAGGAAGAAAACTTGCCATGAAAAATGGAATCGAATTCGGAAGGCCTAAAAAATTTAGTTCTGAACAAAGGGCAGCTGTTAGAACCCTTGTAGATAATGGAAGTTCAGTCAAACAAGTTGCAGAAACATTTAAAGTTCATCCAGCTACAATCTATAGAATTTTGCAAAGTACATGATAATCATTTATAACACTTCAAATATTCAGAAAGTACATCCTCTAAAGCACTATAGATACTGTATATTGAGTTGTTGAAAATCAATAGATTTTATCCTTAACCCTAAATATTTTCCGTTTCGTGAGCCGACCCCATCTAAAATATAGTCTCAATTATTGCCCTTTTTCTCAACAGTCTTATCTTCTATTTTCATAATGTGATTTTTCATATTCTTGTGAAGTTTAGTAAATAATTGTATGCCATCTGCAAAAAGCATTTCCCATAAAGCTTTTGAAAGATGTCATTTGCCTGCAAATAGTTTTCTCAATTGTTGTTTCATTTTTATAATATGTTCCAGGTTTTTGTCATCTACATTTCCCTTCTTTAAATAAAAGTATAAAACGTTATAGGCCAAATGCAGCTTAACCTCATAAAACTAGCCCATTGAAGACTTTCCACGTTCTGAAATACCTTTGAAAACTTTATAATTATGTATTCTTTGATTTCCGAAGACTTTTATAGATGTGCTGTCTATGAAACTTATTCCTGTGCATTTTTCTAGACAATTTTCCTTCAAAAATAAGACAAAAATCACAAAACTCCTTTGCTGGAGTTCAATAAACCTATTTTAGTAAAGGATTTTAGGAATTAGCCCTTTCCAATAACCGAAAACTATTTCCTTGTAATAATGCCTAAAGGTTTTGGGCTTCTAAGCGAAAGCTTACCATTATTGTGATTATTTCAAAATTAGACATTAAAGATAATCTGTTTCTCCTTCTTTTAATATGGCATCAAATTCTTTCCACAAATTATCATTAATTTATGTAAAAAACGGTCTCAAGATTAATTACATTATTTTAAATTTTCTTTTAGAGTGTATTTTCTCAAAATATTTCCCTAGCATTGTAATTCCTTCATTATTATGAGCATTTACATAGCTAAGAAATATTTTTTCCGTTGAATGTCCCGTAGCTTGCATAAGTAATTGAGTGGGTATTTTCCCATAAAAGTTGGAAGCAAAACTTCTCCTTCCGATATGACTACTGATGTTTTCCCACTTTTCTATCTTGACCTCTTTGCTTCTGAATCCTATTCTCTTACGTGTTTTAATCCATTCATTAATTTGAGCTAGTTGAGCTATTTTTTTTATTTGTTTGTTATAAATAGAATATTCCATGGGCTTGGGAAAAGTATTTCCATTTTCTTTCAGTACCGCCGTTACCTCTGGATGAAGCGGGAGGACTATTTCTTTACCTGTTTTTTGCTGAATAAAAGAAATACATTTCTTTCCGTTAATATGCATTATCAACTCCCTATTAAACTGCATAAAATCAGAAATTCTTTGCCCGGTATAGCAACTAATAATCAGCCAGTCCTTAGCAGATTGAAGTTCTAAAGGGAGCTGTGTTTGTTTGATTTTATTTAATTCTTTTTCACTTAGCGTAATGACTTTCTTTATAGTTTTGCTTTTGGGTATTTTTAATCTCCTTACCTCTGTATCAATACCTTGTTGCTCTGCAAAATTAAGGATGGTTTTGACAAATTCAAGAGTCCTTTTAAGGGTACTCTCTGTATATTGCTCTGCTTTACCAAATGTATAGAACCTATGAATGAAGTCTGTATTAATATCTTTCATTCCTATATGCTTAGCAATATATCCTTCAAATTTCTCCAGGAGTCTTAAAAAGACAAGATATCTTCTATAAGTGGATAAAGATATAAAACTTTTTTTAGCTTCTAAGTATTCATTCATAATAGCCAAAAGACTCTCCTTAGGATAATACTGCTTCTCTTCGGAACAGATCTTTTTAATCACTGAAGTAATTGCTTTTAAATCTATTATGGTGTACTCTTGTTTTTGATTACTTAGCACCTTAGCTAGATTTACTTTAATGCTATTAAGCTTGTTATTGAGTTCTTTATTTTTTTTTGTATAGATGTTTTTAGGTCTTTGCATCTGATCATCCCAATCTTTGGGCTCAATAAAAAGAGGAATTTTAAGATGAGATATTTTCGATTGATGAGTAAAAGAAATAACAATTTGTTTTTTAGAATTTTTTTTTTTGGATAGATAATAAGAAAAAGTCATTGTGAAAAATCAGTGTAAATTATATTTTTCACAAAAATAATAGAAAATATTAGTCTCTTTTAGACTAATATTGCAAATGTAATAATTGTTTTATATAAAAACAATAATATTTTACAAAATATTATATTTTAACCTCTTGCTATTTAATTTTTTATTATTCTCATTCTATAATTTGTCCTATACAGCGAGTGAAATCCCTCCTTTTCATTTCAATATTATCATTTTAAGGTGAATAATATGTTGAAATACAATAAAAAAAAATAACATTAGTCTAAAAGAGACTAAGGATAAAAACACATACCAAATATGATTATAAAAAAGAAATAATGGTGTTGGTAAGCTATTAAATTATTGCAGTAAATACTCTTATGATAATTAAATAAACATTTAAAAACAATGAAAAAAACAAATTTATTACCTTTGGTGCTCTTTGGAGCATTGACTTACGGACAGGTAGGAGTTAATACCACCATGCCTAATGCAACTCTAGATGTAGTAGCAAAAAATGCTACTGGCACTACAACCCTTGTTGATGGACTTTTGGTTCCGCGTGTAGACAGGGAAAGAGCTCAAAGTATGCTTAGTGTTCCATCTTCCACAATGATTTACGTGAATAATATTAGTACGGGCTCTGCTACGGGCCAGGCTGCTAATATTGATGAAATAGGCTTTTACTATTTTGATGGAGGAGTATGGCTAAAATTAAAGTCAGGCTCAGGCTCAGGTACTGTTTACAGTGGGTCTACTTCTATTGTATTGAACGGCTCTTCTTTTCAAAGAGCTGCTCTGACGGGGGATATAACAGCTGCAGCTAACAGTAATACTACAACTATAGTTAATAATGCGGTTATCACAGCAAAAATTGCTAATAATGCAGTTACTACGGTTAAGGTTGCTGATCTAGCCATTACGACGGCTAAAATTGCTAATAATGCTGTTACGCCCGATAAAATAGCCACTCCTGTGCGAACGGTAACGGCAAGCACAACCTTAGTCGTCACCGATAAAGGAGGTTTTGTATATGTAAATTCATCTTCTGCAACGACTATTACTGTACCTGCATCTTTAGCTGCAGGCTTTCATGTGGTGATAGTACAACAGGGAACGGGGCAAGTAACTATAGCTGGAAGTGGTGTTACTCTTACCACAGCACGCGGATTAAAAACTCGGGCAAGATATTCTGCCGTAGGAATTATAAAGCAAACAGCAGGGGCAGCTACGGTTACAGGGGATGGTAGTAATTAATCAATATTTATATGTTCTCGTATTAAATAAGGATATTATGAAAAATAAAAAACATATTATTTCTCTTATAATGTTAATTTGTGTTTGTACAATTAAAGCCCAAAATAATGTTATTTTAGAAGCACTAGAGGGAGGAGTAGAAATACCTACTGTAGTGATGTGTGATGGTAAAACTTGGATGTCTCATAATTTGGGAGCTGATTACACTTTAAATCCAAATATTCCTGTTGCGGGAATCCATGGAGCAAAATATCAATGGGGAAGGCTTGCCCCTGCTTTGACTCAAGTTGAGGCTAATACGAACTCAGGATCTATTGTAGGTTGGAATATTACCAATGCTCCTAATGCTGCATGGGGTAATTCAAAAACATCGAATGATCCTTGTCCTGCAGGATTCAAAGTTCCTACCCAAGTTCAATGGCAGGCTTTAACTGGTTGTGCTTCTGTATCCACTGTTGGAAACTTTGCAAATGATGGTAATTTTACATCAGCTTTCGTGTTCAGTAGTGGAACAAATAGTCTGACCCTTCCCTATACCGGAAAACGAGACTATCTTACAGGGTCCATGACCAATCGTGGTGGTAGTGGATGGTACTGGAGTAGTACAGAAATAAATAATGATCGTGCTTTCCTATTGTTATTTGTTGGCAACAGCTTCAATCCTACACATAATGAATTGCGTACTGCAGGTCAGTCAATTCGTTGTATAGCAGAATAAATTTCTATAATTACTATTGGAAGAGCTTTATTGTAGTATTAGCCTTTAGATAAAACATTAAATAATTCCCGGTGGATTCCTGCCGGGGATAAAAAAATAATTTATAAAACCGTTCTGTTGTCCTAAGAAAGGATTGTTTGATATCACACTTTCGATAGTTTTATCTAGTTAGCCTGAGTCCGGGATAAGAAAGCAATAAAATATTTTATAATTCACTGACAATAAATATAATATTATTGTACTGTGAGTCTTTTAGCTTTTTATTCTCCCAAATTATTTGAAAAATGGATCCAATATTTCTATTTACTCTCATTTTCTATTCTGAAAACCACGAGGATGAACCAAGAAATAAGAATATTAAATTTAATATTTGATCTATTCGTTTTTATATAAAATACTTACCCGAACTCAGGTTAGTTAGTATAATGTATTCTCAAGTGTATAGCTATTGAATCATATCATACCCCCTAATGGTATAAGAGAAAAATTTGAAATCCTCCCACATTGGGAGATCTCTGAAGAGGTATAATAAGTTTACTTAAAACAAGGGGAGTCTATTAAATGAGTTTCTAAATATAAAGATAAGAACATGAATAAAGCGGTACTTATAGCAGATGGACAGTATGCGGCTGTGGAAGGGATAGCTTTTATATTAAAAAGCATCAGTCAAGACATACTGATACATCGGGTATATAAAGAAAGTGAGCTTATAGAAAAGATACTGGAGCAGGACTATGACCTTCTTATTTTGGATATCAGTCTGTTGAAAGAAACATGCGATACTACAATGAGCCAAATAAAGAAACTGAGTCCGAATATTAAGGTGATGATTTTTACGGCTTGTAAAGAAAATTTGGCTCTTCATTTTCTTTATGAAGGAGCCGAAGCGTGTGTGTACAAATCAGATGATGTCTCTGAAATTAGAAATGCACTTTATTCTATTTTTAAGCGGGGGTATTATTATAAACAGGAATTATTGTATAACTTTCTCTACACCAAAGAGACTAAGTCTTTACCTCGCTTCAGATTAGATATTTTATCGGACAGGGAAAAAGAGGTATATAATTTTTTAATCCAAGGAAATGGTCTGTTGGAGATTGCCAATTTGTTAGGCCTACATCAATCAACTGTAAGCGTATATAAAGCTAGAATTTTTAAGAAATTAAATCTTCGTACTCTAGTTGATCTTATAAATTATCATAATCAGAAAGGAGGTTATCCTCAATAAATAGGTTACCTGCAAGAAACGTGTTTATAATTTAATCAGTAATGATCTAATAGAATTCTTATTATGATTAACAAAAAATTCAATTTCAAACATATTCATTTAGGAAGTTTAGTTGAGCAGAGGGTACAGGAAAAAGAACTTCATCTTTCTTTTCTCTGTAGGTCTTTTAATTGTAATGGGAAGCAAATCACCGATATGTATGAATCTGAAACTATGAATACAGAGATTTTGCTGATTTGGAGCAAAATTTTGCAGTATGATTTCTTTAGAATCTATTCGGAGCATTTGATTCTATATTCTCCCCAAACCCGAGTTAGCATAAAGGATTCCGATCATAGTTCTCTCAAAAAAAAGGAAGGAGGGTTTCGTAAAAATATCTACACTAGGGGAATAATCGAGTTTATTTTGGAGAGTTTGGAAAATGGAGAAAAAAGCCATACCGAGATTATTCAAGAATATGGAATCCCGCCCAGCACTTTGAATAAATGGCTGGATAAATATAAGAAGATATAATAATTCTAGAAGGCTATTTAATTAGTCATTGACAATATAAAAATATGAAAAAATCAACAATTAATTATAAGCTTATTTTTTGCGATATTCTAGAGAAGAAATGCCCAGAAAAAAAAGATAAGTGTGAAGGTATTTTGGCTAAAGAGAATTTATCCGTATTAGATATTATAGAACTCAACAAAAAAATATTCGGGCCTATAGATAAAGAAACGGATAGGTTTGATCAAAATCATAAATCCTATACTGAGTCCAGTATTTTACAGATTCTGGATTATCAAAAGGATAATCAGTTAAACAATAGTCAGATTGCACTGCACTTTAAACTAAGTCGCCATACCGTAGCTAAGTGGAAAAAGCGGTATCAGATGTAAATTATAAACAAGCTCGCTATTATTAATAAGTGATAAGAAGGGGTTTAATATTCTTCATCTTTTCCCTTACGTAGATAAAAGATTTGTCTATGGTTATTCCTCTTTTTTGTAAGAAATTCATATAGTGTAAAGTATTTATAGAAATAACTATTCAATATTTCTACCAGTTTTGTTTCATCATAAGTAGGTTTTAATTCCGGGAAAGTTTCATCATGCTCTCCCGGGTTTTGCTCTATGTAAAGTACTGAAAGAGGGATACAAAAACGGTATCCGATATAATAATGGGATTGTCTCGATGGCGCTTCTATGCATAATTAATAGTGTAACGATCAATTAAAAAATACTTTTTCTATCTCTGTGTAATCCTAAGAATGCTTTACTTCTGGGAAAGTTTTTATCCTCCTCTGACATTTGCTCTAAGAATAATCCTAATGTTAATTAAAAAATAGACTATGAATAAAAGGGTACTAATTGCTGATAAACAGGATGTGTCTATAAAAGGAATATCTTTTATTTTACAGACTATACATCATGATATGGTAATAGATAGAGTCTATAATAAGCAGCAGCTTATGGAAAAAGTAATGGAAAAAGCCTATGATTTTCTTATTTTAGATATAACCTTATTAGAGCATATACTTGATTCTATGATCAAGAATATAAAAGAAATGAATCCAGAGCTTAAAGTCGTTATCTTTGTAGGATTTACAAAGGGAGAAGGTCCTTTTCGTTACCTTTACGAAGGAGTTGACGCATTGGTTTACAAATCGTACGATGAGTTGGAAATTCGTATGGCTCTTTATTCTCTTTTTAAACGAGGGTATTATTATCCCCAAGAGTTATTGTACGATTTTATACATATTTCTAATAAGCCGATTTCCTCCCCATTAAATTTAGATATTTTGTCGGAAAGAGAAAAGGAAGTCTATTTTCATTTAGTTAAGGGAGCTGGGCTATTAGAAATTTCCAATACTTTAGGACTTCATCAATCCACGGTAAGCGTTTATAAAGCTAGACTTTTCAAAAAGCTTAAGTGTAAATCTTTGGTGGATCTTATCAATTACGATAGATATATGGGGACTTCATCCTCAGAGTACAACCCCGACGGAAAATATTAGGAGGTTCTCATTGCGATACCAAGCCTTTGTATTGCTGAGAGAAGTTAACTACGTTACAATTTCCTACGCCCGAGAGGATCATTTTAATCCTGGAAGTAACTTTTTAATAAAGCAAAAAGCTTTTTATACTCTTGATACTTAATTTTTTTTAACCATCGTGTTTTTACATATCTCAACTAAAAAGTATTAGGAGTATAAAAAGCTTTTTTTACTTCCCCAAACGAGATTATAAGCAAAAGGAAAGAGCAGAGCAATAAATTAAATAATTTACAAGCTGTAAAATATTTTAAATATATAGCATATAGATGCAAAGTATAAAAAAGAACCTTTCGTGTAATCAAAGTATTTTACTTGTAGAAATGAATTAAAAATAGAAAATGAAAGTGTCTGTTATTATTCCGGTATATAATGCGGAAGCTTATATCTCGAAAGCCGTAGAATCTGCTTTACAGTGTAAAGAAGTGATTGAAGTTCTTTTAATTGAAGATCACTCTCCTGATAATGCTTTGGAAGTTTGTCGTAAATTGGCAGAAAAAGATGATAGAATAAAGTTGTTTCAGCACTCTGATAAGGGGAATCATGGAGCCGGAGCCAGTAGGAATTTAGGAATTGAGAATGCCCAAGGAGAATTTATAGCTTTTCTTGATGCGGATGATTACTATTTATCGAATCGTTTTGATAGAGAAAAAGAACTTTTTACAAATCCTGAAATTGACGGGGTATATGGGGCACTAGGAGTAGAGTATTATTCAGAATCAGCAAAAGAAGAGTATTTTTCTGTTTTTGGAGACCGTTTAATGACTATTTATAAGGAGTGTCCTCCTGAGGAAGTATTTCCTGGTCTTATTTATCTTAGGGGTAGTTTTGGTTTATTCAGTATTAACACTTTAACGCTTCGCAAAGCTAGCTTGCTTAAGAAAATGAATACATTTTTTAAGGATTTAAGAATTCATGAAGACTCAGAATTCTTTTTTCGTCTTTCCTATTATCTGAATCTTTATTCTGGTACTTTAGACACAGCTATTGCCATGAGAGGGGTCCATAATGAGAATAGGATTACTGAGGTGGAGATCAAGAAAATCAAACCCTGTACAACAAAAATTCTCTTATGGAAAGAAATTAGGAATTGGTCAGAAGAAGAAGTGGGAATGGCGGAAGATATTAAATTACATATTAAAAGAATGCATCAAAGTTTCGAGATTGCCAATGCGCCCTTATTAAAAAAAGGAAGGTTGATTATTCAATATTTGATATCAGACTATCTCCTTATTCTTAGTGGACTATACAACATTAATTTTAGAAAATTAAGTACCCAGCTCTTCTGATAATAGTTGTATCGAGCCATATTGGAAAATACCTACTTCTTTATTCATGCGAGCCACTGGCCATAGTACCGAAAAGATGTTTTTAAGATATATCAACCCTATAGATAAGGACAGAATACTGAACTTAAGTAATTATTTTGATAAAGTATATACGGAAAGGAATATAATGGCTATAACTTGAGTTCAAAAATCAGTATAAAAATTATATTGTTAGGGTTTCTGTTTTCCTTTCAGGCAAACAATACTTTTTGCTTGCTGAGAGAATTGGTTATAATATTAAATAAAATATGATGAAAGTTTTTAAACTCCTTAAGTTTATAAATATTATCCCGATAATAAACAGATTTTATCTATTTTTTTCACTTTGCTTATCCTATAGTCAAAATATAGATAAATGTAATACGATCTACATTAAAACATTCTTAGAAACTTCCCCAAAAGACATTAATAAAGCTTTAGAAAAAATGAATTCATCATTTATAATATCTAACCTCCCCCTGCTAAAACCAAAAAGCTTAATGCTGGAGATCACTATTTATTTATGGAAGGAAAGAAAATATGTGCATCTCGCCAAAGGATTTAGGGATGATATCTTATATATTTCTTTAAAAAACAAAAGATATAAGAGATTTGAAAAATATTTAGTCTTTGTGAAAAATATTAATGGATACGGCATAATTAAAGAAAAATACAGAGGTGTTAGATGTGGTCGAGTAGATATATTACAAAGCTTTGTAAATGTCTCATATGTAGGTGTGTATAATAAAAATGTTTCTTTACAAAAAAAAACTGAAATTCTAGAAAGAAAGAATAGAATACACATTATCGTCCTTATCATATTTATTATGCTAATAGGAATATTTTTTTATTTACGATACTTAAATAATCATAAAAAAAAGGATACTAATTTAAAAAAAACATTAGATCTATATTCGTCCTTAGAGCCTTATTCAAATATATTGGAAAAGAAACAAATAAATAAAGCAAAAAAAAGTGAATTAAAAATATCTTCGGTAACAGAACAAAAAATTTTAACAAAATTGAAGGAATTTGAAAAATCAGATATCTTTATAAATAATAATATGTCTCGTTCTTATCTAGCGACATTTTGTGAAATAAATGATAAATATTTATCCTACGTTATAAATAAGCATAAGAATAAGTGTATAAATGGCTATATTAATGAGCTGCGTATAAATTATATTATCAGAAAATTACAAAATGTTAATGAGTATAAGAAATATAAAATTGCCGTATTGGCCGAAGAGGCAGGGTTTTCGTCACCAAATAAATTTTCTATCATTTTTAAAAAACATATAGGCATGACACCTTCACAATTTATAAAAGAATTAGATAAATAGATCTGCTCATTAAAAGAAGTTTATAAATAAGATATTTACTCCAAAAGAAAGGAGGCTTAAATGAGGGGCGGCAAGGATTCCTGCGTTAAACAGCCATCTTTACTATAATGTATTACATAACAGCCAGTTGTGTTTATGGAAATTAAATCAATTTTATAACTTCTAATACCATATTGTTTTGTAATAG
>NZ_CACVBR010000054.1 GCF_902728265.1 Chryseobacterium potabilaquae
GTTTTGTGGATGAATTTGACATCAGTGATAAGGCATTAGAGGGTGATTAACGAAAGTGAGCACTATGGAAATAAAAGAAAATAAAGAGGTTGCATAATTTGCCCCACACTTTTTGATGCACTCCTATAAGCGGTATTTGGTATTTTATCGTTTAATGAAACGATTTGAGGGATTTCTTATGAAAAGATTGAACGTAGAGAGCATTAATAGTGATTTTATCAATGATTTTATTATTTTCGGACAAAATGAAGAGTATAGTGAAAATACGATTTACAGGAGTATTCACTTTGTAAAAACCATTCTTAATTTTGCTGAGAGAAAAGGGATTAAAACCAGGGTTAGAGAACTAGAAATTAGAAGAGAAAAACAACAGAAATCAGTCATTACCCTTTCAGAAGAAGAAATTATTAGGATTAAAAATACAGAAGTTCCTCAGGAGTTACAACCCGCTAAAGATTGGCTATTAATTAGCTGTTATACAGGGCAACGGTTTTCGGATTTTATGAATTTTAATGTAGAAAAAATAACAAGGATCAGTGGAAAGCCCTGTATCTCTTTTATTCAACAGAAAACACAAAAAAAGATACTTCTTCCTTTACATCCTACGGTAGTTAATACCGTACATCGAAATCATAATAGTTTTCCCAAAGTAATGGATATTCAGCAGTATAATAGTGCTATTAAAGAAATTGCTAGATGCTCTGGCCTCAATGAATCTCTTAAAGTAAGAAAAAGGGTTGGATATAGAAGCCTAGAGACAAAAATTGAGAAGTGGAAGGTTTTATCAAGCCATGTTGGAAGACGGAGCTTTGCGTCCAACTTTTATGGTAAAATTCCAACGCCCCTACTCATGCAGGCCACTGGCCACAGTTCGGAGCAAATGTTCTTACGATATATCAATCCCGTAGATAAAGAAAGAATACTGAGTCTAAGTACCTATTTTGATAAAGTATATACGGAAAGAAATATAAGAAATAGTCATTATAAATTTGGATAAGAAAATAGAAGCATAATTATCTAGTGCTTTCTTCTTATTGAAATAGTATTAACTTATAATTGAAATTAAAAACACCTTATAACATTATATGGTGAGTTTTTTTATACCATTTTTTATTTCCTAATAGAATAATTACCCATCTACAAAGAAAGTGGACTTAATTAACATAATATAAATTATTGACTGGTTATAAAAATGCAATTTACACTGATTTTCAGTCATTTAACCTAATTAAGAATTCCGTAATTGAGAAAATCATAAAGCAATGGCATTTTATTTCCTGATTTTACAAAAAATTACAATTTTTTATTTCACCCCTTTTTTATAAAATCAACAAAAGTTGATACCTTTGTTCCATGGATAATATTGAAGAGTTAGAAAGTAAAGTACTTGAGATCGTCACTGCAAAACATATCAAAACAGGTGGTAATAATGGCAATACTTTCGGCGATTTTGACCATATCTTAAACCTTCCTATTACTGAAAGAAATTCTTTTTTAGAAGAAATGGCAGCTAAGAAAAAAATAGTTATCCGGGAAGGACAAAATTCTCGTTTAATAATGTTACATTAATTTGGTGTCAACTGTACAAAAGTACAAATATATAACTGAAACCCACATAAAAAATTGGTATTCAGCGTCTTATTTTATATTTTTAAAACTTGTTATTCTATTTCAAAATCGAATAAATCTTCTGTATTAAATTCTAGGGCATCTTTGGCTTCAAACCAAAAATGAGACAAAATGTTCATTATAACATTTAAAATATTGATTTTCACTAGTTTGATTAAAATACATTAATAATTTAAATGTTTTTTATCTCAAAAAATTCTCATTCAGCCATTTCAGTTTATTGTAGCTTTTCAGGAATTTAGCTTTCAGTTCAATATTTTTTTCAGTTGCTTCCAATAATTTAGTTTCTCTAGAATTGATCAGAAATAATGAGCTTTCCCCATTGCTGAATCTCATTTCTTCAGCATTTAGAAGTCGCTGATAATTGATTAGGTTTTTTGTTGAAATATCAATCTGTGTGAAATAATTGCTGATTTCATTTTTATATGTTTCAATTTTTGTCAGTATTTCACGCAATTTGACCTGAGAATCCTGCTGGTTTTGTGAAATTTTCAGCTTGGCAATTTCATAATCGGCTCTTGCCTGTCTTTGGAAAACCGGGATCTCTAGTTTTAGTCCGTACTGGAAATTATTATAAAATAAAGGAAGAAAATCGGCACGATAATTTTCCTTATTGAAAAAATTATACGTAAAATCCAGTTTCGGAAGAAAACTCTGCCATTTCAATCTTCTTTCACTTTCCAAAATATTCTGCTTTTGAAAATAATATTCAAGAGAAGCATGGTTTTGCAATTGCATTGCTTGTATACTTTCAATTAAAAATTCATAGTCATTGTAGCCGGAATGTTCATCCAGATCTGAAGAAGGAAAAATAAGCTGCGAAATTTCAAAAAACTCCTGATTGTCTCTCCAAAGATATATCTGCATTTCCTGCGTACTTCTCACAAAATTTAAATATGCTTCCCGTTCCTGAAGTTCAAAATTTTGAAGCTGGGAAGACGCTTCCACCGTATCAATTACTGGTCTTTCACCAAATTCATACGTTTTTTTGGTAAGGTCTAGACGTTTTTTGTTGATTTCAACCGCCGATTTCTGAAGTTTGTAAATCTGAAAATTTTTCACCCATTCCCAATAGGAGTTTTCCGCATTCAGCAGAAGTTCATTTGTGAGAACAGTTTGTTCGGCTTCCGTCATTTTAAATCCGAATTTTGCCTGATCAAGCGTTGCTCTTCTTTTATCATACAAAAGATTTTTTGCCAAAGGCACCGTAACCCCAAACTGATACAAACCTCCTTTTGTTTCGCTGCTGTTCAGTTTTTCTCCATCCAGATAATTGTAACTTCCGGCAATGTCGATTCCGTACCAAGTAGGAATTCCAAGTTCTACATTTTTCTGTTCGTAATATTTTGTTCCGTCAATATTTTTTTCTCCCAGTTTTCCTGCAATCACCGGATCAAAATTTCCTCTTGCTTTGGTAATTTCTGCATTGCCAATTTTATTCTGAAGCTGATATCTGAAAGCCAGCGGATGATAATTTTTCACAATATTCAGAAATTCCTGATGAGAGAGTTTTAGAGAATCCTGCGCAAAAGAAAGCTGACTACAAAACAGAACGAGAAGCACTGAAAATTTATTTTTTAGGCTTTTCATCTTTTGAATATTTTTCGGTTTTTACTTCATAATAATCTGGAGGGAATCCGTTGATATTTCGCCACAATTCATACCAGATCGGAACATCATTAAGAATGGCAATTCCCTGAACTCCGGTTCCCATTTTGATCTTCGGAGGCCATTGTTTTTCATTTTTATCCTGAATCACTAAAGCTTTGAACATTCCGTTTGCACTGATGTTGTTTTCTACCGCAATCACTTTTCCTGCAAAAGTTCCGTAACTGGAATTCGGCCATCCTGAAAAAACAATTGCCGGAAAACCATCGAAAATGCACATCACGCGCTGTCCTTCTTTTACCAAAGGCAAATCGAAAGGTTTAATGTAAACTTCTACGGCGTAATCTACTTTCTCAGGAACAATAATTCCGATGCTTTCCCCATCTTTCAGAATTTCTCCAATTCCGGCTTTATTAATCTGTACAATCTGCCCGTCCTGAGAAGCAATCACGAAATAGAAACCCTGTCTTGCTTTGTAATTGGCAACCTGATTTTCGAGTTTGGCAATATCGCCGTCACTTCCTTCAATCTGTCCCATACTCTGGAAACGGTCCCCCTCTGTCTTGCTAAGTTTTTCATTATAATCCTGAATAACTGCATTCTGTTCGATGCTTACATTCACAATTTCCTGCCTGGTTTGTGCTAATTTATTTTCGGTTGCTGTTTTTTTAGCCAAAGCATTTTGGTAAGAAACACTTCTCTGCTGAAATTGGGTTAGCGAAACCAAACCTTCATCATACATTTTCTTCTGTCTCTCGTATTGATCTGAAGCCATTCTCAGTTCGTTTTTTGCTGCTTCCTGTTCTGCTTCTTCTCCTGCCAATTTATTATTGAGCTGACTGATCTTTACTTTAAGCTGATTCAGTTTTAAATCTCTTGCGGAATTCAGAGCACGGATCTGACTGTTGGTGGTTCCAACTTTGGCTTCGTAATAATCTCTCACTCCCTTTTTGGCTTCCACCTGCATTTCGGTTCTTTTTACCAAAAGCGGATCCAGGTAATCTTCTTTTACTTCAGAGAGCTGAAGAAGAGTGTCGCCTTTTTTTACATAATCACCGTTTTTCACATACCATTTGATGATTCTGCCCGGAATCGGTGAATTGAGTTGTTGCGGGCGCTGTTCCTGATAAAGCGTACTCACATTTCCCATTACCTTGATGTTTTGGGTCCACGGCAAAAACAGTACAATGATACCTCCAATAAATATGAAAAGAAACCATATTTTAACCCTAGATTTTTTGTGGATATGATATATTTTATTGACTGACTGCAATTCCATCTTTTTAGTTTTTGTTAAATAAAGTTTTCACCGTTCCATCTTCTACCAGCAGCCTTTGATCTGCATCGTTGATTAGGTTTTCATTTTCTGATACTACGATGATTGTAGAAACTTGTTTCAATTTCATAAGATACTCTTTCATTTTAGTTTTAAAAGTATCATCCATTCCTTCAAACGGGTCTTCCAATATCACTAATTTTTTTGCGCCCACTAATGTTCTGAGCAGCAATATTTTCTTTTTGATGCTAAAGGTTACTTCTGTATCCGTTTCGCTAATCCGGGTTAAAAAACCGTTGCTGAACTGGCTGGACAGATCTTCAACCCCTATTTCTTCAGATAATTTCAGAATTTGCTCAACTGTTGTTTCATTGTGACCCAGAACAATATTTTCATAAACAGTTTCTTTTATTATCGTCATATCTTTCAGATACAAACCAATCAGGTTTCTAAGTGAAGATTTGTCGATATTTTTAAGCAGTATTTTATCAAAAAGAATACTCCCTGAAGTGGGTTCATAAAAACCGCTGATCATATTCAGGAGCATAGATTTTCCTGCTCCCAACTTACCGGAAATGATTGTAAGCGAATTTTTTTTAATTTTAAAATTGACATTTTCAAAAATTTTCTGATAATCGTTAAAAGAAAAATTTACTTCTTTGCATTCTATTTCAAAACCTCCTTTTTGAGATTCAAAATCTATAGTACCCAATTTTTCTTCGGGCAGATTGGTAATTTTGTTCAGTTTTGCCAACGCAGCGATTATATCATAATAACTTTCAAGACTCTTGATCAGTTTTTCGACAGCTGTCATAATACTTAAAACTACAATTTCGGTGGCAATGAATGCACCAATGTTCAATTGCTGGTTTACTAAAAGATAAGTTCCGATCACCAGCATTACCAATGTAATGATAACTTTAAATGCAATGGTCGTTTTATATTGAAAAACCAATACCTTGAAATGCTCCGTACGATTATCAAGATACTTTACTACTCTATTATCAGTTTCTGCAAGATGAATCTGTTTCTTAGAATTGAATTTGAATGTTTTTACAGATGCAGCAATATCTTCAATCCAGGAAGCCACTTCATATTTTTTATCACTTTCTTCAATACTGGATTTAATCCCGCTTTCCATTGTAAATCTGAAAATAATGACCACGAAGATCACCACTAAAGCTCCAAAAACCAAAAACCAGGTATGGTAAAATGAAAGAAGCAGAATTCCAAATAAAATCTGGATCAGAGCTGTCGGAATTTCCAGTAAGATTTTTGAAATTCCTTTCTGTAGATTCTGGGTATCAAAAAAACGGTTGACAAGTTCTGGTAAATAATATTTTCTCGTTTGTGACAAATCTACTTTAGGAAGTTTTTCAGCAAAGGCAAGAGAAAATTCAACAAAAATTTTCTGCTGTATCTTCTCAATGATCTGCATTACTTTCAGCCGGAAAAAACCACTCAGCCAAGTTCCTAAAACTACAAAAGCGATCAGAATATAGATAGAAGTTGCCATCGTTGCTCCCATCACAAAACTGACGATAGATTGTATGCCCAAAGGTATGCTCAGCATCACCAAACCATTGAGGATAGCGTAAAAGTAGATATTGGTAACATCCTTTTTATCCTTGGTAATGTACTGAAACAATTGTCTGCTATATTTTTTTGGAGAGTTGTCCATCTATCGGTTATTTTAAAAGATTGGTGGTTATAAAGCGTAGATAATCCAGCACAAAATTTTTATGACTCATTTTTTGGCTATGATTATCTGTAAGTTTTGGAAGGTGTTCGCTAAAGAATTGCTGATCGTGGGCTGTCTCCAGAAGCGTCTTGCAAATGCTGGTATTCAATATTTTAATTCTATTTTTTTACTTAATAAGTATTTTTAATCTCTCTTTTTTACAAATCCCTTCACATCAGCCCCTGCATACTGTAATATCTTATAAAGAGTTGGTTGACTTTTGATCTGGAACATTTCTCTTATAGCAACGGTACTATATATATTTTTTTCATACATTTCTTTAACTTCTACAGAGATCTTCAGATAACGTTGGCTTAAGCCTTTGGGTCTTCCTCCGGATCTGCCCCTTGCCCTGGCAGATTCCAATCCTGCTTTTGTCCGTTCACTAATTACATTGCGTTCATGTTCAGCTAGCATGCACATAAATTGGAAAAATAAATTCCCTGTAGCCGTGTCAGTATCAATCGATTCGGAAAGAGATTTTAAATTAATTCCTTTCTGTTTTAATTCTTCCATCAGCTCTATAAGCTTTACGGTACTTCTTCCCAATCGATCTAACTTCCAAATAACAATCGTATCACCCGGTCTTGCATATTCCATCAGCTTCTCAAAGCTGGGTTTGCTAGATTTTACCCCTGAAACCTTATCGGTAAAGACTTTTTTGCAGCCTTCCTTTTTCAGTGCATCTAGTTGAAGAGCCAGATTCTGTTCTTGGGTAGAAACCCTTGCATATCCTAATTTAATCATGATTATGTATAAAACTTAATGAAATCAAATATAATAAATTTTGATTAATTACATGGCAATTTAAATATGTAAATTAGACCAGGTTTGATTTTTTATAATTATGTATAAAAACGGCCGTTTGTTTACACGGAAAAAACAATTAATAGATGAGAATAGATCTTATACCAAAAAGTCTGCAGATAGAATTTGACAGTCCTCCAAAGTTCAGCTTGATAGAAAGAAGAATGGTTTTTGAAGTTCCTGATGGATTAAAACTTTATCTGAGAAAATTAGAAGCTCCGACCAGTATTGTAGGATTCATTCTCCAATATGGATATTTTAAATCTTCGGGAAAATTCTTTTATGTGAATGTCTTTAATTCCGAAGACATAGAAGCGGTCTGCAGATGGAATGAGATTGATAAAAACATTATTGATTGGGAAAATTACCATACAGCGATTATTTATAGACAACAAGAAATTATAAGAACTCATTTTGGAATTCTTCCCTTTGGGAAAAAGGAAAAACAGATGATCTTTTCGGAAGCCACCAGGCTGTTAAAAAAGCAAAAAAGACCAGATATCTTATTTTGGATTCTGGCAGAATACCTTCGTAACCACAAAATAGAACTTCCTACTTATCATGCGCTGTCTTCTCTTATCCGGGAATCAATAAGAAAACTAGACTATTATTATTCGCAGACCATTAGCTTGCTGCTGACCGAACCAGTGCAAAACATGCTGGACGGGCTTTTGGAAAAAGAAGAAGATTCCTTCGTTTATACCCTTACAAGGCTCAAAAATCCTAATGAAACTGCCAGACTTCGGGATATCCGGGAGAACTTTAAAGCTTACCTTTATTTTAAAAACTTATATTTTCAGATTCAAGATCTCGTGCTGCAGCTTGACCTAAGTATAGAAATGATAGAATATCATGCTCAGTTCGTGATAAAAGCAAGAATTTTTCAAATATCGAGAAGGGAGAATAAATACCTGATGTTGCTTTGCTTTATCATGTACCAGTACTATTTTCTGGGAGACCTTCTGATGGAAATCCTGATAAGCACTACTAAAGAAATTGAAAATTCTACAGGTAATGAAACCAAAAATATTCTTCTAGAAAACCAAAACTCGAATGAAGAAGATCTGGAACATATTCTTTCTGCAAGCGAGAACATGGCCATTGAGGTAAAGGAGCTGATCAGGATCAGAGATGATTATGACTTGAAACCTTCCGAAAAGACTCGCTATTATGAACAGTTTTCCATAAAAAATCTTCTGTCTGATTTTGTAGGAATCCTTGAACCGATCGGAAGAATCCGGAAAAAAGGATTGCGTAAAGAACCTATTTTTTATAAAGTCCTGGAAGAACATTCCCATAAACTGCAGAACAGAGTAGCCCAGTTGCTTCGTAACATCGATTTTGAAGTGTCCGATCCTCTTCTTCAGAATGCAGACATAGAGTTTAAAAAGAAAGACGGAAATATTTCAGAAACCTTCACTGCCGGATTTTTAACCCGGGATGAGAAGAAGAATGTAAAAAATGCAAAATCCTTACCCGCATTGTACAAAATACTTTTTACAAAGCACTTGGTAAAAGGCATTAAGTCGGGAGAGGTCAGCCTTATCCACTCCTTCCAGTACCGCCCTTTCGGACATTACCTAATCAGTGAAGCAAATTGGGTACAGAATCAATATAGTATACTGGAAGATATTGGTTTATTAGAAAAAAAACAATGGAAAAAAGTGAAATCTGAACTCGGATTCTCACTACAGGAGTCTTTCCCAAAAACCTATAACAGTATCAATAATCCCGAAAATCATTATGTCAAGGCTTCCAAGAAAGGCAAGCGTCCCCGTTTCGATATTCCCTCAAGTAAAAAGAAGGAGAAACAGGAGAAGGAGGATACAAAATCAATATTCCCACCTGAAAACAGTGTTCCTTTACTGGAGATCCTTAATACCATCAATCAGAGGATCGGCTTTACCAAAGCCTTTACCCACTGGTCTAACCGTTCCATAACGAAAAGACCTTCTGATATGGAACTGTTTGCTGTGGTGATGGCATACGGCTGTAATATAGGGCTTAGTAATATGGCAAAAAATACGACCAATATGAATGCCAATACCCTAGATACTACAGCTAACTGGTATTTCTCTCTGGAAAACATCCAAAAGGCAAATGATAGGGTGGTAGAATACACTGACAAACTAAAATTAGTGGAATTCTTTAAAAAGGAACAGCAAAAAGTCCATACTTCCAGTGACGGACAAAAATTTTATATAAAGACGGATTCCATTCATGCCAATTATTCTTTCAAGTATTTTGGAAAAGATAAAGGAATCGTTATGTACTGCTTTATTGATAACCTGCATCGACAATTCTACGCTACAGCCATCAGTGCAGGAGAGAGAGAATCCTGTTATGTTATAGATGGAATATTATATAACGAGGTCATAGAAACGGAATTACACTCTACCGATACCCACGGGTATACCGAATTGGTATTCGCAGTAACTGGGGGCAGTCGACGAAAAGTAAAATTTTGTACGTTAAGGATAAAATCTATTAAAAGGTTTTATTTTAATAGATTAAACTGATTTAATTAATCGGTAAATAGTAGCTGGATGAACATCGAATAGTTTGGCTACTTCAGGAGCTGTTTTTCGTCCCGATTGGATAAGATGTTTTATTTCTTTTCTTTGGACTTCTTTTAATTTGGGTTTTCTTCCTCCGATTCTTCCTTCTTTTCGGGCGTGTTCCAAACCTCTTTTAGTTCGTTCTTTCAGCATTTCCCTTTCAAATTCTGCAAATACTCCGACCATCTGCATCATCATTCTTCCTGAAGATGTGGTAGTATCAATAGATTCTGTCAAGCTTCGGAATCCTGATTTTTTTCCTTCAATCTGCTCTATCAAGAAGAGAAGATCCTTCAATGATCGGGAAAGTCTGTCCAGTTTCCAGACAATAACAATATCGCCTTTACGAAGATGGCTAAGAAGCTCTTTAAGTTTCGGGCGATCCCATCTTCCACCGGAAATCTTTTCCTCAAAAATAAGCTCGCAACCTGCTTTTCTCAAAGCTTCAATCTGAACTGAATTGTCCTGCTCCTGGGTGGAGACTCTGGCATATCCTATTAACATAGATGGTATTTTATAACTCTAAATCTTGTGGATTTTTATGTCCGTCCCAAAAGGATAGAATTTGAATTGTTTTATTATTAATCCGATAAAAAATTAAAAACTTTCTAAGGACAACTACATACCGAACACCGGGAATATCAAAAACTTCCTGTCCTGCGTAAGGGTTGTTGGCAATATAATCTTCTTTTTCAGAAACCTGTTTTACTATCTTCTTTGAATAAGTGGTAGACTTGTTATGGTTAATCCAAAATTCCAAAGCTTCCAGATATAAACGTTCTGCTTTTTCAGTCCATTCTATTTCGAACATAAAGCTGCTGCTTTTTTTCTTACTTCTTCACTTGAAATGAGCCTTCCCTCTTCTGCATCTTTTATACCTTCTAAGACAGATTGTTTTATTTCTTCAGAAATTATACTGTCTTCCTGACTTTTAAAACGGATTTTCATTTCTTCTAAAAAAGCTTCAATAACGGAGAATTGTTTTGGATTATCCGGATAAATAACAATACTTTTCATATTAAGATTATTTACACAAAGATAAATATTTCGCACAAACATATCGCAAAATATTTTTATTTTGCAATACTTTTTTGCGACTGAAAAATTCATGCTTCCCGAACATTCTGATTTTAGTTGCAAAAAGGATCGTTTTTGCAAGAAGGAAACAAAAATATCTCATGGTATAAAATTATAACTGTGAGGGGTTCTATGTTTCAAAAAATAGATAAAAGCTATCTTTTTCCTCGTCAAGAGGGGCTTTTCATCCATTGCATTTTTCTGCATGCTAGGTAGTGCTTTTACAAGAGCTTTTCAAGCCCAATAAATGTTCTTCAAATAAGTCCTTTAGCATCTCCTATGTTTGCAAAAGTTTCAGTAGAGTAAATAAATTTGTAAACAAAAGCAAAAGGAAGGAGAGAACATTGAGCAGAAAATCTAAAGATATTTTCTCACATAGAAATATCCTCATCCCTTTACTTCTTTTAGAGTTTGAACAGAATGTGAAGAGTTCCTACAAAACATCTTGAATAACAGTAGGAGTTAAAACGAAGGAAGATTAGCTTTTAAAAAAGTAAGATCAGGAAAGTATTAAACAGGTGTTAGCCATAGACTTAGCTAAGCTTTGAACAATTTTTTCGCAATTCATATTTTGATTTTTAGTAAAGAGAAAATAAGCCACATAGAATTTCTACATGGCTTATCGGTATGTATTAATCTTCCTGTTGTGCATCAAAATTGATGTAGGTTTCGGCAATTTCTGTAAGATCATAATCCGTATCTTCTTCTTCCTGTAGAGTTTTTTCAAGAAGATCTGCAGCTTTATCATGTCCCATTGTAATAGCAAGCTGAGCCAGACCTCCGTAAGTAGCAATTTCGTAATGCTCAACTTTTTGTGCAGCAATAATAAGGGCTGCATCGCGGGTCATAGAACCTTCTTCTGTGGATTTAATAATTTCTTCACCTTCTTCGATGATGCCTTTAATCGCCTTACATTCTTTCTGTTCCGGAGTTTCATCAATTAATTTGAAAACTTTTTCAAGACGCCTTACATGTTTTTTTGTCTGAAGCTGATGATCTTCAAAAGCTTCTTTCAGTTCTTCTGTAGTTGCAGCTTCCTGCATCTTTTCCAGAGCATCAATAATTGTGTTTTCTGCAAAATAAATATCCTTTAGTGCAGAAACAAAAAATTTATGAAGAGGAGAATTTTTCATTTCATTTTCATCTACTGTTGCATTGTCGACTTCTATAGTCTTTTTTGTCGTTGATACTCCTGTAGATGAGGAAGTCGTATCTGTACTTGCTGTACTTGTACTGTTATTATTTTTTGTTTCTAATGTTTTAGTTGCCATAATGTGAAAGTGGTGTTTGGTTTTAAAAAGATTACCCCTTTAAATAATCAAATCAATAAAGAGGTAATCATAGGAAAAAGAATTATGAATTATTACGTCTGCCTCCAAATCCTGATCTGCCG
This sequence comes from Chryseobacterium potabilaquae, assembly GCF_902728265.1. GTDB lineage: Bacteria > Bacteroidota > Bacteroidia > Flavobacteriales > Weeksellaceae > Chryseobacterium > Chryseobacterium potabilaquae. The sequence continues at coordinate 12,090 of NZ_CACVBR010000054.1, forward strand.
GAATTTGAAGATCTTCCGCCTCCGTGAGATGCTTGTCCGCCCATACGAGCAATTCTCGTACGATCGGCTTTACTCATAGATGCGAAACCTCTTCCTGAACTTCCGGATCCTGAATTTGAATTTCGACCTGAACCGCTCGTATTGTTTGATCTTGAACTAGAATTGGATCCTGACCTTCCCGAGTTAGAAGATCCGCCACTGTTTCTGCTTCCTCTCGGTCTTCCCGGATTATCATGTCTGTGATCATAGTTATCATCATTTGATGAACTTCTTGAAGATGACCTTCCTCTTCCACCTGATCCTGATCTTCCTGAATTTGAGTTTGAACTTCTTCCTCTTCCTGATCTGCCGCTAGAGTTTCCTCTACCACTTCCGGAAGTAAATCTTCCGTGACTATCTCTTTGTTGGTTTCCGTTGTTGCTTCTGCTTCTTCCACGACCTCTGTTGTCTTCATACTCATCGTCATCATTGTCGTCGTCATAATCTTCATCCTCATCGTCGTCATAACTATTTTCATAGTCATCGTCTTGCTCATCATAATAGTCCTCATAATCTGAGAAGTCATCATCATAATCTTCATCATTTTGTGCATCATTATAACCGTGGTCATAACCTAACTGATAAATTTCCTCAAGATTGCTTGATGAGCTTGCATTTCCTCTGGAACTACGATTTTTTGAATTTCTAGTGTTCATAACTGTTTGTTTTATATTAATATTTTAGTGATAGTTATTGCCGGCCGTGACTAGTATTAGACAGCAATGATTTGTGATGTAATTATAAATTGATTAAAAAGCCAAACGCTTTTATTTTGCCAACTATGGTGGCATAAAGAAATGTAAATGAATTATTTACTCAAATATACGTAATGAAAAATCCTTTGAATATGATTTGGGTCACTTTAAAAAATTTAGAAAATAAATTTTAAGAATCAGACGTACAAAATTTGATTAGTAGAAGATCATAAAGAGAGCCTAAGACGCTCTCTTTAATGTAATAGTGTTAACTTCTTGCTTCTAAGTTTTCAAACTTATTATAAGAAGATTTTAAATGATGTAGATGATCAGATACTACCCTTGAGCTTTCAGGACCAAGGTCTGTGCTGTCCAATACGTCCTGATATGCATCAATTGCAGCTTTTTCTCCAAAAACAACATTTTCTAAAGTAGTTTCGTCTTTATCAGATGAGAATGAATTTTTAACATCAATCCAAGCTCTATGAAATGCTCCCGCTGTACTCGTTGTATTATCAGCTTCTCCTCCTTTTTCATTAATCAGTTTAATTAGATCATTTTTCATAACTTGTGATTGAGAAACCATTTGATCATAGTCTGCTTTTAGCGCAGAATGAGTGTTCCATACTTTGTCTTCAACTTTTGAAAAGCCTTCAATTCTGTCGTTGGTAATGTTCAGTAAATCGTTAAGTACTGATACTGTTTTTTCGTTGTTCATATTATTTTATTTTAATTGGTGATTATTATAATTTGTAATTGGTCCGATTCCTTTTGGAGAACTTGAATTGTTAAGTTTAATTTTAAGGCTGTCCGCTTCCTCCAGCGGCTCCGTAGATCTGTCCGTTTGCAAAACTTGCATTGTTATCAGCAAGTTGTACAAATATAGAGGCTAATTCTGCAGGCTGTCCTGGTCTTCCTAACGGTGTATCACCTCCAAATTTCTCTATGTTTTCCTGTGTTTGCCCACCGCTTATTTCCAGAGCTGTCCATACGGGACCAGGTGCTACTCCGTTTACTCTTATTCCTTTTGATCCTAACTGTTTTGCCAATGATTTTACATAGCTTGTAGTAGCGGCTTTAGTCTGTGCATAATCATATAGATCTTCTGAAGGATCATAAGCCTGTACAGATGAGAGTCCAATAATACATGAACCAGGGTGAAGATGGGGAAGTGCAGACTTTATGATCCAAAAAGGAGCATATAGATTAGTTTTCATTGTTCTGTCAAATTCTTCGGTACTGATGTCAAGAATTGACTCATGAGTTTTTTGATGTCCGGCATTATTCACAAGAATATCTAACCCTTCCAATTGCTGCACAGCCTGATCAACCAATTTTTTACAGAAATTCTCATCTCTGATATCACCAGCAATGGCAATTGCTTTCTGTCCCGCTTTTCTGATTAATTCAATTACTTCTATTGCATCAGGCTCTTCTTCAGGAAGATAATTAATCGCCACATCAGCTCCTTCACGGGCAAAAGCAATTGCAGCTGCACGTCCAATTCCTGAATCTCCCCCAGTAATTAAGGCTTTTCTTCCTATTAATCTTCCCGAACCTATATAGCTTTCCTCTCCATGGTCTGGAACAGGTATCATTTTACTTGCCAATCCCGGGAAGGGTTGAAATTGCCTTTTGAATGGTGGTCTGGGGTATTTCATAGTAGGATCTACTAAATGAGATGATCCTCTAATATTTTTATTTTCTTTATCCATATATTAAGATTTAGTATTTGATTAATTTGCCAATAAGGTTACTTTTTTTATATCTTATAATTCAAAGGTTGTATATTTATCCTAGAGAAGCCAGGAATCATTTAAAATTTAATCACTTTCTTATGTCTCTGTTTGATTACCTTGATAGGAGGTAACTTAGAATTAACTCTATTTTTCTTAAGCGTTAAAGACTCTTTATTTTTAGGCTCTTTCTGGTACATTCTATAACAAATCAATAGACTTACATTGACTATAAATGCAACTGCATTAGATAAAATAATAGGAAAATCGCCTTTTAAAAAACCATATACTAACCACAAACAAAGACCACTAACACCAAGCAATAACATTACTAATGAAAGATCTTCAACTTTCTTTGTTTGTATAACTTTTATAAGTTGAGGGAGCATTGCAATAGAAGTTAGTATACCTGCTATAACCCCAATAATATTCTCATTCATATTTCATATTTTTTTCAAATTCATTTTCATTATTCTTAATTCATATTAAAAATATCTTATTACAACAACTTTGCAATACCAAGAAATTAAATGAAAAGCACTAGAGTACAATTAACATGTAATGTATATAATGGGAACTTGAATTTTATTGTAAGTGATCCCATTGTAGTGCGAGTGAGTATTTAAATTCAAATTCTATTCCATAATACATCCCTTTTTATTGATATAAATAATTTTTATTAAAGATATAATAGAAGATATCTATATCTCATCAACGACATTATTAAAATGATTGTATCATAGGTAGGAGCGCTTAAAATTTATCATAATTACACCACATAAGTTTCTTTGGAAAGGGGAGGAATTCTTGAAAGGGAGACCGAAAGTATCAAAAATTGAGAAGTGGAAGGTGATATCGAGTCATGTTGGAAGAAGGAGCTTTGCATCCAATTTTTATGGTAAAATTCCTACTCCTTTATTAATTCAAACTACAGGGCATAGTTCTGAACAAATGTTCTTACAATATATTAATCCTGTAGATAAAGAAAGAATACTGAGTCTAAGTACCTATTTTGATAAAGTATATACGGAAAGAAATATAAGAAATAGTCATTATAATAATTTTTTGTAAGCATATAGAAGTATAACATAAAATGGATTTATTCTACTAAAGCCTTACTAATAAATGAAGTTCAAAAAGTAAACATAGTATAATTTTTATATGATGTTTTTTTATTTGAATGAGTAGTTAATACTTATATTTGTGAATAACAAAACTATGCTTTTAGATGAGTGGCGAAATTATACAAAATAATGACTATAAAGATTGGTCGAAATTTATTTTCCATAAGATAAAGGTTGCTCAAACGCAAGCTACTTTAAAGGTTAATTCAGAAATGCTCACCTTATATTGGGAGATCGGAAATTCAATCATCGAAAAACAACAGGAAAACGGTTGGGGCAGCAAAGTTATAGATCTTTTAGCTGCAGATTTAATACATAATTTTCCTGATAGCAAAGGGTTTTCAGTACGTAACCTTAAATATATGAAAAGCTTTGCCGAAGCATATCCTCAGTTTCCAATAGTGCAAGTGCCGCTTGCGCAATCTGAAACACAATTTGTGCAAGTGCCACTTGCACAAATTACCTGGTACCATCACATTAGTCTTCTTACAAAAATAAAGGATATTACAGAACGAGCATTTTACATTGCAGAAACAGCCAAGAACGATTGGAGTAGGGACGTAATGCTTTTACAAATTCAAAGCAATTTATATAGAAGAAGCGGAAAGGCTTTGAATAATTTTGAACAGACGTTACCCGAATATCAATCAGATTTAGCAAAGAGTATTTTTAAAGATCCATATCATTTTGATTTTTTAATGCTCACAACCAAGGTAAAAGGAGTGCATCAAAAAGTGTGGGGCAAATAAAAATTTACTAAAAAGCCCCCAAGCTATCATCCCAAAAGGGTCTCATTTTTTATAGGGCTACCACAATTAGAAAGTATGGAGATCCTAATATTGCGGTTTGTTGAGAAACTGCCCCACACTTTTTGATGCGCTCCATTCTATTCAAAAGGCTGAGTTCCTATTCACGACAAAATCCTGTATACCTTGCCCTTCGGGATTTTGGGAGGTTGGTGAGGACAAAGTTTTTGCTGGACTACATGTACGATCATAACCTGAGAAAAATGGTTTTGCAACAGTTAAATAAAGGAGAAAGTGCCAATAAGCTGGCAAAACGTATATTTTATGGAAACAATGGGGAAATAAAATATGTATCCAAACAGGAACATCTACAGGCAACTATCTGCAAAACACTTATTCACAACCTGATTGTCTGTTGGAATTACATGTATCTGAGTAAAAAATTAGTACAAATCACCCCAGAGAACAGAAAAGAATTCTTTGAACACATCAAAAACACTTCTCCTGTAAGATGGGAGCACTTCAATTTTTATGGAATCTTTGACTTTTCTCCAGAAGCTCTTAAAGATGCCCTAGAATTTAATACAGAAGATTTATTCGATTTTGAAATGGAATAGCGAAATTTGAAAAATAGAAAGTAAAACTCTGAAAGTTAACTAATTAATCGTTTTTTGATAAGAAATTTGCACTTTTGTACAGTTGAACCCAATTTAATACAGAAGATTTATTCGATTTTGAAATAGAATAACAAGTTTTAAAAATACAAAAATAAAACACTGAATATAAGGTATTTATATGAATTTCAGTTATATATTTGTACTTTTGTACAGTTGATACCAATGAAGAGAGTGCATCAAAAAGTGTGGGGCAAATAAAAATTTACTAAAAAGCCCCCAAGCTATCATCCCAAAAGGGTCTCATTTTTTATAGGGCTACCACAATTAGAAAGTATGGAGATCCTAATATTGTGGTTTGTTGAGAAACTGCCCCACACTTTTTGATGCGCTCCTACGGGGAAACTATTTTTTATATTACGCTTTTCTGTATTTCTATTTCTTGCAAAAATAATCGTTTATATTTTATTATAACCTAAATTATATGTGTCACATGTGGTTATTTGTGATATATTTTAATTTATTTTATAAAAATTGTTATTTTTTTTACAATTACACTGAAAAATAATGTATCTTTATATAGAGTTAAAAATATACTTTTAATATTCTTAATTTGAAATATAGAAACACAAATGAGGGCGAAATCTCTCCCTCATCATAAGGCTAGATCCATTCCAAGATCTAGCTTTTTTTTGACATATGGAATATATGGGAATAAGAAAGATAAAGCTTCGAAAAAATACCTGCGGGTAATTACTTCTAAAATAAACTAAAAATAGAGAAGTTTTCTACAACATATGATTGTTACTATCTACTATAAAATTATTATTAGACAAGAATTAGACAAGAATTAAACAGGATCTTAAACGAGCGCATCAAAAAGTGTGTGGCAAATAAAAACATTACTCAAACCTCCCAAGCTATCATCAAAAATGCACACATTTATTCCTTCAAGATCCAACTTAGAAAGTATAGAGATTTTAATATTCAGACCTGTTGACAAATTGCCCCACACTTTTTGATGCACTCCTTGTTTTATGATTTTCTCAATTACGGAATTCTTAATTAGGTTAAATGACTGAAAATCACCGTAAATAGCATTTTTTTAACCAGTCAATAATATACATTATGTTAAGTTATTCATAGGAGCATATTTGTTCATATTAATTAAAAGCTTAATAAACTGGAAAGAAAAAATGGTATAAGAAAACTCATACCATTTAAATTCTAATTAACAATAATTAATATCCTTAATCTAGGGAAGTATTTATTTTTCACATCTTCCACAATAATTAACAACTGTCTGCCCCACCTCTACAGATGAAAACCCCAAAGGCGAATAAGAAGGATTACTTCTATTAAATTGTTCATTCTGTCGCATTTGTCCGGAGCCAAATATAGTAGGACCGTCTGGTACCAAATTATTAAAATACCTTGTCACAGGCATAGCACTCACAATATTCCCTGGATAAATGCGATCCACTGCTGCCCATTCATTTTGTCCCATATATCTTTGAAAAATTTGTGTGGGTGGTAAATTAGCATTCACTGATATGAAATTAGTAGGACTTGGAGCTATGAAATAAATCCAGGTACGATACTGAGCTCTACCATAAGAATCCAGCCCCCATGTTGTTTGTAATTGATTATTGATGGATGAAGACGCTATATTTATCGCAGCTTCCATACTATCAGATGTTGAAATATATCCACTATTAATCAAATAGCTTCCACCTAATACATGGTTCCCTAAGTTATAAGATAGTCCTCTTGCTGTAAATCCATCTCGAAATATCTGATCAGGAGACCTAGAATCTACCCTATATACCAAATTTGGTATAGGGATATTGGTTCTCAAATAGGGGTGTGTAAGAGGTAAATTCCCGTTATTAGCTGCTGCCCTTGCCTGCATATTTAGTTTAGCGCCCGTGTTAACATCTGTAGCAAGCATCTCATCTGTAGTCCTATCTTCACTACATGACAATGTACTCGTTGTGAACAAGCTTCCTAATATCAATGCAAAGATTGAAAAGTGTTTTTTCATTTTTTGATATTTTGTTTAATTTTCAAAGTTAAATTAATATATGTCAGCTTATTAACATCAAAAAAACAAATTCTTCTTCTTAGTTGACTACTTTATTAGATAGACAGGATAAAATTTTTTCGTCAAATATCTTCTATTCACACGTATTTAATATTTCTTAGCTACTAAATAATAATATAGGGCATAACTTGCATTATGTTAAGTGAATTGAATTTCTCTCAGACATCTTATTTATATATGAGTATTTTTGTTTGTACTTGAATATGTACATATTTATATGTATATTTGTAATTCAAATTTCGTAATATGAAAACAGTTACAGTTTCTGCATTTAGAAAAGATATTAAAAAATATGTTGAGCTCGCAAAGGATGAACAAGTATTAGTGAATAGAGGAAGTGGAGATGCTTTTTATATAGTTCCAGCAGAAAAAATCAGAGAAGGATACAGTAAGGAATTTATTGAAGGGATAAAAAAAGCTGAAAAACAAATTAAGGAGGGAAAAACGGTTCAGGTAAAAAGTAAAGCTGGCCTTGAAACTATTTTAAAACATCTTTAAAATGTCTTTATATTCATTAGAGTTTACTGAAGATTCATTGGAGCAAATTTCTGATTTTAAAAAATCAGACAAACAAAGTTTTAATAAAGTTTCAAAGCTTTTGGAAGAACTTATGGAACATCCATATACTGGGACAGGAAAGCCTGAACAGCTGAAAGGTGATTATTCAGGTTATTGGTCACGAAGAATTAACAAAAAAGATAGATTGATTTATCGAATTGATGAGAAAAGCATTATTGTTTTTGTACTAAGTGTTAAAGGACATTATAATGATTAATATTATTTTTGATGGTCAGTAAGATTGAAAGTTTGTAAATCCCTTAATGTTTTTCTACTAATTGAGTAGAAATTTTTACAAGAAATTTTACTTTGTAGTATTATAGGTGAACGAGATTTGTTTTATTATCACCATCAATTAAAAAAATTATTTGGTAGAATTATAGTGATCTTCTCTTAAAATATGATCAATGTATTAGTAATTAAAACTAAATCATGAATACATCGCATGAATTTAAAGAATTCCTTGTAAATATAAAAATCAATGAAAATCAAGCAAATACAATCTCCTATAGATATGGGAGAATAACGGTTACAACTACCGATTCGGGCCTAAAGTAAAATAGAAATATGTAATATATTGTTAACCTTTGCTTTAAACGATAGAATTATTCTATAAATTTCTTTTTTGCCCCATAGCTTCCAAATATCGGTATA
>NZ_CACVBR010000055.1 GCF_902728265.1 Chryseobacterium potabilaquae
TTACAAATGAAAAATTAAGATTTAATCTAAAAAAAATATTCGAATGGAAATATAAATATTAAAATACTGATTAACAATGTTTTATGTGCTTCTATTTTACTTTAGGCCCGAATCGGTAGTTGCAACCAAAGAATTTTCAACGAAGCGACAAAACATGACGTAATATATTATTCTTCCTTTACTATGTTCCATAGATGACTTTAACGCCTTTTCTGAACATATTTTTTAGGAACTTCTGAAAGTCAATATTTTCAGCAATAAATGCATCTAAAAATCTCTTTAGTTCGTTTTCTCCATTACGGTCTTTTGTTTTATAATACTCGATAATTTTAGCCTTAGAGGCTTGGTCTTTATAATTAATGTAGATGATGTTTTCTTTGGGATCATATTCATATTTGACGAGTTCAAATCGTTTTCGAATATTAGAATCTACCTTTTTTTCTTTTAAAAACTCTTCAATCTTTTCCGATAAAAACTCTGAAAACTCTTCTTTATTTTTTTTGTTGATAACCCGTATTTCAACTTTCCCAATACTTCTCCCGATTCTTTTAGCTTCGTAAGAGAAAAAATAATTAGTCTCTTTATTGAGTTGGGAAAATGAAGGGTCGAGAATTTTTGATTTTAAAACATCCCATCTTTCATATTTTTCTTCAACGCCTAAATTTTTTTTTAGTTCTTCAATATAGTATGACTGAACTTTGACTTTAAATTCATTAGATCTAAAAAGAAGATACAAAGAAATAGCATGAGAGCTTGTGAGTTTCATATACTCTTTAGTATGGCTTGCAAAATAGCCTTTTAAATCTAAGAGAAACCAAATGATTTCATTGTTAAACTTGAATATGAACTTTCCTGTATTTTCGTTGAGTTCAGATTTAGCTGACCAAGGATAGTTCACCCATCGCTCTTTTCCTCTTTCATCAATTTCAGAATATTTTAAATTATTTTCACCAATTTCGTTGATACAATTTTTGAGAACTGCCTTAAGATCTGTTGCTTTTTCGTTTCTCGTAGCTTGTAAAAATTGATATATTTCTCCTAAAGAAAATTCTAAAGTGTTCAAAAAAGTTTTTCCTTGTCTTTCTTCATAGGTGATTTTTGAAACTAAAAATAAGAATAGTTTCTGGGTCGGCAGAGACATAATGAATCTAGCTTTATTGATAGCATTTGGTAAATACAATGAATCGTCCGAATGTTTTGACATATCTTTTGTGATGGTTCTCATGCAAATATATTAAAAAAATGTTTAACCCACCAAAATAAATTAGGTGTGAATAATGGTCTATCTGACTAGCAGGGCTTTGTATTAAAAAAATAAAAAATTAAAAAGTAAAATTACTGATATTTAATGTTTTTTGGTGGGAGTTGTATGTTTTTTGGTGGGAGTTATATGTTTTTTGGTGGGAGTTGTATGTTTTTTGGTGGGAGTTATAGCTTTAATAAATTGATAATCAAACAAATATTATCTATGCATATTCAAAATGTAAATCAAAAAAAAAATATATGTTTTTTGGTGGGAGTTAGCTCTATGAAAATATGTTTTTTGGTGGGAGTTGTATGTTTTTTGGTGGGAGTTATATGTTTTTTGGTGGGAGTTATATGTTTAACAAATTTATTTACAGCTACTTAAAACACTCTAAAGTATTTAAAGTATTTAAATTTATAAAAAGAATAAAACTTTCTCCGCGCGTGATCGCGTATATGCACGTACGCACGATAGGAAAGCTTCATTTGCAAAAATACAGTTTTTAATAGTCGGGAAAAACATCAAGATTTTTTAAAACAGATATAAGATCCCTTCGGTCTCTAAGGTTTTTTTAGCTATAACAACTAGACAAGTTTTCTTTGATAATCATTGATTTAACATAAAGATTTATAAAACAATATCGTTTAGATTTTTAATAGATTTTATCTATGGATTTAAAAATTTTGGTAAATTCAAAAAAGAATATAGAGAGTAGGAATAAATTAATCGATTTAAGGTGTTTTTAGCTTCAAAAATAGCTTTAAATTAAAAAATAGAGGGATTGGGGGTCAAAAAAAAAAAACTGTCTTAAATCTCTTTAAAAACAGTTTTTTAAACAAAGCTTTTATCAAACTTGTCCAGTGTGATCGACTTATTGCTTCTCAAGGTCGTCCTCACGTTGCCTCTTTGTCCTCTTCAGTCGATATAGCAAATATACAAAAATTAGAGAATTAAATTGCATTTTTTTGGTTGAAATTTTAAAAAAATAATCAAAATTTATACAGTAAACAGTGAAAAAAACAAAATGAAATTTATACGTTAAGAATAAATATATTATACCTTCATAATCCTATAGATATTTTGAATTAATTCTATTAAAAACTATGTATAAATTATCGGCTTCGCCTACTCATATATTTTTAAAAAATTATAAATTTTATCAAAATATATTCGAAAAATAACTTTGTTTTTTTATATTAAATTATGGTAATCCTTAATTAATACTAAGCTATTATTTTTTTTATTAAAATTTTGAAATAATATTTGAATCTTGTCTAGATGCTATGGCTGAAAAAACCTTACAGCATTTAAAAAGGTGTTCTTGTTTTAGTGATTTATTACAACAAATTTTTATAAATTTGTGACAATGGAAAATACTGAAAAGCAATTAAAAGAAAAAAAAATTTTTGAAGAATTAATTTTTTCAATAAGTGAACTTGAAAATTCTTACAAAAAGACTAAAGATAAAGAAGCAAAATTATCTATGAAAAAAGTTTTAAAATCTCTCAATAATATTAATGAAAATTTGGATATTATTTCAGATTATAAGATTGATGCCGATACTATAAAAGCATTACGTACTATATTTTCTAATGGAATGAGTTTAGATACATTAGATATTTTGGATAAATTTAGATCATCTAACTAGCCCGCAAAAAAACCGACCGAAAACGAAGTTTTGAGGTTGGTTTTTTTTTGTTGAGTTTCTGTAAAGAAAGGAAAGCAAGCGGGAACGACGGAAACCGTCATTCATGAAATATAAATAACTGTAAAACAGTTATTTATTATTTTTTGTTATATGTTTTATTATATATAAAAATATAATATTTTTATGTAATATATTTATAATTAATAGTTTAATATTAAAAAATGATAAAAGAAAAGCTATATAAAATATGAATGAGAATAAATTAACAACAATTCAGATCAATAAAGAAACAAATCAGAATCTGCGAGAAATAAAACATAAATTTCATTATAAATCTAACAATGATTTAGTAAATGATATGTCAAGATATTTTATAGAATATAATGTTTCACCTCGTGAAGCTTCACAGCCTATATTTGATCAATTTAAAACAATAGATAGGACATTTAGAAGTTTCTTTAAAGAGTATGAGAATAAACTTTTTAAACCTTTTGTAAATGCTCAAAGTCAGGTTAATTTAAGGCTATTAAATTTTATTGAAAATCCATCTAACATTAAAGAAATAAATAATAATAATACAGTAGAAAATATTAATTCTGATGATATATTTATTTCAAAAAATGAACTTAATAATATTGAAAAATTGATTGAAATTTTACATGAAAAAATATTCAGAGTTCAGAAACAAGAAACTAGAGATAATAGTACTTATTATTTGATTCATACGTATGATTATTTTGCATTAAAAGATGCATTAAATGATATTAAAATTAAGTTTGAATAGTATGTATATTGGTGTGCATAATCCTAAAAATACTGTAGGAGGAAATAAAGGATCATCGAGCGATTTAGTAGAGTATCTTACTAAAGAAGATAAAGATAAAGAAGATAGTTTTTTTATCAATCAAGATAATGAAAATATGCAAAAAGATAATGTAATAAAAGAAGTTGATGAAATGGGAAAAGGATTAAAAAAAAATGAAGCAAAATTTTTCATGTTATCAGTAAATCCTTCTTCTAAAGAACAAGAACATATTATTTATAAAATTACTGGGGAAAAGAATAAGAAAGTCAATGACCTGAGCGGACTTGAAAAGGAAAAATATGAAAAAGAATTAGTTAAATATACGCATAATGTAATGAGTAAATATGCTGAAAATTTTGATAGAGAAGTTAACGGGAAAAAAATTTCCAGAGAAGATTTAGTTTATTTTGTTAAGGTTGAATATGAAAGGAAATATGATGTAAATTCTAAAGAAGTAATAGAAAATAAAGAGATCAAAAAACAAATCTCAGTTTTAGATCCTCAAAAAGACAGAGATAAAATATTTTCGCTGGAGGGATCTATGCAACGCAATAGCCAGGGAGAAAATATTAAATCAGGAATGCTTAAGGAAGGTAACCAATCTCATGTTCATGTAATTGTCTGTCGTTATGATAAAGAAAAACAAACCTCTCTAAGTCCAATGTCTAATCACAGAAAATCTGAGGATTCTTTTAGTAAAGGCATAAAAGTAGGGTTTGACAGAATGAATTTTAAAGAGAGTTGTGAAAAAGAGTTTGATAAAAATTTTGACTATAACAGAGAATATAAAGAAACTGTAAAAAGTTCGACAACAGAACTTAATCATCATAAAGCGAAAATAACGGATAAAGAAGGTAAAGTCGATGGCGTTAAAATGTTTGAGGGAATGTATGAGCTAGGAAAATTTGGAATACAAACAGGGGTTACAGTTGCTACAGGAGGAATTTCGAGTTTAGAAAATGTGGTAAATCCAGAAAAGATATTGAAAAAAGCAGGCGATGTATTGTCCAGTGAGGCTAAACAACAGCTTAATAAAATTAATCCTTTTTCAGAGCTTGTTGAGAAATTGAACATTAAAAAACAATTTACTACAGAAATTAAAAAGGTAATTTCGAAGGGGGGAATGGAAATGTAATAGGGTAGCTCTTATATTGTTTTAAGTAAATATATCAATATGTAATAACGTTATTACGTATTGATATATTTACTTAATTTAAATTTGATTACCAATTAAACAATAAAAATAATAGGAACGATTTTCCTTTTTCTGATTGGTCTACTTATAGTAATTTTACTGGTAAAGTTTATAAATACAAAAAATATTTAAAAAATAGTAAATGAAAAATATTGTAGAAAATTATCAGGATGCTGTAGAGGGAATCTACCATCATATTGGTTATTGGAATGATTGGGAATTTTGTACGCCTGAATTCACGCATGTAGATGATAAATGGAAATGGGATGGTAAAAAAGTTTCTTTTTATGCTGAACCCTTTGATGAAGATCAAGAGATTACGGAAGAAGACTTTATAGGAAGCTTAAAAACAGATTATTTGTACAGGGGGAACGAGTATACAGGAATCGTGATAAAAACGACTTATGATGATGAAATTTTTTTAGATGATGTTCGCCTCCAAATCCTCAAAAATGACATGGAGATTGAAGATGAAGGTTGGTAAGTATTAATCTTGATCAACCTCTTTTGTGGTTCTTCCTGCAAAAAAGAAAAAAACGGCGATTTCAAAGGAATTAAAAAAAAATGTACATTTGTCAATACATCAATATGTAATAACATTATTATGTATTGATATATTGACGTTATTATTTAAAATATTATGCCAAAAATTATCACATTAGCACACCAGAAAGGAGGAGTAGGTAAAAGTACATTAGCTTTAAATCTTACGTATAGGTTTAACAAAGAGGTCAAAACGGCTTTGACTGATACAGACCCCCAAGGCTCAACAATGCAATTGAAAGATATTGTGCAGGACATTGATATTTTAGATTATACGGGAACAACAGATTTACAAACACAACCATATGATGTTATTTTCATTGATACTCCTCCATATCTGACCGAAAATATGATTCCAATATTTTTGGCTTCTGATTTGGTTTTAATTCCTACAAAAGCAGGAGTGCCAGATATTATGGCGATACGTGCAACAGTTGAACTTGTAAAGGAAGCTCAGCAAAATAAACTAGATCTAAAAGTAGGTATTATCCTCAACATGATTAAGCCAAGAACTAATATAATAGAGGAAGTTAAAGAACAATTAAAAGAATATGATTTTCCTATTATTGCAAAAATTCAAGATAGGGTAGTTTTTACCAATACATTTCTTTCTGGAGGAATAACAAAGGGTAATGACCCTCAAGCATTGCAGGAACTGGAAGAATTAACAACGGAAATCTTAAACTTATTATCATGAAAACAGGATCATTTGACAAACTGAAACAGATATCCATAAAGGAAACTCCAAAACAAAAAATTGTGCCTATTAAGGAACGTAAAAGGGACAATGAAAGTAGTTATACGCTTTGGTTAAATAAAGAATTATTAAAGTCATTAAAACTTAAAGCAGTGGAAGAAAACGATAATGTGAAAAATATTGTAGAAAAGGCTATAAGAAATTTTTTAAAGTAAATACATCAATACGTAATAACGTTATTACGTATTGATGTATTTGCGATAATAGGTTACAACTACCGATTTGGGCCTAAAGTAAAATAGAAACATGGTTGTAAGTCCCGATCGGGGCCTAAAGTGAGATAGGGAGTTTTAAGATGCTGATAATCAGTTTTTTTACACTAAAAGCATCCCTCTTTTTGCAAAAAAGAAAAGAGGTTTGAAGCTTAGAATTTATTTTTTCATATTACTTCTTTTTTTTACAAATCCCTTCCCCTCTGATCCTGTATAGTGGTCTTGATTAAACAAAAGACAGAAAAAATAGTCGTAAAGTGTTTAAATACGTGATTATCAATGGCATGCAGGTGTATTCTATTCTGATATAAATATTTTTCCTGAAGCCGGTATCGAGGGGCGGCAAGGATTCCTGCGTTAAACAGCCATCTTTACTATAATACATTGCATAACAGTCAGTTGTGTTTATGGAAATTAAATCAATTTTATAACTTGGCCCAATGACCACATAAAAGAATAAAAAAAGTTGGCCGTTTTAACAGAATCTATGCGGTCACTGGGCCTTATATTTATTATTCTTTCATAAAGTCGGTAAAATTCGACCAATCTTCTATTCGGAATGCTCTAATATCCCGGACAGAATCTTTAAACCATTGTAATGATTTAAGAGCAATCATAGCACGAACTAGATTTGCCATATCATTAACATCACTCAGGTAAACACTTCCTTGTGTATTGTAAAAGTTATATTCTCTTAAAACTTTTCTAATCTCAAAGTAGGCATTATTGTAAGGCTCTCCAAAATGCTTTTTCAGACTGCTTACTTCCATATCAAAACTAATAGCAAACATTAAGCGGGTTCGAAATATTTACTTTGTCCGTAAAAAATGCGCCCTAATGCATCCTTAATTGAAATAACAATCCCTATAAAAGGGTTGTTTTCAACATCTATCACAATACCTTCAATCCAAGTATCTAGACCTGTTATTGCAGGATTAGCTTTTGCTTTATCTCCAACTTTCATAATATGAAATTTTTACAAAATTAAATAAATAATTATAATTAAATAGTTTTAAGAAGCTCCAGTTCTTCGTAGATAAGAGACCAATGTTGGGCTAGCTCTTCTTCATTCCATATTTGTTTCATTATTTTTCTTGCCTAATTTAGGGTAAGAAATACAAACATTCAAAAAAGTTGGCCATTTTGAACGCTTATGTGGTCACTGGGCCTAAAGAAATATCCTTTAAAAGCGAAGCTTACAAATCTTGATAAGCACGCTCAAGATGAAATTATTGAAAAATTATTAGATATGTTCTCATAATAGAACCTCAATATCCTTTATTATTTTTTCATAATTTTTATCGATATCCTCTTTGGTAATAATTCGAGGAAGGACAACGCTATCGGCTTTTCCTCCTTTGTAGGGCTTAAATCGAGTATGAAATCTTGGTATATTAGCATTCTTAGCTTTACCTACAAATTCACCAGGTTTCAGGGTTCCAAAAAACTCACCATCATATCTTATTTCTTTTCTGGAAGACGTAGTTGTACTTTGTTTTGAATTAGAAGAGCGTGTGAAGCTTTTGTACTTTTCATCAATTTTTGAAAACTGTTTAGCATAATTTTCTAAAGCGATAATATCGGCAGTCCACCCATAAAACTGATTTGCTAAATTACTTTCTAAACTTGATCTGTCATATTTGGAATATTTCTTTTCAATTTTTCCCGCACTTTGTGTTAAAAGAACAAAAGATACCATATACTCACGGAGTTCAGAGGGGTAAGCTTCCAAGTCAGGAATTTTAAATGTTGTCGCTTCATCCATGAAGAAAGCAATAGGGGTCTGATTGCCAAATTTGATTTGCTTGGCTAAAGCGACAAATAAAAGAACCACCACAGGAGAAATTACCTCCCTAGCCATAAAATTATTAGATACACATATTGTTTTTGGATTGGTAGGATCTGCTAAGGTAAATTCAAAATCATCCCCACTTAAAACATAAGAAACGTTTTTATTTGCAGAAAAATTGGCAATCGTTTTTGATAGATTTACTAGTATAGAAGATTGTGTTTTTTCACTTCCTTCAGATTCGAATAGTGCGGATGCATAATTTTGTCCTATCCTATCTTTTGAAATAAACGCTTTTAATTGATCTACATTAGCATACTGAATAAAATTGCAAATATGAGGAAGAGTGCATATATCTGAATGATGCTGATAAAATACCCAAGTAACTCCTTTAAATACGCCTAATGCCATATCAAACCATTCATCTTTTTTTTCATCATCTTTTAAAAATGAGCTAAAAAATATTTCTGCGAAAACAGGTACTAAAATATCATCACTGATTACTTTTTTAGAAAAAATATTAGTTCTGCTAGACTTTGTAGCATCAAAAAAATCTAAATTAAAAATAGGGTAGGGATAATTAATATCATTTTTGATTTTTGAAGCAGTAAGAGTATAGTCACTGTCTTTTGCATCATAGATAAATAGAGAAAAATTGTTCCTCATAAATTCTTTTAATAGGGGTTTCCCTATGCTTGATGTTTTTCCTGCTTCTGCTCCACCATACACTAAAAATCCATTAAAAGGATTATCATAAACAATTACCCCTCCTTCGTGTTCTAATCGTATTGTATATTTTTTTTCTTTTTCATCTTTTGAAGTTGTTTTTTTTCCAAAGAAAATATAAAATAATAGGCTCGAAATTAGAGACGATCCATAAATAAAGGTTAGGGTTTTAGGTTCGAAATGAAAGAATTTCTTATTTAAAGAATTTGCTATAACCCAAACAAGTAAAATTGGGATAATTTTTAAAAGCTCATATATTTTTGAAGAGAAAATATAAGAAAGTAAAATAACAATACTCAAGCTTAAAATTCCAAAAAAAACTAATACTATTTTGACTAATTGTAATGTTTCCATATTGTTTAAGGGCTAATTTTAGAATGCACATATACAATGCTTCCTTGGGGTATAAAATTGGTTATAAATTGAGGGTTCGAGAATTTAAGTAAATTAAGATCATAGCATTTAGAAAGCTCTTGGAATGTAGTGTTTTTAGAAGTTTTAATGAGTTTTAAATCTAAAAATGAATACTTGAAGTAGCTAGGATTAATCTTATGTTTTTTATAAAAATTAAACATATAATTCACGGCAATAAAAGAAGGGACATAAGCTTGTGTCTCTTTAGGTAAAAAGGGTCTAACTTTCCAGTAACTTTTTGAGCCTGCTTTTTTAATAGCTTTTCTTACATTTCCTTCTCCACAATTATAAGCAGAGATAGCGAGATTCCAGTCTCCTAAATTAAGATATAAGTTTTTTAGGTAGCGTACGGCTGAATCTGTATTTCCAACAGGGTCGAAAAAAATATTAATGTACTTATTTTGTTTAATACCGTATTGTGCTCCTGTTGCAGGAATAAATTGCCAGAGGCCTTTAGCACCAGCCCAAGAGCCGGCGCGAGGATTCAACGCACTTTCTACCACGGCTAAATATTTCAGTTCTAAAGGCATTCCATATTGTGCCAGCTTTTTCTCAAATAAAGGAAAATAGTAAGTCGAAAGCCCTATTATTTTTCCATACCATTTGTACGAAAGATATTTTCTTACATAAGTATAGGTAATGTCATTATAATCTATTGAAAGAGGCGTATTTGAATTAAGAAAACTAAATCTTTCTTTAAAGGTATCAATATGAAGATCTTCATTGGAGTCATGAGATTCTCCAAGTCCTTTTATATAATTTTCATTATACCTAATAAAGACTTCTTTTTGCTGGCTTTTTAATTCTACAGAAAAGAAAAAAGCAAAAGCAATAATTAGAATAATAGGAAGGTATCCAATGTTTTTAAGAAGCATAATATCTAACAAGTTTTAAAAACTACTTTGTAACGTTTTTTGTATCTGCGCAAACCCAGCGATCTTTGCCATGAGACAAATGATAATAATTCCCAATTGATAATTATCTGTTGGCATATATTCTAATCTTATCGCATCAACGAAAACAACAACAAACAAAAATCCTGGAATGAGTAAATAACATACGAGAAGATTCTTTACCCATGTGTAAAAATAGCTTCGTGTAGGCTCATAAATATAACAAGCTAGGGCTATTCCTGAAACCATTTTTAAGCCTCCAAGGTAGATAAACCTGTAAACGAGAGCTAAGCCGTACGACCAGTTATTGACGAGTTCAAAGAAAGGTTTTACAAAAAGAGTTAAACCTCCGTCAATTAATACCCCTTGTGTACTAGTATCGCTAAAAACATTTAATGAATTAACGAATCTTCCAAAGAATGTTGTTAGTTCATTTTTTTGAGCTAAAGCTAAATCGAGTACTTTCCCTTTAGGAGCATTTCCAAATCCATTTTTATAGGCATCTGAAATTTCTCCAAACATATATTCTAAAGCTTCAATAGCCAAAGGCATAAATAAAATAAGAGCCAGTATATGTGCGTATTCTTTAAAAAGCTTGAAAAATAAAGCTGCATCAACTCCATTTTCAAGCATAGGTTTCGAAGCTCTCATAATATTGAAAACAGCAAAGAGTACCCCTAATCCTATTGAAAATGCGATCATTTCAGTATGATTAAAAGTTATTTTTCTAAAAGCTTCTGCCACCTGAGCATAATTTAGTGGATTGAGATCTAGTGCCATATCATTTATTTTTGCATGTTATATACTTTCATGGCGAATTCATATCCTGCCAAAGCGTCTTTAAAATTTTGTAGCTGTTGATATTTCAAAGCAATATCTTCCTGCTGGACTCTAATTTCTCTAAGTCTTTCTGCATCATTCATCTTGTATGTCCCATTGGATAGAATTCTGGAAAGTTCTTGTAAATTGGTTTTAGTTCCTTCAAGGAGCGAATTCGTTCCCCTTTCTGTTACTAATCCAACTTCTAGAATAGGGCTATTCCTATATTTTGCTTTAAGCTGAAAAGCTTCATTGATTAGATTTTTTTGGGCTAATGCTATTTCTTTGATTTTTGAGATATTTTTAACTTCATCATTAATCTGTTCTAAAAATTCCACATTCTTTTTTGCTACAGAAAGCATATTTTGAAGCTTTTCTGTCTGTTTTAGTGCTTCCTGAACCTGTTTTACTAAAGTAGCCTTGGTTTGAAGCTGGATGGTTGTTGAGCCAACATCTGTTACAGCCATTTGGCTGTATATGGTCGTTCCTGTTAAAATGAGAATGCTTAAAAATATCCATTTTTTGACGTTTGTTAGATTAATATGCTCTTTCATATTTTTTATAAATTATTTTGTAATGCCATTAAGTGTAAGTTCTATTGCCTTTTGTAAGCTTTTTGTTTCTGCTTTAAGAGTATTGAGTTTGCTCCAGACTTCTCCATCGGTCTGAAATGCTAAGAAAGCTTCTTTTGATAATTCTAATCTTGTTATTAAGCTCTCTTCTCCGAGCTTGATCCATTGCTCAGAATATTTATACTTTGCTCCTTCTTCAGTATTATTTTTAAGGGTTTGAAGCATTTCAAACTCATGATCTTCGAGTTTAAAAGTTTCTTGAATTTTCAAATAGGTTACTTTTTTCGAAGGAAGGACAATAAGAACCTGTGAATTGGCAATGATTCCTTCTGTATACTCATTTTTAGGAAGCTGACTGGGGTCCTGAATGATAATATAGACAGCACCGTTTTCTTTCCTGATTTTTTGGTACAGCGTGGCTACGGTTTGAAGAACACTTTCAGAAGAATAGATATCCTTTATCGCTTGACTTTCCGCAAACTCATCAAAAATCAAAATTCCTTTTTTGCTCCTGTCGGATAAAATGTTGCTGTCGATGGTTTCTTGAAGGATAAGTAAAATTAGAGTTACCAAAAAAGGGTCTTTCTTTACTTCTGTTAATTCGAATACAACAAACTGTTTGGTCTTTATTTCCAGAGCTACCCCCTGGTCACTTATTTTAAATACATTTTCATAGATTCCTCCTGTAATAAATTCACTGGCATTGTGTTTAAAGCTTTTAAGATCAAAATACTGCTCTTCAATTTCTAAATCTTTTAAAAGCTCTTTTCCTCCATTAATCAGATAATAATAAAAATCTTCAAAAGAATGTGAAGTCTTATTTTTCTCATAATAATTTTTTAAAAGCCTATTGATAGAAGTAGATACGTGAGAATCATCATACACATGCTCTACCCTCCATACTTTTAAAATGATGCTTCTAAGCAAAGAAATTTTTTCAGGTCTTAACGGCTCATTTTCTTTTATTAAAAAAGGATTTAGTCCTAATGGTTGAGTTGGGTTATAGCTTACATGAGAGGAAATTTCTGGATAAAGCTCCGTTATAAACTGAAAGCTTCGTCCAAATTCCGCTACTACAACATTTATATTTTGAGATAAAAACTGTGTGATAATGTTCAGTGCAGTTACGGATTTACCCCCACCTGTATTAGCAATGATAATTCCGTTTCGGGCATACATTCTTTTCCTTTTTTCATCCCATATATCCTTTTTTAAAGGAAGGTTATTAATCCTATCATTGAAAAAGATTCCTTCTTTGTCATCTCTTTGAATGGTTGTATTGGAGTAATAACAAAGACTTTCCTTTAGATGAGAGATAAAAAAACAATCAGGATGAAGCTTATTTTCTCTGCCAATGATAGAACCTAAAAAAATATTTTTTAATACTTCCTTTTTGGGAATGTGAAAGTCAATACTGGAAGCGTCAAGTATTGATTTAGCCATTTCTTTCATTCGTAATAGCTTTTCTTTATCCCGATCAAACAAAATTAGGTTACAATGCGTTTTAATAAAGACGGTATCACTACTCTGCTTATTTGAATCTTTCAAAAAACTGTCTAATTGTAAGTACTTTTCATCAATTTTAGTACTCATAGATCTAAGCTTTCCGTATTCCTCCTTGGCTAAATCAATTTGATTCTGAATGACTTTACTGCCTTGAAAATAAAAAATCTGGTTATAGATATGATTTCCTAAAAAGGTTTCAGCGATATCATCCATTACCCCCTGCTTTACAATGAAATCATCTTTTGAAATAGGATCTTTTTTTACGTTTCTAAGTCCTTTAGGAAAATATTCACTCTCACTAAAAGAAAATACATCAAAATGAGATTCTCCTAATTCCCTACCTTCAAAGTCAATATCATAAAACCCAGAACCTTCAAATCCATTCACATAATTTTTGATGTGATTTTTTGATTCCTTCTCCGTTAGAGGAATGAGTTTGGTTTTATAAATATTATTAATAATCTGAAAAGCTCTGTCGACCGCATTTTCAAAGGTTATAATCTTATTTTTATCCTCCAATACAAGCTTTTCCTTATATTTAAAAGGGTTTTTCAAATATGACTTTTCTAAAGATTTCAGCCCTGTAATGACAAATGCTAAAATACAGTAATGTGTATTTCCTTTTCTGTTTAGAAAATGTCTTCTTAAGGCGTGATCTAAATACATATCTCCCTCTATTTTTTGAGGATCAAACTCTTTTTCTAGATAGATATCTTGCTTATGGATATAGCAATCCTGAGGAAGAGACTGAAAAGCAGAAAAAAACTCCAATAATCTATTATCAAAACGCTCTTCGCTAAGCTGGTAACGTTCCGGCTGATTCAGAAGGAACAAATAGGCTATTGTTCCTTCTTTTGAAAAAACAATATTATTGTCTACAATCTTTGCTATCGAATATGCTTTGCTACTTTCTACTTTCATTATACTATTTTTTTCAAATCACTGTTAGATACTAAATCGCCTGTATAGCTTATGTTTTTGTATTTTTCAGGTTTACTTTTCATCCATAAAACAAAATAGATTACAAATACAGAAAGTATCCCTATAATGAAGGAGATAAAACATAATCCAAATTTTCTTTTTAAAAAAAAGATAATCATCAGGGATATCATCACGAGTATAGTTAAAGAAGTTCCCCAAAGAAAAAGCATCATGTACCTTCCTTTAATCCCAAACATCATGGGCGTAGATTCTAAATCTTTAGGGAGCTCTTCAAAATTTATCATATGTGGATATTTAAAGAGGATATAATTCCTACAATTGCGGTAATTACTATACTTGCTGCAAAAACATAACCTACAATCAGTCCTACATTTGCCCAACCTTTTTGGCGTGTTCCATCGTTATTTTTATCTTCAATCAAATCCCAGTTTCTAATGATGCCAGCTAATGCACCTATGAGAAGGAAAATTCCAAATGAAGGAACAATATAATTGGCTAAAATTTCATTGAATTTTCCTCTTAGTCCTTGAGCATAAGAATATTGTGAGGATGTAATCAGGACAAAAAGTAAAATTTTTGGGAAAAATTTATTTTTCATGTTGTAAGAATTTAAAATTTATAAAATATTGACAACGGTACTTCCTGTCTGTTGTACTACATTATTATGTTTATCATAGATATAGACTGTGAAATTCCCATTATAAGCGTTAATTTGGTGGCTTGGAGAACCACCGATCCATGCTCCTAATTGATAACCATCATTGGTATTTGTTCCTGCTAAGTTGATATCAGCAGGGAATGAGTTGTAATTGTAAGTGTATGTTTTACTAATTGTTTGCCCTTCATAATTAAAGTTAAGTTCAAAAATAACTTTGGATATCCCATTACCAGTGCTTGCCTGTGCTCCAACTCCTAAAATAGTATGTAAATATTTATGTCTTATATCGAATTGAAAGTTATTACCTCCTAAGTGACTTGCTGTTCTTTGTAAACTCACTGTGACGGTAGGAGGGGTAGTAATACTAAGGCTGTTTTCTACTTTTACAGTATAAGATTTTACATCACTTTCGTTTCCGAACTCATCTTTGAACTGGATATTGTAAGTATAGTTACCCGATTCTATAGCATTGAAATTGTATGCAAAACTTCCGTTTGGACCTAATGAATAAGGAATATAGGTATTATTGGTACTCTGAATACCATTAGTATTGTTATTAGAGGATGCAGAAACCCAAGTTTTATATTGAACAACAGTATTTGTATTTATTGGAGATTTTCTTACAATTCCAATCAGACTCATTGCTGAATTGGGTGAAACAATGGTGTTGCTGATATCCATCGATTCCACAATAATTTGTTTTTGCTTAATATCCTGCTGAATAGAAAAATCTTTTGATACTGTTGCATTTTTTAATGTATAATGTAAAGCACCTTGTCCTACCTGATTAGTAGTTAAAGTAATTTTAAAGTTATCTATATTAGGGAGATCATATTCTTGTCCCGTTTGAACGACAATATCATTCATTTTAATTTCTCCTGTATACGATACAAATTTAATTTTATAACCAGAAGTTGGCTGTCCCTGACCTGGTACAATCTTCATTACATAATAGCTAGGGTCCCCTTGGTGTAGATCACCATTCCCCCCTTGATATGTATGGATAAACTCCGAGACTCCATATTTTAGCTCAAAATTTTCTTCTTTACTGTATCCTTTTATATTGGAGGTAATTATTTTCACATTGTGAGTCCCTGATACATTTCCAATATATTCGAAAATATTGTTTTGCTTTGTTAATATATACTCTTTATTTTGCTCTAGTACAACACCGTTCAGATACAAAACACCATTCAAATTTGAAGTGTATTTAAACGTCATTTCAAAAGCTTCAAATTTGTAGGATGGATTAATATTATATTTAAGTTGATTTTTTTCTCCGACTCCTTTTTCAATAAAATCTTTATCTCTATCGATAGTAAAGCTATACCTATCCGCTCCTACGTTATCCCAATCACCGTCCTCACGACATGAATTGATAATTAAACTTATGCTAAAGAAAGTAATCAGCATCAAAAATGTATTTTTCATAGTTTATAAATTAAAATTTTAATGAGTTGAATTAGTCAATATAAAATCGAAATCCTCCAAAAAATCCATAGTTAGATTTAGAGAACTTACTCTTTAGGTCATAGAATTGAGAATAGGTGGTAAGAAGAGATAGTTTTCGTGTTAAAAATATTTCTCCTTCTAAGGAGCCTGATAGTCCATATACGAATCCTTTTACATCTTCTTGAATTGTTTCTTTTGTCAATGGAGAGGTTTTATTCCCTTTGTTGACGTCTTCATACCCTCCAAAAGCGCCTAGCCAAGCATTGATCATTACAGGATAAAACCCTTCATAAGAATACCCTCCATTGATGTTTACTCCGTATTTTTTATACGGTAAGATTTGTTTATTACTATAAGTAACTTCCAAATCCTGATAAAATCCTTCTACCTTCCCCATAAACCCTTTATCTCCGAGTATTTTAGCATATCCTCCCATTATGGATTTAGTAGCCTTTAAATCATCTTTAGATGGGCTCATACCATATTGTAGGTGGATGGAGGATTGATTTTGTCTTCTGCCCTGAGCAAAAACTAATGTGCTCAAAGCAAAAAATAATGCAAATAATATATGTTTCATCAGTTAATGTATTTTGCGTTAAGAATAAATTTTGAATTAACAGGGATGTTTAGAGCTCTTTCTCCGTTCTTTTCCCGAAGGATGATATTCAGAATTTTACCATCATTAATGGTAAATTTGTCAAAGACAAAAACCAACTTTTGAGTGGATTTTTCCCTGAACTCTTTAGGGGTATTACTCCATATAGGCATGAAATTTTTTTCGTCCCTGTTTTCCTCCTCTTTACTCATTTTTTGATCTTTTGGAGATGCCACAAACGTTATATTTTTTACTTCATAAGGAATATTACTCCTGTTATCAACTTTCAATAGAAAGTATATTTTTCCATCACCAGAATAAACCCCTTTAATGAAAGCTTCTACCCCTCTTGTTAAAGCAGAATTTCTGTTATTGATCCAGCCTTTTTGCTTTGCTATTTTCTCGGCTGTAGCTTCAAATTCTGGTTTTTCGACGGAAATGAATTCAGCCTTTGGTGTTTCCTGAGCAACCGAAACGGCTTGTTCCGTTTGTTTTACTTTTTCTACAGGAACTCCCTCTGTTGTAATTGTAGCATTAATAGGGTTTGTAGGTGCTTTTGGCTTTCTATAAGTTTTTTTAATAGGTTTCTTATACACCTTCTTTTTGGTATGCTGAGCATATCCTAAAAAGCTTCCTAAAAGGAGCACGAAAATTGTTAGTTTCTTCATATTTTAGTTTTTGTAAAGAATAATTTTTACTTGTATATCTTCTGCAAGCGGAATTTTTTTTGTAGTTCTATTACGAGAAGTGGTCCTACTTAGTACCCCTCCAACAATGGGAATTCTTGATACCTGGTTATTAGCTTCATCCTTTAAAGCTCCTCCCAGACTTTGGTCAGAGTCATCTCCAATTTCAGGTAAAAAATATCCTTCTTCTCCGTCTACCCCTACTATTTTTCCTAAGACAGCATACGTTTTTCCATTAGCTTTGACAGAAAATATTTTGCAAAAAACCCTTCCTCCTTCGATTTTCATAACTCCCTCTGCAGAAGAGTTATTTTCAGGTATTTTGTCTCCGTTAAGGGTGAAGCTCTCATTAAATATAAAATTCCATTTTCTGCCATTAGAGATATACCCCTGCGATATTGATTCTGCATTAACGGAAGCCAGAATAGTTTGTTTTTTTACTTCTGACTGGTAAACTGGCTCATAATTGGTTATTTCTTTTTCGGCATTATCTATCGTTTTAGGAGAAGTTTTTTCTTTATAAATAGGTTTTGCATTTGAGTAACCAATTTTTGAGTTGGAAGGTTCTTTGTTCTCCCACATATCATAAGTCCCATATACGCTATGTGAATTATTAGTTGGCGGAGGAGAATAAGAAGTATTTTTATTACTACCAATGTTGGTATTTGATAGTATAGCATTCTTTATTTCCTCCTCACTTACTACATTAGAGTTCATTTCTGATGGAGTTTCGCCTGTTGAAGAATTGGCTTTTGTTTCTCCACGTGCTTTAACCATATCTTCCACGGTTACTTCATTATTCATTCCTATAGTAGGAGCAATGTTAGTTTTTTTTGAATCGCTTCCAGAGGATCTTAAAAACATGAACATAATAAGAGAGATAATTAAAAATGTACCTATCCCAACAATAACCAATAATTTTTTATTCATTTTCATTATCCCCAATATTTTCAAATTCCTGTAAATAGTCGAATACCTGTAATCCTTGAACATTATTAGGATAGCTCGGAGTAACATAACGGATCTTGCCTTTTCCATTGATAAGCTTTTTGACTTCGTGTTCTCCCTTTTTTATTACTAAAAGGTTACAACTACCGATTCGGGCCTAAAGTAAAATAGAAATATGTAATATATTGTTAACCTTTGCTTTAAACGATAGAATTATTCTATAAATTTCTTTTTTGCCCCATAGCTTCCAAATATCGGTATA
>NZ_CACVBR010000056.1 GCF_902728265.1 Chryseobacterium potabilaquae
GCCTTTGGCTCGCCGAAATTATATATTTTTTACTTAATTCATTATTTCTTTTTCAACGTTTCTTTCAACACTTTCAACTTTCCATCAATTGGCCGATCGATTTTTAATCCTAAAATTTCAGCAACCAGAGGATATACATTTACATTAGTAAATTCATCGATGATTAATTTATTTTTAAATTGAGGGCCCCATGCAAAAAAACTGGCTTTCATCTCCGGAACTACTCTTGGATCATATCCATGTTTTCCTATAGAAGTTGTTTTTCCTTTTGGTAAAAAAATTTTTGGAGCATGAGGTATTAAAAGAATTTGTCCTATCCTATTGTATGTATCATCTTTAGTTCTAAAATTAAGATATTTAGGCAGCTTTTTATCTAAATAGACCTCATAATCTTTGTTTTTAATATTTTTTAGTGTTTGGTATATATTTTTTACTTCCTCCGGATTTTTAACATATACTCTTAATAAAGTCTGAGAATTGTAAATATCAAATCGTTCTTTGTCCAAAAGAAGTTTAGGAATTTCTAACGGATTTTCATGATCCACTTTAATCATTCCATGGTCAGACACAAAAATAAAATTCACATTCTCCAGCCCTAAATTATTTACTTTCTGAACCATATCTCCTATTGCTTTATCAACCAATTCTACGGCAGCTTTTGTTTCTTTGGTATCAGGTCCATAATGATGCCCACTTCCATCTACTTCAGGAAAGTATAATGAAATAAAATGAGGTCTTTTATCCAGGGGTAACTTCAACCAATCAATAACTTTATCAACTTTTTGTGAGGGAGTAAATTTTTCATGATAATGATAATAATATGTGGGTCTTGTTCCTCCTGCTTCACTTGCAGAGCCCACCCACATTAGCGAAGCAGAGAGCATTCCTTGTTTTTCCGCTAATCCCCACAGTGGTGTACCTCCGTACCAGCTTCCATCTTCAGCATTTTCTCTATTACTCATCGCATATTGTTCCTTTCTTTTATAATCATAAAAATAATTATCAATCAACCCATGATGAGAAGGATAGAGCCCTGTAATTAAGCTCCAATGATTAGGAAAAGTAATACTGGGATAACTGGGCATCATAGCTTTTGCACGAATTCCTTGATTAGAAAATTGTAAAAGATTTGCAGCATTATATTTGTTTATATAATCATAGCGAAATCCGTCAACAGAAATCATAATAACGTAAGGCTTTACCTGTGTTGCAGTACTATTATATCGATTAGCCACAATTACTTGGGCTGTATCTGTAGCTCCTTTTTGACCAAAAACTGTTAATGAAAAAATTAACAGTAAAATTCGCAATCCTTGCTTCATGATAAAATTTTTGGCAAAGGTACTATAAACTAAAGTTCACTGCGTTAAAAAAACATAAATTGCATTCTTTAGGGCCATTCTATGCTCGCTAAAGTCATTATAAATTGATGAAATTTATTTAACATAACCTCCCATACAGATGAGAGTAGTAAGCAAAAAAAACACTTTTCAGTGTTTTTATATTATTGCTTAATCAATTTTTCATAGGTTAAGGTTCCGTCTTTAAGGGTAATTTCGAGATAATAATTTCCTGGTTTCAGGTCATTAACGTCAATATAACCTTCTTTCCATTTTAAAGCTTTTACTTTCCTTCCAGTAGTCTCGTACACGTCAATGGATTTGATAAGATCTATATTTTTGAAATGAACAGTTTCTGTAGCAGGATTTGGATACATCATATATATTGTTGGATCTGCTTTTACTTCACCGGTAGCTAAAGTAGGATCGAGGCTCATCGGTAGTGTTGCATAATCTCTATTGGCTGCACCATGGTAAGAAAGATTCATCGTTTCATTTCCTCTGGCTACAAAAACATCTAAATTCCCCGCAGCATTAGGAATTGTAGTATCCCCTGCACTTCCTGTAAGGCTTCTTGTCGCAACTATTGTTCTGGTACTTCCGGATACTGTGTTTGAAATTATTGTCCAATCTTGTATGGCATCCGCACTAGGTGTATTCCCCACTCCGTTGAAAGTATAATCTGTTGTAGAAGCTGAATTATAGATGAATCCATCAGCTCCTGTAGCCATCCCAGCGTCACCTGCTCCTAATCCTAAATAAGAATTACTAGGTCCCGCAAGTGTCAATGTTACTAAGCTTGGGGTAGTTTCTAGTTTCACTGAAACCCCTGTTGTTCCTACCGGGAATAACGCCCCCGAACTATACTGTGCAAAAACAAAAATGTTTACAGTATATAATGCTAAAATAAATAAAATTTTCCTTTTCATATGAGTTAGTTTTTTAAAAGATTAATTATATTATTTTTTTTAGTTTGAATAGCATATTCAAAAGGTTTAACTCCCATATTATCAGATTGCTCTTTATTAGCTTTATATTCTAAGAGCAACTTTACCAATTCCTCGTTTCCTGTTTTTACAGCCCAAATAAGAGGGGTAGTTCCGTTGGAATCAGCAATATTCGGATCTCCTTTCTTTTTTAATAAATACTCAACTAGTTCTTTATTATATTTAATAGATAACCCAGATAAAGCGGTACCTTCCTTACTTTTATAATTTATATCTTTTACATGATCCATTAAGAATTTAGCCACTTCAACATTCCCTCTATAACATGCTAAAATAAGAGGTGAAAAACTTTGTTCATTTACTTGGTTAATACTATTGGGATCCATTTTCATCATTTCTTGTACTTCGGATACTGTTCCACTTCTGGCTATATCAAAAATTGACTTTGACTTAGCTAAAGCATAACTATATACAACCTTTACATTTTTAGCCACTTTTTTAATAACCATTTTTGGGACTTTCACCTTATAATTTGAAGGTTCTGCTACAAAACTTCCTTCTATATAAATTTTATCTCCAGTCGTATAAATTTCTGCTAAAGAAGTAATTTCGTGCTCTACTCCATGAAAACTCATGGTTCCTTGGATAGTAAAATTTTGTGGTGTTTCTTTTAATTTATTTTTATCAAAGTCTAAAATTTTCCCTTTAAATGTTGTTTTTGGATATTTTGAACTTTCAGCATAACTTTCATTAAAGTGCTCTTGCATCAATTTATTCTTAAAATTAAAATTTGCAACAAGAGATACAGATGCTAATTCACCATTCTCTGCATTTAAAGCAATTATATTTTTATCATCTTGGGCATAAATATCTGATAATAAAGGAATCGACGCTTCAAATGTTACTTTACCTGTATTTGAATTGTATTTCTGTGCAAACATAGGATTGCAAAAAAATAATACTATACTTATTAATACTGTTTTATTCATATTTTACGATCCATTTTTATAATAAATTCATCTCCTCATGATCTATTTTAGAACTCTTTAGGCATATAGTGATAGTTTAAATTTATACAGCGATCATTTCATGTATCTCTTACTCTTTACAATACAATTGGGCAAAAAACAAAATTTCCTGAGCTCTAACTTTTATAAATAGAGTTCAGGAAAAACATTATATTAGTATATCTACTACTGCTTTACAAGTACATAATCGTACTCCACGTTTACATTTTCAGCAATCTTTTTAGTTACCATTTTAGGTATTGTAACTTTATAATCTGCTGGCTTTGCAACAAAGCCTCCTTTCATAAATATTTTATCATCTTTCAAATAAATTGTTGCTGTAGATGTTACTACTTTATCAACTCCATGAAAATTCATTGTTCCTTGAACTGTATATTTCTGAGGGCTTGCGGAAAGTTTTGCTTTATCAAAGTTAACAATTTTTCCTCTAAATGTTGTTTTTGGATACTTTGCCGTCTCTGCATAGCTTTCATTGAAATGCTCTTCCATTAGTTTTGTTTTAAAATGGAAATTTTTAACATTCGAAATAGATGCTATATCTCCAGTATCCGCATTTAAAACGACTATATTATTATCATCTTTAGCCAAAATATCTTCAAATAAAGGGACAGATGCTTCAAATTTTACCTTACCTGTCTTTGAACTATATTTTTGAGCAAAACCGAAATTTGCCATTAGTAAAGTTACTATAATTACTGCTATTTTTTTCATTATTATATTTTTTTAACTGTTATATAAATATTAATTTTCGACAAACCCATCGGCCTGCCACTTTATAAAAAGATTAATTTGGTTTGCCGATAAGGAACCCCCTTGTGGCATTTTTAGACCATCTCCATTTGGCCTTTGTATTCTGTTGAGAATCCCACTAATATTGTTTCGTACCTGCTCATAATTAGTAAGCGGCTGGAAGGAAGCCGGGCCTCCAGGAGAATGGCATCCAACACAATTCGCATCAATGATAGGCTTTATCTCTTGTTGATACCTTACTACTTCTACAGTAATAGGTGTATTATCTGAAACTTCATCATATGTTCTGCTATCACAAGCTATTACTATAACTAATACTATTGATAAAAATATAAATGCTAACTTTTTCATTCTAAAAAACTCTATAAAGATTAAACCCAAAGAAAATATGTCCTTTCCCCCAATCACCTAATGCATTAGTAAGATAACCTATATCGGAATTAAGTTGGGAGTTTGTGAATAGAAGCTGAAAAACATGTCCTCCTGTTTCTATATCCATTCCTAATGAAAGAGGATTCTTGTAAAAGCTATGATTATCAAAATTCACAAAATATTCTGCATTAATAGAAATCCTTTTTGAAATTTTGTAACGACCTCCTAAGCCTGTTAAAAATTGATTTTTGTCTTCAATATTGGGATCATATAGGTTTTTATGTACAAACGAAGGAGTTAATTGTAATGAAAAATCATCATTAAATCTTCTAGAAATTAGAGCTTGTGAGAGATAAGAAAGTCTATCGGAAAATTTTAGGTTAGGATATATATCTTTTTTAAAAGCTGTATTTACAGCCATTACATTATATCCTACTACATCAACAGGGAAATTATTACCTTGCTCTAAAAGCTTATATTTAACTCCGCCTTCCCAAGTTTTTTGATTTGTTTCTCTCGAAAGATTTAAAGAAACTTTATCCGTGACACCATATATAGCCCCTAGTTTGGTAGAAGCATTATCTAGTCCGAAAAAGTCTTTAAAGCCGTTACTTACATCTCCAAAACGATGTGATATAACCACATACCATTCATTTTTTGCGGTAAGCTTGGTGGATTGCCCTGTAACAATTTGTAGGGCTTTAAATGCTGGCTGTACGCTTTCAGCATTTGTTTTAACTGTGTCAATATCTTTAAGCAAATCTTCCTGGGAGAACATAAGATTTGAAGATAGTAACGCCAAAAATAACATAACTTTCATCATTGTTTTTGTTTTAAAAAATTTATATCGTAAACTTATAAAGTTATAATTCAATAATGCGTGATAAAAATCACCGATTAGATAGTTTTAGTCAGAAAATTATTATAACTCTTATAGATTAATTGAATTTGTTCCTAAAGAATGATTTGCGATAACTTTATTCCTTCCTTAGTCTGGGAAATTTCTCCTGTAATTTCTATTTTTTTTAAAATTCTACTTATAACTTCTCTAGAACTACCTAGATAGTTTGCTATTTCTTTATGAGTAAGTTTTACAGGATTATTGCCGGTTATATCTACCTGGTGTCTAATATAATTTATTATTCTCTTATCAAGTTTATTGAATACGGCATCATTCATCATACTTATGATGTCAAAAAATCTGTGATTGTACTCACTATAAAAAACTTTATTGATTTGGGGATATTTAATTAGCCAATCCTGTACAACAGATATAGGCAAAAATAAAATTTCAGACTCTTTTTCTGTAATAGCATACACTTTACTTATGCAATCCGTAAAAATGGTAGAAAATGTCATTAGACAACAATCATTCGGTCTTAGATAATAGTATACCAATTCTTTTCCATCGTTGAGGGAAAGGACTTTTACGGCTCCATTTATCAAGAAAGGTATGTATTTATTTTTTTGACCTTCCCTTATAATTTCGGTTTTTGATTTTATTTTAGTAATAATACTATGACATTGAAGTTCTACTAATAAATCATCACCTAAAAATCCGAATTTATTATAAATAAATTGGTTTTTAATCATATTTATAAATCAATTGTGAAAGACAAATATAAAAATTTGAAAAATTGATAACTAATAAATCGTATTAAAGTTTTACTACAAAAGCAATATAATTTGTCTACAACAAACATTATATGTTTTCTTTTTTTGATAGAAAAATGGCTTTTAAATTCGTAGAAAAATAAAAAAAACGCTTCAATCTATTGAAGCGTTTTTCTATTGTATGTTAAGAAATATTAAGCTTGTACGTTACTTGCGCCTAATACGAAAGGTTCAACTTCTTTGATTTCTCCAAATTGTTGTTCGTAATTAGCAATATTTTGTTGAAGTGCATTCAAAACTCTTTTAGCGTGAAGAGGAGCAAGAATAACTCTAGATCTCACTTTCGCTTGTTGTACACCTGGCATTAATTGAATAAAATCAACTACAAATTCGGATGGAGAGTGATTTACTAGTGCTAAATTAGCATAGATTCCCGCTGCTACCATTTCGTTTAATTCGATGTTGATGTTTCCGTCTTGTGGATTTTGATTGTTGTCCATTGTTATTATAAATTATATTTTTAAAATTTGAAATTCGAGATTGTGAAAGTATAAAAATAAATTCAAATCTCAAATTTCAAATTACTAATTTTAGTTAAGGTCTTCAAATTCTTTTTTAGAACCTACGATCACATTCTGATATTCTTTAAGACCTGTACCTGCAGGAATTCTATGCCCTACAATTACATTTTCTTTAAGTCCGTTTAGTTCATCAACTTTACCAGCAACTGCAGCCTCGTTAAGTACTTTTGTCGTTTCTTGGAATGATGCCGCAGACATAAACGATTTAGTTTGAAGTGCCGCTCTTGTAATACCTTGTAATACTGGAGTTGCCGTAGCTGGAAGAGCATCTCTTACTTCTACTAAACTTTGATCTTCACGCTTCAACTTAGAGTTTTCATCTCTTAATTCTCGTGCAGTAATCATTTGACCTGGTTTAAATATTTTAGAATCACCAGCTTCAACCACTACTTTAAGACCAAATACTCTATTATTTTCCTCCAAGAAATCAAACTTATGTTCAAGAGCTCCTTCAAGGAATTGAGTATCACCTCCATCAACAATTGATACTTTTGTCATCATCTGTCTAACGATAATTTCAAAATGCTTATCATCAATTTTCACCCCTTGTAAACGATAAACTTCTTGAATTTCATTTACAAGGTATTCCTGAACAGCAGTTGGACCTTTAATTCTTAAAATATCATCCGGAGTAATAGAACCATCAGAAAGTGGAGAACCTGCTCTTACGAAGTCATTCTCCTGAACTAGAATCTGATTAGAAAGCTTTACTAAATAAATTTTTCTTTCTCCAGTTTTAGCTTCTACAATCAATTCTCGGTTACCTCTCTTAATTTTTCCGTAAGAAACTACCCCATCGATTTCTGTAACAACAGCCGGGTTGGAAGGATTTCTTGCTTCAAATAATTCAGTCACCCTTGGAAGACCCCCGGTAATATCCCCTGCTTTCGCAGATTTTCTTGGAATTTTAATTAAGACTTTACCTGCTTTAATTTTTTCTCCATCATTTACCATCAAGTGGGCTCCTACCGGTAAGTTGTACGCTTTTTGTTCAACCCCTTTAGAATCTACCACCTTCAAAGTAGGTACGGCTTTTTTATTT
Source organism: Chryseobacterium potabilaquae (assembly GCF_902728265.1). Classification (GTDB taxonomy): domain Bacteria; phylum Bacteroidota; class Bacteroidia; order Flavobacteriales; family Weeksellaceae; genus Chryseobacterium; species Chryseobacterium potabilaquae. The sequence goes on from NZ_CACVBR010000056.1 coordinate 7,675, forward strand.
CTAGATTCAGAGATTACTTTCTCTTCAAATCCTGTTTGTTCGTCAATTTCTAGTTGGAAAGAAATACCTTGAATAATATCTTCATATTCTACCTTACCAGAAGTTTCCGCAATAATTACGGCATTATATGGATCCCATTTACAAATGATATCACCTTTTTTAACTTTATCACCTGGCTTTACAGATAATACTGAACCATAAGGCACGTTAGCCACCATTAATGGAGTTCTAGACTCATTATCCGCGACTAATCTGAATTCTGTAGAACGAGAAACTACTACCTCTGCCGTATTACCGTTTTCATCTTCTGAAGTAATAGTTCTTACTTCATCCATTTCAACGATACCGTCTCTTCTTGCAATAATTGAAGGATTTTCTGATACGTTTCCTGCAGTACCCCCTTGGTGGAAAGTTCTCAACGTAAGCTGAGTTCCCGGTTCTCCAATTGACTGTGCTGCAATTACACCTACCGCTTCTCCCATATGGATCATCTTACCTGTTGCTAGGTTTCTACCATAACATTTTGCACAGATCCCTTTTTTAGTTTCACAAGTTAGAGGTGAACGTACTTCAACGGCTTCTAATCCCGCCTCTTCTATTCTCTTAGCTAATACTTCTGTAATTACTTGATCTGCTTCTGTAATTAATTCATCAGATTCAGGATCATATATATTATGAAGAGAAACTCTACCTAAAATTCTTTCAGAGATTTTTTCAACAATCTCATCATTTTTCTTAAGTGCAATTACTTCTGTTCCTCTTAAAGTACCACAATCATCTTCCGTAACGATAACATCCTGTGCAACGTCTACTAATCTTCTTGTTAAGTAACCTGCATCGGCTGTTTTAAGAGCCGTATCCGCAAGACCCTTACGGGCACCGTGGGTTGAAATAAAATACTCAAGGATTGAAAGTCCTTCCTTAAAGTTAGCAAGGATCGGGTTTTCGATGATCTCAGCACCTGTAGATCCAGCTTTCTGTGGCTTTGCCATCAAACCTCTCATCCCTGATAGCTGACGAATCTGTTCTTTAGATCCCCTCGCTCCAGAGTCAAGCATCATATAAACAGAGTTGAATCCACCTTGGTCAGATTTCATTCTGCTCATAATCATTTCAGTTAATCCAGCGTTGGTATTGGTCCAAACGTCAATTACTTGGTTATAACGTTCCGTATCTGTAATAAGACCCATGTTATAGTTGGTTCTAATTTCATCTACTGTTTCAATGGATTGAGCAATCATTGCTTTTTTCTCCACAGGAACTACAATATCACCAAGCGAGAAAGAAAGACCTCCTTTGAATGCATTAGAATATCCTAAATCCTTCATGGCATCCAAGAATTTCACAGTGGTAGGGAAATCCGTATCAGCAAGGATCTTACCGATAACATTTCTTAATGATTTTTTGGTAAGAAGCTCATTAATATATCCTACCTGCTTAGGTACAATCTGGTTAAATAAAATTCTACCTACAGAAGTTTCAATCAGTCTTGTTACTATTTCTCCATCTTCTTTAATAGGTAATCTACATCTTACTTTAGCATTTAGGGAAACTCTACCTTCAGCATAAGCGATTTCCGCCTCCTCTGGAGAATAGAATGCCAACCCTTCGCCTTTTACTTTATAATCTTCAGTAGAACTTGCTTCTTTGGTCATAAAATAAAGACCTAGAACCATGTCTTGAGAAGGTACTGTAATTGGAGACCCATTGGCCGGGTTCAAGATATTTTGAGAACCTAGCATCAATAACTGAGCTTCAAGGATTGCCTCTGGGCCTAGCGGTAAATGCACCGCCATCTGGTCACCATCGAAATCGGCATTGAAGGCTGTTGTTACTAGAGGGTGTAATTGGATCGCTTTTCCTTCAATCATCTTTGGCTGGAAAGCTTGAATCCCTAATCTGTGAAGTGTAGGTGCCCTGTTCAATAGTACAGGATGTCCTTTCATCACATTTTCAAGGATGTCATACACCACAGGTTCTTTTCTATCGATAATTCTCTTTGCAGATTTTACTGTTTTTACAATCCCTCTTTCAATTAGTTTTCTAATAATAAACGGTTTGTAAAGTTCCGCTGCCATATCCTTAGGAATACCACATTCATGTAGCTGTAAGTTTGGACCTACAACAATTACCGAACGTGCAGAGTAATCCACCCTTTTACCTAATAAGTTTTGACGGAAACGACCTTGCTTACCTTTCAATGAATCAGAAAGTGATTTCAATGGTCTATTTGATTCTGATTTTACGGCAGAAGATTTTCTTGTATTATCAAATAATGAATCTACTGATTCCTGAAGCATACGCTTCTCGTTTCTTAAGATTACTTCAGGAGCTTTAATTTCCAACAATCTCTTCAAACGATTATTTCTGATAATTACCCTTCTGTAAAGGTCATTAAGATCCGAAGTTGCAAAACGCCCTCCATCCAATGGAACTAACGGTCTTAATTCCGGTGGTATAACCGGTAAAACACGCATAATCATCCATTCAGGCTTATTGATCATTCTTGTATTAGCACCTCTCAATGCTTCTACAACATTTAATCGTTTTAATGCCTCTGTTCTTCTTTGTTTAGATCCTTCATTATGAGCTTTGTGTCTTAAATCGAAAGATAATGAATCTAGATCAATTCTTTTTAACAAATCTTCAACAGCTTCAGCTCCCATTCTAGCGATAAACTTATTAGGGTCTGAATCATCAAGATATTGATTTTCAATAGGAAGAGTTTCCATTATATCAAGATACTCTTCTTCTGTTAAGAATTCCATTTCCTCAAAGTCAGAACCATCTAATTTTTTAGCAATACCCTGTTGAATCACTACATATCTTTCATAGTAAATGATCATATCTAATTTCTTAGAAGGTAATCCTAAAAGGTATCCAATTTTGTTCGGCAATGAACGGAAATACCAAATATGTGCAATAGGAACGACAAGATTAATGTGTCCGATTCTTTCTCTTCTTACTTTTTTCTCAGTAACTTCTACTCCACAACGGTCACAAACAATCCCTTTATAACGGATTCTCTTATATTTCCCACAAGCACATTCGTAATCCTTTACAGGACCAAATATTTTTTCACAAAATAGCCCATCTCTTTCAGGCTTGTGAGTTCTGTAGTTAATCGTTTCGGGCTTTAAAACCTCTCCTCTCGATTCCTGAAGAATAGATTCCGGTGAAGCTAGACCGATCGAAATTTTATTAAATCTACTTGATTTACTTTTATTTGACATAATTTTTTTAGATTTTAGAATTCAGATATCAAGTTTCAAACGAAATTCAATATTCCAAATACAAATAGTTTTAAAATTTTTAGAGCCTTATAATCTGGCATTTCTGCCTTCGACATCTTACTCTTCCAATCTTACGTCTAATCCAAGACCTTGTAACTCATGAAGTAATACATTGAATGATTCTGGGATGCCTGGTTCTGGCATAGATTCACCTTTTGCAATAGCTTCATACGTTTTTGCTCTACCAATCACGTCATCTGACTTCACAGTCAAAATTTCTCTTAATATATTTGATGCACCGAATGCTTCAAGAGCCCAAACCTCCATCTCTCCAAATCTCTGACCTCCGAACTGAGCTTTACCTCCTAATGGCTGCTGGGTAATCAATGAATAAGGACCAATAGAACGTGCATGCATCTTATCATCAACCATATGTCCTAGTTTCAGCATGTAGATAATTCCCACGGTAGCCGGTTGTGTAAATCTTTCTCCCGTTCCACCATCATATAGGTGAGTATTACCAAATCTCGGTAACCCCGCTTTATCTGTATATTCAGTAATTTGATCTAAACTTGCTCCATCGAAGATTGGAGTAGCAAATTTCATCCCTAATTTCTGACCAGCCCATCCTAGAACTGTTTCATAAATCTGACCAATGTTCATACGGGAAGGTACCCCAAGTGGATTTAATACAATATCTACTGGTGTTCCATCTTCTAAGAATGGCATATCTTCTTCACGAACAATTCTTGAAACAATACCTTTGTTACCGTGACGTCCTGCCATTTTATCTCCTACATTAAGTTTACGTTTTTTCGCAATGTAAACTTTAGCCAACTTCATGATTCCTGCAGGAAGCTCGTCTCCAATCGAAATTGCAAATTTTTCACGATTCTTAACCCCTTGGATATCGTTATATTTGATTTTATAGTTATGAATTAATTGTTTTATTAATTCATTTTTATCAGCGTCAACCGTCCAGTCTGAACCACTAACGTTTACATAATCTTCAACTGAAGTCAATAATTTGTGGGTAAATTTCACACCTTTTCCGATAATTTCTTCATCTAGGTCATTTTTTACCCCTTGAGATGTTTTACCGCTTACAAGTGTATTTAATTTTTCAATTAAAGTATTTCTCAAATCATCAAACTTAGCCTTGTAAGTGTTTTCAATTTCTTCAAGTTTAAGTTTTTCTTCAGTTCTTTTCTTTTTATCTTTAATATTTCTAGAGAACAATTTTTTATTGATAACCACACCTCTTAATGAAGAATCCGCTTTTAGAGAAGCATCTTTCACATCACCTGCTTTATCACCAAAAATTGCTCTAAGAAGTTTTTCTTCCGGAGTTGGATCAGATTCACCTTTTGGAGTGATTTTACCAATCATGATATCTCCAGGCTTCACTTCTGCACCAATTCTGATCATACCATTCTCATCAAGGTCTTTAGTTGCCTCTTCAGAAACGTTTGGTATATCAGCTGTTAGTTCTTCCATCCCTAATTTAGTATCACGAACTTCCAAAGAATATTCATCTACGTGAATGGAAGTAAACCAATCTTCACGTACTACTTTCTCATTGATTACAATTGCATCCTCAAAATTATATCCTTTCCAAGGCATGAACGCAACCACTAAGTTTCTACCAAGGGCTAATTCTCCATTTTCTGTAGCATATCCATCACAAAGTACTTGTCCCTTTTCCACAACATCACCTACTCTTACGTTTGGTCTTAGTGTAATAGTTGTACTTTGGTTTGTTTTTCTAAACTTGGTAAGATTATATGTTTTAGTAGCAGATTCAAATTGTACCAAATCTTCATCTTCACTTCTTTCATATTTAATAATAATCTTATCAGCATCAACATATTCTACAGTACCTGTACCTTCTGCATTGATCAAAATTCTTGAATCTTTTGCTACTTGTTGCTCTAAACCTGTACCTACAATTGGTGCTTGAGGCTTCAATAGAGGAACTGCCTGACGCATCATGTTTGATCCCATCAAGGCACGGTTAGCATCATCATGCTCCAAGAAAGGAATTAACGAAGCTGAAATACCAGAAATCTGGTTTGGCGCCACATCAATAAGATCCACTTGTTGAGGTTCTACTACAGGGTAATCACCATCTAATCGGGCAATAATTCTGTCCGTTTCAAACTCCCCGCTATCTGTTAATTCTACGTTGGCTTGAGCAATCACTTTAGCTTCTTCATCCTCTGCATTTAAGTAGATAGGATCAGCATTAAGATCAATCTTACCTTCTTCTACCCTTCTATATGGAGTTTCAATAAACCCTAAATTATTAATTTTTGCATAGATTCCTAAAGAAGAGATCAAACCAATATTTGGTCCTTCCGGGGTTTCGATTGGACAGATTCTTCCGTAGTGGGTATGGTGAACGTCTCGAACCTCAAATCCTGCTCTTTCTCTTGATAAACCTCCAGGCCCTAGTGCAGATAATCTTCTCTTATGAGTAATTTCTGATAATGGATTGGTTTGGTCCATGAATTGAGAAAGCTGATTCGTACCAAAGAATGAATTGATTACGGATGTTAAAGTCTTTGCATTAACAAGATCAAGCGGAGTGAAAATTTCGTTATCTCTAACGTTCATTCTTTCCTTAATCGTTCTCGCAATTCTTGAAAGCCCCACTCCAAATTGTCCCGCTAATTGCTCACCTACCGTTTTGATTCTTCTATTTGATAAGTGATCAATATCATCAACTTCAGCTTTAGAATTTACAAGCTCAATTAAGTATCTTACAATAGCAATAATATCTTCTTTTGTAAGTACCTCAGTAGTTCTAGGAATATTTAGACCTAACTTTTTATTCAATCTGTAACGTCCAACTTCACCAAGTGAATATCTTTGTTCAGAGAAAAATAATTTTTCGATGATTCCTCTTGCTGTTTCCTCATCTGGTGGATCAGCATTTCTTAACTGACGATATATATACTCTACAGCCTCTTTTTCAGAGTTCGTAGGGTCTTTTTGTAATGTATTTTGGATAATAGAGAATTCATTACTATTTTCTTTATGAATCAAGATTGATTTCACACCTGCATCCAGAATAAGATCTAAGTGTTCTTTTTCCAGAATAGTCTCTCTATCTAAGATGATTTCGTTTCTTTCAATAGAAACAACCTCACCTGTATCTTCATCTACGAAATCTTCAAACCAAGTATTTAAAACTCTCGCAGCTAATGTTCTTCCTTCTACTTTTTTAAGTGCAGCTTTAGAAACTTTCACTTCTTCAGCAAGATCAAAAATCTGAAGAATATCCTTATCAGATTCGTAACCGATAGCTCTTAATAGAGTAGTCAAAGGTAACTTTTTCTTACGGTCAATATATGCATACATTACACTATTGATATCCGTAGTAAATTCCATCCAAGATCCTTTAAATGGTATAATTCTTGAATAGTAAAGTTTGGTTCCGTTTGCGTGGTAAGTCTGTCCAAAGAATACACCAGGTGAACGGTGAAGCTGTGTAACAATTACTCTTTCAGCACCATTGATGATAAAAGATCCACTAGGGGTCATGTAAGGAACCGGCCCCAAATATACATCCTGAACTACGGTCTGGAAATCCTCATGTTCAGGGTCTGTACAATACAGTTTAAGTCTGGCTTTTAGAGGCACCGAATAGGTCAATCCTCTTTCCACACACTCATCGATTGAATAACGTGGAGAATCTACCAGATAATCTAAAAACTCTAAAACGAATTGATTTCTAGAATCGGTAATAGGGAAATTTTCCTGGAAAGTCTTATAAAGACCTTCATTCGTTCTGTCTTCAGGAAGTGTATCAAGCTGGAAAAACTCTTTAAAAGATTCAATCTGAATATCCAGAAAATCCGGTGTAATAATTTTTCCTTTCGCTGATGAGAAATTAATTCTCTTTCCCTGAGTTGTTGTTGTTGTTTTACTCATAAAACTTTTAAGAAAGGGTTAAAAAATATTTTGATTAAAAAAATATCAGGAAGAGTATAACAAGAGAGTATAAAAAAGAAAAGACTTCAAATATTTGGCGCTATTAGAAATAATCTTTATCTTTTTGTTTTAAATTCTTTCAAATAATACAATTCCTAACTGCAACACTGATATATCTTTTCACAGCGTAATGCAAAATATTCTTATTTCTTTTAAGGCAAAAGTGTCCGTCATATCTATATACACAAATCCTCTTTCAATTTCTAAATGAAAGAGTTGATTTTCAATATTTTACAGATTTGCATACAATTTTTTGCGCCAAAAGAAGAGCAAATTTACAAAAAAACATTTAAACTAACAAATAAACTTAATAGTTTTACATTGAGTACATATGACTTAGTGATTCAAAATTAGTAGACAAAAAAACCTGGACAAAATTGTCCAGGTCATATTTATAGTAGATAAATTCTGAATTATTTCAATTCTACTTCAGCACCTGCTTCTTCAAGTTGCTTCTTAAGAGCCTCAGCCTCATCTTTAGAGATACCTGTTTTGATTGGAGCTGGAGCACCATCAACGATATCTTTAGCTTCTTTAAGACCAGCACCAGTTAAATCTTTTACTAATTTAACGATAGCTAATTTAGAAGCACCTGCAGACTTAAGAATTACGTCGAATTCAGTTTTTTCCTCAGCAGCTTCACCAGCACCTCCTCCTGCAACTACTACAGCAGCAGCAGCTGGCTCAATTCCGTACTCATCCTTAAGGATAGTAGCTAATTCATTTACATCTTTTACTGTTAAGTTTACTAGCGTTTCAGCTAAATTTTTTAAATCTGACATTGTTGTAATGTTTTTTGTTGATTATTTATTTAATTTTTTGAGTGTAATTATTCAGCACTTGGAGTTTCCTCAGTGCTTTCCGCAACAGGAGTTTCTGTTGCTGTTTCTTCTACAGCAGGTGCAGCTTCTTCAGCTTTTGCTTCTACTGTTTCAGACTTGTTTTGAAGAGCAGAAACAACTCTCTGGATTGGAGACTGAAGTAATCCGATGATTTCACCAATCATTTCTTCTCTAGACTTGATATTAGCTAACGTATCTAGATTATTGTCACCAACATAGAAAGTTTCTTGAAGATATGCAGACTTTAATGCTGGCTTTTCTTCTTTCTTTCTGAATCCTTGAATTAATTTAGCTGGAGCATTTGCTGTCTCAGAAATCATTAAAGTTGAATTTCCTTTGAACGATGCAAACATTTCAGAGTAATCTACTCCTTCCATTTGCTCCATTGCCTTTTGTAAAAGTGTATTTTTAACTACCTTTACTTTAATATTTTGTTTGAAAGCTTGTCTTCTGAATTCTGAAGATTTTGCAGCATTCAATCCTTCTAGATCTGCTACATAAACTACCTTAGCATCCTGAAGCAAATCTTTGATCTCTTGTATTGCTACAACTTTTTGGTCTTTTGTCATTGTCTTAAGGATTTAATATTAGTTAACAGATTTAGTATCAATTGCAATACCCGGACTCATTGTAGAAGACAAATAAATGCTTTTTACGTATGTTCCTTTCGCTGCAGTTGGCTTCATTTTAATCAATGTTTGGATCAATTCTTGAGCATTCTCTTTGATCTTGGCAGCATCAAAAGATACTTTACCAATTCCTGCATGTATGATACCATACTTATCTACTTTGAAGTCAATTTTACCTGCCTTCACTTCAGTTACTGCTTTACCAATTTCCATAGTTACAGTTCCTGATTTTGGGTTAGGCATTAAACCTCTTGGTCCTAAAACTCTACCTAAAGGACCTAATTTACCCATAACAGCCGGCATAGTAACGATAACGTCAACATCTGTCCAACCATCTTTTATTTTTTGTAAATATTCGTCAAGACCTACATAATCAGCACCCGCTTCTTTAGCCTCAGCTTCTTTATCTGGAGTTACTAAAGCTAACACTTTAACATCTTTACCAGTTCCATGAGGAAGAGATACAACACCTCTTACCATTTGGTTTGCTTTTCTTGGATCTACCCCTAATCTTACAGCTATGTCTACAGAAGCATCAAACTTTGCAGTGTTCACTTCCTTTACAAGAGCTGAACCTTCTTCAAGGTTATAGATTCTTCCTTTTTCTACTTTGCTTAAAGCTTCTTTTTGCTTTTTAGTTAATTTTGCCATTTCAAATAAGTTTTAAGCGTTAGTTGGTTTAGTTCCTGTTACTCTTAGTCCCATAGATCTTGCAGTTCCTGCAACCATAGAAAGAGCAGAGTCCATTGTAAAGCAGTTAAGATCCGACATTTTATCTTCAGCGATTTTTTTCACTTGATCCCAAGTTACAGAACCTACTTTATTTCTGTTTGGTTCACCGGAGCCTCCTTTGATTTTAGCCGCATCCATTAGCTGAATTGCTGCAGGTGGAGTTTTAATTACGAATTCAAAAGATTTGTCTTCGTATACTGTAATTACTACAGGTAAAACTTGACCTGGCTTATCCTGAGTTCTTCCGTTAAATTGCTTACAAAACTCCATGATGTTTACACCTGCAGAACCCAATGCTGGACCTACTGGTGGAGACGGGTTTGCTGCCCCTCCTTTCACCTGAAGCTTTACCATTTTAAAGACTTTCTTAGCCATTTTTTGTTTTTTAAGATTGAATAATTAATGAATTTGGAAGCATTTATTATTCAGTAGGTTATCGGTCTCACACACGATAAACCTACTTTTCGGACTGCAAAATTATAATTTTTTTTTGAAATAGCAAATCAAAATTACTGATTTTTAGTTTTTTATTTTTTTGAATTTCTAAAATTCAATTATGAACATAAAAAGAATCCGTCTCACAACAAAAATTGAGGCGGTTTTTTTTGCTATAAAGTTTTTTAATGTCTCAGAAAAAATGAAAATTACTCTCTTTAAGCAACTTTCTTTCTTAAATTGTGTGCTAAAGCGT
>NZ_CACVBR010000057.1 GCF_902728265.1 Chryseobacterium potabilaquae
TAGAGGATTTGATAGGTTTCTTTGTTAATACATTGGTCCTTCGAGAAGAGATTGATTATGGAGTATCAGTAAGAGATTTTATTTTGCAAGTTTCGGATTCAGTATCTGAGGCTCAGATGCATCAGGACGTTCCCTTTGAGAAATTGGTCGAAGAGCTAGGAGTAGTTCAGGATGTATCCCGTCATCCTCTATTCCAGGTAATGTTTGGCTTGCAGAGTTTTGGAAATGAAGCAAAGAGAATGTATGGAGAAGACTCTTTGTTTCAAGAATTCAAAGGAAATGTCTCCTATGATGTTGCGAAGTTTGATTTAAGTGTTATGATAGATGATGGAGGAGATTCTCTGTCAGGAAGCTTTAATTATGCTACTCCTCTATTTAAAGAAAGTACAATTGATCATATGATTAAGACGTATGTATATCTTTTAGAACAGATGGTATATCATCAAAAAGATAATAGATCTGAGTTAAAACTTGAAAATCTATCTTGGATAAGAGAAGAAGAGTATAGTGGAGATGGGATCTTCTCTAATCTTTTGGATACTTATTCCGAGTATGATACAACTGCTACTATTCATGAGTTATTTGAAAGACAAGTAGAGAAGACTCCTAATAATATTGCTTTGGTGTATGAGGATGTAAAGTTAAGCTATAGAGAGCTTAATGAGAGATCAAACAGATTGGCTCATTATTTACTACAAAATTATGAGATTAAGGCTGATGAATTGATCCCTCTATGTTTAGAAAGATCCGAACAGTTATTTATAGGAATCTTAGGAGTCCTAAAATCAGGAGGAGCCTTTGTTCCTATAGATCCTGATTTCCCTATGGATCGTATAACCTATATAGTAGGAGATACTAAGGCCAGACTCATGATAGGTGAAGAGGATACAATACAAAATCTTTATGGATCTAAGGGGCAAATTGATGATCTTAGCATTATCAGTTTGGATTCTTCAGGTATGGAAGAAATATTGAGTATCTATTCGATAGATAATCCAAAGACTGATGTGGGTCCGAAAGATTTGTCTTATGTTATCTATACCAGTGGAACAACAGGTAATCCAAAAGGAGTAATGATAGAACATGGTGGAGTTGTGAATCTTGTAGAATTTATGATTAAGCCTCACAGACTTAATGAATATACTCATGTAGGCTGTTACTCCAATTATATATTTGATGCCTTTATCAGTGAATCTTTCCCAGTTCTTTGCCATGGTAATACCTTGTGGTTGTATAGTAATATGCTGAGAAGGTCAGTAAAAGAGCTTAATGAATATATCACAGAGAATGGTATAGAGGTATCGTTTATACCCCCGGTTATCTTGAGAGAGCTTCTTCCTGATACAAGTCTTCAACTGATATTGGTAGGAGGAGAAGCTTTCCCTGATATTAGTGACTTAAACCATGAGAATGTCATTTTAATTAATGAATACGGACCAACTGAGACTACGGTATGTGTTACTTATCATCATTATGACAAGGATAATAATCCTCTTAATATAGGTCGTCCTATAGCCAATACGACAGCCTATGTATTGGATAGGTATCTCCGTCCAGTTCCAGAGGGAGCAGTAGGAGAGTTGTATATAGGAGGAGTAGGAGTTTCGAGAGGCTATTTGAATCTTCCAGAACTTACCGATGAAAAGTTTGTAGTTAATGTTTTCCAGAGCGAGGAAGAAAAGGCTATAGGTTACAATGGACGTATGTATAAGACTGGAGATTTAGTACGTTATCTTGCTGGTGGGGATATAGAGTATATAGGTCGTAATGACCTCCAGGTTAAGATTCGTGGGTATCGAATAGAATTGGGAGAAATAGAGAGTAGATTGTTGAGTTATGCAGGTATTCGTCAATCAGTAGTCTTAGCTAAGGAGCACCGTTCAGGGTTAAAATATTTGGTAGGTTATTATGTATCGGATGTTGCGGTGGATAATGAAGACTTATATATGCACTTATCAGGTCTTCTTCCGGAGTATATGGTTCCTTCGGTATATGTTCATCTGGAATCACTTCCTATAGCGTTCAATGGTAAATTAGACCATAAAGCTTTACCAGAACCTCGTTTCACAGGAGATAAAGAGTATATAGCACCAACGACTGTCCTTGAAAAACAATTGGCGGAGATCTATAGCGAGGTTTTAGGTTTACCTGTAGAAAGTATCGGTTTACATGATGACTTCTTCCGTTTGGGAGGAAACAGTATTATGGCTATTAAACTGATTAGTAAGATTCATCAAGGATTAGGCTTAAAGGCAAATGTAGCGATGGTGTTTAGCTATAAAACGATCTTTGGATTAGCAAGTGTACTTGAAGGTTTATCAATTGATATTGTAGAGATGATCCGTCCTATAGCGGTTCATCATCCTGAGGACCAGCTTTTATCTTTTGCTCAGGAGCGTTTATGGTTTATTGATCAATATGAAGGAGGAAGCTCTGCGTATAATATTCCTATGGTTTTTGGATTATCATCACAAGTTGATCTTAGCATTTTAGAAGAATCCTTTAAAGTTCTTCTATCAAGACATGAGATTCTACGTACTTTGATTGTAACCAGTTCAGAGGGAGTAGGATATCAATATGTTAGTGATCATGAACTTAGTATTAAAGAGACTTATGTGGAGAGTTCTAAGCAGTTAGAAGATCTTATATCTCAAGAAGTTAATAGAGTTTTTGATTTGTCCCAAGAACTTCCTATTTCAGTTTGTGTATTCCATGAGAAAGAAAAGACTAAAACTAATAAAACTAAGAAAAAGCAGGATAACCAAAATAAGAGTGAGATTACTTCTTATATCAGTATAGTAATTCACCATATAGCTTTTGACGGTTGGTCTAGTGATATCTTTTTAGAAGAGCTGGGTGTTATTTATAGGGATTTGTTATTGGGTGATCCGGTTTCTTTACCGTCGTTACGAATTCAATATAAAGATTTTGCTTTATGGCAAAGGGGTTATCTTCAAGGTGAAGTATTGGATAGACAGTTGTATTATTGGAAGACTAAACTTTCGGGAGTTGAGGCTTTACATCTTCCTTTGGATTATGTGCGTCCTACACGGCTTTCTTATGAAGGGCATACGGTACATTTTAGTATTTCTGATAGTTTAGGAGAAGACCTTCGTTTCTTATCTCGAGACTTAGGAGTTAGTTTATACAGTGTAATGCTGGGAGGATATTATCTGCTATTATCCTCTTATTCGGGACAAAAGGATATAGTATTAGGCACTGTGGTAGCTAATCGTCATCATGCAGGCTTAGAGGATCTGATCGGCTTCTTTGTTAATACCTTAGTCCTTCGAGAGGAGATTGATTATGGAGTATCAGTAAGAGATTTCATTTTGCAAGTTTCGGATTCTGTATCTGAGGCTCAGATGCATCAGGATGTACCTTTTGAGAAATTGGTAGAAGAGTTGGGAGTAGTTCAGGATGTATCTCGTCATCCTCTATTCCAAGTGATGTTTGGCTTACAGAGTTTTGGAAATGCTACTAATCAAAAATATGTTGGAGACTCTTTGTTTCAAGAATTTGAAGGAGATGTTTCGTATGATGTAGCGAAGTTTGATTTGAGTGTTATGATAGATGATGATGGAGAAAGTTTATCCGGAAGTTTTAATTATGCTCGAGGATTATTCAAGGAAAGTACGATTGATCAGATGATTAGTACGTATGTATATCTTTTAGAGCAGATGGTATGCCATCAAAAAGAAGTTGGCTCAAAGTTACGACTTGAAGACTTATCTTGGGTAAGAGAAGAAGAGTATAGTGGAGATGGAATCTTCTCCAATCTTTTGGGTACTTATTCAGAATATGATACCACGGTTACGATTCATGAATTATTTGAAAGACAGGTAGAAAAGACACCTGATCATATAGCCTTAGTGTATGAAGATGTAAAGTTAAGTTATAGAGAGCTTAATGATAGATCAAACAGGTTGGCTCATTATTTATTACACAATTGTAAGATCCAACCGAATGAACTTATTCCATTGTATTTAGGCAGATCCGAGCAGATTCTTATAGGTATGTTGGGAGTCTTGAAGTCAGGCGGAGCTTATGTTCCGATGGATCCAAGTTATCCTATGGATCGAATAGAACATATTCTGGGAGATACTGGTGCAAGAGTTGTACTCGTTGAAGAAAATACAAAAGACAGATTATATGACTATAAGGAACTAATAGATACAGAAACAGAATCTTCAACCCTGAGTATCATAAGTCTGAATGGTTCAGATATGAAAGCTGAACTGAGTACCTGTTCCACAGTAAATCCAAGAACTCCAGTAAGTTCAAGTGATTTATCTTATGTTATTTACACTAGTGGCACAACAGGTAAGCCAAAGGGAGTGATGATCGAGCATACTAGTATGGTCAACTTTGTATGTTGTATGATAGACTCTCACAGGCTTACAGAGTATACCCATGTAGGTTGCTATTCTAACTATGTCTTTGATGTTTTTGTGAGTGAATCTTTCCCTGTTCTTTGTCATGGCAATACGTTGTGGTTGTATAGTAATGAACTTAGAAAATCGGTAAAAGATCTTAATGAGTATATCAAAGAACATGATATTGAAGTATCGTTTATTCCCCCTGTTATCTTAAGAGATCTTATTCCAGATACGAGTCTTCAACTGATATTGGTAGGAGGAGAAGCTTTCCCGGATATTAGAGACTTAGAACATGAGGGTATTATTTTGATTAATGAATATGGACCTACAGAAACCACGGTATGGTCTACTTATCATCATTATGATAAGGATAATAATACACTTAATATAGGTCGTCCTATCTCCAATACCACAGTTTATGTATTGGATGAGTATTTACGTCCTGTACCAGTTGGAGCTGTAGGAGAGTTATATATAGGAGGAGTTGGTTTATCAAGAGGTTATTTAAATCTTGCAGAGCTTACAGATGAGCGTTTTCTATTGAATCCTTTCCAGAGTGAAGAGGAGAAAGCAATAGGTTATAATGGACGTATATATAAGACAGGAGATTTAGTACGTTATCTTTCTGGAGGAGATTTGGAATATATAGGTCGAAATGACTTCCAGGTTAAGATCAGAGGCTATAGAATAGAGTTAGGAGAGATAGAAAGTGCTTTGTTGAGTTATGAAGGAATTAGACAGAGTGTTGTATTAGCTAAAGAACATAGTTCAGGATTAAAATACTTGGTAGGTTATTATGTATCTGATACTTCATTTAATCCTGAAGACTTATCTGTATATTTATCAGGATTACTTCCGGAGTATATGGTTCCTTCAGCATATGTTCATTTGGAATTATTCCCAATGACACTTAATGGTAAATTGGACCGCAAGGCCTTACCAGAACCTAATTTCACAGGAGATAAGGAATATATCGCACCAACAACGGTTCTTGAAAAACAGTTAGCAGAGATCTATAGTGAGGTTTTAGGTTTACCAGTAGAAAGTATAGGTTTACACGATGACTTCTTCCGCTTGGGAGGAAACAGTATTATGGTAATTAAACTTATTAATAAGATTCATCATCAGATAGGAGTTCAAATAAAAGTGGCAGATGTTTTCCAAGGAAAAACAATTGGACTACTCTCTTTAACTATCATAAGCTGTAAGCCGGACTATAAACCAGTAGTTTCACTGAACAATGCTATTAGTAAACCTAATATGTTCTTAATTCATCCAGGAGGAATAGGTTGTGAAGTATATCAATCACTTGCAGATCAGTTACATCACGATTATCATTGTTATGGTGTCGATTCATATAACCTATATCATGAAGATAAGATTGATAATCTTAATAGTTTAGCAATATATTATCTTGATCATATTGAAGAAGTTCAAAAGAAAAATGAACAGGAAGAGTTTGTTATATTGGGATGGTCTTTAGGAGGGCAGATTGCTTTGGAGATCGCTTCTGAGTTGGAGAAGAGAGGACATAAAAAAATTACAGTATATTTGTTGGATACAATTCTTCGAGCATCAGATCCTGATTTAATGAAACTGTATTCATTTCCTTCCGATGAAGAAATAAGTGAAGAACTTCAGGTACCTGTTGATAGTAAGTATTTTTTAGGAGCTAAAAGTTTTTGGGACGCAGAATATACTCTTAGTGAGCAGAACATCTCCACTAATCTAAAATGTACAAAGATCATACTGTTCAAAGCAATGATTAAAGGGAATAGGGAAAATCAAAGGATTTTTGAATATACACAGCAATTAATTTGCAATAATGTAGATAAAGTATTGGAAAACCCTAATCAATTAACAGTATACCCTATTAACGAATCCCATCAGTATATCCTAAAAGCTGATCAATTTATAATAGATGTAATAAAGGGGGAGTAAATGAAATAATATAAATGATGAATAATATAAATAGAACAATGAGTAAGCCGCAAATATTCTTATTGCATTATGCAGGAGGGGATAGATATGCCTTTCGACCACTAATAAAAAAGCTATCTCCCTATTTTGAAGTTGAAAATCCCGAATTACCAGGAAGAGGAGATAGAATGGTAGAAGATTTTGTTATTAATACGCAACAGGCCAAAGCAGATCTGTCTACACAGATCCGCCAAAATAGGAAAAGAAATGTTCCTTATATTATCTATGGTCATAGTATGGGGGCAATATTGGGTATAGAGATTTGTAAAATGATGGAAGAACTTAATGATCCTCCTCTACATTTCATTGCTACTGGATATCCTGGTCCGGGAATAAAGGATTCACCTCCTTTAGGAGATCTCCCAACATCTGAATTTTTTGATAAAGTAAATGAAAAGGGAGGTATTTCAGATGAAGTGATGAAAAGTCAGGAGTTATTAGATTTTTTTGAACCCATACTTCGAGCCGATTTTAAATTAATAGAAAATAAAGATAATACGATTTTTAAAGATAAAGTAACTACTCCGATCTATGCAATGATGGGAGAAGACGAGAGTTATTCATCACAAATTGATAATTGGGAAAATTATACTGATGGTGATTGCCAATATGAAATCTTAAAAGGAGGTCATTTTTTTATTAATCAAAATTTTGATTACCTAGCAGAAACGATAAAAAACCTTATGAATAAAGGAAGATAAAAATGGATAAATTTGTTTAAGTTTTTTAAATAATAGACACTTTTTATAACGTGTGAAAATTAAAAAGATAAGGCTTAGATTTTATAATCTAGGCCTTTCTTCAACAATATATTTTTTATGCTTCATTTAAGAGGGAATAGGTTCTGGTTGATATCCTCTCAAAATAGAAGGAAATTTTTATGTGATTTTAATATTCTATTCGCAGCTATAGGTGAAATTTATTTTTTTTACGGTACGTTTATCTGCAGTTTGCTTAGATATTAGTGCATTAAGTTCATCTCTGGCTTTCTCAATGGTAGAAACGGTGGTACGTATAGAGAACATATTACCATTGAATGGCTTTACATCTTCATTATACTGAGATTTTATATAGGCCCTAAAAGCAGCTTCAGCTTTTAAACTCCAATTACGAAATCCACCGGCGCATTTATCAGAATCTGGGGAATAGTAACAAATATCAGATACATAGACCTTGTTATAATCGTCCTTATCATGAAAATAGATGTAAGCATATGTATTTTGCTGATTTCTATTATGATTTACTTTTCTGAACCCTAGAGTTGTAAAAATACCTGCCACAGCAAGTAATATAAAAATGATTTTGGGAATAGTTTTCATCACGGTAAAATTAAAGTTTGTGTAGAATAATATTACTTTGATAATCATAAACATGCAATGACACATTTGGGTCATTTCTGCAAATTTTAAAAGAGAAGTAATACTCAAATGAATCCTTTCATAATACTCTCTTTAACCGCTTGAGCAGTGGTTTTTGCTCCTGCTTTATGAAGGATGTTACGACGGTGGTTTTTTGCGGTGTCTAAAGCAATACATAGCTTGGCTGCAATTTGGTTGCTTGTAAAACCTTCACACATCAGATTCAGTACTTCTATTTCACGCTTAGTATAGCGTTTTTTTGAGCATTCAGAGCTAAAAACATCTATTTCTGTATAAGAAGGTTCTCCGTTCAGACCAATACATGACAATTTATAATTATTAACAGTAGTGAGATGGCTGATATCGGTATGAATTTTGAAAGATTTTGAAAAAGCTCCGTATTCATCAAAGGAAAGTACAATATTTTGTTGCTGAAAAAGTTTGTATGTTCCATCGGGCATTCTAAATCTACAACAATAACTCCATTTATAAGCGAGTAGTTTTTCCCATCCGATTTGTGTTTTAAATATTTCAATAATCCTATTTTCAGCCTGACGGACAAAGTCCATATCACCAGGATGGATAAGGGCCAATATATCGTTGTACGAAATAAGCTCTGATTTTAAATCGTGAATTTCATTAATCGAAGAGCTGGTATTAGAAATACTCATATCAAAAAAATCAACTACATAATGATAAGAGTTTCCTGAAGCAAATATAGAACTGGAAATCTCCTTAAAATAGTAAGGTAAATAGGTGTCACCATTTTCATTTCGTGTTGTCATATGATTGATTTCTTCATGATTATTAAGCATGATAAGTGGTAAAACAAATATAATTATTTTATAGATCTTATTATACGTAAATATATAGCTTTCAATAATAAAGAGAGATTTTGGAGTGTTATTTTGATAAAATTATTTAATTTTTTTGATTTCTATTTTTAATACGTCAATTTTTGACGTTATTGAATTGTATCTTTGCATAGGTTTTAAAAGAGTAAGCTTAATAAATTGTATTGTCAGTATCTAAAGATTCATTTGAAAAATTAAATGTTAACCTGTATAATAAAGAATTTTCAATTGAAATGGTTGATAAAAACTTCGTGGGATAGTGGCTTTAATTATTAGTTTATTTTATAAACATTTAAATTCAATTATTTTAATTAAAGCTCTAAATATTATAGAAAGCCACCAAATTCGGTGGCTTTTTCATTTTTGGCAGTTAAAGAAATATACAAAATGACAGATTAAAATCTCCTAAGAATGAATTGAACTATTCTGAATAAGAAGATTTTAATTTAAATGTTTATGAAATGAAAAGTTTAGATGATAATAATTTAAAGCAAAATCTTTTAAAATTAAAAGCTATGCTCGAAGAATATAAAGAACCTTCTTCTTACATGGATAATAATGACGATAATATTATTATTAATGATTCCCAATTGGAAAAATATTTTTTTGCTAAAAGTCTACCTCTAGCTGTTATCAAAACCTCAGAATAATATATAAAGGCTGTCTAAAAAGTATTGAAAATTGTTTTTTATTGATTAACTATTTTCAGAGATACGCATACAAAGTATCCCCAAACCCACTTTGTTTACTTTTTAGACAGCCTCTTATAGAATTAGTGGTTTTTTGGTGTTCTATAAACTACTTCTAGAAGAATACATCTTTTAGAAGGAGCATCAGCAGGGGCATTGAAGACATTTTCATATCTTACCTTTACAACATATTCATACCCAGGTTGATAATTGAAACCTTGGATTCCTCCGTATAATGTTTGCCAATTATCCCACTGATTTTCTTTTACCATAAGGCACTGTGTAGGAAAAGGACTATAGCAGTGTGTTGTATAAGGTGCTACGATAAGTGTTTTTACTTGGTTATGACCATTTCCATTCCCGTGACCATTTCCGTTTCCGTGGCCATTACCATGTCCATGTCCATGTCCATTTCCGTGACCATGCCCATTTCCATGATTGAATCTTGATAGATCTTCTGATTCCGAAGTTCTTTGTACGTTTTCTGAAGTTGGATTTAGTAGGCTTTCATCTTCATTATTTGTACAAGATGAAAATACTAGTGCCAAAAGCGATAATGATAAAATGTTAAAAAGTTTCATTGTTATTTTCTACAATTTAAATTACGAATTAGTTTTATTGATAATAAAAAAGTGGGTTTTTGTATAGAGTTACTTTAAATGAGTTGCTAATTTTACGGGGATTATATTTTGTTTTTTTGTTAACTGTAATGAATTTAATAATGATATTATATTCGATTGGTTTATAATATTATTTCGGTGTGCAAAATTAACGTTTTATTTCAATTATATGTGAATTATGATATGCTTGACGTGGCTTAAATACTTAAATTAAATAATATCAGTTAAATAAATTTATAAACAGTGCTTGTTTTAGGTATTAAAATTATGATGGGTGTATTATTTTTGAGATATTTTAAGGCTGTTTGACTATGCAAATATGAACTTAGTCTGAATGTACGATAGCAGTTACATTATATTTTTTGTTTAATAATAAAATTTTCATTTTTAACCTTGATAATTTTATTAAGGTGTTGAAAGAAAAGAAACTATTGGATAAGTTTCGCTATAAAATAGAATGTAATTATTACGATGAATCAAATAACTAAAGATTGAATCTCAAGAATTCGTGGGATACCAATAGATGAGGTAATATTTATTGATTTTTAACTCTTCCTATTCAGTAGTAGAGGGCTTACATTAATCTCTAATTGAGTATAGCCACCTAATTATTTTTTCTTTAGATTAAAATAATTGAGTAATATAAATCTACCAGAACTAATAAAATATTTAATAGAAACTATTAAATTAATAGAATTACATCAAAAAAAACAAAAGTTGATAGCCATTGAGAAACGCTCTTAATTTATATGAAAGATGATTTAGATCTTAAATCAGATATATTTTTCTAGATAGAAAAAACTGGTGATGATCTTATTTTTTTATTAGGACACTAAATATTATCACTTTTCCCAGTCAATCAGGATATAGTTTTGTCTTTAAATGATATTTCCAAATGCGCATACACTATATTTGCATTATTTTATTAAGAAATTTTATTCATTAGGGATTTGTCTGCTTTTAGCAGTAACAAAAAATAAATCATTTAAATCTCTGTCAATCCAATAAATGTAATTTGTGTGTTAAATGGATTGTAATAAAGCAAGTTCTCCGCATCATTACTAAATAAAATATTTGTACTTTTTTTAATTTGCTTAATATTTATACTGGAATTTCAATTTCGTTTTCAATTCGGATTGCTTCATAAATTTCCAAACTAGAATTTAAGATTTCAATTGATACAACCAATGAATAGGGAATTTCTCCGTTCGATTTATCCCACCCTTTATGACCTCTAATAGCGAAATTTATATCTTCTGGTAAATCATGTGATTTTATGATTGTCCAGTCTTTTTGAACAGTACTATTCGTTCTGCTAATGCCATCGACTTCGCCTCTTTTATCACTTTTTATTTTCCAGTTCCAGCTTGACATTGCATTTCTAAAATCTCTATCATAAGTCGTTACTTCATTTTCAATTTCTTTAAGAACATAGTCTTTAAATTCGTCAAACACTTCTCCAACTTTAGAACTTGTCCAATCTAGCCATGAAGACAAATAGGATTTAGTTTTCTGTCTTGTTCTTCTTACTTTTGCAGTGTAAGCAACAGTAACTTCAATTAATATACCATATTCTTCTGCAGGAGACCTTAAAAACTCTGGAATTTTTAATGAATAAATATGTCCTTCTTCTGCCCTAATATTTCCAGTGTTATAAAAAGTTATGCGTTGGTCACTATTTTTAGTTACCCTTTCCAGAGAAGGTATACCATAACCGAAATGTTTTATGCTAGTGGCAGAAGGGGTTTCAAAATATGGTTCCGGCAATCTAGCACCTTGCACCACCAATCCTCTTAATAAATTTACATTTTCTTCAGGATAAAGTTTCAAGAGTTGCGAAACGATATATGAAACTTTTGGGGTTGCAAATGAAGTTCCTACAATATCATTCCCAATTGCAGAACCTCCGTGCAAAGTAGACCTAACCAACTCCGGAGATAATTCATTCTTTATTGAAACGATATTACCTGTTTTAGAAAGACTTAATCCTCCGCCATATTCAACAACATCTGGTTTTATCATTCCCCAGATTCCTGTCCCAATTCTCGAGAAGGGAGATATGTCATTACGATTACCTAATGATTGAAATTCATCATTATCAATAGAAATGTGATTTATTGAGCCAACTGTAATAGCAAAACTGCTTTGAGCCGGATTCGCAATTCTACAATATAATTCATTTAAATAATCGGGATAATTGTTCCCATTTTCTATAAAATGACTAATGCCAAAACCTCTGGCATTGCTAATTGAAATATTTCCAGCGGATATTAAAAAAAAATATCTTTTTCATTAATAAGTGTATCAATAGCTGCTGCCCACGATGACATATGTTTAATTCTCGATGGTAAGCAAGAATTAACAGAGAGGTTAAATATTCTACAATCATTATTATCAGCAATTATTTCCTGCATTAGTTGCGCAGGAAGTTTATCTGTAAGTTTATTGTCTTGATTTAATACTCTAAGATTTCTTACATAGCAAGGGAGTTGATAAGGATTAGAAACATTACTAATCCCATTTGGATACAAAATTGCTCCTGCAACACGAGTTCCGTGCCCTCCACCTCTTACATAATCTGCAGTAGAAACATCACCTATTATATAAGACTTTGAATTTTCAGAAATTATAGCTGAAGAAATATATTTATTGCCTTCCATTATCCCGCTATCAATCACTCCAATTTCTGGAGCGTCTTCCTCTGGTTCGATAACTTCAATTTCAAATGATTCAATTCCTTCGGATTCTGATTGTACTCCCACAATTTCATCAACCTCTGAAACTTCAAAAACAAAAGGGTAATTTAATACTAAGTCTTTTAACCCCTTTCCATTAATTTCAACTTCACAACAAAAACTATCTTCTAAATCAATAATATTACTGGTAATACGACCATAGAAATTTATAAATGTTTCAAATTCATTTTGTCTTTCAAGTAATCTATCATCACGTTCAATTAACTCTTGTCTATATTTTTCTAATCTACCTGCATAGCCCTGTTTGGTTGGGTCTGGAGCTTTGCCCATTGGTTTATCAAATGCAACACCAACCTCTAATTTATAATTAGTGTTTTCATTAACACTTTGCCATATAGATTTTAAATAGTCAGAAAGTATGTGTTCTGGTTTCCATTGATTTCCATCTATGATTTCCCAAAATTCTGCAATTTTGCCACCTCCATGCTCACCGTTTAAAAATTTATTAATTTTCTCATCCAAAGATGTAAAGCCATCTAAAGATGCTCCAATAATATAGCCATCGTCTTCTTCTGAGATTATTTCGATTCCAAACTGCTTTAAATCAAAATCATAACCAATCAAATCAGGATTTATCTTTAGGAAAATGGGTATTATGTCAGCGTCAATGGGTGCTAAATCATTGTTTTCTCTGTTACCAAATTCACTGTACCATTGATCTTTTAATTGAGTCGTTTTATCGCTCAAATATCTCGAATGTGCAGATTTATTTCTTTTTTTTTCTTCTGAATGAGGATTGGGTGTTCCACCTCCGTGCAAACGGGGCTTTCCAGAAACCTTTTGTAGGAATTTTAGATGGGGAAATCTTTCCATGAAAATTATTTGTTAAAAGCTAAGTTTTCTTCCAGTGCTTTATCCAAATCATTTACAGAAATTTCTTTGCTAGAATTTATAATAGATTTTTTTGCCGCATCGTTTGCTATTTTAACGACAAGTGCATATGATAATCCTTGCATCTTAGATGCACACTTATTGAGATTAATCTCTTTATTAAGCTTTAGTGCTGAAAATGTTATTTTAAGTAAATCTATAATTTCATCTTCATTAGGTCTAGGTAGTTCTATTATTTCATCAAATCTTCTAAATAAAGCCTTATCTAAACTACCTTCTAAATTTGTTGTAGCAATCAAAATCCCTTGCCCCTTATACTCTTCCAATAGTCCTAAAACTATATTAACAATACGGTGAATTTCTCCAATATCATTGGATTTAGAATCTCTTTGTTGTCCTATAATATCAAACTCATCTAAAAGTAAAACACAAGGGTAGTTTTCAATACTTTCAAACAGTTTATTAAGGTTTGACGCTGATTCCCCAAGATAAGATGAGATTATTGTATCGAAACGAACTTTATAGAAGGGTAATCCTAAATCCCAAGCAATTCTTTCAGCTGTCATACTTTTTCCACACCCTGAACTACCATATAAAAGTATTTTTTGACGGGGTCTAAGACCGTGGTGAGCTAATCTTTCTCTTGCTATATATTCTTTTTCAATCCTCAACACTTTTTCTTCTACAGGAGCGGCAAGAACCATATCGTGTCTTAAAAAATCATTTTCGATATGAGTTGCTAGAGGTAATTTATACCTTCTGTCCGCAGGAATAGAAAATGTATCGTTTTTACTTTTAGTAAGTTTTAATACTTGTGATCTGTTTGGTTCAATGACTTTTGCGAGATTGCCTTCTAAAATTGTATCAAGTCTATCTGCCAATTTCAAATGTCCCTTTTTTCTTTCATCCTCAATAATAGAATAAGCTATCCTTACCAGAGGCTCTTCTTTGTTGCCTTCGATAGATTTAAACAATCTGGTAAGTAGGGTCTGGTTCATAGATTATGTGTAATTTAAATTGCAAATTTAAGCATTCAAATTTACATTCTAAATATATAACAATTTAAGGTAAATTAAAAAATAATAATCCACCTTTTAACTTTCTAAAAAACTTTATTAAATGAGCTGATTGGATTGCAGATGTAAATAAGGTTAAATCTCGTCAATTAATAAGATATCTGGGTAGTTGCTGGCAAAACTCTATAATTTAAATTAGCACCTAAATTAGCACCTGTAAATAAAAAATCCTGTAAATAAGCAATTTACAGGGTTTTAAGTGGAGTTGGAGGGATTCGAACCCTCGTCCAAACAAGCAATACATAAGCTTTCTACATGCTTATTCTACCATTGATTTTCGACTGAAGGCAGAGGGCAGACACCCAACTTCCAGCTTATCTTCTAAGGTTTTCGAATTTTAGTCGAAGCGCCTAAAACCTTATTTCCGCATTCCTATATCTCAGGATCAAACGCCGCAGAACAGAGCGATTGTGAGATATCTTGCTTCCTTACTAAAATCTTCGGGAAAACGCTTGATCTACTATACTTCGATATTAAGCTGCAAGAGCGAACTCTTCGTTGCCAGTTAAAATTTTGTAGCAAGGGATTATAGAGATCGCGCTACGGTTCTCTGCATGCTTACTTACCCATTGACCTTGCTGTCGAAACCAGTCAACCCCGTATGTAAAAGTGGATACAAAGATAATACTTTTGTTTAAAATATGATTCATTTTGCCTAAAGCTTTTTATAAGTAGCCTTCCGTACGAGGTTTATTTATATTTTATATATTAAATGTGTCTGAAATTTTGCATTTTAATAAAAAATAATTACTTTTGCAATCCAAAATGAGATGTAATATATGTTAATAATTCCAGTAAAAGATGGTGAATCCATCGATAGAGCATTAAAAAAATATAAAAGAAAATTCGATAAAACAGGTGTAGTTCGTCAATTAAGATCTAGACAACAGTTTATCAAGCCTTCTGTAACTCTAAGACAAGCAAGATTAAAAGCTGCTCATAAGCAAAGAGCTCTTAGTAAAGAAGAACAAGCGTAAGAATTTTCTTACTTAACTTATACTAATTCACTTCTTAAATGATTATATTTGAGAAGTGAATTTTTGTTTTTATAATCTAGAGTATGTTAGATAAGTTTTTAGAATATATAGAACTAGAAAAAAGATATTCCCCTCATACGATTATAAGTTATAGGAAGGATCTTCATGATTTTCTCTACTTTTATAAGAAAACAGAATCTTCAGAGGATATTTCTAAAGCCAACAAAAAAGTAATCCGAAATTTTATTGTTGAATTAAGCGAAAACAATATTTCAAAAAGAACTATCAATCGGAAATTATCGTCTCTTCGGAGTTTTTATCTTTTTCTTTTAAAAGTAGGGGATATAAAGGTTTCGCCTGTGGAGGGTGTATCTTCTTTGAAGTTTTATGCTGAAAAGCAAGAACCTATGTCTCAAGAGGAAATGAATATATTGACTCATGATATTTTTGAGGAGATTAATGATGCGTTGGAGAAATGTATCGTGGAAGTTTTGTATCAGACAGGTATGCGGAAAGCTGAGCTTTGTGGGCTTGTGTTTGAATATGTGGATTTACATGCTAATGAGCTTAAAATTATAGGTAAAGGAAACAAAGAAAGAGTTATTCCTATCTCCGATACACTTTCCCATCTTTTGATGAGCTATCTGAAAATAAGGATGCCCCAAAACGAATATAAATCATATTTTTTTGTGAATAAAAAGGGGAAAAAACTCACGGAAAAATTTGTGTATGTTGTAGTTAATAAGTACCTTAGTCTTATAACTTTAAAGAAAAAAAGAAGCCCACATATTTTAAGACATAGCTTTGCTACACATGTTTTAAATAATGGGGCTGAGATCTCAAAAGTAAAAAAGATATTAGGGCATTCTAGTCTTGCAAGTACACAAGTCTATACAAATGCTAATATTGAACAATTGAAAAAAGTGTTTAATCAAGCTCACCCACGAGCTGCAAAAAATGACGAATTATGAAGATTACAGTACAATCAATTGGTTTAACTCCTCACGAACCATTAGAGTCGCACATTGAAAAAAAAGTAAGAAAACTAGATACTTTTTATGATAAGATACATGAATGTAAAGTATTTTTAAAAGTAGAAAATAATTCGGACAGGGCAAACAAAACTTCCGAGATCATTTTGATGGTTCCTGGGGAAGATATTGTAGTAAAAAAGACAACTTCAAGTTTTGAAGAAAGTTTAGACCTTTGCGTTGATACTGCTAAAAAGCTCTTAATCAAGAAAAAAGAATTAGCATAGAAAAAAAAGTAAAGAAAGTTACTTAAAAATTTGAGAATTCAAAAAATCCGTTCTATATTTGCAATCGCAAAAAGGGAACAGCGATCTTTTGAATTCTTTTTAATTTATGCCTCCATAGCTCAGTTGGCCAGAGCACGTGATTTGTAATCTCGGGGTCGTGGGTTCGAATCCCTCTGGAGGCTCAATTTTAATATAAATAGGAGGGGAGATTCCAGAGTGGCTAAATGGGACTGACTGTAACTCAGTTGCTTCGGCTTCGTAGGTTCGAATCCTGCTCTCCCCACATTTATATTAAATAAAAAACTTGCAGATATAAAGGATTTTTCCTAAGTTTGCACAGCGTTTACCAATAGTTTTGGAAACAAAATTGCGGAAGTAGCTCAGTTGGTAGAGCGTCAGCCTTCCAAGCTGAATGTCGCGGGTTCGACCCCCGTCTTCCGCTCAGAAAAATCACACTGTAAAGAGTGATTTTTTTTTCACTACTGAAATGGTGTAGAGTAGAGTTTCTCTCAGCATTCAGTCTTTTTTAAAATTGCCTCCATAGCTCAGTTGGCCAGAGCACGTGATTTGTAATCTCGGGGTCGTGGGTTCGAATCCCTCTGGAGGCTCAATTTTAATATAAATAGGAGGGGAGATTCCAGAGTGGCTAAATGGGACTGA
>NZ_CACVBR010000058.1 GCF_902728265.1 Chryseobacterium potabilaquae
TTTGTCAATCATAACTATGTAATGGTTAAAAATAATAAAAAGTTATTTCCGAAAAATTTCTTGAGCTGTAAGAGCTCTAAATTTTCCAGAATAACTTTTTAACTTACACAGTTAGTGAGACACTACCTAAATATAAGAAACGGTGTTAAGTTTTTAACACCGTTTTTTTATCTATGCAATAATGGTATATAATATAGCCATATAACTTTTATCATTACTTTAAAGAAGTCATTATCCTAATACTGTGACTCCTTTTTGAATCATTTCATAAATGGAATCTCTCCCATTATCTGGTTTTACGTTTACTGCACGAGTTCCATTAAAATGCAGACAGGTAATATAGCCATTGGCTACCGCATCAAGGCAAGTGAATTTTACACAATAATCTAGTGCAAGACCTACAATTTCCAATAGTTGTATTTCGTGATATTTTAAAAAATCATCTAACCCTGTTTTCATGAAATGATTATTATCCTGAAAACCACTATAGCTATCTATTTCAACATTTTTACCTTTCTGAATGATATGAGTAACGCTGTCTCTATTGAGATCTTTATGAAATTCGGCACCATATGAATCTTGAATGCAGTGGTCTGGCCACATAAATTGAGAAACTCCATTTAACATAATAATCTCGCCGACTTTTTGATTATTATTACTAGCAAAGCTTTTATGGTTTGAAGGATGCCAGTCCTGAGTTAGAATTACCTGATCATATTCATTTTCCTCCATAAGAAGATTGATGTATGGAATAACCTCGTTTGCCCCTGGAACAGCTAATGCTCCTCCTTCACAAAAATCATTCTGAACATCTACAATAATTAATGCTTTTTTCATATTTAGATTTCTCGATTTTTTGATAAATTTACAAAAACTAACATTCAAAAAATTGTCCAACATTTAATTATCGGACAAATCGGCAAAATATAATTTTAAATCTATTTAGAATGAACATTTTAGAAAAAAAGAAATTTCCGATAGGACAGTTTGAACAACCTGAGAACATCAGTGACATCGAATTGGATTACTATATTAAAGTAATCAAAGATTTTCCAGGTAGACTTAAAAACTTAATTGAGAATTTTACTGAAGATCAGTTTAATACTCAATACAGAGAAGAAGGTTGGACGGTGAGGCAACTTATCAATCATATTGCAGATAGTCACATGAATAGCTTCATCCGTTTTAAATTGGCAATAACGGAAAATAATCCTGTGATAAAACCGTATGATGAAGCAAAATGGGCAGAGTTACAAGATAGTCTGACGATATCCATAAAGCCGGCAATGAGAATAATCAAAGGAACTCATCAACGTTGGGTTGTATTGTTGAAAAGTCTTACAAATAAACAGTTTGCAAGGACTTTTCATCATCCTGAACATCATAAAGACTATGATTTGCGAGGTTATCTTGCGTTTTACGTTTGGCATTGTAATCATCACTTCAGTCATATTGAAAACTTGAAGAAAGAAAGAGGTTGGTAAAGAAAGACCTTCATAATCGGATCTATTTTGAAGAAATTTTGGATAGAATTTCTCGTTTATCAAAAAATACTTCTAGCAGATGGGGTAAAATGAATGTATCACAGATGCTAAGACATTGCGACTATGTCCTTCAAGTTCCTCTTGAAAAAATCAATCTTCCCTCGGTGAATCTTCTTTTTGAAACAATAGGAATGATCACTAAAATAGAAATGCAAATTTTTAATAATGGAATTCCTCGAAATATGCCCACTTTTCAAAAACTAATCATTAATTTTGAATGTGATTTTGATGAATCTAAAGAAAAGCTTTTCATGACATTAGATGAATACTGGGCCGTGTTTAAGAATGGAAATTTACCTGAAAAACATGTTCTTTTTGGTGTAATGAAGAAGGAAGATTGGGGATTTTTAGAATATAAACATCTTAATCATCATCTTAAACAATTTGGTATATGAGTTTTTTTAATAAGATTTTTAGCAACAATGAAAGGGATTCTACCCAAAACAAAATTTGGAAAATAATAGAATCTGAGGATGACCTTAAAAATGCAATTGACCAGTCTTTTCATCATAAAGTTGCCCTCTTTAAACATTCAACAAGTTGCTTCATTAGTAAAATGGTATTGAAAAATTTTGAAAGAGATTTTGAAAGTATAGAAGTCGATACGGATATGTATTTTTTGGATTTAAAAGCCCATCGATCTATTTCAAATAAAATTGCTGAGGAATTTGAAATTCGACATGAAAGTCCTCAATTATTAGTCTTAGAAAATGGGAAAGTAATCAACAATGCTTCCCATGAAGATATATCAATAAACCAAATTTTATAAATGAAAAATATAAATAACTACTTAGCCAAGGTTTTAAATGTTCCTCTTGAAAACGTGGACAGATGTAGCCTGCACTATGATGCAAAGAAAATTCCTAAGAATCAATTTCTTTTACAGTATGGTGAAGTATGCAGGTATATCTATTTTGTTGAGAAAGGACTTTTAAAAATGTACTCTATAGACAAAAATGGAAAAGAGCACATTATTCAATTTGCTCCCGAAAGTTGGTTAATTTCAGATCGAAGTAGTCTTTATTTTAATGAAAAATCTATTTATTATATTGAAACTATTGAAGATTCTGAAGTATTATTATTGCATCCGGATTTTATTAGTAAGCTTGTTGAGCAGTTTCCTAATAGTTTGGAAAAAAGCGATATTTTAGTTCAAAAACATATTAAAAGTCTCCAAGATAGAATCAACTCTTTATTAGGAGAAACTGCAGAAGAGCGGTATTTAAAATTTATTAAGAGATATCCCGATTTATTATTACGAGTTCCTCAATGGATGATAGCCTCCTATCTAGGAATTACTCCTGAAAGTTTGAGCCGAGTAAGAAAAGAGTTGGCACGAAAAAATTTTGTACCTGATAATAAATAGATCAAATTGTTTTAGCCAGGGTACCAATCTGTTTTAATTTGAATTTAATTTCATCTGACCAAGGAAGGCCAATACATAATCTCATACAATTTTCAAATTGGTTTTGTAGTGTAAACATTCTTCCAGGGGCAATGCTAATGTTTTGTTTTATAGCAAGATCATATAATTCAACTGTAGGAATCTTCTTGTCAAATTCAACCCAAAGAGAAAGTCCCCCCTGTGGACGAGTTGTTTTTGTTCCTTCGGGAAAAGATTCTGCAATGGTTTTTATATAATTCTGGCAATTGTCTTGAAGCGCTTTTCTCAGTTGAAATAGATGTTTTTCATATCTTCCAAATTTGAGAAAATTAGCCACTGCTTCATTAACAATAGAAATAGATGAAGTAGAATGTAATAATTTAAGTTTTAAAATTTTATCTTTATATTTTCCTGGAGCAATCCATCCTACACGATAACCAGGGGCCAGTGTTTTTGAAATCGAACTGCAATAGAGAACATTTCCTTCTGTATCAAAAGATTTACAACATTTCGGACGATTGGGTCCAAAATATAGATCTCCATATACGTCATCTTCAATTAGCGGTATATTGTTTTCTGCTAATAACTTTACCACTTCTTTTTTATTTTCATCAGGCATACAACTTCCCAAAGGAGAACTAAAATTAGGAATCAATAAACAAATATTTATCTTATGGATTACTTTTTTTAATGTATCAATCTCAATACCGGTAGTGGGATGTGTAGGTAATTCCAGAACTTTGAGTCCTAAGCCGTTGGCTAACTGTAAAATTCCAGGATAACAAGGACTTTCAATAGCAATTGTGTCTCCAAATTTACCTAATGCCATTAAACAGAATGATAAAGCATTAATGCCGCCATTAGTTGTGACTAAGTCATTTGCGGTAAAATTCCCGCCCCATTGTAAAGATCGTACGGCAATCATTCGTCTTAGTTTTATATTTCCTTGTAACTCTTCATATCCAGTTCCTCCTTCTCTTAATTCCCGAGTGGCGTTGATGATTTCTTTTTTTAGTTTAGCTTGGGGTAAAAGATCACCTGCAGGGATCCCGATTGAAAAAATAGTCAATCCTTTTTTACCCATATTTTCATACACTTTGCTAATAAGTTCATTGGGCTCATCATTATTGGCAATTAAAGAAGGCTGACTCACTTCAGGTAAAGGCAAATTAATTAATATAGGCTTGCTTACATAATACCCTGATTGGGGTCTTGAGTCGATGAGAGATCGTGATTCTAATTCAAGATAAACACGTTTTGCCGTGTTCATGCTTATCTGATAGTCTTGGCATAATTTTCTGACAGAAGGAAGTTTATCTCCTGCTTTTAAAATGCCTTTTTGGATTTGATCCGCTATTTGATTGGTTATTTCACTGTATATAAATTCTTTTTTCATTTTCAAACTGTATCCATGCAAATATACAAAACTGATACTGTGTTTGTTTGTATATCATTTATAATTTTGAAAATTGAATAATCATAATAATAAGAAAGATGGAAAAAAAATCAAAAAGTGATATAACAAAAGGATGGATTAATGGTTTCATAGGAGTTTTGTTATTTAGTGGTTCTATGCCGGCCACAAAATTAGCGGTTATGGATATGAGCCCTATTTTTGTAACAATAGCACGTGCGACTATTGCAGGACTACTTGCTTTATCAGTATTACTGGCATGTAAAGCAAAATACCCGGCAAAAAAAGATCTGTTTTCTTTGATTTTAGTGGCATTAGGATGTGTAATAGGTTTTCCATTGCTCTCTTCACTGGCATTACAATATATAACATCGGCCCATTCTATTGTTTTTTTGGGAATGTTACCATTAGCTACAGCAGTATTTGGTATTGTAAGGGGAGGTGAAAGACCTAATTTCATATTTTGGATTTTTTCAATAATTGGAAGCCTTTTTGTGGTTAGTTATGCAATTTCTGCCGGTGTTTCATCATCTCCCATTGGAAATGTACTCATGCTACTTGCTGTTTTTGTATGCGGACTAGGCTATGCAGAAGGGGCAAAACTCTCAAAAAAAATAGGAGGATGGCAAGTAATTTCATGGGCCCTTGTGCTTTCATTGCCTTTGATGCTTCCTTTACTTTTTATTTATTTTCCTAATAATATTGGAGCTGTAACGGCTAGTGGCTGGTTTGGTTTGGGATATATTTCTTTATTTAGTATGTTTATTGGTTTTATTTTTTGGTATAAAGGATTAGCCCAAGGAGGGATTACTTCGGTAGGGCAATTGCAACTTTTACAACCATTTTTTGGGTTAGCTTTAGCGGCGTATGTTCTTCATGAGCCTGTAAGTTTTAGTATGGTGAGTGTTACTATTGG
This sequence comes from Chryseobacterium potabilaquae, assembly GCF_902728265.1. Classification (GTDB taxonomy): domain Bacteria; phylum Bacteroidota; class Bacteroidia; order Flavobacteriales; family Weeksellaceae; genus Chryseobacterium; species Chryseobacterium potabilaquae. Next base: position 5,259 of record NZ_CACVBR010000058.1, read on the forward strand.
TGTAATTCTTTGTGTTGTAGGAACTAAAAAGTTTGCAAAATAAAATATTTCAACATTTGGAGAATTATGATTTTGATCATAAAAAATAAACGGTATAATTTCATACTTTTGAAAGTAGTTTACACGAAATTAAAATTATGAAATCAATTATAGTATGGATCATTAATTCAGGATTTTATCCGCTGATATATAATGATGAATTACAGAGTTTTGCAAAAATAACCTGTAATTCGTCATTACAAGAAAGTACAGTCTCAGAAAATATGCATTTATCATTGTTGATACAGAAATATGGCTTCGATTATTGCATAAACTATCAATTCCCATTTGATTTTAGTAGTATGTGAAATTGGTTACAAAGGTGTCAACGCTTTTGATGAACAGATACTACATCAGACATTTCTAAATTTTATTGAATCATCACTGAAAACACATAAGTTTTCATGTGTGTAGTATTATCATCTGTATTTATAAGATGATGATTTTCCGTGAAAAATTTTCTTATTAAATATAAATACCTTTCGTAATGAATATTTATAAGTAAATTTTGCCTCTCATGATGACTATCTTATGGTATTTTACCATGAAAAGATATAATCGTTGTGCGAAAAAACTAAAAAGAGATCATCATAACTTGATTCATTTTTTAGTATCTCTTTATAAGACTTGGGAAATGGTAAGATTTTTATTGACACAACTGGATTCATGAATACTAATAAACTCTTTATTTTGTAATTAAACCAACATTAAAAAACAGCTATATGGTTATTAACGCAAAAATTTCACAGTCAATAGGAGCTATTAATAGGCTCTATTATGCTTCAGAATACTTTTGGACAAACGTCTATGATTCTCCAAAGATTATTGAAGGGAGAAGACAAAATCTGGAAGAATTATCATTTACCAAGATAAATATTTTTCCCATTATGAATTGTAATATATTCAAGGTATTTGAATATCCATTTCTATAATATAAAAGTTTCTTTGTTAAAAATATAATACGATTTATTACAAATTGTATTTGAAATAACAATGAATCAAGATGTATGTTCATAACGTCTTGTTTCATAATCCAATATTGATACGTTTTTTCTGGAAGTTCTCAGAGAGTATTCTTTTTGAAAAAACAAATGCTAAAATTTGTTCATATAATCATATGAACTGTTGGGTTATGGGCAATATCAAGTTGTGAATATAAGTGCAGGAAAATTTTATACTAATCACATTTAAATAAAAACTTACGATTATTTTTTCGCTCTGGGCTTAAAATAATTAAGATATAAATATGAATATTAATAGGGATCTCCTGCTTTCCTCTGGGGCAGAAGTTAAGACTTATAAAACTGGAGAGTTGATATTTCGAGAAGGGGATCATGCCTTTTATTATTTCCAAATAGAAAGAGGTAAGATCAAGCTTAATAGTTATAATGAGGAGGGAAATGAGTTTATTCAAAATATATTGGGTGAAAAGCAAAGCTTTGGTGAGTCCTTTCTTTTTTTAGACAGACTCTATGTTATGAATGCAATATGTTTAGAAAATTCTGAAATTATTAGATTATCTAAACCCTTTTTTATAGAATTACTGAAAAAGACTCCTCATCTTTCCATGGAAATGAATACTTGTCTTTCTGAAAGACTTTATCATAAAGTCTTCATGCTGCAAAATATTTCATCACAAAATCCAATTTTAAGAATTATTGGATTGTTGAATTATTTAAAAAGTTTTCATGATAGCAATTGTGGACAGTTCCAAGTAGAATTAACAAGACAGCAATTAGCTAATCTTGTGGGACTACGTGTAGAGACGGTTATTAGAACGATTAAAAAAATGGAAAAAGAAGGTAAAATCAAAATAGAAAACAGAAAAATTTTATACTAAAAACAGAATATGATTTTAGTCATAAAATCGTGAATTATTCATATTGTATATTCGATATGATAAGAATGGATTTATAATTAATGTTTAGTTATTGAAGAATATACTCACTTTTTTGAGATTAAATGGGATGGAAATTGAGAAATCATTTAAAAAAATACTTAAATTTAAAAAATATAAATTATAAATACCTTTTATCGGATATATGAAGATGTAAGATAAATCTAATTTGACCATATTGATTTATGATCTTTACGGTTTTAGATAATGGACAAGTAGGTATTCATTAAAAATATGTAAAACCATCATTTCAAAATATGACAACAAAAACAACAAATGAGAATGCATCACATCAGATAGGAAATATGATGAAAAGTTTTCCGACGAGAAAAAGTGAAGTCAAAAATCCCTACCTGCACAGTTTTTTTATAACTTCTCTTAATGTGATTTATTTTGCTGAAAATGATTTGATTGATTTTTTAGAAAATATGGGAAAAGCAACCATGACAGAGGAATTGAAAGATGTTTTGGAATGTCATCAGTTAAAAGCAAAAAAACAGGTAAGTCACCTTAAACGAATTTTTAAACTTCTTGATGAAAAACCTGAAAAAATAGAAAGTGAATTTATTAAAGACATTATAAATGAAAATAATAAAATAATGAATTCTACAGAAAAGGGATCAGTAAAAAGGGATGCTTCCTTTATTATAGCTACACAAAAGGTATTACAATATAAAATGATAACCTATAAAGGGCTTACTGAGTTAGCGCTTACTGTTGGACAAGATAGAGTTGCAAATCTTCTTGAAAAAATATTAGATGTGGAGAAGATATACAAATATTAGTCATAACTAGGCAATATCATCTTTTTCATTCTAAAATATTATTATGCACATCTACACCAAATCACAAAATAATTAAAATGGAACATAACAATAATTTCATGGGATAATTGTTATAATTTTAAAAATGAAGTTGAAAAGGGACGCTATAATTTTTTATAGCGTCTTTTTTAATATTAACTTTTAATCTTATGAATAGGGTATTAAAAGAAAAATCTTTTAACTTCTCTATCAATTAATCTCTATTTTTTATATTTTTAAGTCTCCATTCAAAATTTCTTTAAAATAGAAGGAATAGGTTAGTATTATGAAAATTCTTATTGTAGAAGACGAAACAGAACTTGCTGATAGTATTGCAGAATATCTTTCAGAAGAAAACTATCTATGTGAATTTGCCTTTACATTTACTGAAGCGATGCATAAAATAGGAAGTTTTCAATATGATTGTATTATACTGGATATTATGCTCCCTGATGGGAATGGATTGAAAGTTTTAGAAGAACTTAAAAAGCAGAATAAAGAAGATGGAGTCATTATTGTGTCTGCAAAGAATGCTTTGGACGATAAAATAGTGGGTCTTCAAATGGGCGCGGACGATTATCTTACCAAGCCTTTTCATCTTTCAGAGTTAATGGCTAGAATCTATTCTATTATTCGTCGAAAACAGTTTAATAATTCAAATATTATAAAACAAGATGATCTTCAGATTGACCTTCTGGCTAAAACAGTTTCTGCTAATGGTTATCCTATTGTATTGACAAAAAAGGAATTTGATCTTCTTATTTACTTTATTGGAAACAAAAATAAGGTGATTTCTAAAAGCACTTTGGCAGAGCATCTTTCAGGAGATTTTGCGGATATGTTGGATAATCATGATTTTGTGTATGCTCACGTTAAAAACTTGAAGAAGAAACTTCATGATGCAGGCTGTGAGCATTATTTAAAAACAGTCTATGGAACAGGATATAAATGGGAAATTAAATAAAAACAGTCTAATCATTTTATATATTGCCATTGAAGCCACTATTAAGTAAAATTACTACGCCGTTTATTATCTATGTACTGATTATTTTGGGTATAAGTATTCCTGTTTACTACTGGGTCGTAGATACCATTTGGAAAGGTGAACTCGATGAACATAATAAGACGATTGCAGAAAAAACGGCTTATGAATTCAATCATTTAAAGCTTTCTGATGAAGAACTCGATAAAAGTATTCTATTATGGAAAAGCATCCAGCCGGAAACTAATATTGAAAGAGTAACACTCGATACCCTTAAAAGAGATTTGTATTTTACCATAGAAAAGCCAGAGTTATTTACTACTGAATTTGAAATAGAGCGTTATAGAGGGTTGAAAAAAATTCTTTATATCAATAATAGACCTTTCCTTTTTACCATACAAACCAATATTGAAGAATCACAAGAAACGATTGCTGTCATTGCGATCACTACTGCATTTTTCTTTCTCATTATTGTTTTAGGATTATTATTGCTGAACAGAAGACTTTCTGTTACAGTGTGGGAGCCTTTTAGAAAAACATTAGAAGATCTTAAAACCTTCAACCTTAATCATCACAGCAACATTACATTTGAAACCACTTATATCAAAGAATTTGAAGAATTACATCAGTCGCTAAACAAATTAATCGATCATAGTGTTTCTGTCTATAAAAGGCGAAAAGAATTTACAGAGAATGCCTCTCATGAGTTACAAACTCCTTTGGCCATTATTAAATATAAAATAGATATTCTTCTTCAGGACGAAAATCTTACGGAAAAGCAATATCTTATTGCCGAGGATATTAATCATGCCTTAACAAGAAGCGCCAGAATCAACAAAGATCTTTTATTGTTAACAAAAATTGAGAATAATCAGTTTGATAACTCCGAAACAATTCAATTTGATCAAATACTCAATCAGAGTATTGAAATATTAGATGAGCATTTCAAACAAAAAAACATTACGGTAACATCCGATATTACCACTAATATAATCGTGAATGGAAATAGCAGTTTGATAGAAATCCTAATTAATAATCTATTAATAAATGCGATACGTCATACTCATTACAATGGTTTTATTTCTATTACATTACGAAATCAATCCTTTGAAGTAGCCAATTCAGGAACAGAAAAATTAGATAATGATCTTCTATTTAAAAGATTTTCCAAATTATCTAAAAATAGCAAAGGAAATGGTCTTGGGTTATCTATCGTTAAAGAAATAGGTAAGCATATGCATTGGACCATTGATTATAAATTTGAAAATAATAACCATATATTTATAGTGAATTTATGAAATTCAAAATTTCTTCAAAATTGAGTTCGTTTTTTGTTGGAAAAATAGCGTCGTATGATTTCAACGAAAGATCTTGGATTATTTCAAAAAATTTTTAAAAGTAGATTTTCTGCATTCTTTAGTATTTTATGCTTATATCTTTGTTTATCTTTCTTAATACGGGTTACTTTTCTATTTTGGTCCATTAAGGATATTGAATTTTCTTTAATTTACATCTTAAGAGCCTTTTTTACAGGTTTTATATTTGATATTACGACAGGATTATTATTTTTATCCTTATATAACGTCTACCTTTTATTGCTCCCGAAGAAATGGATAGGATCCATTTTGGATAAAACATTTACTTATTTCTATTTAATACTCATCCTTATTATTGTCTATTTTAGTTTATTGGCTGAGATTCCATTTTGGGATGAATTTGGAGTACGATTTAACTTTATTGCTGTAGATTATCTTATTTACACATATGAAGTGGTAGAAAATATTAATCAGTCTTACCCATTACCGCTAATCATTTCCGTTTTGATAGGGTTGGTTGTATTAACTTTCTTTTTACTAAAAAAACTTCATGCTTTTAAGAATTCTTTTTCAGGTAAAAATTCTTTTAAATTCAGAGCTTATTTGGCAATACCTATTTTAATAATTACACTCGCTTTAAGCAGTTTCATGAAAAATAAACAAGCTGATTTTAGTAATAACCTTGTAATCAATGAAATTGGAAAAAATGGAGCTTATTCTTTTTTCTCAGCTTACCGATCCAACGAGCTTGATTATGAAATATTTTATCCTAAACTTCCGATAAAAGAGGCGTATACCATTACTAAACAAACGCTTTTGCAGAAAAACCAAAAGTATAATACAACAAAATGGGATGATATTTCAAGATCCACAGAAGGGAATAATGAAGAAAGACCTAATATCATTTTAGTAGCTATTGAAAGTTTCAGTGCCGATTTTTTAACTGCATTTGGCAATACAGATGGACTAACTCCAAATTATGATAAGCTAGCAAATGAAAGTATTTTCTTTACGAATTTATACGCTACTGGAACAAGAACAGTAAGAGGGATGGAGGCATTAACGTTATGTATTCCCCCAACTCCTGGAAATAGTATCGTAAGACGACCAGATAATGAAAATTTATTTTCTATAGCAACTATTTTAAAATCAAAGAAATATCATCCTTATTTTATTTATGGAGGAGATGGATATTTTGATAATATGAATAATTTTTTTGGAGGACAAGGGTTTGATATTGTAGATCGTGACAGAGGTAATCCTTTATCTGATAACATTAAAACAGAAAGGTTTGCTATACAAGATAAAGAGGTAAGTTTTGAAAATGCTTGGGGAATTTGTGATGAAGATATTTATAAGCAGTCTATAAAGTATGCTGATAAAAGTTATGAAAAGCAACAACCTTTCTTTCAGTTTATCATGACTACGTCTAATCATAAACCCTATACTTTTCCTAATGGAAAAATAGATCTTCCGCAAGGAGAAAGAAATTCAGCCGTAAAATATACAGATTATGCTTTAGGAAAATTTATATCTACAGCGAAAACAAAATCATGGTATAAAAATACGGTATTTGTAATTGTAGCTGATCACTGTGCAAGCAGTGCCGGAAAATGGGAAATTAATATTGCAAAACATCATATTCCTGCTATTATTTATAATCTAAAAGATAGTAAGCCTGAAAATATTAGTCGTTTGGCTTCTCAAATAGATCTTATGCCTACTGTATTTGGTTATTTAGGTTGGAATTATAGTACCAGTTTATATGGAAAGGATATTAACCAAATGAACCCGGCGGATGAGAGAGCTTTTATAGGAAATTACAGGACATTGGGACTTCTAAAAAATAACTTATTTACACAAATTGACGATAGAAAAAGAGTAAAGCAATTTACTGTGTCCGGAAAAGATAAATCTTTATCTGAAGTCAACTTTAAGAACAATGATCTTATTGCTGAAACTATTTCATCGTATCAAACGGCGAGTGAAAGGTTTAAAAATAGAAAAATGAAAGTGAAATAAATTGATTATCAGGTTGTTGTTCTAAATTTATTCTAAATTGCCCCTTAGATTTGTGTCAATAATTAATATTAAAAGACACATATCTATGAAAGGGTTACTGCTAAGTTTATTTTTTATCTTAATACATTTTCATAAAGTGGATGCACAAGATAGTGTATCGGTTTTACATGGAAATAGTACGAGTGATAGTTCGGTTATTATCAAGAAATTCTCACAGGATAATACACATCAATTTAGTTATAAAAAACTAATCGTCCCTGCAACACTAATTTCTTATGGGGTGGCAAGCTTAAGTATTACAGGATTGAAACAATTGAATGAAAGCACTCGATATGAAATCAATGAGCATAGACCTGACCCTATACGATTGGACAATTATACCCAATTTGTGCCTGCAGCAGCAGTATATGGTTTAAACGCTTTAGGAATAAAAGGGAAACATAATTTTAAAGATCGGAGTATTATATATGGTACATCCTTATTGATTACTTCGGCAATTACAATTCCTTTGAAACATATCATAAGAGAAGAAAGGCCTGATTTTTCTAATAATTTATCCTTTCCTTCAGGGCATACTGCCACAGCTTTTGCTTCTGCGCAATTTATGTTTAGAGAATATAAGGATACCTATTTTATATTAGGAATTTCAGGGTACTCTTTCGCAATTTTTACGGCTATTTACCGAATGCTGAATAACAAACATTGGGTTGGGGATGTTATTGGTGGGGCCGGTTTTGGAATTCTATCCACAGAACTTGCCTATTGGTTATATCCTAAAATCAATACTATTCTAGGAGGTAAAAAAGAAAGGTCTCAAACGATGGTAATGCCTTACTATCAGAAAGGAAATATAGGGATAGGTCTAGTGAAAAATTTTTAAAATATTTCTCATGATATTTAATATTATAATACTTTTCTTTACTGCTATAGTCGCTTTTTGGGTGAGCGCAATTTGTGGAGGCGGAGCAAGTTTAATATTAATCCCAATTTTAAATTTACTTATTCCTAGCTCTGTAGTTCCATTCTCTTTAACAGTGGGAACATTCACGAGTTCAGTGACAAGAATTTCAGCTTTTAAAAAGCATATAAAATGGGAAATTTTCTTTTGGTTTGTTCCTTTTTCTATACCTGCGGTATTATTGGGCGCTTGGTTTATTACCTACATAAATCCTAATTATTTACAATTAGTTGTTGCTCTTTTTCTCATTGCAAATACACCGGATTTACTTACATCTAAAGGAAATAAAGAGAATAATCAACGTAAATATCCCAAATATGTATTAATTATCATTGGATTTTTAGCAGGATTTATTTCAGGAATTACGGGAGCTATTGGATTGTTATTTAATCGTTTTTATTTAAGATTTGGATTAAAAAAAGAAGAAATTATAGCGACTAGAGCTGCTAATGAAGTCTTTTTGCACCTTATCAAATTAATTATATATATATCGATAGGATTGTATTCGAATATGGCTTTGTGGCTAGGTTTAGCAATTGCATTAGCAACAATTATTTCATCGTATTCAGTGCAATATATTCTGCCGTATTTAAGTGAATTTCTTTTCAAAAAAATAGGGTATGGGGCAATGGTTTTATCAGGAATTATATTACTGATGAGCACTTCAAACAAAATCATTTATGAAGATAAAATGCATTTTTCAACCACGTCAACGCATCATAAAAGAGAATCCATCATTTCTTGGAGAGATACGGAAGTTATATTGGAATTTACTTTTGGAGATGGTTTTGAGGTAGAAAGATCCATTAAGCCGGACGAGCTCCCCGTCTATTTACAAGAAAAATATCATGAACTTGAAAATCAATATGATCATATACATCTTGAAAAAGTTTTTGCTTTTAGAAAAAAAACACAATATGAATTTTATTGTTATAAAAACGGACAGCTTACAAAATATGAAATTTAACTTTTATGAATTTTAGGTTTTGTTTTCATAATTGAAAAATAAGATGAAGTAAAAGCAGAAAGACTTTGATAACCAATTTTATAAGCTATTTCACTTAAAGTATATTGTTTCGTATCTATGAGTTCTATACTTTTTAAAATTCTGATAAGTTGATGGTATTTTTGTAACGTAATTCCGGTTTCCTTTCTAAAAACTCGTTGCAGATTTCTTACGGACATTTGGGATTTTTCAGCTAATGAATCTATATCTAAATGATATCTGAAATTGTCATTAATATAATTACAAACAGGAATCAAACGGGTATCCAAGGGTATGGGAACTTCTAGAGTATTATTTTCCTTACAAAAATTAGGGAGGCTCTTTAGGATAGCTTTAAAAAATATATCTTGTTCTTCATCTTTAATTATGGACTTATTCCATTTGGATGCATATAGCAACATTTCTCTTAAAACAGAAGGAACAGCGAAAACCTGTACATGCTGATAAAAGTTTTCTTTAAAAACCGAATTGAAAAGAAAAACCATTAAATTGACAGCTTTCGATTCTGAAGTAACTCTATGTGATTTGCCTGAAGGTATCCAAATGACATGATTTTGGGGAACAAGATAAATCTTTTGTTCAATATAAAAATATTGGTAACCTTCTTCCACAAAAGTGAGTTGTGAACGATTATGCATATGTTCATGATCGTCATGTTTCCAGTTCTTTTCACACCAGACATAGGCTTCTTTTTTGATGGTATCTATAAACTGGCTATTGGTTTGTTCAATTAAGCCACATTTTTTTTTGTCGTTTTGCATAGTATTTTTGGCAAGTATAATAAAAACGTCAATATTATCTTTGTATTATAAATTTATATAATATTATAGGATGAAAAAACTATGTTCTCTATTTGTTTTAATTTTAATTTTTAACATTAACAACATCATGGCACAAAATAAAGCTAAAGTATTGGTTTTGATCTATTCCGATAATGGAGGGACTTACGAATTAGCAAAGGAAATTGCAAAAGGTATTGAAAGTAAAGATAATGCTACTGCAGTTATTAAGCAGGTAAAAGAATCTACCCATCAAAAACTAAAAAATATACCTATTGCAACTGTAGATGAGCTTCCTAATTATGATGGAATTGCTTTTGGCTCTCCAGTATATTTTGGAAATATAAGTACAGGAATGAGTGAATTTTTATCTAAAACGGTGAATTTATGGACTCACCATTCTTTGGAAGGGATTCCGGCTACTGTCTTTATGTCCGCAGGAAGTGGAGCAGGGAAAGAATTAGCAATACAATCATTTTGGAATAGTTTAGCCGTACATGGTATGGTGTTGGTGTCTAATGGTATTCGTGGTTATGAAGGGATTAACAAATCTATACCTCAGGGAAATACCGTATTGGGAGTTACCTCATTGAACTCTTTAAAAGATGTAGAAAGACCTACTCCAGATGAACGTCAATTAGCTTATCTTCAAGGACAAAATTTTGCAAAAATATCATTTGCTTTAAAAGATTCCACCCGTAAAAAAGATGTTGTAATGGAGGAAAAAACAAAAAATTTTGATGAAATTTTGAAAGAAAAAAATATCATTTTACCTCAAGTTCCTAAGCCAGCAGGAAATTATCAGCCATTTGTTCGTACAGGAAATCTCATTTTTATTAATCAAGTGGCTTTAAAAGAGGGTAAAATACTTAATGGTGGTAAATTAGGCGTTGGGGTAGATGAACAACAAGTGAAAGAAGCTACTAAAGTTACCATGCTGAATGTATTGTCAGTTTTAAAAGAAGCGGTTAATGGAGATTTGAGTAAAGTAAAACAATGTGTTCAACTTACAGGAATCTTTAATACCAAGGATGATTATACAAAACATGCTGATTTAATGAATGTTGCTTCAGACTTAGTTGTAGAGGTATTTGGAGAAAAAGGCAAGCATGCAAGAGCGACCTATGGAGCCTCGTCTATTCCTGTGAACTCATCTGTAGAAATACAAGCTATTTTTGAAGTCGAATAGTATATAGTCTCGTGTTTATAAAGAAAGTATCCGTCTCACAACTGAGGCGGATATTTTTTTGGATACCTCAATAGGATTTCGTATATTTATATTTGATAATCAGATAGTTGCTTATGAATTTCAAGCATTATAACCAAAATCAGCTGGTTTTGTTTCCCTACAGTTTTGAGGATTTGATTCCTGAAAATCATCCCGTTCGAATTGTGAATGATATTTTGGATAAGGTAAACATCGCCCCGCTGCTAAAAGTCTACAGTAGAGAGGGAAATCCCAGCTATCATCCGGTGATGATGCTCAAAGTAATGGTTTTTGCTTACATGAACAATATTTATTCGTCGCGTAAAATAGAAAAAGCTATGCGGGACAACATCAACTTCATGTGGCTTTCCAATATGAGCATCGTGGATCACAATACCATAAACCGTTTTCGAAACAATAAACTTGAAGCCGCCTTCAAGGATATCTTCTCGCAGGTAGTTTTACTTTTGACAGAAGAAGGGTTGGTAAGCTTGAGACAGGTTTTTGTGGATGGAACCAAGATAGAAGCACAGGCCAACCGCTACAGTTTTGTATGGGCAAATGCCATCAAAACCAACAAAGAAAAAATGCTTGGTCAGCTGGAGGAACTCTGGAAATACGCACAAAGCGTGGCAAGAGAAGAAGACAAAGATCCGGAACCACCGGAGTTCAGAGAGATCAGCAAAGAAAAAATCCGCCAGACGGTAGAAAACATTAATGCTAAGCTTAAAGGCAGCGAAAGTAAGACCGATTCCGACAGGAAAGCCAAAGCCAAGCTGAACTACATTAAAAACAATTTTGAAAAAAACCTCGGTAAATACGAAGCTCAGGAAACTATTTTAAAGGATAGAAATTCCTACAGCAAGACCGATGAAGACGCCACTTTCATGCGGATGAAAGATGATCACATGCAGAACGGACAGCTCAAACCAGCCTACAATGCACAAATTTCTACGGAAAATCAAATCATCGTCAATTATACCATTCATCAACAGACCAATGACTTCAATACGCTGGAGCATCATCTTAAAAATTTTGAGA
>NZ_CACVBR010000059.1 GCF_902728265.1 Chryseobacterium potabilaquae
TGTCAATCATAACTATGTAATGGTTAAAAATAATAAAAAGTGAGTTCCGAAAAATTTCTTGAGCTGTAAGAGCTCTAAATTTTCCAGAATAACTTTTTAACTTACACAGTTAGTGAGACACTACCTTCGAAAATAACAACAATCAATTTAATTTACAGCACATTATTTCTTTTTCGGCTTTACTTGAATCATAACATTTTATTTATTTCTGGGGGTAAAACTGGGGGTAATATTAAACTTATCCATTTCGCTTCTTTTAAGATCATCTACAATTTTCACATAAGGCCTAAGAGCTTTAAAATCTTTATGCCCTGTCCACTTTATTATAACTTCAACAGGTATTCCGAGCCTTAAAGAATTTATCACAAATGTACGTCTTGCTGCGTGAGTTGAAAGCACATTCTTTTTTAAGTATACTTCTTCGTATGATTTGTTCCCTATAAAATAATGGTCTTTTATTGGTGTATTAAATTCCATTATTTCACCTATTTCTTTCAAGTATTCATTGGTTTTTGCCATAGAAATTATTGGAAGCGCCAACCCATTGGGTAACTCTACATCTTCATATTTATCTAAGATCGCTTTAGAATATTTATTTAGATCTATAGAAAGGGGATCAGTAGTTTTTTCAGATGCAATTAAAAAATACCCATCCCGAATATCTGTTTTTTTTAACTTGCTAACATCAGAATATCGAAGTGATGAAAAGCAGCAAAAGCAAAACACATCACGGACTCTTTCAAGATATTTCTTTACTCCAAAATCTTTTTCCAGCAAATCCATCAATTCTTCCCATTCAAGATAGACAAGTTCAGCTAACTTCTGTTGCGTTCCTTTAAATCGTTGTTCAAAATCCTCATATGTAGTCCCTGAATATAAACCTTTTTTGGATGCCCATTTTAAAATTCTAAGATAATCTTCAATATTTCTACGTATAGTAGTGTTTCTGTGTGGTTCTCTTTTATTCCCAGATCTTATGTCAATTGGAGATGTTGAGAAGTACTTCATCATATCTCTTATTGCAATTTCATCCATATTATTAGTCAAAAGACTTTTATTAAATCCTATAACGTGATTTCTTAACTTAATATACTTTTTCAAGGTTCCCTCAGTCCACTGTTTTGATACTTTCTTTTCATCTATATATTTATTAATAACCTCAACAAAAGTTAAATCTTTAGTTTTATTATTTTTTGTCTTTCCACTTTTCTTTGCAAATGATAACTTAAGTTCTTGTGATGTTGGAAACCTTTTATTGAATACATCAAACTCTTTGAAAATTTCTTCTACTAAGCATTCCGAATTACTTATTTCTTTATTTCGAGGATCTTTCCTATTGAGCAATCTTTGAGATTTACCATTCCATTCAGAAGGCTTAACTGATACTGAAACATATAATTCCAGACGGATATTATTAAAAGTTACTCGCAACCTAATCGGTGTAGGTAGGTCTTGTTTATTATCTTTTATGGAAAATGATACTGCATATTTTAACATATATATATTATTAAATTCAAATTTTTATAATATCAAAGTCTATTTTTTTCTTATCCTTACTTAATTTATATTAGTGAGAATGTATATCTCATAATTGTTAAATTCTATTTCCCCATTAATATTTTCATAATTTCAGATTTATAATATATTGATTCAAATTGCTCTTACTTATTTTGCTAATTATTTAGTATGAATTCATAAACTTTGAAGTTGCCATATTTACTTTACATCTTTCTGATAAAATTCCTCCGTGACGATTCTTTTGGATAATAATTTCAGCCTCATTTTGGGTTCCTTCGTGATTATATTCTGAACCCCACTCTTCAATTCCGTAATATTCTGGTCGGAAGAGAAATATAACTTCGTCAGCATCTTGTTCTATAGAACCGGAATCTCTTAAATCGGAAAGCATTGGCCTTTTATCAGGTCTATTTTCTACATTTCGAGAAAGCTGAGATAATGCTATAACAGGAATATCCAATTCTTTTGCTAATCCTTTCAATCCCCGTGAAATATTTCCAATTTCCTGTTCCCTATTTCCTGCCTTTTCAAAAGTTATTAATTGTAAATAATCTATTATAATCACAGCAATATTATATTTTAGCTTCATCATTTTAGCTTTTATTTTTAAATCATTAATTGAAATACCAGGTGTATCATTTATATGTACTTTTAATGATAGTAAATCATCTTTTAAATGAATATATTGCTGTAGTTCAGCATCACTTAAACCTTTTCTTAATATTGAAGAATTAGGTATTCCCGTATAATTTGTTATTATTCTCGCTCCGATCTGTTCTGCAGACATTTCGAGTGAAAAAACACCTACAGAAATATTTTGCTGAACAATATCAACTATTTGTTGGACCATAAAAGCAGTTTTCCCCATTCCCGGTCTTCCTGCAACTATTGTTAAATCTGAGTTTTGCCATCCCCCAAATACTTTGTTTATAATATCTAGAGAACTAGGAATTCCAGTTATGCTACTATTCTGAATATTTAAAAATCTTTCTTGAACTTTATCTACTAAAACAGGAAATGATTGATCTTGCTTGTTATTTTCTATAAACTTATCAATGAATAAACTATCAAAATATTCAAATGCTTTGTCGCGGATCATAAAAATATTCAACTGGGGGTCATTAGCAATTTTTAACAATCGTGAAAATTTATTTATAAAATCACGTTTTACTGATAATTCTACCAAAATCATTATATGATATTCAAGATGAGCAGAAGAATGAACTCCCATAGTTAAATTAATAATGTATTGATCTAGATTACCCTTACCTATCTTCCCCAATTCTTGTATGAGAATTACCAAATCAACAGGATGATTAGATTGCCATAATTGGCTAATTATCTCAAATATTATTTGATGATCTCTCTTTTCAAATAAATGAACACTTAAGCTTGAACTATATTTAGAGAAACAGTTAGCCTCGATAATTAAAGTTCCTAAAACAACTTTTTCAATTTCTATATTACTACTCATTATATGTAGATTTTGGACGTTTTATATTTGGGATATATTTTAAGGATATTTCATTTAATGATGTATTTTTCATATATGGCAACGTACTTTTCAATAATGGTTTCCAAGTCGTTATCGGGCTATTTTGACCAGTTCTCCAACCATTACTTACCCAGCTGTTGTACTTTGCTTGAATTTTTAAGTCCAAATCCGGCTCATACATTTCTAAACTTTTTGCATATGTAATAAACTCCCCTAAAGAAGGTATATTTTTATCTCTAATATTTTCTGATGGGTACAATATGGGAAATGTTTCACTTCGCGATGATACAGGGTCAATAGACTTCCTGGGAGTTCTTTTTAACTTTGAATAGGCATTTTGTCTTTCAGATTCTTCTGTATTTGATTTTTCAATAGAATATGGTATAGAATAATCTAAAATTAGCCTGTAATAAGTAGGTATACCATTTTTAGTTTGGTAATAAATTAAACCTATATTTCGAAGTTTCTCTTTAGTGGATCTTATTGTTGGTCTTGTTAATCCTAGTTTTTCTGAAAGAGTAGAATCAGAGACCTTAAAATCTTTACATTCATTTTTATCCCATGCTTCAAGTAAAAAAAGATACAAAGCAATAGTCGTTGCACCAAGTGGCTTTTCTTGATTGTACTCCCAAAATTTATGTATTAATTTAAGGTAGTCCATTTTCTTATTTCTTTCCGAAAAGTTGTAAAGCTTTTTCCCTATCTATTAAGATGATATTTCCGTTTTGAATAATAGCATCATTTATTTTTCCAGAGGATTTTATTCTTTGCGCTTGAGCAATAGAACAACCAAAAAGTTTTGCTAAACCTTTAAGACCATATTCATATTTCTTTTCTGATAAGAGATGGTATGTTTGTAATTCTAGGAAATCTTCAACAGTTAATTGCCAAAGGGGGGTTTTAAGATCTATACTTTTCATTCTTGATTTTTTAGTAGTTCCAAAACTTTCGTAGTATCGAATATTAATTTTTTCCCATTCTGAATTATAGCATCTTTCAAAACTCCTGATGATTTTAATTCCTGTGCCTTTGTTTTACCACAGCCTAATAAATTTGCAAGGCCGGGAATACCATATACGTATCTGGCATCAGTGAAATTCTTTTCAATTCTTTCAATGGTAGTTTCTTTATGAGGAATGAGTACACCGAATAATTCTACTATTTCCCTGCCTGTCATTGAAAATAATGGCTTATCCATTAGCTCTTTTGAAATCATATGCAAATAAAATTATGATTGTACTAAATTGACCTTATCATTTTCAAACATATCTTCTTGAGAAAGACCACTTAACTCTTTAATCTTTTCGATTCTATCCAACCTGCTGAGATTTTCAGGAGTTTTGTTCATCCACCGAGAGAGTGTAGATCTAGAAATTTTTAATGCCATACTCAATTCACTTTTTTTATCATCTGGTTTTAGCCATTCCTTCAATTTTTTTGATAATTTCATTATTTACTATTTATTATTTTTGAATACTTAATTGGTATTCATTAAGTTCTTATATTTGAATATTCAAATTTGATATAGCAAATATAGAAAATAAATTTTCGATTATAAAACAAAAACGAAAATAAATTTACAGTGATTAAAAATAGAATTATACAACTGATTGAATGCAAAGAGATTGCAAAGGAAAATTTTTATAAAAAAATTGGCATGACTTCTGCGAGTTTTAGAGGAAAAGCTAAAGAAACACCTATAAATTCGACTGCAATAGAAAATATATTATTGGAAATACCGGATGTTAATCCTATATGGCTTTTAACTGGAGAAGGAGAAATGCTAAAAGAATTGAATACATTAAATAAAGTGGCAGATCCAATAAGCAAAGAAATATTCTTCACAGATCTCCCACTTGAAAAAAAAATAGATGTTTTATATGATCAAAATCTCAAATTAATCGAAAATAATTCGAATACTTTCATTGATGAAAAAATAGGAAATGTATTAGCTCACTTATATGCACAAAGCAGCCTACAAGATAAAAGTATTTTATTTATTCAGAAAGTTATCAAGAGACAAGAAGATTTGATTAAAAATCAAGACAAAAAAATAGAAGAAATTTTGACAATTCTTAAAGAAAAAATTGCTATAAACTAGTTTTTATTGATTTTGATCCTTTCCGCATTCTGAATAATAGTGAAACTAGATGTTTTTATGAGAACATATCCAAGATCATTAGCAAACAATTTTAAATCCTTCATTTTCCCTACAAAACTATTGTTTATTTCTTTTTTTACCTTATAAATCTTAATTAAGTATTCATCCTCCAAAAGTTTATCATCAGAATAATCTTCCCACAATTTTTCTCCAATAGATACAAGTACTTCTATTTTTTCTTGATTATTCATCTTCTTTAATTTTATTGTGCTTGTTAAGAAGAATTGAAAATCTATTTAATGTTGTATTGTTAAACTCATCAATTTTTTTAATACTATTATAATAATTGTTAAGCCAATATATAAGAAATATAATTACAATTAATATTATTATAATAGCTATATCTGCAATTGCAGATATCTCGTTCTTATTAAAAAAAATAAATTTCACATAAGTTATTAAATGGAAGTAACTAGAAATTAATACGACGTAATAGGTTTTCTTATGTGCACATTCTAAAATCCCTGCAATAGATAGTAAAACATAGCCTAAACCTATAGATAAGAAATAAATTGATGAATCAAGATCTAACCGTCTTTCACCAGCATTATTATCAAGTTGTATATTAACATCCGTAAAATATCCTATTATATTATTAAGAAAAGGTAATATAGCGGAGATAAGAACTAATGTCGAAACAATAATATTAATAAATATTTTTACCTTACTTTGGGCGGTCTGATTTTGTTGGGTCGATTGTTTCGAATGCTTGTCCATTATTTCTTGCTCCATCATTTGAATTTTGTATTTTTAAAGAATCATTTTCGATCTTGTTTGATAAAATATAGTTTTCAAAATATACACTTTTATCAAAAACCTTTTTATTAGAAGAGTTTTCATTTTTTTGATAAGAATCTTCATCATTACTTTCACAAGAAAATACGCTTACTAATAGTAAGAATGCCACTATTACTTTTAATATTCTTTTTTTCATGTACAATCTAAATTAATCTTAAAAATAAGTAAAAGGAGAATTTTTCTCCGTCTTGTGAATGCCAAATATATAAAAACTTTTAAAAAAAATAAATTATAATTCATTATTTAGTGATAATAATCTATAAAACACCAATATTAATCAAAAGTAAAATATTATTACTCATTCTAATATAGTACAAAAGTATTCTTAATACTTTGATAACATCTTTTTTATGTACTACAATAAAAAAGTATTAACATTATAAGTCAAAATAAGTGGTATTTTTATAACAAGGTAGTATTCGTCGATGGAAAATTAAAATACTAATAAACTAGAAAGAAAAATGAGGCTGTCTCAAAAGGGCAGTCTTTTTTTACATAATAGAGGCTATCCCTTTTGAGACAGCCTCATTTGATGCAGATGTAAAAAATTTAAATAAAATTACCATGTAAGGGATAATATGAATGTTGTTTATATCACTATTTAATGATATAAATAAATTATTTTGTCAGGAAAGGAAAAGCTAAAAAATAATCAAACATTAAAACGGGGAGAGTTGGGGTATGTCGACGAAACTGAAAATATAGTACATTAAGCTTTAAATCTATTATTAATTACCATTTCATAGATAAAACAAATTATTATTTTTGTAAGCCTTATTTTCCCCATTTTTTTCTCTTACATATTTATACAATGTCATTTTTGAAATCTTCAGGTCGGCAGCAATTTAAGTGAGGGGAGGTAAAGTATAAAAATAACTAGTATTCAGCTTGTTGAGCTACAAAATAAGGGAGCTTCATAAATTGTCCCACACTTTTTGATGCGCTTCCTACTTTTTTGGCTATGTTTAAAAATATTACTCTTTAGTGAATTTGTAAATATTCATTTTTTCGTCATAAATAGGACTTTTAACTCCTAAAAAATTAAGAACGCTATGGAATACATTATTTTGTGACAATACCTGATCTTTATTCGGTTTAAGTTGTGTTGAATTATCTGATATCCAAACGATAAAAGGAATTTCATATTGTTCTTTAGGAGCAATGCTTAGTGGAACCCCATGCATATAGAGATTTTTTTCACCTAAAGATTCTCCATGGTCTGATACAAAAAGCATTGTGCTTTTATAATCTTTTAATTGTTTGAGATCTTCAATGATGCTACTTAAGAGATAGTCTGTATATACAATGGTATTATCATAAGCATTAATCAGTTCTTCTTGAGTACAATTATTTAATTCAACACTATTACAAACGGGTTTAAATATTTCAAATCGTGATGGATATTTTTTACTATAAGTAGGCCCATGGCTCGTACTGGTATGAAGAACAATTAATATTTTATTCTTTTTACTCGCTAATATTTGCTCTTTTAAACCTCTTAAAAGAATTTCATCATATTGGCACCTTTCATCTTTGCAATGGGCGAGTAAATTTTCTTTGTTTTGGTAATTGCTTATATGGACCGGTGGCTCTCCCCAGTTAGTAGTTCTCCAAATGACCTCTACATTGTTTCTAAATAAATAGTTGGGCAGAATTTCATATAGTTTATCCGTATTAGAGTGTTCTAAAATACATTTCACACCCGCAGTGGTATAGGTGGCACAAGAAGTAGCGTTAAAATGATATAGATTTTGTTCCTTGGAAAGTAGAGGATTTGTATCTTTTTTGTATCCATATAAAGAAAAATTTTGACTTCTTGCGGATTCGCCTATGACTAAAACTACAATAGATTTTTCCCTATTTTTGATAGTAGCGTTCGGCAACAGAATTTCTTTTTCATTTTTTTTATAGTTGTGAATATAAAAAAGAGATGTATTGACTGAATAAGACCAGGGCATGATCAGACCACCCAATGTTTTTGAATTTTTATCAATCCATAGCCAATTACTCGCATTGGCAAATGCTAAAATAACCGTAAATAGTAAAGAAAGAGAAGAAGTGATTAAAAACTTTTTTAAAGATACCTTAATAATCTTAACTTTAATGATATAAATACTTGGAAGAATACCCAATACAAGTACATATAGAACTAATTTTATTGAGAAGAAACTGCTGGACTCTTCATAACTGGTATTAAGTACATTACCAATCATACTCTCATCTACAATGACTCCATACGTATTGATAAAATACACAGCAATTGAGCTGATAATAAAAGTTAAAACCAATAGGAATTTACCCGCAAAACTCGATAAAAATAAAAACAGATAAAAAACAAAATAGCTGGATACTAATAAGCTGATAATTAAGCTCATAATCAGCATGAAGCCATTGTAAGTTTTATAATCAACGTTATTGAAAGCAAAAGTGAAAAATGAAAAATGAAAGAGTAAAAAATTAAGAAAACTCATTAACCATGCGAAATTCGATAATTTTAAATTATTTTTTAACATAAATATAGGTAATTATATATAATGAAACAATAAGGCTAATTAACGCTAAGTAAAATACTATCAAATTTTCATGAAGTATTTTATTTACTAAAGCAATGATACAACCTATGAATAAGAGAATAAAAATAAAATAATATTTTTTATGATTGATCCATGACCATATGCTGTATTTTTGATTGATAAAAATGCCTAAAATTCCACACATATAACCTATAATACTTCCAATAATAACATCCAGAGGATAGTGCGCACCCACCCCCACTCTTGTGAATGTAAGAATAGTCCCGATGATAATAATAAATCCTAACCATAACACTTTATATTTCAATTTTTGAGGCATCAATGCCCATAATAGAATGGTAAGTACTGTAAAAATAGTGATAGAATGGCCGGACGGTAAACTGTTAGAGCCGGTTAATGTTTTTCCTATAATCACAAAGCTACTCTGATCATATACAGCAGCCGGCCTTGGTACTTTAAAAAAAACTTTTAAAAGACTGGTGGGTATAATTGAAATCAGGGATGCTGATAATAAGGCTTCCCATAATTTTGGTGCATACACCACAAATATTGTTAGAAATGATAAAATAATAAGGGCATTTCCAAATTGGCCTAGATTATTGATGAGATGAGGAAAATGAGACAATTTCGAATTAATAAATAAGAAGCTATCTTTTTGAATATTGGCGTAGGCCTCCCTAGAGAAAGCATTTTCTTGATAAAGAAAAATGGATATTAGAATTAACAAGAAAAGCGGAAAATACAATAAGGATAAACCAATCTTAGCATAGTTTTGAATAACAAATTTGTTCATTATCTGTGTTTTATGAATTATAGATTACTTCAGATGGTAACGTCTTAAAAAAATGATACAGGATTAAATTAAATACAATTATTTTATGATGGAGATCCCACCCCCATGCTTATTATAAAAATGAATGAGCTCAACACGAGAAATAACATTAAGTTTTTTAAAAAGTCTCCTTTTCAATAGAAAATCAACAGCTTCTGTGTTAATTTTAGTTTATTTAATAGTGTATAAAAGATGCTAGATAAGTGTTCCTACACCTGTCTATTTTGTTATTCCATCGAAAGTTAACATTATTATACCCAGTAATTCTTCTATTTAGACAAAATAAGTACAACCTTAAAATGGCTAATCATTTGAAGAATATTATTCAATAGTATACTTTTTTGATCTATGAATCTATAATTTGGATTAAATCTACTAGAGCTATACTAGGTAGGGCAATATTTTTTCTTAAACTATTCCTCTTTCTCCAGACATCTAGTATAAGACAGTTAGAGACATTTTTAAAAATTCTTTACCAAATATTTTGTTACAGTAGTGTATTATAAATTTTAAATATCATTTTAGAAATCAGTCCTGGTAGTTAAGATTATTTCCATTCAATTATATTTTATTACCAATTCAAAAATATAAAATTTTTCGATTAAACCAAGAAAAAAAACAAGCTAATTAATTGAATTTAAGTATTTTACATATATACTTATCCACCTAATTCTAATAAGAATCAACCTTTAAAGGCCATGTTAATGATAAAATCTATCAATAAAAAAAATTCGAGAGATTAAAAATATAATTAATATTCAAAAGATTTCCTTTCCTCATTTTTCAGTTAAATGTTATCAGTAAAATATTATCTACAGCTAAGGGAAGAGTATCTCAATGTTGTAAAAACAATTGTATGTCAGGTTTTAATCACTCCTAATTAAGAAGTAACAAAAATGGTTGGGGCTCCCTAAGTTATGAGAGTTTCCTCTTGCTATAAACCCATCTCTAATATCTGATCGGGGCTATCCTATATACCAAATGTATGGGAATATTGATTCTCAAATAGGGATGTGTAAGAGGTAGTACGATAAATTTTTTAGGTGAAATTTTGGATACATTATATTTTCCTCTACAGCATATTCAAACCGATTGGGGTACTGAATTTTTTAATTACTCCTTCCAATATGAGCTGCATGAAAATTTTATCAAATACAGACTCATAAAGCCCAGATCCCCTCATCTAAATGGTAAAGTAGAAAGAACTCGAGAGACTGACAAATCCGAATTCTGGTCGCGAGTGGATTTATCTGATTCCGATCTTAATTTAAATGCTTTAGCTATTGAATGACAGGAGTTTTATAATAAGAAAAGGCCATACTCTTCTTTGAATGGGAAAACGCCTTGGGAAAAATTATAGTCTTTGGAACATCTTATCTCTATTCAGACTGATATTACTACAAATTTTTGGGACTCGAATGAAGTAATATTGCCCAGAAATTATACTTACTTAAGTTATATAAAAACAAAAACCTATAAAAACAAAGATATTAGTATTTTTAACCTAATAATCTGTAACGTTTATTTAGGACTAGTCAGTATCTTCTATGGCTAAGAAAACCCTCTCTTAATTTGTAGCGAATCTATTGTTATAGCACACTATATCCGTCCCAACTTTCCTAGATATACTTCTAATTAATATAGGTTGTTTGTCTATGAATAGTTTTTTTAATATTTTTTTGAAAAAAGGCTCAGATTATAAAATCCAAGCCTAGCTTTTTAACTTACACATTTAGTGAAACCTACTTCAAGTTTATTTATAGTCTTCATTATTTGGTTAAGTCTCTCTTTATAACATCAATAATAGCAGCCTCTTCTTCTAGCATATTTCGATGCAATGCATTAATAGGATATACTTTCAAGAGACTTGAATCTTCAAGTACTATGTCTACATTATTATAAGTTAATTGCTGTATATATTCTGTAATCAATTCCCTTTCTTCTTTATTTTCCTTGAGCATAGCTTTTAGTAGTACTGTCTTTGTAAATCTTAGTTTAGTCGAAATATTTTGTCTACTAAGTATAAGTTCTGCACTCAGTACGTTTTTAATCTTGATAAAATAATTATTATCCATAGGGATCTGAAATTCTCGACTAATTTCTTCATCAGAAAAAGGCGATATATTCATTAATTCTGAATCCGAATACTTAATAATCGTATCTAATAAATAAACAGTAATGTTTTTATGTCCTCTACTTTCCAATTCAGAAGCAATTTCTAAAGCGATTTGCCCCCCTAAAGACCAACCCAATAGAATATATTCTTCTCCTTGTCTCTTCATTTGTATTTCCTCCATATGATCCAGATAATACATAGCCAACCTATTAAGATTATCTATCTTTTCTTCATGGTATAAATTATAATAATCTACTCCATAACAATGATAATCATTATCTAATTTATCAGCAAGTGATTGATATACTTCACAACCTACTCCTCCAGAATGAATCATGAACATATTAGGTTTATTTATAGCATTATTAAGTGAAACTATGGCTTTGTATTCTGCTTTATAATTTGTAATTATTAAGGATAATACACCAATCATCCTCCCTTTAAAAACATCGGCAACCTTTATTTGAATTCCGAGCTGATGGTAAATCTTACTGATCAGCTTGATAGCCATAATACTATTTCCTCCTAATCGGAAAAAATCATCATGTAAACCAATACTTGCTACCGGTAAATCTAAAACTTCTCCATAAATCTCAGCCAAACTCTGTTGAAGGGGAGTTTCCGGAGCTATATATTCTTTATCTCCTGTAAAAATAGGTTCAGGTAAAGCTCTTCGGTCTAATTTACCATTTATCGTGATAGGAAGTTCTTTCAAATGAACATATACAGAAGGCATCATATACTCAGGAATTAAGCCCGATAAATGTACTGATAGTTCCTCATGATTTATTGCAGTATCTGATACATAGTATCCTATCAAATATTTCAATCTTGAACTATTCTCCTTTGCTAACACTGCTGCCTGACAAATTCCTTCATAGCTCAATAGCCCATTCTCTATCTCTCCCAACTCTATTCTATATCCTCTAATCTTTACCTGGAAGTCATTTCTCCCCATATATTCTAAATCTCCTCCAGGAAGATAGCGAACTAAATCTCCTGTCTTATAGATCCGATTATTATATCCTTTCTTTCTTTCTTCTTCAATTTGGAAAGGATTAGCTAGAAATTTTTCATCTGTAAGCTCTGGAAGATTTAAATAGCCTCTTGATAGACCAACTCCTCCTATATACAATTCTCCTATGGCTCCCACGGGTACTGGACGTAAATATTCATCTAATACATAAGTTGTGGTATTGGCTATAGAGCGACCTATCAAATGTACCTCTCCTGATTTTATCTCTCTATAGGTAGCATAAATCGTGGATTCGGTAGGTCCATATAAATTATATAACTTCTTATACTCCCCCCAATATCTTCCCGTTTCCTCATCGCAAGGCTCTCCAGCATAAAGAATAGTTTGTAAATTTGGATAGTCCTTACGTGGTAATATAGATAATAATGCAGGAGGAAGATATGTATGGGTAATTTCATGAGCTAAAAGATAGTCACTAATCAGATCTGAATCCTTTTTTATATCCTCTGATAATATATATAATTCATTACCATATAGTAAAGCACTAAAGAACTCGGAAACTGAAACATCAAAGACATAAGAGGTGTAGGCACTTACTTTACCTAGGGTACTAGAACCATATACTTCTCGTATACTATCCATTAAATTTACAACACTCTTATGCTCTATCATGACCCCTTTGGGCTTTCCTGTTGTACCACTGGTGTAAATAACATATGATAAATCACCTGAACTTACATCCGTCTTTGGATTATCACTTGAACATTTATTAACTTCATATTGTATTTCTAAACTATTCAGACTAAGAATACTAAGATCATTAGTCTCAGATTTATATTCAAAGAGTTTTTTTATCGTATCTTCTTCTCCGATTACAACTCTAGCCTTGGTATCTCCCAGAATATGTTCTATTCGATCCATAGGATAATTAGGATCCATAGGAACATAAGCTCCCCCTGATTTTAATACCCCTAAGATTCCGATCAGCATCTGCTCGGATCTTTCTAAACATAGAGGGATCAATTCATCGGGCTTAATCTCATAATTTTGTAGTAAATAATGAGCTAACTGATTAGATCTCCCATTAAGCTCCCTATAGCTTAACTTTACATCTTCATACACCAAAGCAATATGATCAGGAGTCTTCTCTACCTGTCTTTCAAATAACTCATGAAGGGTAACACTTGTGTCGTATTCTACTCCCGTTGCATTCCAATTATAAATCAAGTCTTGATACTCGGTAGCTGAAACATATGACAGTCTATCTGTAGTAATGGTAGGATCTTGTAACAGCTGATCCAACATCAACTCCATACCTTCTAGTACCTGAGATATCATAACCTTTTCAAATAACAAACCTTCATAGTTTAACGTAAGACTCACTTCCTCTCCTCTCTCATACGCAATTAAACTTAAGGGATAATCTACCTTCTCTATAGAATCCCGGAATCGAATATCTAAATCCTCAGAAACATCTCCATCGGATATAGGATAAT
>NZ_CACVBR010000060.1 GCF_902728265.1 Chryseobacterium potabilaquae
CCGAAATATTTATGATGTATTACAGTATAATGTTCTGTATTTTATAGTATAAATGAATTTTTTCTCATCATATGTAAGATTAATATCCTGATTGGAAATGTAAGAAGAAAAATAAATCCTTATTTTTGTACAGCTTAATGAAAGATTACTATTATTTTCTTGGGATTTCTTATGATGCTTCGGAAGAAGACATCAAAAAAGCATATAGAAAATTATCTTTAAAATATCATCCTGATAAGAATGATAATGATGCTTTTTTTGGTGATCGTTTTCGGGAAATTCAAGAAGCATATGAAACATTAAGTGATATAAGCAGAAGACGAGCTTACGATCAAAACTTAGAAAGTCAGCAAAAAAGCTTTAGGTATACCATTCCGCCTTCCATTAAGACTTTTAGTGCAAATAAAATTCATGCCAAGAAAGGAGAGGAGATTATTATCAATTGGCAAACTCAGAATGCAGATATTGTAAAGGTGCTTCCATTTGGATTGGAGAAAGCGTATGGTGAACGGATTTTTAAAATTACTGAATTTAAAGATGGGAAATTTCAGTTGTTACTTCATGCAACAAATTCGCTTTTACATAAGACCATAGTTCAAGGAATTACTATTACAGAAGTTTTTGAGAATAACTCAGAAAAATTTATGGATAGAGCAGAAGACTTATTTAAGACACAATCAAGAACGGTCATGAATCCTTATGGTCAGCCAAAAATTATAAGAATAGGTATAGCTATTATAGTGCTATTGGCCGTAATT
The DNA here is from genome assembly GCF_902728265.1 of Chryseobacterium potabilaquae. Lineage (GTDB taxonomy): Bacteria > Bacteroidota > Bacteroidia > Flavobacteriales > Weeksellaceae > Chryseobacterium > Chryseobacterium potabilaquae. Next base: position 759 of record NZ_CACVBR010000060.1, read on the forward strand.
TATTTTTTTATAAAAGTATGGATTAATTAAGCCATTTTCTTCCTACCAGGACATTTTTTACATCTTTTTCCTTTTTTGAATTTTTTACAGCAAGATTTTTTTTCACAATATATATTTTCATTATTGATCCCATAAGAAGGGGCCAAAGGAGGAACTTTAAAAGGGATAACTGTATTCATGATACAAATATATTAATTTAGAATAAATATAATTAATATTTTTTTAAATAATTTTATCCCTTTTTAGTCCGTGTGTAATTTTCTTGTTTTCAATTGTTTAGAAAGAAAAGGCGGTGGAACACTGGATTCTAAATCCTTCTGTTGTCTTGTTGTCGAAACTTTTTGATTTTCCATAATTTCCTTCAATCCCCATTCTAAATCTTTTATAAGGTTGATAAACAATATTAAGACCTGCATTTTGAAAATTTTGCAGCATATTTTTAGGAATAAGATCATCTTTTCCAAATTGGGAATAACTATAGTAAGCAACCGAGCTCCATTTTGGACTCCACCAATGTTCATAAATCCCCAAAATATTGAATAAATTTAAAGTTTTTAGTTTATTATTTTGAAGATCGGGTACGGCATCGTATTGCTCTCCGCTTAAAACAATATTATAATTGGAATATCCTTTTCCATAAGAGGATTGTAGTCGGAAATTATTCAAATTACCAGTATATAATTTTCCGGAAACCATACCTGCAAACCCCATTGTTGTCTGTGTTTTTGCACTAGTTGAAGCTATATCCCCCGTTTGATAACTGATAGGAGAAATGATTCCTCCGACTTTAATATAGTCTCTATCTCCACCATAACGATACATTCCCGTAAAAGAAGGGATTACAGCTTTGCTTTTCCAATTTAATGAATCAGGCAGACGTACACTTCTTTGTGCAGGATCTTCCAACGATAGGCTAAGTTCCTGCTTTTTGGAAAGTGCAGCTGAATATCTGACTTGTAATGTTCTTATAAACATGGTACCGTTTGGTCCTGCAAAATCAAAGATATTAGGAAAGATATCAATATCGGAAAAATTACTCCATGTTTGCCCTACTAATATATTTTTCCATTCAATATATCCTTTTCTAAATCTGGGTGCTGTTGTTCCGTTAGGACCAAAAAAATCTATTTCCACATAAGCGGATATCCCATTCTCTGCATTAGGTTGCTTTATCCCAACTCCTAACTGTGATTGTCTTACACTAAAATAGCTGGTTGTTGAGTTCTCTTGTGGAGATTTGATGGATGGGGCTGAAAATCCGTCTTTAGATCCCATTTCTTGAAAGTCTATCATAGCATCAGCTTGTACAAAGCCTTTTAAGTAAACTGACCAGGGCCCTTCTGATGAATCTGGATTAGGTTGTACAGTGGTGATTGTAGTCTGAGCGTTCATCTTTATATTGAATAAAGGCGCAAGAACGCATAGGGCTATAAGCCTCGAAGTGTTTTTTCTTATCATTAGATTTGTGTAAATATTATGCTGTTGTGTTTTTTAATTGCTTGTGTTCTTTATAAAATAGGTTTGTTCTTATATTTTTTTTATTATTTTTTAATTTTTTATTTACTTTAATAACCAAACTATATGAAAGTAACTCTTCATATAAAAAAATTTGTTTTCATTTTGTGTTAATAAAATAAATTTTATGCCAAAAAATGAATGGTATGTTTAGTTTTTGCCTTCGTTTTCATGTATATTATTCACTATTTAGATGAAAGAAATTAATATTGTAAATATCTATCAATCAGTATTTTAGTGTGCTTTTTGTAATATTGGTGAAAACTACAAAATAATTTTTAAATGCTTTTTTAGAAATATTTTATATGAATGAAATAGTATTTTTCTATTGATGTGTTTTTTTTAGAATTATTGTGGAATATTTTTTTAAAATTTTATTTTTTATTAGTAAAATATTTTTTTTATTTTGTTTGAAAGGAATGTGAAAAAAGATGATCTTTTTATAATAATAATTGGTTTTCCTTGATTTTTAGGTGGTTTTCGAATTGTTGTGCAATCGCTTAAAAAGATGTAATTTTACCCATCTTTTTTACAAACAAAATCTAATAAATAAAAATGAATACAGAACAGTTTGTGAGCCGCCACATTTCTATTAATGAAGCCGATAAACAGGCCATGTTGGAAAAAATTGGTGTTTCAAGTATTGAAGAATTACTTTCTCAAACAATTCCTTCTTCTATCCGTTTAGAAACAGATCTTGAAATTTCTGATCCTCTTTCAGAATATGAAATGCTAAGCCATTCAAAAGATCTTGCATCAAAAAATGCAGATTTTACTAATTATATTGGTTTTGGATATCATAATACCCTATTACCATCAGCTATTCAAAGAAATATTTTTGAAAATCCCAGTTGGTATACTGCATATACTCCTTATCAAGCAGAAATTGCACAAGGAAGATTGGAAGCTCTTCTTAACTTTCAAACTGTGGTATGTGATCTTACAGGGTTTGGTTTGGCAAATGCTTCATTATTGGATGAATCTACTGCTGCGGCAGAAGCAATGCATATGTTTTTTAATAACAGAACTAAAGATCAGAAAAAAGCAAACGCAAATAAATTTTTTGTATCTCATCTCGTATTGCCACAAACCGTTTCAGTATTAAAAACAAAAGCCGAAGGGTTAGAAATAGAGATTATAGTAGGAGATCATAAAACACATCAATTCGATGCTTCTTATTATGGAGTTTTATTACAATATCCCGGTAAAAATGGGATTGTATTAGATTATACCGAAGATATTGTTGAGTACAAAAAGCTAGACCTCCAAGTGGTAGTAGCATGTGATCCGATGGCTTTGGTGAAACTCAAGTCTCCGGCTACTATGGGAGCTGATTGTGCGGTTGGAACTAGCCAAAGATTTGGTATTCCAATGGGGTACGGTGGACCTCATGCTGCCTTTTTTTCTTGTAAAGAAGACTATAAAAGAGATATCCCGGGAAGAATTATAGGTGTTTCTCAAGATATGTACGGAAAACGTGCTTTGAGGATGGCATTACAAACCAGAGAGCAGCATATTAAGAGAGAAAGAGCAACTTCAAATATTTGTACAGCTCAAGTACTTTTAGCCGTTATGGCCGGAATGTATGCTGTTTATCATGGACCTAAAGGATTAGGTTATATTGCGGATCAAATTCATTTTAAGGCAAATGCTTTAAAGGGTGGTCTTCAGGCTTTAGGATATGAAACTGTTGAGGATCCGATTTTTGATACTGTTAAGGTAGTCATGGAGGAAGATGAGAAAAGCAGACTTACCTTGATTATGAGAGATCATAAGATTAATCTCAATTATTTTACTGAAGGAATTGTAAGTATTGCAATTAATGAAAGTACAACACTAGATAAATTAAATGATCTGATGGCTTCTTTTGCGCAGTTTAAGGATCGACAATCATTTAAATTAGAGTTAAAAGAAGGATATAGTATTCCGGATAGTATTTTAAGAAAAGATGATATTCTTACAGAAGAAGTATTTAATAAATACCATACAGAAACGGAATTAATGCGTTATATCAAGCGCTTGGAGAGAAAAGATTTGTCATTGACGCATTCTATGATATCTCTAGGGTCTTGTACGATGAAATTGAATGCTGCTACTGAAATGCTACCTCTTTCTTGGGTAGAGTGGGGAGGTGTTCATCCTTTTGTGCCGATTGATCAAGCAGGAGGATATCAGGAAATGATTGAAGAACTTGAAAAAGATTTGGCAAAAATTACAGGTTTTGCGGGAACTTCTTTACAGCCCAATTCAGGAGCGCAGGGGGAATATGCTGGGTTAATGGTGATTAGAGAATATCATAAATCAAGAGGAGAAGAACATAGAAATGTGGTATTGATTCCTCAATCTGCCCATGGAACCAATCCTGCTTCAGCAGCAATGGCCGGAATGAAGATTGTTGTAGTTAAAAATCTTGAAAATGGCGAGATTGACTTTGATGATTTAAAAGCTAAGACTGAACAATACTCTGATAGTTTATCTTGTGTAATGATCACTTATCCTTCTACTTACGGCTTCTTTGATGCTAATATTAAAGAGATTACGGCTCTTATTCATAAACATGGCGGACAGGTATATATGGATGGAGCTAATATGAATGCTCAGGTTGGATTTACAAGCCCGGGTAATATCGGTGCTGATGTTTGTCACTTAAATCTTCATAAGACTTTTGCAATTCCTCACGGAGGGGGAGGTCCTGGAGTAGGGCCAATTTGTGTAGCAAAACACTTAGTTCCATTTTTGCCTACCAATGCTAATATCAGAGTTGGAGCTAAAGAAGCGATTCAAGGGATTTCTGCTGCGCCATATGGTTCAGGGTTGATCTTGAATATCTCTTATGCGTATATTAAAATGCTTGGAGCTTCGGGGTTGAAAAAAGCCACTGAGCATGCAATCCTAAATGCAAATTATCTGAAAGAAATATTGGCGGAACATTTCTCTATTTTATATTCAAATGAGAATGGGAAAGTGGCGCACGAATGTATTGTAGATTTCCGTCAGTTTAAATCATTAGGAATTGAAGTAACAGATGTGGCGAAAAGATTAATGGATTACGGTTTCCATGCACCTACTGTTTCTTTCCCTGTAGCAGGGACATTAATGATTGAGCCTACGGAGTCTGAAAGCAAAGCAGAAATTGACCGATTTGCAGAAGCCCTAATTTCAATTAAACAAGAGATTGATGAAATAGCAAATGGACAGGCCGATCCGGTTAATAATGTATTGAAAAATGCCCCTCATACGGAACAATTGGTTATCTCTGACTCTTGGGATAAGCCATACAGCAGAGAAAAAGCTGCTTATCCATTGAATTGGGTAAGAGATCACAAATTCTTTGCTTCTGTATCTCGAGTTGATGAAGCATTTGGAGATAGAAATTTGATTTGTACTTGTGAGCCTATTGAAGCTTATATGTAAATGAAAAATCTTTTATGAAATCTACTTCTGCTATTGAGTCAAAACTGAAAAGTAAATGAGATGATGATTTAATATGGTAGATAATCATTATAGAAATAAAATTTCCTACAGGTTTTCTTGTAGGAAATTTTATTTTGAATTATTTTCAGGTTTATGGCTAATTCATCTACTTTTTATACTGTTGTAAAACTTTTTTTAGGGAAAAAATCATACATTTGCATATCACTTTTTTGTGATTTAAAATAAATAATCATACGTTACCATTCTTAAATAATCGCATTTACTTTGCCAATTAATAATATATATTTTGGACTTGCTGATTTTACATTAGGTTAGGTGTTTTGATATTTTACTATTACTTACTTTAATTAAAAAAATATATCAAAAACAATTAAAATTTAATATGCGGAAAAACTTTATTTCAGGTTTTCTATTAATCGCTTTAGCTTCTTTTCTGTCCTCTTGTAGAAACAATGACATCTTGATGGAGCATGAAATACCCAATAACAGTAGTAAATTTCAACTGATCTCAAAAACTATTAGTTTAGATCAAAGTAAGCATAAGCTAATACTCAATAATACATTGGAAAAGGTTCAAAGAAATCTTCAAACCATGAATTTATTAGGTAAGGGTGTGGATGGAGGTATTTATATCGATACTGATAATATTACTTATATCGAAAATGGCTTGAACTATCATACCTACACCTTTAATCTTATAAGAGATCATTCTTCAGATCATTCATCATTAGAAAATTTAGTATTAACACCACTTCCTGATGGGACCTACAAAGAATTATTAGTGTCTTATAACCTAACAAAACAGGAGAAACAAATTCTAAAAGCAGGAGGTTATATTGATATAAGAGGTAAAGAGACTATTATTGAACTTTCAGACGATATATTGACCTCAGCTTCAAAAGGATCTGGAATGACGAGTTGCGGATTTGTAGAAACTTATACCATTAGAGGTTGTAGTGATGTTCACAATGGAGTATCGACACATAATGAAAATAATACTTCTGAATGGGGGAATTGCAAAGCAGATAGGAAACCGGGTGTTCATATGACTATGACCTACCGATGTGATTTTATTAATGATACTAATAATCCTGGGACGGGAGGAGGAGATGGAGGTAGCATAGGAGATGATAACGGTACGTATGTACCTGGTGGTGGCTCAACAAGTCCATGTAATGGAAATGGGATAGCGACTGGACCATTTAATCCTAGTGAGAATTTAGGAGATGGAAATTGTACGGGAATTCCCACATCCCCAACTGTAACACTCAGTACATTCTTTAGATACATTAAAAGTCTACCGACTGATTTACAAAATCTTATTAATAATCCTGAAAATAAGGCTTTCTTTGAAGGTTTACAAAGTTGTTACGATGCAAACAATAGTGAAGAATCTAAGAATATTATTAAATGGGGATTGCAGTTTAAGCAAAATAAAACAATTACTTGGGAAGAATTTCAACCTATATTTTTAGCAGGATATAATTTCTTAACTGATAATTATGCCGATACAACTAATCCAGAGCAGATTTTTACAAGAATAAAAAATTTAAACGACGCATTAATTCAAAATCCTAATTTACTGGTAGATATTCCATGTAATGAATTACCTAAATGGAAAGACCTAGCAAAACATCAAATTCCACAGTCTGTTAAAGATAAATTAAGAAAAATAAATAATAACACATCTTGGTATCAGGATGAATTTTCAATTCAAAATTTAGATTTTGCTTCTGGAGCAAGTGTAAACATGGATCTATTTCCTGTGAAAATAACCAGTATGCCTAATAAGCTTGGTACTAATAAAAAATATACGCCTACTGAATTTTTTGACTTTTTTAGAAGAAATATAAATCTTTTTGCTGAAAAGTTTTCTCCTTTAGTAAGTAGTTCTTATGGTGTGGATGATGCTGCATTATGGTTTTCTAATAATCCCTTAGGATCCCTTATACATATTGAAATACCAGGTGATAATGGAACGGTGATATGTTCTGGGTATAATGTTCAAGCATGGGTGTTTACTACAGTTCAAGCTCCATTTAATTTAGATGGTATGCATCCTGTTAGTGGAAATAGATTATTTGGATATTATATAGATCATAATGGTTTTATGTATATTTATACAAGAGGAGTAGATAGATTTACAAAACCTTATGGAGGTAATATTTTAACATATTTAACTGAAAAGCTTGCTTTTTCAAAGGCAGATGAATTATGGGAAGGTATGCAAATTAAGCTAGAAGCTTATATTAATAATACGCAAAATGGTGGCTCAGCTGAGAAATTAGAACCGGTAAGATATAGGCCTATATATTCAAAAATCACAAAATATTTAAAGAATAAGTCTTCTTTATCAAGTTTAGGATGTAATTAATTTTATATGAGATTTACTGAAAACTTTTATAAGCTATTATTAATAGTATATGTGTTTATTTTTTCTAAAAATATTTTACAGATTTTTTTTGGGATAATAACTACTTCTTCTAATAAACAGTATGATAGTTTAATATTAATTAACCCTTTCAACTTTTCGAATTCAACTTTTATATTTTATTTATTATATTTTATTTTATATGAATTGGTGATATTGGGTACTAGTATTTATTTACCACTTTATATATTATTATTTTTTATAGTTAGAAGATTAGGTAATAAAATTTCTATCCACATTTTATATTTATTAATATTATACTGTATGGCCATCTGGCTTTTTAATGTTGAGATGGATCCTTTTTGCATTTTAGTTATAGGGATCTTAGGGTTTCTCAATTGGTTTTTATTTAAAAAATGGGTCAATGAAAAATAGTTTCTTTTTTATAGTGAATCTTTTGCTTTTTTCATTGGATTTAAAAGGTCAAGAGTTGATAAATTTTAGTCAAGATACACTATGGGGTTATAAAGATAAAATGAATAATATAATTATCAAACCTCAATATCAATATGCGAGAAAGTTTATAGAAAATTATGCTGTCGTTTCTAAAAATGATTCAGTAGGAATTATTGATAAAAAAAACAATGTAATTATACCTTTTAAATATAATTATCTCCAATATCTAGGCGATGATAAATTTATGTTTGGCTATAGAACTAAATATTTTGGGGAGTATGATATGGGGATTATGGATAAAAATAGCACAATTATAATTCCTTCTCAATTCTATTATATAGAAAAACGCAATACATTTTATAAGGTCACTAAAAATATAGATACAATTTTGGAGACTGGTGAATTGGGAGATTTACGTTCTATAAAAAGTCTGCATGGTATTTATGATATAAATGGAAGAGAAATTATTTCTTGTGATTATGATTATATAAGAGAATTAAAGGAAGAATTATTTATATTACAGAAAGATGGTCTTGAAGCTCTTTACAATTATAAAGGAAAAGCATTAACTGATTTTATTTATTTCTCAATAGGTGATTATGTAGAGGGGCTAATAGGCGTAAGAAAAGAAAACAAATGCGGCTTCATTAATCAGCAAGGAAAAGTCATTATTCCTGTGCAATATGATTATTGTGAAAATTTTGAAAAGGGCATTTCAACTGTTAGAATAAACAATAAATTCTCAGTGATTGATAAAATGGGAAAGTATATTGTAAAAGATGTAAATACCTATGAGGAAATAAAAGAGATAGTTCGAGAAAAATAAATTTTTGAAAAATATAAGATAAAGTATCTAAAATAGAAATTAATTTATCTTATATCTTGAAAAAACCTCTTCCGAAATAGGGAAGAGGTTTTTTGTGGACTTATTTCTGATTTTTCTTCACTCTATAGGTATAGAGTAAAGTGAGTGCCATCGTGGTGCAAGTTATAAAAAAAGCAACTTTAATGGTATCCATGTCATCAGGCTGAATGGTATTATTGCTCTTGCTACAGGAAAATAGGAGCAATATCGCCATAGGGAGGCCATAAGTTAAAATTTTTTTCATCAAGTATGTCTTTTATTTGTGTGTTACTGTTTAAACAAAAAATATGCCTAATTTACTTTGATAATCAAATGGTTGTGTTTGTGACTAGAATAGGTGTTTGGGGCTTGGGTTGTAGGATTATATGATGAAACGAAAGTATATCTTAAAATGTACTTTTACATTAGTCAATCTGTTGGATGAAGGGTATAAAAGAAAAAAGTCGAACCCACGTTCGACCGAAAAATATAAAAATTAATTTGTAGATATTAAATTAGTGTTGAATTTTTGGATACGAGCCCTTTTACTCCCAATATGAGCAAAAGAGCTATCATCTCAGACCAAATCAAAAAATAAACACTCGTTAAATAGCAAAATAATCTAAATAATTGAATTTTTCTAAGGAAGTTTCAATTAATTCCCTTCTTTTCTAGCGGTAATGAAATAAGAAGTGAATACTACTAAACATGTTGCAATTCCTACGTAAGTGATCATTTGTTTAATTTTTGTTTAATTAGAATTTTTTTAATGATTATTCAATTGCAATAATACAATTTTCAATCAATATATGAAAATGATTAAATATGATGTTTATCAGGGTGTTGTAAGTTGAAATTATTCGCTTTTTATAATAGTTTGTTTGTATTAAATTAATGTAAAATAAAAAATTAATGTACATTTTTATTATCTTATTCATAAAGTGAATGAAATGAACTGCCTGAATTATATCCCGTATTTAATAAATAATGCCTCAAAAAAATAAATATGGAATACATTTTATTGTTTTACCTCTAGAAAAAAGGATTTGTTATTTTTGTATAAGAAGTTTATTTTATGATCCGTAGCTATATCTATTTAATAATAGCAATTACGTTGGAAATTATTTCAACGACTTTCTTAAAAAAAACAGAGCAATTTACTAAGCTAATACCTTCAGTCATTACTATAATCGGCTATATTGCTACGTTTTATTTTTTGAGTCTTACATTGCGTCAAATCCCGGTTGGAATTGCCTATGCAATTTGGTCTGGAGTCGGAATTATTTTTATTACGATTATTGGAGCCGTTGTTTTTAAACAGATACCGGATCTACCTGCCTTGGTAGGTATTTTATTAATTTTGATCGGTGTTGTCGTTATCAATCTTTTTTCTAAAATGGGAACTCATTAAGTGAATAAAAATATAAGAGTCTCCTGAAATAAATGCCTCCATAGTATTCCATAAAAATAAAATTTGAAGTAATTTTGAAAAATGATGAATTTAAACCAGATTTTCACCAATCAGCGTACCGGAAATAATCCCAATACTAAAGCTTCAAGAACTGATTTTCAAAGAGATTTCGACAGAATTATTTTCTCATCCGCATTTAGAAGGTTACAGAATAAAACTCAAGTTTTTCCTCTTCCTGGAAGTGTATTTGTTCATAACCGTCTCACCCATTCATTGGAAGTATCTTCTGTGGGAAGAAGTCTTGGGAGTATCATTGGCGAATTTATTTCTGAAAATTTTAAAAGCGATCTTACAGAAGAATCCAAAGGCTTTTATCTTCATAATTTAGGAAATGTAATCGCTGCAGCATGTTTATGTCATGATGTAGGAAATCCCGCTTTTGGGCACTCCGGGGAAGATGCTATTGCCAGCTATTTTGAAAAAAATGAAAAGGACCTGAAACCAAAATTTAACGAAAGGGAATGGGCGGATCTTGTCAATTTTGAAGGGAATGCCAATGCCATACGCGTATTAGCACATCAGCAACAAGGGAAAGATGAAGGAGGAATACAGCTTACCTATACAACGTTGGCAAGTATTGCAAAATACCCTTGTGAAGCCATTGCAAAACAAAAAGGAATACTTCACAGAAAGAAATTTGGTTTTTTCCAAAATGAAAAAGATATATTTCTACAAATAACAAAAGGGGTGCATTTAATTTCTGAAAATGAGGATCCTTATATTTTCAAAAGACATCCATTTGTATGGTTGGTTGAGGCTGCCGACGATATTTGCTATAATATAATAGATATGGAAGATGCTCATCGATTAGGTATTGTTTCGACTTCGGATTGTGAAGATTTATTTTTTGAATTAGTTAAATCTGAAACAGATGATGTTAATAGGGTGAAGCAGAAATTAAGTTCTATTTCAAATGATAATGAAAAGATATCTTATTTAAGGGCAAAAGTTATTAACGCATTGATTAATAAATCTATAGAGATTTACAAGCATCACTTTATAACCATTTTTGAAGGCAATTTGGATAAAGCTCTTCTCGATATTTATAAATCTGAAAATAAAGTATTGCAAAATATCGAGAGTTTTTCTATTGAAAAAATTTACAATCATAGAGCGGTTGTAGAAATTGAAAATGCCGGCTATAATGTAATGTATGAATTATTAGATCATTTTATTCCATCCATTTTAAAATCTAAAGATGAAAGAAAATCATATGATAAAATGGCATTGAAGCTTCTACCTAAGCAATTTGTGTATGAAGAAGGGACGGACTATCAAAAAATACTAGGGGTTATTGACTTTGTTTCCGGAATGACAGATAATTACGCAACGGATCTTTATAGGAAAATTAAAGGAATTGATATTGGAATGACGGTTTAATAAAAAAAATAAGTGGTATATTTATAACAAAACATACAAAGTTACGACTTATTTAAAAATTAAACTATGGGATTTATATTAGTGCCTGTAATTTTTTTAGGGCTTATTATTTTATTTGCTTCCTTTTTTGTAGTTAAGCAAGAAACGGCAGCTATTATCGAACGTTTTGGTAAATTTCAATCGGTAAAACATTCTGGGCTTCATCTTAAACTTCCGATTATTGATCAGATTCCTAAGAGATTGAATCTTAGAATTCAGCAGCTTGATGTGATGATTGATACAAAGACATTGGATAATGTTTTTATAAGAATGAAAATTTCGGTTCAATATCAGGTGATCAGAGGCCAGGTTTCGGATGCATATTATCGCTTGGAAAATCCGGAAAATCAGATTACTTCTTTTGTTTTTGATGTAGTGCGTGCAGAAGTTCCGAAAATGAAATTGGATGATGTGTTTGTGAGAAAAGATGATGTGGCAATAGCCGTAAAAGGAGAATTACAAGAAGCAATGAATAGTTACGGCTATGATATAATAAAAGCTTTAGTAACAGATATTGACCCGGATGAGCAGGTAAAACATGCAATGAATAGAATTAATGCAGCAGAAAGAGAGAAGACGGCTGCGGAATACGAATCTGAAGCCCAAAGGATTAGAATTGTAGCGGTTGCAAAAGCAGAAGCCGAGTCTAAAAAATTGCAAGGACAAGGAATTGCGGATCAAAGAAGAGAAATAGCAAAAGGACTTGAAGAATCTGTGAGGATGCTTAATAATGTAGATATCAACTCTCATGAAGCATCTGCATTAATTGTGGTTACACAGCACTATGATACTTTACATTCCGTAGGTTCAAGCAATAGAAGTAATCTTGTATTACTGCCTAATTCACCTACGGCAGCAAGTAATATGCTAAATGATCTGGTTGTAGCTATGACAACAGCCACTACGGTAGGAGAAGCAACGAAAGGGAATTATCCACCGCCCCCAAAAGAACACGGACATTAAACAATATATCATAAAATACCAAGAAGCCGTCTCACAACTGAGGCGGTTTTTCTTGTTAAAAAGTGAATAATTTTTATACATTTTGATTTGTTTTTTGTATATTTATTTAGTAATCAATTAGATATATGGCTTTTAGGCATTATAATCAA
>NZ_CACVBR010000061.1 GCF_902728265.1 Chryseobacterium potabilaquae
TTGTCAATCATAACTATGTAATGGTTAAAAATAATAAAAAGTTATTTCCGAAAAATTTCTTGAGCTGTAAGAGCTCTAAATTTTCCAGAATAACTTTTTAACTTACACAGTTAGTGAGACACTACCAAGTGATCATTCTGAATACCCTAAAATGTTTTACCTTTAACACCGCTTTTTTATTTTTTTGGTTTGATGTCACTGTGGATAATTAATGTAGAAAAAGAGTAAAGCTCCTATACTGGTTATAAGTATAGGAGTATTTCTATTGACCGTTCAAATTAAATTTACTATGATTGATTAATTTAAATGACATTATAAATCTCCATTTTGTGATAGTATATATGCTTTATATAAGGGTGTTTGAGTGTTTTTGTCGATTGTAGTATTAACCTGATTTTATTTTGTATTGTTAATGTTTTTTTATTTCTTTTATTGTTGAATTATTATTATTTTATGACTTTAGTCATTTTTTTGATTTTTATTCTTTTTCAGTTTGGTGTCATAAAATACTTATCGTTTCTTTGCATCACAATGAATGAAAATTTAAATGAAGAAAGCAAATTATTTCGAATCTGTAAGTATTAGATACTACTTACTTTAAAATTTATTTTACAACTAATGAATTTTAAAATATCTATCAATACTAGTTTTTTAATTAATTATTGTTTTTAATTTGGGATAAGGATTCTTTTTAGAGAATAATATATTAACAACTATCAATAACAAATTATTTTCCAATTTTCTTTTTTTTAATATGAGTAAGATTGTAATGCTTTAATTGATGGAAATATTTATATTTTTATCTGTATAAGTGATTTATTAATCAAAATATAAACAATAGTTTTTTGAATTATTGATTTTACCCTAGGGATCTTTGGACTGATAAATAATTACTTTATTAAATTATTTACATCATACTTCAATGAAATTTAAATTGGAGTAGCTTTTTATTTTTAAACATTTACATTATTTTGAAATTATTACTTCAATTAGCTATTATAATTGAGGTGTGATAATATTTTCAATTTTCAGTTTTGATTTAGTCTAATTAAAATCAATTATAAAAAATATGATTATACAATAACTAATAGAGATCTAGGTGTACACTCAAAAACTTTCAAAGGGATAGCTCTGGTTATAGCAATTAATTTACTTTAAAACGGGGCGCTTTGCCCATAATACTTTAATAGAATGAAAAATAAATTTTTATTAGCATTAATATGTATTACAATGCTAGCGGTTACTGCTTGTTCTGAATCAAGCAGAGAAATGAATCCAGCTTTAGAATCAAAAACAGGAACATATGTCGTAGAAGACTTTGGTAAGACGATTCCCGTAAGTATAGAAAAGGAAAATGATCATATTAATGTCGGATTTATTTATAGTGCTCAATTGTACACTATAAAATTGAATGAAAGTAATAAAGAATTTATTGCTTTACTTGAAGAGGCTGTAAATAAAGAATCAACAATTCATATCTACTTGAGAAACAATTCGAATGAAATTGTTAAAGTAGAGAAATTATCGGATGAAGAATCAAGGGCATTTAGGACGTCTTTGATGGAAAATCAAACAATTAGGGAGAAGCGCAATACATATTTTAAAAATGTAATTGAAAATGAAGGCAAGCTCAGAAGTTTATTTATAAAAATTAAAAATAATTCTTGTAACGGGTTGCATCCATCTTCTCCTTGTGCAAACTTTAATTATGGTGTTGATGGTTGCTATGCTCGTGCACATAAAATCAAACAACTTTTAGAAGAAAATGGATATAGTAGTGAAAAGCAATGGGTGTATGGAAATCTTAGGGCAAGAACATTGGATGGAAAAGGGTGCATCAGTTGGGGATATCATGTTGCTGTATTGGTTACATATATCAATAACTATAATAAGAAAGTTAAAGCAGTAGTGGATCCTTCTTTATTCCCTAATAAGCTTGTTTCAATAAGAGAGTGGGAAAATGCTTGTATGAATAGAAGTTGTGGATATGTCCATGTTACAAGTCGTGCTACTACACCTAGTTGGATCTATTATAGATCTTTGGATGGTAGAATAAAAACAATGGACATACATTATAATAAAACGAATTGTACATTAAGTAAACTTAGAGGGTATTCAGGAACTCAAAGAGCCCCAGCAGATTTAGCATCGTGTAATAGGCTGTTATAATATAGGAATTTATAGTGATGGTAGTTGTCTGTACCATGTAAAGCGTGTCAATAGTAAAATAATATCTAAAGTTAATTGAATTTAGCTGTCTAATTATGCAGTCTATGAAGATAAAAAATGGTAAAAATAAAAAAATGAGAGAGTTTATCAATCGTCTTTTTGATGATGCAGAAAGAGATTGGAATATTATAAGAGACGAATTATTTCAAGAAGGTGGTAATGAATGTTTATTATCATCCATTACAAATACTTACTCAGATTCCTTAAAAGTTCGAAGTAACAACTCTATTATTCCAGGCTTTTCGGTTATTGAAGACGGGAATATATATGTTGGTGACTTCATTGCCTTTGTAGTAGATATCAGAGAATCTACTTCATTATTCAAGATATCTTATAATGATCATCATATAGAAAATGGGCTTCAAAAAGTATTTTATATCACATCTACATTGCTTCAGTCCATAGCATATACGGTATTAGAAAAAGAAGGACGACAGGCAGTGAAACTGCTTGGAGATGGGATATTAGTTTTATTTAAAGTCGATTCAAAAGAAATATCTCAAGAAATATTAAGCGTTTATAAAGCAGCAAAAACATGTATTAATGAAACAATGGTCATCTTTAATGAAGTTCTAGGGCAGAGATATGGAGTTACCCCATTGGAAATTGGAATTGGTATCTCTTACGGGAAATCTATTGTTAAAGTTATAGACAAGTTTCATACTGAGGTTATTGGAGAATGTGTCTGGGAAGCCTCAAAATTAAGTAAAGGTCGGAATTTGATAAAACTGTCAAAAAATGTTGAAAATTTTTTAAAAAATGAAAATGTCTATTTATATGAGTAAAAAAATGCATCTTAATTGCCATATTGTGGGCGTAGGGCAAAACCCAGCTGCCTGGCGTACAAACGAAGATCCTAAAGCTTTTATTAACCCTCAATTTTATGAGGAAACCGCAATAATTGCTGAACGAGGAATGTTTGATGCTGTGTTTTTTTCAGATTCTTTGTCTTTACATGGTCATGCACAAGGTCCGTCTCAAATGTTAGATCCTTTAATTGTTTCCGCATCAATATTAAAAGTAACAGAATATATAGGGCTGATATCTACAATATCTACAACATTTAGTGATCCTTTTATATTAGCTAGACAACTAATAACATTAGATCACTTAAGCCATGGAAGAATAGGATGGAATGCGGTTACTTCATACAATCCAATGGCTGCAAAAAACTTTGGGAAAATAGAACTTCCTAGCTCTAAAAAGCGATATGAACGAGCAGAAGAATTTATAGAAGTAGTGACAAAACTGAATGATAGTTGGAGTGAGGATGCACTTATTGCAGATGCCGAAAATGGGGTCTTTGTGGATGTATCAAAAGTTAAAAGTATAAATCACGAGGGAAACTATTATAATGTTGCAGGTCCTCTGAATGTTCCACGTAGTCCTCAAGGTAAACCTGTTATGGTACAGTCAGGAGCGTCTCAGGAAGGATTGGAATTGGCTGCAAAATTTGCTGATGTTGTGTTCAATGCTCAAAATTCTTTTCAAGAGGCGAAAATTTTTTATGAAAATTTGAAATCAATGGTAATTCTAAAAAATCGTTCTCGAGATTCTTTAAAAATATTACCAGGACTTTATCCTATCATAGGATCTACTTTAGCGGAAGCCAAAGAAAGGAAAGAAAAAATGGATAATCTGAGAAACTTAGATGTGGATATTATTACATTAGGGAGACAATTAGGAATTGAACCTAGTGAACTTAAATTAAATGAATTACTTCCTTATGATCTCATTGAAAAAGCTTCTAAAGATATTATTTCAAATGGCTTTAGAACGCAAATCGTAGGGCTTGCCCGCAAGGAAAATTTAACAGTTCGTGAATTAATTCTGAATAATTTTGGCATGATTAGAACTATAGTTGGAACACCAGACATGATTGCTGATGATATGGAGACGTGGTTTAAAGGAGGTGCAGCAGATGGATTTAATCTAAATTTTGATTCTTTTCCCACAGGATTAGAAGATATGGTTGAACATGTTATTCCCATACTACAAAAAAGAGGATTATTCAGAAAAGAATACACTGAACGGACACTTAGGGAGAGGTTTGAAGCATAATATACTCTTCTAAATCAAAAATAAATATTAACTACTTTGAGTTTTCCTATGTCAATTATCTGAAGGAATAATTGGAAGATCTCTTATAAGTTTTTAAAATAAAATTGAATAAGTATAAAGAGTACTAGAGATGAAAATGAAAATTTTAATAGCGATAATGTCAATGGCTATATTATCAAGCTGTAATAATGATGTGCTTTCTGAAGAAAACACGAATAATAGCCAAAACTCACTGACTGCTAAATCCAGAATGGGTATATATGATGGCCCGGCTAGTCCATTAATAAATAGAATAACAACGATAAGTAGATTTTCTTCTGGAGCTTCTTCTGGACATACTAAAAGTTGTGAAACCAAAAAAATTGATTATGATAAAAATTATAATGAATTTACGCGTTTTACTACAAGAAATCATTTATTATGGCCCGGAAATCTTATCCAAAAAAATACTTTCTTATCCGAAAACATGGCCGTATTTCCAACAGGAGGAGAGAGAAACGAAATAACAGTGAAAATAGACGGGCCTTTATTTGGAGATAATGGAGGAGGTGAAACTATTGAAGCAACGGCAAGTAATGCTCAAAGAGCATTAGGAAATTTACTCTTAAAGTATGAAAAAGCCAATACTAGTTTTGCGGCCAATTATGAAGTTAGTATCCAAAGAGCTTATAGTAATAAACAATTAGAAACGGCATTAAATATAGGATATACTGGAATCTTAGGGAATATAAGTGGGAAATTTGGTTTTACCTTTGATAAAAATAAAACGTATTACGCTGTTACATTGAAGCAAGTTTTCTTTACTTTTTCAGTTGATGCCGATAAAACGTCTCTTTCGGGAGCAAAAGGATGGATTAAAAATTATACTGATGGAGACATGGAACCTCCTGTGGTGATTGAAACAGTCACATATGGTAGGCTATATACCTTAATTTATGAATCTTCAGCGAGTGCTAGTGAATTGTCAGCAGCCCTTGAAGCATTATATCGTGCTCCGACAGGTTTTTTGAGTGGAGACTTTAACTCAAAATATAAAAATGTCATGGAGAATACAAGGGTATATGCAAAACAAATTGGAGGAAATGCTACAGATGGAATGTGTGCAAGCTTGAGCGCTATGGCGAAAAACTTTAGTCAAGTTCAAGATTTTATGCATAAAGGGGCAGAAGTTTCAAGAGCAAATATGGGTGCTATCATTCATTATACAGCTTTAAATACAGCTAAGTCTATATTTAATCTTCCTGTTACAAAGCATGTGAGAGGCATTGATACCTATCAGGAATGTTCAGATAATCAATACAAATTGATTGTAAAAAATAATTATACAGCTTCTATTCCTTTGACTATTAAAACTAAAGATGGGCGGAGTGAAAAATGGGATCTTATTAAAGGCGAGTTTATCACATTTTATTTTGATGTAAACCGTAAACAATTTATTTATAATGGAAGCCCATTGAAACAAATTGATCTTAACAACGGATGTTCAAGTGATGATATTGATTTTATTGATAGGGATTTTGATACTAGAAACCCCCAAATTAAATACCAAAGTCAAAGAATTGGATATCGTACTGTAATAGCACTATTTGATAAATATCAAGAAATAAGTAAAACAATTGCAGAGACTGCTTATGATAAAGATGGAATTAATCAGAATGGAGATGGGCCAAGTGCTCAGTTGATTTCAATAATAGATTTAGAAAATAATGCTCTTGTAATTGATATAAAATAGTATAGGATTTTTTAATTAGATGATAAGGCTCACAAATAAATTTATTTGTGAGCTTTTATTTATATATTAATACAACAATTGATGTGTATCTATGTTTTGATATGTTGTTTCACTTGAGAAATATAAAATAGAATCAATGATATTGGTATATCCTTTTCCATATCAATTAAAAATATTTTGAATTTCTTTCGACCATCAGAAATAAGTTCGGGATGAGTTAATCGATCTCCGTGGTAAAAACTGATGTAATGTTGTTGGTATTTTTTGCTATAGTACATATAGCAAAGCATTTTCTTTTTGTACTTAAAAAAGGGAAGCCCAAAACTAAAGGTTTCCGTAATATTTTCAATGTCAGATTCCAGAATTGTTTTCCTCAAAAATAAAAGAGTACTTCTTTCAGGTTCTTCAATTCTGTAGAAATACTCTTGTATTGGATTCATTATATTAGATTTGAATTAATCAAAATTTTGTAATTCAACCAGTTTGTTGTACATTCCCTTTTTGGCAATAAGTTCATGATGTGTTCCTTGTTCTACAATATCTCCTTTTTCCATAACAATAATCCAGTCTGCTTTTTGGATAGTTGACAATCTGTGAGCAATAACCAAAGAAGTTCTGTTTTCCATCATCTTTTCTAAAGCATCCTGAACAAACCTTTCCGATTCTGTATCTAATGCTGAAGTAGCTTCATCTAAAATCATAATGGGTGGATTTTTTAATACAGCCCTTGCTATAGAAACTCTCTGTTTCTGTCCTCCGGAAAGTTTATTTCCGTCATCTCCAATATTGGTTGAATATCCTTCAGGAAGCTGAGATATAAAAGCATCAGCATTGGCAACTTTAGCGGCAGCAATTACTTCTTCTTTTGTAGCATCTGGTTTACCCATTAAAATATTATTGTAAACTGAATCATTAAATAAAACCGATTCTTGGGTTACCATCCCAAGCAGTTGTCTGTATTCCTTTAATTTTAAATTCCTAATGTTGATTCCATCGATCAAGATTTCACCTTCCGAAACATCATAAAATCTAGCTAACAGGTTCGCAATGGTTGTTTTACCACTTCCACTTTGTCCAACAAGAGCCACTGTTTTACCTTTGGGTATAGAGATAGAGAAGTTTTTAAGAATAGTATGGTCTTTATCATAATAAAAACCGATATTATTAAATTCAATTTGATTATTAAGGGTAGAGATTGAAACGGGGTTTGTAACTTCGTCAATTTTTACATCTGCCTCAAGAATCTCCATTACTCTTGCCAAAGAAGCTTCTCCTTTCTGAACATTTCCTATAGAGGCTGATAAGCTTTTTGCAGGAGGTAAAATTTGAAAAAACATTCCTAAGAAAACTAAGAAATCAGCGGGAGAAATGGATTGTTCTACAATAATTTGTTTTCCTCCATACCAAGCTATAATTAAGAAAGTAATAGATCCTAAAAATTCGCTCATCGGAGATGCTAGTTCTTTTTTTCTTCCTAGATTGATTGAGCTATTTATCCATTTTTGCATCGAATTCGTAAATCTGGTATTCAGGATTTTTTCTGCATTGAAAATCTTGATAACTTTTGATGATTTTAATGTTTCATCTACAATGGAAAATATAGTACCCATTTCGTTTTGAGCTTCATGGGAATCTTTTTTCAGACTTTTTCCTACCAATGCAATCATAGTCCCCATAACAGGCAATACTAAAAGAGAAAAAAGAGTCATTTCCGGACTTAAAAAGAATAAAGTAACTAATGTGCTAATGAGCATAAAGGGAGCATTGATAAGCTCTATCAAACTTCCTAATATATTACCTTCTACTTCACCTACATCATTTGACATACGAGACATAAGATCTCCCTTTCTTCGTTCTGTAAAAAAGGAAACCGGTAGAGACAGTATTTTATTATACATCGCACCACGAAGGTCTTTTGTAACCCCCACACGATAATTGATCAATAAAAAAGAACCAAAATATCGAAACGCATTTCTTAAAAAAAACATAAACGATGTAATAATACAAAGCCATGCTAATACTTTAAGTGAACCATACTCAGCCACCAAAGTTTGTACATAGTAGTTGGAATAATCTTTCAGATAAGAAAAAAGATCTATAATATCTCCCGAATAAACAGGAGCAGACTTATATTCTTGTGGTGTAATTGTACCAAAAAGCATTCCCAAGACGGGTAAAATGGTACCTAATGAAGCAATCTGAAATACAGAATACATAATATTGAAAAATAAACTTCCATAGATGTATTTCTGATGAGGTTTTGCAAATTTTAATATTTTAATATATTGATTCATTCAATGAAAAAATTGGATAGCAAAATTACGTAATTTAAATGATAAGACGTTTCTAATTGAATTTTACTTTATCATTATATTTTGGAGCAAAATTCTTAGGGCTCAATTTTTCCAAAGTCTTTCCGAAATTATTAATGATTTGGGTAAGATTATCAAAATCTACAATGTGAATATCATCACTTTCATTATGATAATGAGTAGCTTTTGTCATGTCAACTGTTGAAAATGAATGAGCAATAATTTTTTTTCTTACAAAACTTACGTTGTCCGATCTATAAAATAATTGTTCAGTAGGATAGGGATCATTATTTATTTTTAAGTTATTAGCTGCATATTTGTTAAAAAGTTCACCCAAATCTGAAAACTCATCCCCAGTCATATATAAAGCATTTTTTCCAAACTGAGATTCGGTAGCAACCATTTCAAAATTGAAAAGAGCGATTAGATTATTATAAATTTTCTCTAAGCCTTTATTTTCTATAATAGCACTTGACCCTAACATTCCTTTTTCTTCACCATTAAATGCGATGAAAACCATAGAAAATTCTGGATTTTTATTTTTAAAATATTCAGCAATACCAATTAAAGTGGTAATTCCACTGGCATCGTCATCTGCTCCATTGTAGATATTATCTCCGTCATTATCACTAGTCCCAATATGATCAAAGTGTCCTGAAAATCCTAAAACTTTATCGGTTTTTCCTTTTTTTATTCCGCAGACGTTATAAGCAATTTGCCCTTTATAGTCAAAAGGAATCAAATAAGAATTTCCCGTGCAATATTCTAAATTATTTTCTTTAAAAACTGTGGAAATATAATTCGCCGCATTTTCATTTTCAGGTGTTCCTATCTCTCTTCCTTTCATATTATCTGAGACCAGTGTGGAAAGTATAGTCTGAACTCTTTCTTTGGAGATTTCTTGGGAAAAAGAGCATATTGAGAAAAAGGAGAAAAGAAAAGTAAGAAAAGTAGATTGTTTTTTCATTTTGTATAAAAATTTATAGATAATCTGTTGTAGTTATAACGGAAATATTTCATAAAATAATATTGTTGTGGATTTTATATGGATTTCACCTACTCCTCATATTTTATATAAGTTAAGTTATAAGAGTGTAATATAAGGAAAATAAAAAAAACAGCCTCTAAAAAGAAGCTGTTCTCACTCAAAAAATCGTTGTGTGGTTATCGAAGTCTGTCTACAGATTTTACGAGCCTTTCATCCTTTTTGATGTAAATGTTTGAAATAATCAAGCAAATAATCGCAATCAATGAAAAAATGGGCTCAATACCCTTCTCAGGAAATTGTATTCCTCCGGATAAGTTGAGTAACCAGTAAATCAATACACCCATCAACAAAGCGTTTATAATGATGCTGACTGTATTCAGCAAAATTTGTCTTTTTCTGTTTTTAAAGCTAAAAATACTTAATAGTCCAACTAAAACAAGGATAATACAGCCTATGTTCACAACAGATATGTTCCCAAATTGAGCAACATCTTGTCCTGAAACAAAAAGAAACACAGCAGCTAATACTGCTAAAAAAGTCCATATGGTCTGTATTCTCTGTAGCATTGAATATTAAATTCTTGGCAAAAATAATATAAATTTTGCACAATTCAAAAATAAGTGTAGATTTGCATTATACAATGTATACTTGAAAACCAAAGTCACCGGACTTACTTTTCTTATTCACAATTAATTACATTTTTACATAAAATATGTTTAACATTGAAACGTTAAGGTCAAAATCTGTAACGGAGTTGACAAAAATCTTGAAAGATTTGGGCGTTAAAGTTGCAAGAAATAGCAATGAAAACGATAAAATCTTTGCCATTCTTGACTTTCAGGCTTCTAATCCTAAAGTTGCAAAAGATTATTTCACCGCCACAGAATCCAATATGAATACTGAAGAAAAACAAGTAGAAAAGCCTGTAAAGGCTCCTGCTAAAAAAACAGTAACTAAAAAGACTCCAGCAAAACCTAAGGCTGAAGTAAAAACACCTGCGGCTCCAAAGCCTAAAGTGGAAGAGAAAATATCTATTTCTGAAGAACCTAAACCGGAGAAGGTCAAAATAAAAGAAGAACCTGCCGCTGTAGCAGAAATAACTGAAACACCTTCGGCAGCCAAGAAAAAAAGGAAAAGAGTTGTAGGAAACAGTACAAATGATACGGAAACTCTTGAAAAGAAAGTAGAGGCACCGAAAAATAAAGAATCTCAGGAACCGGCTCCAGTTGAGGAGAAGCCGAATCCAGTCCAGCAACAACCACAGGCTCAGACTCAACAACCTCAAATTCAACAACCTCAGACCCAGCAACCTCAGGCTAAGCCCCAAAGGCAAAATCATCCGCATAATAATGGGAACGGAAATCAACATAGAAATCAAAACCCAAATCAGAACCCCAACCAGAATCAAAATAAGCAACATTCTGACAAACCAGAAGAGCATCCAGAATCTAAGAAAGATTTTAATTTTGATGGTATGGTCAGTATTGAGGGCGTTTTAGAAATTTTACCAGATAATTATGGCTTTTTACGATCATCAGATTTTAGCTATATATCTTCACCAGATGATGTGTATGTTTCTACAGCTCAAATCAGAAATTTTGGGTTAAAAACAGGAGATACTGTTAAAGGTATTGTAAGATTGCCTAAGGAGGGAGAAAAATATTTTTCATTATTAAAACCAACTGAAGTTAACGGTCGTGATTTAGCTTTTATTAAGGATCGTGTAGCTTTTGAATATTTAACGCCACTTTTTCCTGAAGAGAAATTCAACTTAGCAGGGAAGGGGTCTACTATTTCTACAAGAGTCGTGGATCTGTTCGCTCCTATTGGAAAAGGGCAAAGAGCAATGATTGTTGCTCAACCTAAAACAGGTAAAACAATGTTACTAAAGGATATTGCCAATTCTATTGCAGCCAATCATCCTGAAGTATATATGATGGTTCTTTTAATTGATGAACGTCCTGAGGAAGTTACTGATATGGAAAGAAGCGTAAATGCAGAAGTAATTGCTTCTACCTTTGATGAAGCAGCAGAAAAGCATGTTAAAGTAGCTAATCTTGTTTTGGCTAAAGCTCAAAGGATGGTAGAATGTGGGCATGATGTCGTGATTTTATTAGACTCTATTACGAGATTGGCAAGAGCATATAATACCGTAACTCCAGCATCTGGTAAAGTTCTATCAGGTGGGGTTGACGCAAATGCGCTTCACAGACCCAAAAGGTTTTTCGGAGCAGCAAGAAAAATTGAAGGAGGGGGTTCTTTAACAATAATTGCTACGGCTCTTATTGATACAGGATCTAAAATGGATGAGGTAATTTTTGAAGAGTTCAAAGGAACCGGTAATATGGAGCTTCAACTAGATAGAAAGATTGCTAATAAGAGAATTTACCCTGCTATAGATCTTGTTTCTTCAAGTACACGTAGGGATGATCTTTTGCTTGATGAAGTTACTTCGCAGAGAATGTGGATTTTAAGAAAGTATCTTTCCGAAATGAATCCTGTAGAAGCGATGGAATTTGTTGATAAAAACATTAAAGGAACTCTAAATAATGAAGAATTCCTAATGTCAATGAATAAATAAATTTAATATTGTTACCTAAAAAGCACAGATTTATAAGAGTTTGTGCTTTTTTAGTTTCTAATCATAATGAGATTTTGAATGTAATATATCAATGTTAAAGATTTATTAAAGTAATCTTCGTTTTTGAAAATAGGTGAAATATTGGCTAAATTTGGATTCATAACATTTAAAAATAAAAATTATGTCATTTGAATTACCAAAACTAGGATATGCTTACGAGGCATTAGAGCCTACTATCGATGCAAAAACAATGGAAATCCACCATACTAAACATCATCAGGCTTATGTTGATAATTTGAATAAAGCTATCGAAGGGACTGAGTTGGCCGGTAAAACTATTGAGGAGGTTTGCAAAACGGGAACAGATAAGCCTGCAGTAAGAAATAATGGGGGAGGACATTTTAATCATACTCTATTTTGGGAAATTTTGACTCCAGGTGGTAGTAAAGAGCCTGTAGGAAATGTAAAGGCTGCTATTGAAAACTACGGGGGATTTGATAAATTCAAAACCGACTTTTCTGAAGCTGCTAAAACAAGATTTGGATCAGGTTGGGCTTGGCTAATTAAAAATAATGATGGTTCAGTATCTGTATCTTCTACTCCAAACCAAGATAATCCACTAATGCCGGTTGCGGATGTTAAAGGAACTCCTGTTTTAGGATTGGATGTTTGGGAGCATGCTTATTATTTGAATTATCAAAATAGAAGACCTGATTATGTTACCGCTTTTTTTGAGGTAGTAAATTGGGACAAAGTTGAGGAATTATATAATAAATAATTTTTGACTAGTCCTAAATAAGCGTTACAGATTATTAGGTTAAAAATACTAATATTTTATGAGATATTTGTCGGGCTAGTCCGACAAATATCTTTGTTTTTATAGGTTTTTATTTTTACACAATCTTGTT
>NZ_CACVBR010000062.1 GCF_902728265.1 Chryseobacterium potabilaquae
TCTTTTCTTCAGCCTTTTGAAGGAAGTCTATCATATGATGTAGCGAAGTTTGATCTTACATTGATGATAGATGAAAATGGAGATACTTTATCGGGTACCTTCAATTATGCTAAGTCTTTATTCAAAGGCTCGACTATCGAGCATATGGTCTCGACTTATCTTTATCTTTTAGATCAGTTTGTAGATTACCATGATTCTGTTTCTTCTCATACTAAGTTATCCTCCCTTCACTTGGTACGTGAAGAAGACACAAATGTTATATCCATGGGTGAAGGATCTTATTATGAATATGATGGCTCCTCTTTGCTTCATGAATTATTCGAGCATCAGGTAGATAAGACCCCGGATCATATAGCGTTGGTATATGAGGATGTTAGCCTTACTTATCAAGAACTTAATGAAAGGTCTAATCAGTTGGCCCATTATCTATTGGATACTTATAAAATAGTACCTGATGAGCTTATTCCTTTATGTTTGAATAGATCTGAGGATATGCTTATAGGGATTTTAGGAGTATTGAAGGCCGGAGGTGCGTATGTTCCTATGGATCCTGGTTATCCAATGGAGCGTATAGATCATATTCTCAAAGATACTCATGCCCGAGTTATCCTAGTAGAAGAGAGTACCCAATCTTTATTATCTGATTATAAAGGCTGTGTATCGGTATGTGGATCAGAAGAAGTTGAATTTTCCGTTGTAAGTTTGGATAATGTATCTGTTGTAGATACTCTTTCAGGTTGTAGTGTTACTAATCCTGTTACGGGAGTTAAATCTGATAATTTGGCTTATGTAATTTACACGAGTGGCACAACAGGTAAGCCTAAAGGAGTAATGATAGAGCATAGTGGAGTAGTAAATCTAGTTTCGGATTTATATTCTCGTTATGAGTTAACTAGTGAAGATGTTATTTTTCAATTTGCCAATTATATATTCGATGCATCAATTGAACAAATGATGTTGGCTATTTTAAATGGAAACAAACTTTTATTTATTAAAGATAAGAGCTATTTAAATGAAGAGCTATTTTTGAAAACCCTTTCCGATCATAATGTTTCCTATATTCATTTAACACCTTCCATTTTAGAAAATATTGATATTACGAAAGTTAGTAGCTTACGGGTATTAAATTCAGGAGGTGAAGCTCTATCCGATCAACTTTATAATAAATTAAATAATCATCACTTCCGTTTAGTTAATTCTTATGGTCCTACAGAGACGACAGTTACTTCTATCGTTAATACGTGTGGTAAGAGTAATAATATAGGACGGCCTATTTCGAATACTTCGGTGTATGTTTTAGATCGTTATTTACGTCCCGTACCTGTAGGCGCAGTGGGAGAATTGTATATTGGAGGTAGTGGTTTATCACGAGGCTATTTAAATCTACCAGAACTTACCGATGAGTGTTTTGTAGCTAATCCCTTCCAGAGTGAAGTAGAAAAGTCCATAGGTTATAATGGACGTATGTATAAGACGGGAGATTTAGGCCGTTTTCTTCCAGGAGGCGATTTGGAATATATAGGTAGGAATGATTTCCAGGTAAAGATTCGAGGTTATAGGATAGAGCTAGGAGAGATAGAGAATGTGCTATTGAGCTATGAAGGGATTCGTCAAGCAGTAATCTTGGCTAAAGAAAATAGCTCTGGGTTAAAATATCTAGTAGGATATTATGTATCGGATAGAGCAATCAATCCTGAAGATTTATCATTGTATTTATCGGGACTTCTTCCAGAGTATATGGTTCCTTCTGGGTATGTTCATTTGGAGGAGTTTCCGTTAACGATTAATGGTAAGTTAGATCGTCGGGCCTTACCGGAGCCTAATTTTGTAGGAGATAGAGAATATGTAGGAGCCTCGAATGATTTAGAGAAAAGTCTCGTAGCTATTTATGGCGATGTATTAGGATTAGATAGTGAAAGTATTAGTATCCATGATGATTTCTTCCGCTTAGGAGGTAATAGTATTATGGCCATGAAACTAATTGGTAAGATTTATTATCATCTTAAGATACGAATAAAAGTTACAGATATTTTCTATGCTAAAACTATTGAGAAATTATCTTCAATTATTAAGGACTATAAAATGAAGTATAAGCCTGTAGTAGATCTTAATAAAGAGAAAGGTAAATCTAATATGTTCCTAATACATCCAGGAAGAGGAGGTTGTGACGTTTATAATTCCTTGGCTGAAAAATTAAGTCAAGATTATCATTGTTACGGGATTGATTCTTATAACTTATATAATGAAGACAAGATTGATGATCTTAATCGCCTGGCTTTATATTATCTGGATCATATTGAGGAAATACAAAAAGATAGTGAACAAAAAGAATACATTTTACTAGGTTGGTCTTTAGGGGGGCAAATTGCGTTAGAAATAGCTTCTATACTAGAAGGGAAAGGACACACAAACATCACTGTATACTTATTAGATACGATTCTTTTTGGCCCAGATCCAGAATTGATCAAATATCATTCTCCGCCTTCCGAGAAAGAGATAAGTGAAAATTATGAGATACCAATGAATAGTGAATATTTTATTAATACTAAGAAGTTTTTATTAACTGAGTTTGCTATTGAAGGACAAAATATCTCTAATAATCTGAGATTTACAAGGGTAACATTGTTAAAAGCGATGTTTAAATCAGAAAATACTGATGAATTAATTAGTAATCATATACAAAAATTAGAATATAATAATGTAGAAAAGATAATTGAAAATCCAGATTTGTTAACGGTGCATCCTCTTAATATATCTCATAAAGAAATATTAAAAGATGAGCAATCTATAATAGAGATTATAAAAAAAGTTAAAGATTTCAAGTTATAGAAATAATCTGATATTAATTATGCTTACTAGAGGCTGTATCATGCTTACAAAATACAGCCTCTAACTTATAAAAAAGTATATTAAAAAATTCAAAGTATGATTATAAAAAAATCAAAGAAAAATGCTGCTATTAGTTTCATATTTATTACTTTATTAATGGACACTGCGGGGCTAGGTATTATTATTCCCGTGGTTCCCAAATTAATTGAAGAGCTTATAAGTGGAGATATAATCGAAGCAGCACAATATGGTGGTTGGTTGAGCTTTGTCTATGCTTTTGTTCAATTTATTTTTTCTCCTCTTCTTGGAAATCTTAGTGATAAATATGGTCGAAGACCTATAATTTTGATTTCGCTTTTCGGATTTGCAATAGATTATATTTTTTTAGCAATAGCACCTACTATCTGGTGGCTATTTATAAGTAGAATTATTGCAGGAATTACGGGAGGGAGTGCTACAGCAGCAAGTGCGTATATTGCTGATATTTCAACGGATAAAGACAGGGCTAACAATTTTGGAGTTATTGGGGTTGCTTTTGGGTTAGGTTTTATAATTGGACCTGTTTTAGGAGGTGTTTTAGGGCATTATGGTTCAAGAGTCCCTTTTTATTGCGCTGCTGCTTTATCCTTTCTTAATTTTATGTATGGATATTTTATTCTACCGGAAAGTTTAGATATAGAAAAAAGAAGAGAGTTTAGCTGGAAGCGAGCTAGCCCTATAGGTTCTTTTAAATTCTTGAAAAAATATCCTGAAATTTCAGGTTTAACCCTATCTCTTCTGTTGATTTATATTGCGGGCCATGCTGTGAACAGTAATTGGAGTTTCTTTACTATATACCAATTCAATTGGACGGAGAGAATGATTGGAATATCATTGGGCTTTGCAGGATTATTGATAGGATTGGTACAGGGAGTGATCATCAGATGGACAATTCCTAGATTAGGAGAACAAAAAAGTATTTACTACGGATTGATTTTGTATGCTCTTGGAATGTTGTTGTTTGCTTTTTCTTCCCAAAGTTGGATGATGTTTGTATTTTTGATTCCTTATTGCTTAGGGGGAATATGTGGACCTGCTTTACAATCGATTGTTACCAAGAACGTTGCATCCAATGAGCAAGGGGAGCTGCAAGGCGTTTTAACGAGTTTAATAAGCGCCACCTCAATTATCGGACCTCCCATAATGACTAATATATTTTACTTTTTTACTCGCGGGAATGCGCCTTTCAAATTCTCTGGCGCACCATTCTTTTTAGCATTTATTTTAATAATAATCAGTACAATTATTATCCATTTTTCTTTTCGAAAAATAAGGAATTGCTCTATGGATAATGTGGATAATATCTCTGATCCATAGTAGGTAAGAAAACACACAAAGACATCAATAGTTTTCCTGTTGTCATTAATTGTGTTTGAAAAGAAACAATTATGAATATAAAAATTAAAAAAAATCCAACATGAAAAAAACATTTTGATTTCGTTCCTAACTTGAATTTTAGTATGGTGTGTAAGAAATGTTTCAAATGATGAATAGCATACATTTAAATATTGTCAAAAGTACTACATCAGCATCTAAAAATATTTCTTTTGATACTTTGATACAGTCTAGTCTCCCCATATAAGTTGAGGAGCAATAATGGCAGAATAGTTTGTTAATTCTAGAATAATTAAACTTTGGAATTTTAGACTATATAAACCTTAATTTTCAAATAACCTCCTTTTTTAGCTTACCAACAATAGTTACAATTAATTATTTAAAATGAGTCTAAAAGGAATTCTTGCTAAAGATCAATATTCATCATTTTTTAAGCAATTGCAATGTTAGTTTATACTACATTATATTATCAATTAATACTTTTTCGTGATATTGTAAAATGTAGTTAAAATGCAGTGTTTAGAAACCAATTATGAACCTATACATTTAACAATAAAAATTTTTTTAAAATCAAATTATGAAAAAAAACATTTTAATTTCATTATCAACATTAGTTTTAGCATCATGCTCAGGAGATGCTATAAATGATGAAAAAGGGATAAATACCGTTGAAAGTACTACGGCAATGTCTAAAAATGCGACTTATACTGAAAAAACAGTAGTAGGGAGTTTTAATGATATTACTGTAAATACTGCTATTATATCAAATATCGTAAAATCAGATACAGAAAAAGTTATCATTTCTGCTCCTCAAGATATAATTAATTATGTTGTGGTGAAAATTGTTAATGGAGCTGTGAATATATCAATTGATAAGCCTACTGGTATAATTATTAAAGATCCGGTTTATGCCACCATTTATGCAAAAAATATTACAGCTTTAACAGCTACATCCGCTGCTGAAATTACTTTTAAAGATTCATTTGAAAGCAATAAAATTTTATTTTCTATAAATAGTGCCGCTAAAATTAAAGGAAATAATAATCTTATTAAAGCCAATGAACTAGTACTAAATTTAACATCAAGTAGCCAATTTCAATGTAATATAGATACTAAAGTACTCAATATTACATCAGCGTCATCGGCAAAAGCTACTGTTTCAGGGACTGCAGATTCTTCAACAATAGAAGCAGCGACATCTTCTATAATAGATGGTACAAGTTTATTGTCCGGAAGAACTAACTTAAAAGCCTTAACATCCTCACGTATAAGCCAAGGTGTAAAAACTCAAGCTGATGCTTATGCTGCGACTGCATCTATAATAAAAATACTAAAAAAAGATCCTTCCCTAGTGGTTAATAAAACTACACTTTTAGGAGGGGTAATAACTGTAGAATAGTTTGTTATTCTTCTAGTAATTTAAAAAAATAATTAAACTTCGGAATTTTAGATTATTCAAAACTTGATTTTCAAAGAACCTCCTTTTTTAGCTTACAAACAATAGTTACAATTAATTATTTAAAATAGTCTAAAAGGAGTTCTTACTAAAGATCAAATATTCGTCATTTTTTAAACAATTGCAATGTTAGCTTATACTACATTATATTATCAATTAATACTTTTTCGTGATATTGTAAAATGTAGTTAAAATGCAGTGTTTAAAAAATAATTATGAACCTATATATTTAACAATAAATTTTTTTAATCAAATTATGAAAAAGAACATTTTAATTTCGTTATCAACATTAGTTTTAGCATCGTGTTCAGGAGATGCTATAAATGATGAAAAAGGGATAAATACCGTTGAAAGTACTACGGCAATGTCTAGAAATGCGACTTATACTGAAAAAACAGTAGTAGGGAGTTTTAATGATATTACTGTAAATACTGCTATTATATCAAATATCGTAAAATCAGATACAGAAAAAGTTATCATTTCTGCTCCTCAAGATATAATTAATTATGTTGTGGTGAAAATTGTTAATGGGGCTGTGAATATATCAATTGATAAGCCTACTGGTATAATTATTAAAGATCCGGTTTATGCCACCATTTATGCAAAAAATATTACAGCTTTAACAGCTACATCCGCTGCTGAAATTACTTTTAAAGATTCATTTGAAAGCAATAAAATTTTATTTTCTATAAATAGTGCCGCTAAAATTAAAGGAAATAATAATCTTATTAAAGCCAATGAACTAGTACTAAATTTAACATCAAGTAGCCAATTTCAATGTAATATAGATACTAAAGTACTCAATATTACATCAGCATCATCGGCAAAAGCTACTGTTTCAGGGACTGCAGATTCTTCAACAATAGAAGCAGCGACATCTTCTATAATAGATGGTACAAGTTTATTGTCCGGAAGAACTAACTTAAAAGCCTTAACATCCTCACGTATAAGCCAAGGTGTAAAAACTCAAGCTGATGCTTATGCCACGACTGCATCTGTCATAAGAATACTAAAAAAAGATCCTTCCCTAGTGGTTAATAAAACTACACTTTTAGGAGGGGTAATAACTGTAGAATAGTTTGTTATTCTTCTAGTAATTTAAAAGAATAACTAAACTTCCGAAGTTGATATTAAAATCAAATAAGTTACTTATTTATTAATAGACAGAGAAAGTTAAATATTACTACTTTCTCTGCCTTTTAAATTAATCAAAAGGGAGAGGATATTACAAAATATAATAGAATTGTTTCTCATTAAAACTTACAGGCATGAATGGATGTCCTTGCTAGATTGCTAGTAAAAGACTAATAATGATGCTGTTTGGAAAACTATTTTTCACATAGTAGAATTTGAAGATGATTATGATATTCACGAAAAAAATAAAAAAATGATGGATACAAAAAGTTAGAGTAATGTATTACACCAAAGCTGATAGCCTATTAATATGAGATCCTGGAATTCCATTGTAGAGAGGTTTTTTGTTTTATGGTCGTGATATGAGTATTGAAAATATCTTTAATTATTTATATAAAATTTTATTTTCTTTATGATTGTTGAAAAACATAGTTTCATTATGTGAAGATCAATACAGAGTGATTAATTGCCAATAATTAGAAAATATTTCTAATTATTTATATATAATTTTAGATTGTTGTATGGAAACATAGTTTCTATGGTGTTTGTAAAGAAGCTGAGGCGTGTTGGATAAGAATATTTTTTAGTCTACAACACGTGATTAAAATTCTTTTTTTAAGATAAAATTAAAATGATATGCCTAAAAAAGGATTATATCATTCTCTCAAAAAAAGCATCATAAAGGATACTTTTCGTGAAGTTATATATAGTTGAAAAATTAAAACATAATCTTACATTTTTACAGTAAGTAATAAATAACTTTTAGGTCTTAATCGTTTTTGGAGGCCTCTCTGAAGTATTATCGAGAGACATTAGAAATATCAAATTTTCTGGAGACCATTTTCATAATAACCGTGCTAATAAATACATAATATACATGGAACAAAAAAACGTACAGAATACAAAAAAACATGTTGATATTGGGCAACGATATCTTTATTTAAAAAATGAAATACATAAGATCTCTAAGAAAGATGCTATACTTGTAAAAGGTATTAATAGCCGGGGTAGAATTAAAGAAAAAGTCAGAGAGAGTAATAATATAGAAGATCGTGTACAAAATTATGTAAATACATCTTATGACGATATAGATGAAAATATTTTTTCACGAAATAAAAACCAAATAGCTCAAAGAAAAATATGGGTGAAAAATATTATAATTGTCATTGCTGTATTTATTATAATAATCGGAACAGCATATTTTATTTGGTATCCCTATAACCACAAAAAAAGTATTACAAAATTTAAAAATAAATTCTATTCTTTACATGGGAATTCCTCCATAGAAAATACTCCATTGCAGAAGAGTGAGGAGAGTAAATTAAACGGAGATGAATTAATGATGTCTTCAGAAACAGAGCAAAAAATTTTAACGAAACTAAAGGAGTTTGAGGAATTGGATTTATTTATAAATAATAATATGTCGCGTGCTTATTTAGCTACATTTTGTGAGACTAATGGAAAATATTTATCTTATGTTATAAATAAACAAAAAAATAAATGCATAAATAGCTATATTAATGAACTGCGAATAAATTATATTATTAGAAAATTACAAAATGTTCACAAGTATAAGAAATATAAGATTGCTATATTGTCTGAAGAGGCAGGTTTTTCTTCTCCCAATAGATTCTCTTTGGTTTTTAAAAAATTTACAGGGATGTCCCCTTCACAATTTATAAAATATTTAGATGAAAAGGGAAATGAAGGCCCACGTTTTCAATAGATAATGTTTTTATTGACATATATTTTTGATTTTTTTCTTATTTCGCAATAAAAACCTTTCATTGAACTTATATCTATCGTAAGGATTAACGACACCAATATCTTATTACTACAAAATAGATAAATACAAACTCATGGTACATTTGAGATAAAAATATATGTTGCAATTCCACAATGTAAAGTCATTTTGTTATAAACCCCCAAGTACAAATTTTGACTTGCTGCCTAATTGATGGATATATTCAACTTTGATCATATATTAAGCTGTTTTTGAAGTAGATCTATTGATATTAATTTTACTAATTTTTTAATATCAATAAAAAATAATATAGCTTGATCCCAAAATAGGTTCTTTTTGAGATTTTACCTCATTAAGTCGTTCGGAAAAGTTATTTTTTTGCCCTAATAGCCGAAAAGTGTTTAAAAGAATCAACATTTTTAGTTTCTCCTAATAATACCAATTCATAAATATACATAATTTAAAAATAGACTTATATATATGTTGATTTTTTAAAAATAGATAGTGGTAGTAATATTCTTTTTAAAGCTAATAAAATACCAACTAAAAGGCAAAATATCCCATTCAGTATTATAAATACATTTTATAATATTTTGTTCAATAAAATCTGATAAAATACTATCTGAAAGCTTTAAACCAAATGCAAAGAAAATAAGTAAATCAGGAACATTTAATGACCAAATAGCTTTACAATTAATTAGGGTAGAAGGAATATTTTAATTTTACTACAATTATACGACATTCTTTATTTAGTGAAATGGTAGTTTGTAGGAGTATAAAACTCATGGTTAAATGATTCTATAACATTACTTTTTTGTGTAATCCTATATAGGATGAAAAAAAGTTAATAGGGAGTAATTAGTTGCCAAATTTCAGAAATTGATTATTATAATTTATTCATATTATTGAAATAAAGCTCCTTATCCTATCTATAAATGGCAATGAGGGAAAGGTTTGTCCTATTATCAAATCTAGTATGTAGCATAAAAATACACCCATTTTTCTTTAATAAAATGATGAATTATTGCTGAAAGAAGATTCAAAAGCTACAGATCATAAGGGGATAAATTGTATAAAGTTTTTATGTGAAAAAAATTCAACTTATTTAATTTATGGCCCTAATATATTGGACAGATTTCATCGAGACTGATTTTGATTTATTTTTTTCAATTTACTATCATCAAATTACTAAACCGATATTTAGTAACCAAAGAAGATATAAAAATAGAGATATAATAATATCTTTTTTATTAATGATGCTCTTATTCCGGAATACAGTGTGTAATCTTTTGAGGAATAGAGTATTTATTTTAAAAGAACTTGAATTTTCTTCATCATATTTTAGACATCTTGTCTTAGCAAGGGAAAAGAATTTTTCAGATGATTTCTCAGCACATGTTTCCCATTATATTCCAATAGAAAACCTCATGAGCAAGCCAAAAATATTTCAATTTTTGCTAGCAGACTTAAATTAACACTTAATCGATTATTTAAAAAAAACACCATAATGAAAAATCCCCAACAATTAGTAAAGCTAACTCCTTATCAAGCCATTTTTTATAATGAATGGGTATTAAACCCTTTGAGAAGTGATTATAATATGATTTTAGATCAATCCATGTCTGGATTTATAGACATAGATAGGCTAAACTCAAGTTTAATAAGAGCTATTAATAATAACTTATTAACCAACAGTAATATTGTAAGTAAATCAGATGGTTTGTTTTGGAAAAGAAGACCGTTATTAAGACAAGATACTCAAGTATTAAGATTTTTTTCTGATGAACTTAGTCAGGAGAAGATATTAGAATTGGCATTAGAACCTTTCGATTTGGAAAATGATCAATTGGTAAGATGCTACGCTATTAAATTAAAAAATGAGAGATATCGAATTATTTTTATAATTTCTCATATTCTTGTAGACGGTTTAAGTACAAATTCCATATATAGTGAACTAGGTAAATATTATAATGATAATAATTATGTGAGTCCATTAAGTCTCATAGAGCAAGCTAATTTGCATGAGAAATTGAACAGTCAACTAGATCATATTCTAGATAATGGGAAAACAGAAATGTGTGATTTCTGGGAAAAACATTTGAGAAATATAGAAAATATAGATTTTAAATTTTTAGAATCTAAGAAACCTACAAAATTCAATGAAAATGTTTCTATTAGTCCTGTAAGTGAAATCCGTTTTGAATTTAATGAAGAAATTTTTTCAAAGACTAAACAATTAACTAGAAATTATAAGCTCACCTCTTATACCTATGGCCAATTAATATTAGCTATATTACTGCATAGAATATCAGGTGTTGATAATTTGGTGATTGATTACCCTGTAGGTATTAAAGAGGGCCAAGAATTTATATTTGGGGCTCATGTTAATACTATTTTTAAAGATTATCGTTTTCATGAAAATAGTACACTTCTCGATCTGATAGATCAAAACTTGTCTTATATTCAGGAGTTAAAAAAAAGTAAGGCTCACTATCTTCCTATAGGAGAATTAATTCAATATGCTTCCCAATTAAATATATTAGAATTTGGATTTGTTCAAGCTGTTTTTAAAGATATAGTTATTGATTATGAAGGTGTTAGTGATATCAAGATTAATGATGAATTAAATATCGATTTATCTGGGAAAATTGTATTTGAACAGGAAATAAAAGACAATCAAATTAATTATAGAGTGAGATATGCAAACTCTGAATTAAATGGTGAATTAGTTTCCAATTTCATAAATATGTATAAAAGCTTATTTATTCGTGTATTGAATGATTTATCCGAGGGTAAGGTGGATCTTTTAATATCTGAATACGATTTATTAGATCCTGAAACTTATCAAACTATTGTCCATCATTGGAATCCTTCATTTGTAGAATATGATTCTGAAAGTACAATTCATAAATTATTCGAGTCTCAAGTCGAAAAGACTCCGAATCATATCGCATTGGTTTATAATGATGTAAAGCTTACATATCACGAGCTTAATGAAAAATCGAATCAGTTGGCCCATTATCTTCTCAGTGAATACAGTATAAAACCTGATGAATTTATTCCACTTTGTTTAGAGCGTTCAGAGAATATGATTGTAGGAATCTTAGCAGTCTTAAAGTCAGGAGGCGCATATGTTCCTATGGATCCTGGTTATCCTATCGATAGAATAGAGCATATTTTGAGTGAGACGGGAGCTAGAGTTATTATTGCAGAGGAAAATACAAAGAGTAAATTATATGAAGCTTTGATACAAGATCTCTGTGTGGTAAGTATAAATAATGTTGAACATATCAGGGATTTTGAGAATAATCCTATAACAAATCCTATCACTTCAGTAAAATCCACTAACCTGGCATATGTTATTTATACCAGTGGAACAACAGGTAAGCCTAAAGGAGTAATGATTGAGCATATCAGTGTGGTGAATTTAATTTCTGATTTATATTCCCGCTATGGGGTAAATAGTAATGATGTTATTCTTCAGTTTGCCAATTATGTTTTTGATGCATCCGTAGAGCAAATATTATTGGCTATTTTAAATGGGAATAAGTTGGTATTGATCGAAGATAAAAGTTACTTAAATGAGGAATTATTTATAAAAACACTTTCGGATCATAAGGTGTCATATATGGATCTAACCCCTTCAATATTGGAAAGTATTGATGTTACACAAGTTAAAAGCTTGCGTATACTGGAGCTAGGAGGAGAAAATTTAACTGAAAGTTTATATAGAAAATTAAAAAATAAGAATTTTAAACTCATTAATTCTTATGGTCCTACAGAAACAACTGTTGTTTCTATTGTAAATATGGATAAGGAAACCAATAGCATAGGTCGTCCTATTCGTAATACTTCGGTATATGTTTTGGATAGCTACTTGCGTGCTGTTCCTTTGGGGGGAGTAGGAGAGCTATATATCGGAGGAGTAGGAGTTTCGCGGGGCTATTTGAATCTTGCTGAGCTTACGGCTGAGCGTTTTGTTGTTAATCCTTTCCAGAGAGAAGAGGATAAGGAGATAGGTTATAATGGACGGATGTATAAGACAGGAGATTTAGTACGTTTTCTACCAGATGGTAATTTACAATATATAGGTCGTAATGACTTCCAGGTAAAGATCCGAGGTTATAGGATAGAAT
>NZ_CACVBR010000063.1 GCF_902728265.1 Chryseobacterium potabilaquae
AATCAGCTTAATAGCCATAATACTATTTCCTCCTAATCGAAAGAAATCATCATGTAAACCGATATTTTCTACAGGTAAGCCCAATACTTCACTATAAATTGCTGCCAGACCTCGCTGAAGAGAAGTCTCTGGTACTATATATTCTTTATCTCCTGTGAAGTTAGGTTCTGGTAAGGCTCTTCGATCCAACTTACCATTGAGTGTCATTGGGAATAATTCCAAATGAACATACACCGAAGGAACCATATACTCCGGAAGTAATCCTGATAAGTATACAGATAAATCTTCAGGATTAACTGCACTATCCGATACATAATAACCTACCAAATATTTTAAGCCTGAACTATGCTCCTTTGCCAGTACAACACTTTGACGAATCCCTTCATAACTCAATAATCCATTCTCTATCTCTCCTAATTCTATCCTATACCCTCTGATCTTAACCTGGAAGTCATTCCTCCCTATATATTCCAAATCTCCTCCAGCAAGATAACGGCCTAAATCTCCTGTCTTATACATACGATCATTATAACCTATTGCTTTCTCTTCTTCGCTTTGGAAAGGATTCAATAGAAAACGCTCTGCTGTAAGCTCAGCAAGATTTAAATACCCTCTTGATAGACCAGCACCTCCTATATACAATTCTCCTACGGCTCCCACGGGTACTGGACGTAAATACTCATCCAAGACATAAATACGTTGATCCGGAATATGAGTTCCTATGATACACGCACTTCCTAATTCTTTTGAATCTAAAGGTCTATAGCTCACGTGAACTGTCGTTTCGGTGATTCCATACATATTGATTAAAAGAGGAGCTTCAGAATAACGACCATACCAAGGTTCCAAAGAAGCAAAGTTCAAGGCCTCTCCTCCAAAAATCACATAACGAAGTTGGGTAAGTTCTATATCTTTAGAAAGAACTATATCGGTAAACTGATAGAACGCTGTGGGAGTTTGATTTAATACCGTTACTGCTTCTCTATGACATACATCAAAGAAGAGATGTAAATCTTTGGTTTGTTCTAAACTAGGAATCAATAGCTTTCCTCCATGAGATAAGGCGCCCCACATCTCCCATACACTAAAGTCAAAAACATACGAATGGAATAAACTCCATACATCCTTATCCGTAAATCCATACCAATGATCCGTAGCACAGAATAAACGAACCACACTCTTATGCTCTATCATCACTCCTTTTGGCTTTCCTGTTGTACCACTGGTGTAAATAACATAGGATAAATCACCTGAACTTACTTCTGTATTGGGATTATCCGTAGAACAAGTACTCACTTCAGCTTTCATCTCTGAATTATTCAAGCTTATGATATCTAAAGCTTCTTCTCCCGTTTCTATTAATTTCTTATAATCATATAATCTGTCTTTTGTATTCTCTTCAACAAGTACCAATCTGGCCTTGGTATCTCCCAGAATATGTTCTATTCTATCCATAGGATAATTAGGATCCATCGGAACATAGGCTCCTCCTGACTTCAAAACTCCTAAGATTCCTATTAGCATCTTCTCAGACCTTTCTAAACATAAAGGTATAAGTTCATCAGGCTGGATTTGATAATTTTGTAATAAATAATGAGCCAATTGGTTAGATCTCTCATTAAGCTCTCTATAACTTAACTTTACATCCTCATACACCAAAGCAAGATGATCCGGAGTCTTCTCTACCTGTCTTTCAAATAATTCATGAAGGGTAACACTTGTGTCGTATTCTACTCCCGTTGCATTCCAATTATAAATCAAGTCTTGATATTGAAGCGCTGAAACATATGACAGTCTATCTGTAGTAATGGTAGGATCTTCCAAAAGCTGATCCAACATTAATTCCATTCCTTCTAGTACCTGAGACATCATAGCCTTTTCAAATAGCAATCCTTCATAGTTCAACGTAAGACTCACTTCCTCTCCTCTCTCATACGCAATTAAACTTAAGGGATAATCTACCTTCTCTATAGAATCACGGAATCGGATATCTACATCCTCAGAAACATCTCCATCGGATATAGGATAATTCTCATATACAAATAAACTGCTGAATAGTCGCTCTCCATTATCTTGAAGACTTGATAAACTCTTATCACTGTATGTGTTAAGATCACTTACAGAAGATTGAAGATTTATTATTACATCCATTACCTTACCTTCCTTATGATCTACAATCAAGGGAAGGGTATTGATATACAAACCTACTGAACTTTCAATCCCCTCAACAGGTAAACTTCTTCCCGAAACGGTCGTTCCTACTACTGTCGTTCTTTGATTGCTGTAGATACTTAACTGTTTATGCCATACATACTGTAACACCGCATTAACTGTTAAGCCCTCCTTAGAGATTAAATTCTTTAACAAAGTATACCTCTCCTCTTTGATATGTAAGGTTAAAGATTGATGATCCTGAATATGACGATAGCTTGAAAGATTCGTATGCTTCTCTGAGACTGTAAGTAAACTACTCAAATCCTCCCTATCTTCTAATAACAACATATACTCCTTCCAGAAGGAATCACTCTCTCCCTTATGACTCTGAAGATACTTCTGGGATTCTCCATACGATATATCCACCATAGAAGCTACTACTTCTCCTTTCAATAATCTAAGGTAGGTGGTATGAATATCATTAAACAGTACAGGCATACTCCAACCATCCAAGATCGCATGATGATTACTGAAAATACATGTATAATGAATCTCGGAATGTTGACACACATAGACTCTGAAGAGTCCTGATTTGGAAAGATCATACTCCTCTTCTCTGTCTTTCTGAACAATGGATTTGATCTTATCTTCTCTTTCCTTTTCATCATACTCACTCAGATCTATATAACGCCAATCCACAGAACCTATCTTATCTATCACCTGAACAATAGACTCTGACCAATCAAATCTCGTTCTTAATACAGGATGCTTCTTCTGAACATATTCCCAAGACTCCTTTAACTTATCCAAATCAACCCCTCCATGATAATCCCATAAAAGCTGTACCCGATAAGAATCATCTACATCTCCCTGACTTAAAGCATGGTAGATAAAACCTTCCTGAAGACTACTGGCTAAATATACAGAATCAATCTCTATCTCTTCCTGAATAGAATCTAGTTGGCTGGAACTCAGAATATGATCCACATCTGACACTGTAAGGTAGCTTCTATCTATTCCTGATAACTCATTCACAAGCTGCTCTAAGTATCCTTTAAACAATACTGATAAACGAATCATCTCTTCTTCACTGAAGTAGCCTCCTAATCCGAAATATAATTCTCCTCCTACCACAGCACCATTGATAGTAAGAAGATGAGAATCCAAATTATCTCTTCCTATAGGTTCTCCACTATTCTCCCCTACGATATACCAACTCTCTGATACAGATTCCTGTTGATCCAACTGGCCCAAGTAATTAAAACTAATTCTAGGAAGATTACCATCTGTATAGCCGATAAGACTTCCATAACCTATCCCATTATCAGGAATACCTCTCAAAGACTCCTTCGTATGAACTAGTGTAGAGAATAGATCTTTACCTCTCTCTAACACTATGGGATACATCGTGGTAAACCAGCCTACTGTTTCAGTAATATCCATTCCCGGAAAGATATCCTCTCTTCCATGGCCTTCTAATACAATACCATGATGAGACAACCCCGTGAAATCACAAAGAGCCAAAGAGAAAGCTGATAAAAGAACATCATTAATCTGAGTATGATACACACCATGAATATCTCGAAGTAAACGACCCGTGGAATCTTTATCCAATACCAAATCGGAATGATGATAGAGAGAACTACTAAGACTCTGGATATGAAGACTACTATTCTTCGTATTCTCTATAATACTATTCCAATACCTTAGCTCTTCTTCTCGGGAGGTAGCACTATCCTCTTTATAAGTCTTAACCACATCAACCCACTGGCGGTAACTGCTTCCTTTTACATACAATGGGTTGGTATTTCCTTCCTTAAGAGATCTATACATCAACTGAAGATCTTCTGTTAAGATTCGCCAGCTTACCGCATCGATAATAAGGTGATGGAAACAGAAATGAACACGACAACTTCCATCTTCATAACCATGGATATATCCTACATGAAGTAAAGGTCCTTCAATGATATCAAATCCACTTTGCCAAGAAGTAAAGACTTCTACTAATTCTTCTTCACTTACATCTCTACGATCAAGTATACTCAAATCAGGAGATATAGCTTCTTTTCTATACTCTTGAAGATAGCCATGCTCTGTCTTAGGATAATATAGTCGTAAGGCATCATGCTTCTCTACTAATTGTAAGAGACTTTGTTTTAATATATCTATATCCAGTTCAGGAACATGAATCATAAAGGACTGATTCCAATGATGGAAAGAGGTAAAATATTCTCCTAACTCTACCCCATGGAAGAACCATTCCTGAATCGGTAATAATGAAACTTCACCTTCTAATATTCCCTGTTCTGTAATAAGAGACAATCCCTCTTCATCCTTTCTACTTTCTAAGAGCTCAGAAAGATGATAAACTGTTCTATAGGTAAAGACTTCTTTAACACTTAAGGATAAGGATAATCGTTTTCGTAAACGACTCACGAGTTGGATACTGATAATACTGTCTCCTCCCAAGCGGAAAAAGTCATCATGTAAGCCGATACTTTCTACAGGTAAACCCAATACTTCGCTATAAATTGCTGCCAGATCTCGCTGAAGAGAAGTCTCTGGTGTTATATATTCTTTATCTCCCGTGAAGTTTGGTTCAGGTAAAGCCCTGCGGTCTAACTTACCATTTATCGTAAGAGGAAGTGATTCTAAATGAACATACACAGAAGGAACCATATACTCCGGAAGTAATCCTGATAAATGTACTGACAGCTCTTCATGATTTAATGCTGCATCTGACACATAATAGCCTACCAAATATTTCAAGCCTGAACTATTCTCCTTAGCTAAGGCTACTGCTTGGCGAATCCCTTCATAACTCAATAACCCATTCTCTATCTCTCCCAATTCTATCCTAAATCCTCTGATTTTAACCTGGAAGTCATTTCTGCCTATATATTCCAAATCTCCTCCAGCAAGATAGCGAGCCAAATCTCCGGTTTTATACATCCGTTCATTATAACCTATGGACTTCTCTTCTTCACTCTGGAATGGATTCAAGAGAAAACGCTCTGAGGTAAGCTCAGCAAGATTCCAATAACCTCTTGATAAACCGGCCCCTCCTATATACAATTCTCCTACGGCTCCTATAGGAACTGGGCGTAAGTATTCATCCAGTACATAAGTTGTGGTATTGGTAATAGGTTGACCTATATTAAGAGCATTACCATCCTCATGATAATGATGATAAGTAGTACATACCGTGGATTCTGATGGACCATACTCATTAAGTAAAATAATATCTGAATATTCCTTTCTATCGATTTCAGGAAAAGATTCGCCTCCTGCAAATATTAGCTTAAGACTTGTATCCGGTAATATTTCTTTTAATAAGACAGGAGGAATAAACGATACTTCTATACCATGATCTGTAATATACTCATTAAGATCTTTTACGGATTTTCTATATTCATCACTATACAACCACAACGTATTTCCATTACACAGAACAGGAAAGGCTTCATACACAAAAGCATCAAAAACATAATTCGAATAACAACCTACATTCGTATATTCGTTAAGTCTGTGAGAGGATATCATAAACTCTACAAGATTTACAACCCCTTTATGCTCTATCATCACTCCCTTTGGCTTTCCTGTTGTTCCACTGGTGTAAATTACATAAGATAAATCACCTGAACTTACTTCTGTATTGGGATTCTCACTAGAACAAGTACTCAGTTCAGATTTCATCTCTGAAGAATCCAGACTTATGACACTCAGATTTGAGGGTTCTGCTTCTGTATCTACTAATTTCTTGTACTCATATAATCTATCTTTTGTATTCTCTTCAACGATTACCAATCTAGCCTTAGTATCTCCCAGAATATGTTCTATTCTATCCATAGGATAATTAGGATCCATCGGAACATAAGCTCCGCCTGACTTTAAAGCTCCTAAGATTCCAATCAGCATCTGCTCCGATCTTTCTAAACATAAAGGAATAAGTTCATCAGGCCTAATCTGATAGTTTTGTAATAAATAATGAGCCAATTGGTTAGATCTCTCATTAAGCTCTCTATACGTTAGCTTTATATCCTCATACACCAAAGCAATATGATCAGGGGTCTTCTCTACCTGTCTCTCAAATAGCTCATGAAGAGTAACACTTGTATCGTATTCTGAATAAGTATCCAAAAGATTGGAGAAGATTCCATCTCCACTATACTCTTCTTCTCTTACCCAAGATAGGTTTTCAAGTTTTAACGGACATCTATTATCTCTTGGATGACATACCATCTGTTCTAAGAGATAAACATATGTACTGATCATATGATCAATCGTACTTTCTTTAAAGAGATGGATAGCATAATTAAAGCTTCCTGACAAAGAATCTCCTCCATCATCTATCATCACACTCAAGTCAAATTTAGCTATATCATAAGAAACATTTCCTTCAAATTCTTGAAACAAAGAGTCTTCCTCATACATTCTCTTTGCTTCATTTCCAAAACTCTGTAAACCAAACATCACCTGGAATAGAGGATGACGAGATACATCCTGAACCACTCCCAACTCTTCTACCAATTTCTCAAAAGGTACATCCT
Source organism: Chryseobacterium potabilaquae (assembly GCF_902728265.1). Lineage (GTDB taxonomy): Bacteria > Bacteroidota > Bacteroidia > Flavobacteriales > Weeksellaceae > Chryseobacterium > Chryseobacterium potabilaquae. The sequence continues at coordinate 6,705 of NZ_CACVBR010000063.1, forward strand.
GATGCATTTGAGCTTCTGAGACGGAAGCTGAAACTTGTAAAATAAAATCTCTTACCGAGACTCCATAATCAATCTCTTCCCGAAGTACTAAAGTATTGACAAAAAAGCCGATCAGATCCTCTAAACCTGTATGATGACGATTCGCTACTACTGTTCCTAGTACTATATCCTTTTGCCCTGAGTAAGAGGATAACAACAAGTAGTAACCTCCCAGCATTACACTGTATAAACTAACCCCTAAGTCTCGAGACAGGAGTCTAAGCTCCTCCCCTAAAGTATCTGAAATACTAAAATGTATTGTATTTCCTTCATAAGAAATAGCTGAGGGACGAGCATAATCTAAAGGAAGATTTAAAGGTTCTACTTCCGAAAGTTTAGTCCTCCAATAATCCACTTGTTTTTCTAATACTTCTCCCTGAAGATAACCCCTTTGCCATAAAGCAAAATCCTTATACTGAATAGGGAGCGAAGGTAAAGAAACCGGATCACCCAATAACAAATCCCTATAGATAACATGTAGTTCTTCTAAAAAGATATCACTAGACCAACCATCAAAAGAAATGTGATGAATAACTATACTGATATAAGAAGTAATCTCACTCTTATTTTGGTTATCCTGCTTTTTCTTTGTTTTATTATTTTTAGTCTTTTCTTTCTCATTGAATAGACAAACTGAAATAGGAAGTTCTTTGGATAAATCAAAAACCCTAGTGATTTCTTGAGAGATAAGATCTTCTAATTCTCTAGAGCTAAATACATCAATCTCTTTAATACTGAACTCTTGATCACTCACATACTGATACCCAACTCCTTCGGAGCTTGTTACAATCAAAGTACGTAGAATATCATGTCTTGATAGAAGAACTTTAAAAGATTCTGCTAAAATGCTAAGATCAATCCTGGAAGATAATCCGAAAACCATAGGAATATTATACGCTGAGCTTCCTCCTTCATACTGATCAATAAACCATAAACGCTCCTGGGCAAAAGATAAAAGTTGCTGCTCAGGGCTATGAACCACTATAGGACTTATCATTTCACTACCTCCTGATTCTAAATCTTTCAGTATTCCTGCTAATCCAAAAATAGTCTTATGAGTAAATACCATCGCTACATTTGACTGTAAACCTAATCCTTGATGAATCTTACTGATCAGTTTAATAGCCATAATACTGTTCCCTCCCAAGCGGAAGAAATCATCATGTAAACCTATACTTTCTACTGGTAAAACTAAAACCTCACTATAAATCTCTGCTAATTGTTTTTCAAGAGGCGTTGTTGGTGCTATATATTCCTTATCTCCTGTGAAGTTAGGTTCTGGTAAAGCCCTGCGGTCCAATTTACCATTGAGTGTCATGGGGAATAATTCCAAATGTACATACACAGAAGGAACCATATACTCCGGAAGAAGCCCTGATAAATACACAGATAGGTCTTCATAATTAACTGCATTATCCGATACATAATAGCCTGCTAAGTATTTTAAGCCTGAACTATTCTCCTTTGCCAAGACTACTGCTTGACGAATACCTTCATAACTCAATAACCCATTCTCTATTTCTCCTAGTTCAATCCTATACCCTCTGATCTTAACCTGGAAGTCGTTTCTGCCTATATACTCTATATCCCCACCAGCAAGATAACGTACTAAATCTCCAGTCTTATATATACGTCCATTATAGCCTATTTCCTTCTCTTCTTCACTCTGGAATGGGTTCTCTAGAAAACTCTCTGAGGTAAGTTCAGGAAGATTCAAATAACCTCTTGATAAACCGGCTCCTCCTATATACAATTCTCCTACAGCTCCTACAGGAACAGGTCGCAGAGATTCATCCAACACATAAGTTGTTGTATTGATAATAGGTTTGCCTATGTTGAGAGCATTACCATCCTCATAGTAATAATGATAAGTAGCACATACCGTGGACTCAGTAGGACCATATTCATTAATTAAAATAATATTAGGATATTCATTTCTTTCTATTTCAGGAAAGTTTTCTCCTCCTGTGAAAATTAATTGAAGACTTGTGTCCGGTAGCACTTCTTTTAATAATACCACAGGAATAACGGATACTTCTATACCATGCTCTGTAATATATTCATTAAGCTCTTTTACAGATTTTCTAAGTTCATCACTATACAACCACAAACTATTACCATTACAAAGAACAGGGAAGACTTCACTCACAAAAGCATCAAAAACATAATTGGAATAGCAACCTACATGGGTATACTCTTTGAGTCTGTGAGAATCTATCATATAATCAACAAGATTCACAACTCCACTATGTTCTATCATCACTCCTTTTGGCTTTCCTGTTGTTCCACTCGTGTAAATGACATACGATAAATCACCTGAACCTACTTCAGTATTTGGATTATCCGTAGAACAAGTCCTCAAAGAGTCTACTATATTTAAAGCATTTAGACTTATAATACTCAGATTTGAGGATGCTGTTTCTGTAGCTGTTAGTTCCTTGTACTCATATAATCTGTCTTTTGTATTCTCTTCAACGATTACCAATCTAGCCTTAGTATCTCCCAGAATATGCTCTATTCTATCCATAGGATAATTAGGATCCATAGGAACATAGGCTCCGCCTGACTTCAAAACTCCTAAGATTCCTATCAGCATCTGCTCAGATCTCTCTAAACATAAAGGGATAAGTTCATCAGGACTAATCTGATAATGTTGTAATAAGTAATGAGCCAACTGATTAGATCTCTCATTAAGCTCTCTATACGTTACCTTTACATCTTCATACACCAAAGCAATATGATCCGGAGTCTTCTCTACCTGTCTTTCAAATAATTCATGAAGGGTAACACTTGTGTCGTATTCTACTCCCGTTGCATTCCAATTATAAATCAAGTCTTGATATTGAAGCACTGAAACATACGACAGCCTATCTGTAGTAATAGTAGGATCTTGTAACAGCTGATCCAACATTAATTCCATACCTTCTAGTACCTGAGACATCATAGATCTTTCAAATAACAAACCTTCATAGTTTAACGTAAGACTCACTTCCTCTCCTCTCTCATACGCAATTAAACTTAAGGGATAATCTACCTTCTCTATAGAATCACGGAATCGGATATCTAAATCCTCAGAAACATCTCCATCGGATATAGGATAATTCTCATACACAAATAAACTACTGAATAAACGTTCTCCATTATCTTGAAGACTTGATAGACTCTTATCACTGTATGTGTTAAGATCACTTACAGAAGATTGAAGATTTACTATTACATCCATCACCTTACCTTCCTTATGCTCTACAATCAAAGGAAGGGTATTGATATACAAGCCTACTGAACTCTCAATCCCCTCAACAGGTAAACTTCTTCCAGAAACGGTCGTTCCTACTACTGTCGTTCTTTGATGACTGTAGATACTTAACTGTTTATGCCATAAATATTGTAACACCGCATTAACTGTTAAGCCCTCCTTAGAGATTAAATTCTTTAACAAAGTATACCTCTGCTCTTTGATATGCAAGGTTAAAGATTGATGATCCTGAATATGACGATAGCTTGAAAGATTCGTATGCTTCTCTGAGACTGTAAGTAAACTACTCAAATCTTCCCTATCTTCCAATAGCAACATATACTCCTTCCAGAATGAATCACTCTCTCCCTTATGACTCTGAAGATACTTCTGGGATTCTCCATACGATATATCCACCATAGAAGCTACTACTCCTCCTTTCAATAATCTAAGGTAGGTGGTGTGAATATCATTAAACAGTACAGGCATACTCCAACCATCCAAGATTGCATGATGATTACTGAAAATACATGTATAATGTGATTCTGAATGTTGACACACATAGACTCTGAAGAGTCCTGATTTGGAAAGATCATACTCCTCTTCTCTGTCTTTCTGAACAATGGATTTGATCTTATCTTCTCTTTCCTTTTCATCATACCCACTCAGATCTATACAACGCCACTCCACAGAACCTATCTTATCTATCACCTGAACTATAGACTCTGACCAATCAAATCTCGTTCTTAATACAGGATGCTTCTTCTGAACATATTCCCACGACTCCTTTAACTTATCCAAATCAACCCCTCCATGATAATCCCATAAAAGCTGTACCCGATAAGAGTCATCTACATCTCCCTGACTTAAAGCATGGTAGATAAAACCTTCCTGAAGACTACTGGCTAAATATACAGAGTCAATCTCTATCTCTTCCTGAATAGAATCTAGTTGGCTGGAACTCAGAATATGATCCACATCTGATAACGTAAGGTAGCTTCTATCTATTCCTGATAACTCATTCACGAGCTGCTCTAAGTATCCTTTAAACAATACTGATAAACGAATCATCTCTTCTTCACTGAAGTAGCCTCTTAATCCAAAATACAATTCTCCTCCTACCACAGCACCATTGATAGTAAGAAGATGAGAATCCAAATTATCTCTTCCCACAGATTCTCCACTATTCTCCCCTACTATATACCAACTCTCTGATACAGATTCCTGTTGATCCAACTGTCCCAAGTAATTAAAACTAATTCTAGGAAGATTACCATCTGTATAGCCTATAAGACTTCCATAACCTATCCCATTGTGAGGAATACCTCTCAAAGACTCTTTCGTATGAACTAGTGTAGAGAATACATCTTTACCTCTCTCTAACACTATGGGATACATCGTGGTAAACCAGCCTACTGTTTCAGTAATATCCATTCCCGGAAAGATATCCTCTCTTCCATGACCCTCTAATACAATACCATGAGTAGACAACCCAGTGAAATCACAAAGAGCCAAAGAGAAAGCTGATAAAAGAACATCATTGATCTGGGTATGATACACACCATGAATATCTCGAAGTAAACGACTCGTAGAGTCTTTATCCAATACCAAATCGGAATGATGATAGAGAGAACTACTAAGACTCTGGATATGAAGACTGCTATTCTTCGTATTCTCTATAATACTATTCCAATACCTTAGCTCTTCTTCTCGGGAGGTAGC
>NZ_CACVBR010000064.1 GCF_902728265.1 Chryseobacterium potabilaquae
CTTGAGAGATAAGATCTTCTAACTGCTTAGAACTCTCTACATAAGTCTCTTTAATACTGAACTCCTCATTACTCACATACTGATACCCTACTCCCTCTGAACTGGTTACAATCAAAGTACGTAGAATATCATGTCTGGACAGAACAACTTTAAAAGATTCTGCTAAAATGCTAAGATCAACCCTGGAAGATAATCCAAAAATCATAGGAATATTATACGCTGAGCTTCCTCCCTCATACTGATCAATAAACCATAAACGCTCCTGTGCAAAAGATAAAAGTTGCTGCTCAAGATGATGAACCACTATAGGACGAATCATATCACCTCCTTCTAAGTCTAAATCTTTCAGTACTCCTGCCAATCCAAAGACAGTCTTATGAGTAAATACCATCCCTACATTTGCCTGTAAACCTAATCCTTGATGAATCTTACTAATTAATTTAATAGCCATAATACTGTTCCCTCCCAAGCGGAAGAAATCATCATGTAAACCAATACTTTCAACTGGTAAACCTAAAACCTCGCCATAGATCTCCGCTAATTGTTTTTCAAGCACAGTCGTTGGAGCGATATACTCCTTATCTCCTGTAAAGTTAGGTTCTGGTAAAGCCCTGCGGTCCAATTTACCATTAAGTGTCATGGGGAATAATTCCAAATGAACATAAGCAGAAGGAACCATATACTCCGGAAGTAATCCTGATAAATATACAGATAAGTCTTCAGGATTAAATGAAGTATCAGATACATAATAACCTACCAAATATTTTAATCCTGAACTATGTTCTTTAGCTAATACAACACTCTGTCTAATTCCTTCATAACTCAATAACCTATTCTCTATCTCTCCTAATTCTATTCTATAGCCTCTGATCTTAACCTGGAAATCATTTCTGCCTATATATTCCAAATCTCCTCCAGCAAGATAACGTACTAAATCTCCCGTCTTATATATACGTCCATTATAACCTATTGCCTTCTCTTCTTCACTCTGGAAAGGATTCAATAGAAAACACTCAGCTGTAAGCTCTGCAAGATTTAAATAACCTCTTGATAAACCGGCTCCTCCTATATACAATTCTCCTACAGCTCCAACCGGAACCGGACGTAAATACTCATCTAATACATAAGTTGTGGTATTGGCTATAGGTTTACCTATATTAAGTGCATTATTATCATTATCATAATGATGATAAGTAGACCATACTGTTGTTTCTGTAGGTCCATATTCATTAATTAAAATAATATGATCATGAGCCAAGTCTCTAATATCCGGGAAAGCTTCTCCTCCTACCAATATCAGTTGAAGACTCGTATCTGGAATAAGATCTCTTAAGATAACAGGGGGAATAAACGACACTTCGATATCATGTTCTTTGATATACTCATTAAGATCTTTTACCGATTTTCTAAGTTCATTACTATACAACCACAACGTATTTCCATGACAAAGAACAGGGAAAGATTCACTCACAAAAACATCAAAGACATAATTAGAATAGCAACCTACATGGGTATACTCTGTAAGCCTGTGAGAGTCTATCATACAACATACAAAGTTGACCATACTAGTATGCTCGATCATCACTCCCTTTGGCTTACCTGTTGTGCCACTGGTGTAAATAACATAAGATAAATCACTTGAACTTACTTGAGTTCTTGGATTTACTGTGGAACAGGTACTCAGTTCAGCTTTCATCTCTGAACCATTCAGACTTATGATACTCAGGTTGGAAGATTCTGTTTCTATATCTATTAGTTCCTTATAGTCATATAATCTGTCTTTTGTATTTTCTTCAACGAGTACAACTCTTGCACCAGTATCTCCCAGAATATGTTCTATTCGATCCATAGGATAACTTGGATCCATCGGAACATAAGCTCCGCCTGACTTCAAGACTCCCAACATACCTATAAGAATCTGTTCTGATCTGCCTAAACACAATGGAATAAGCTCATTCGGTTCGATCTTACAATTGTGTAATAAATAATGAGCCAGCCTGTTTGATCTATCATTAAGCTCTCTATAGCTTAACTTTACATCTTCATACACCAAAGCTATATGATCAGGTGTCTTTTCTACCTGTCTTTCAAATAATTCATGAATCGTAACCGTGGTATCATATTCTGAATAAGTATCCAAAAGATTGGAGAAGATCCCATCTCCACTATACTCTTCTTCTCTTACCCAAGATAAGTCTTCAAGCCGTAACTTTGAGCCAACTTCTTTTTGATGGCATACCATCTGTTCTAAAAGATATACATACGTCTTAATCATCTGATCAATCGTACTTTCCTTGAATAATCCTCGAGCATAATTAAAACTTCCCGATAAACTTTCTCCATCATCATCTATCATAACACTCAAATCAAACTTCGCTACATCATAACTCAGCCTTTCTTCAATTTGTTGAAACAAAGAGTCTCCAACATATTTTTGATTAGTAGCATTTCCAAAACTCTGTAAGCCAAACATTACCTGGAATAGAGGATGACGAGATACATCCTGAACTACTCCCAACTCTTCTACCAATTTCTCAAAGGGTACATCCTGATGCATCTGAGCCTCAGATACTGAATCTGAAACTTGCAAAACAAAGTCTCTTACTGATACTCCATAATCAATCTCTTCTCGAAGGACTAAGGTATTTACAAAGAAGCCGATCAGATCCTCTAAGCCTGCATGATGGCGATTAGCCACCACAGTACCTAATACTATATCCTTTTGTCCCGAATAAGAGGATAATAGCAAATAATACCCTCCCAACATTACACTGTATAAACTAACTCCTAAGTCTCGAGATAAGAATCGAAGGTCTTCGCTTAAAGTATCCGAGATATTAAAACATACTGTATGTCCTTCATAAGAAAGCCGTGTAGGACGCACATAATCCAAAGGAAGATGTAAAGCCTCAACTCCCAATAGTTTAGTCTTCCAATAATCCAACTGTTTATCCAATACTTCACCTTGAAGATAACCCCTTTGCCATAAAGCAAAATCTTTATATTGAATTCGTAACAAGGGCAAAGAAACCGGATCACCCAATAACAAATCCCTATAAATAACACCCAGCTCTTCTAAAAAGATATCACTAGACCAACCGTCAAAAGCTATATGGTGAATTACTATACTGATATAAGAAGTAATCTCACTCTTATTTTGGTTATCCTGCTTTTTCTTAGTTTTATTAGTTTTAGTCTTTTCTTTCTCATGGAATACACAAACTGAAATAGGAAGTTCTTGGGACAAATCAAAAACTCTATTAACTTCTTGAGATATAAGATCTTCTAACTGCTTAGAACTCTCCACATAAGTCTCTTTAATACTAAGTTCATGATCACTAACATATTGATATCCTACTCCCTCTGAACTGGTTACAATCAAAGTACGTAGAATCTCATGTCTTGATAGAAGAACTTTAAAGGATTCTTCTAAAATGCTAAGATCAATCCTGGAAGATAATCCAAAAACCATAGGAATATTATACGCGGAGCTTCCTCCTTCATACTGGTCAATAAACCATAGCCGCTCCTGAGCAAAAGATAAAAGTTGCTGCTCAGGATGATGAACCGCTATAGGACGGATAATTTCACTAACTCCTGATTCTAAACCTTCAAGTACTCCTGCTAATCCAAAGATCGTTTTATAGCTAAATACCATCGCTACATTTGCCTGTAAACCTAACCCCTGATGAATCTTACTAATCAGTTTAATAGCCATAATACTGTTCCCTCCTAAACGGAAGAAATCATCATATAAACCAATACTTTCTACAGGTAAACCTAACACCTCGCTATAAATCTCTGCTAACTGTTTTTCAAGAACAGTCGTTGGAGCGATATACTCTTTATCTCCTGTGAAGTTAGGTTCAGGTAAAGCCTTGCGATCCAACTTTCCATTAATCGTAAGAGGAAGTGATTCCAAATGAACATATACAGAAGGAACCATATACTCTGGAAGTAATCCTGATAAATACACAGATAAGTCTTCATGATCCACCGCAACATCCGATACATAATAACCTACCAAATATTTTAACCCTGAACTATTCTCCTTTGCCAGTACAACACTTTGACGAATACCTTCATAACTCAATAAGGCGTTTTCTATCTCTCCAAGCTCTATCCTATACCCTCTGATCTTTACCTGAAAATCATTTCTACCTATATACTCCAAATCTCCTCCCGGAAGATAACGGCCTAAATCCCCCGTCTTATACATCCGATCATTATAACCTATTGCTTTCTCTTCTTCACTCTGGAAAGGATTCAATAGAAAACGCTCTGAGGTAAGCTCAGCAAGATTCAAATAACCTCTTGATAAACCACTACCTCCAATATACAATTCTCCTACGGCTCCTACGGGTACTGGGCGTAAATACTCATCCAACACATAAATCCGTTGATCCGGAATATGAGTTCCTATGATAGAAGCATTTCCTAATTCTGTTGAGTCAAGGGCTCTATAGCTCACGTGAACTGTCGTTTCGGTGATACCATACATATTGATTAAAAGAGGAGCCTCAGAATAACGACCATACCAAGGTTCCAAAGAAGCAAAGTTCAAAGCCTCTCCTCCAAATATGACATAACGAAGGCTAGAGAGTTCTATATCTTTAGATAAAGCGACTTCTGTAAATTGATAGAAGGCTGTGGGAGTTTGATTTAATACCGTTACTCCTTCTCTATGACATACATCAAAGAAAAGATGTAAATCTTTGGTTTGTTCTAAGCTAGGAATCAATAGCTTTCCTCCATGAAGTAAGGCGCCCCACATCTCCCATACACTAAAGTCAAAAACATACGAATGGAATAAACTCCATACATCCTTATCCGTAAATCCATACCAGTGATCCGTAGCACCGAATAAACGAACCACACTCTTATGTTCTATCATTACTCCCTTAGGCTTACCTGTTGTGCCACTGGTGTAAATAACATAGGATAAATCTTCTGCACTTACTTCTGTATTGGGATTCTCCCTAGAGCAAGTACTCAGTTCAGCTTTCATCTCTGAAGAATCCAGACTTATAATACTCAGATTTGAAGATTCTGTTTCTGTATCTACTAATTTCTTATAATCATATAATCTATCTTTTGTATTCTCTTCCCCGAGTACCAGTCTAGCCTTAGTATCTCCCAGAATATGTTCTATTCGATCCATAGGATAACTTGGATCCATCGGAACATACGCTCCGCCTGACTTCAAGACTCCTAAGATTCCGATCAGCATCCGCTCAGATCTTTCTAAACATAGAGGAATCAATTCATCTGGCTGGATTTTGTATGTTTCTAAAAGATAATGAGCTAACTGATTAGATCTTTCATTAAGCTCTCTATACGTTAACTTTACATCTTCATACACCAAAGCTATATGATCAGGTGTCTTTTCTACCTGTCTCTCAAATAATTCATGAATGGTAGAAGTTGGATCGTATTCTGAATGAGTACCCAAAAGATTGGAGAAGATTCCATCTCCACTATACTCTTCTTCTCTTACCCAAGATAAGTCTTCAAGTCGTAACTTTGAGCCAACTTCTTTTTGATGGCATACCATCTGCTCTAAAAGATATACATACGTACTAATCATATGATCAATCGTACTTTCCTTGAATAATCCTCGAGCATAATTAAAACTTCCCGATAAACTTTCTCCATCATCATCTATCATAACACTCAAATCAAACTTCGCTACATCATAACTCAGCCTTTCTTCAATTTGTTGAAACAAAGAGTCTCCAACATATTTTTGATTAGTAGCATTTCCAAAACTCTGTAAGCCAAACATTACCTGGAACAAAGGATGACGAGATACATCCTGAACTACTCCCAACTCTTCTACCAATTTCTCAAAGGGTACATCCTGATGCATCTGAGCCTCAGATACTGAATCTGAAACTTGCAAAATAAAATCTCTTACTGATATTCCATAATCAATCTCTTCTCGAAGGACTAAGGTATTTACAAAAAAGCCGATCAAATCCTCTAAGCCTGCATGATGACGATTCGCTACCACAGTGCCTAATACAATATCTTTTTGTCCCGAATAAGAGGATAATAGCAGATAATACCCTCCCAACATTACACTGTATAAACTAACTCCTAAGTCTCGAGACAGGAGTCTAAGTTCCTCTCCTAAAGTATCTGAAATACTAAAATGTACTGTATTTCCTTCATAAGAAATAGCTGAGGGACGAGCATAATCTAAAGGAAGGTTTAGAGGTTCTACTTCCGAAAGTTTAGTCTTCCAATAATCCAACTGTCTATCCAATACTTCCCCTTGAAGATAACCTCTTTGCCATAAAGCAAAATCTTTATATTGAATTCGTAACGAGGGTAAAGAAACCGGGTCACCCAATAACAAATCCCTATAAATAACACCCAGCTCTTCTAAAAAGATATCACTAGACCAACCATCAAAAGCTACATGGTGAATTACTATACTGATATAAGAAGTAATCTCACTCTTATTTTGATTATCCTGCTTTTTCTTTGTTTTATTAGTGTTAGTCTTTTCTTTCTCATGGAATACACAAACTGAAATAGGAAGTTCTTGGGACAAATCAAAAACTCTATTAACTTCTTGAGATATAAGATCTTCTAACTGCTTAGAACTCTCCACATAAGTCTCTTTAATACTGAGCTCATGATCACTAACATATTGATATCCTACTCCCTCTGAACTGGTTACAATCAAAGTACGTAGAATCTCATGTCTTGATAGAAGAACTTTAAAAGATTCTTTTAAAATGCTAAGATCAATCCTGGAAGATAATCCGAAAACCATAGGAATATTATACGCAGAGCTTCCTCCTTCATACTGATCAATAAACCATAAACGCTCCTGAGCAAAAGATAAAAGTTGCTGCTCAGGATGATGAACTGCTATAGGACGGATCATCTCTACAATATCAATTGATAAACCTTCAAGTGCACCTGCTAATCCAAAGATCGTTTTATGACTAAACACCATCGCTACACTGGCCTGTAAGTCTAATCCTTGATGAATCTTACTAATCAGTTTAATAGCCATAATACTGTTTCCTCCCAAACGGAAGAAATCATCGTGTAAACCGATACTTTCTACTGGTAGACCTAAAACTTCTCCATAGATCTCTGCTAATTGTTTTTCAAGAACAGTCATTGGAGCAATATACTCCTTATCTCCTGTGAAGCTAGGTTCTGGTAAAGCCCTGCGATCTAACTTACCATTAATTGTAAGAGGAAGTTCTTCCAAATGAACATACACAGAAGGAACCATATACTCCGGAAGAAGGCCTGATAAGTGCATAGATAAGTCTTCATGATCCACCGCAACATCCGATACATAATAACCTACTAAGTATTTTAAGCCTGAACTATTCTCCTTTGCCAGTACAACACTTTGACGAATACCTTCATAACTCAATAAGGCGTTTTCTATCTCTCCTAATTCTATCCTGTATCCTCTGATCTTAACCTGGAAGTCATTTCTGCCTATATATTCCAAATCTCCTCCCGGAAGATAACATACTAAATCCCCTGTCTTATACATACGATCATTATAACCTATTGCTTTCTCTTCTTCACTCTGGAAAGGATTCAAGAGAAAACGTTCCTCTGTAAGTTCTGGAAGATTCAAATAGCCTCTTGATAAACCGGCTCCTCCTATATACAATTCTCCTACGGCTCCTATAGGAACTGGACGTAAGTATTCATCCAGTACATAAGTTGTTATATTGGTAATAGGTTGACCTATATTAAGAGCATTACCATCCTCATGATAATGATGATAAGTAGCACATACCGTGGACTCGGTAGGACCATATGCATTGATTAAATCAACTCCTTCTCTTCTATAATATTCCATTACTTCCGGATGAGTAGTATCTCCTGCTACAATAAGGGTATCCAAAGGAAGAATTAATTCTGTAGTAAGTAATACAGGAGGAATCGTAGCTATCTGGATCCTATTTTCAACTATATATGTATGTAATAAACTTAAATCTATTTGGATTTCTTTACTTATTAGATGTAAGGTATGGCCAAACGAAAGAACGGAATAAACATCCCATACATGAGCATCAAAAACATAGTTGGCATACCATAATGCTCTTTTCTGTGGATGGGAATAAGAATGAACTGTATTCAAGCTAAATAGAATAGACTGCTGCTCAATTAAATTAACCACATTTCTATGCGCTATTATCACTCCTTTTGGCTTTCCTGTTGTGCCACTGGTGTAAATGACATACGATAAATCACCTGAACTTACTTCTGTATTCGGATTATCCGTAGAACAAGTACTCAAAGAGTCTACTATATTTAAAGCATTTAGACTTATGATACTTAGATTTGAGGATTCTGCTTCTCTCTCTACTAATTTCTTATAATTATATAATCTGTCATTTGTATTTTCTTCAACGAGTACCAGTCTGGCCTTAGTATCTCCCAGAATATGCTCTATTCTATCCATGGGATAACCAGGATCCATAGGAACATAAGCTCCGCCTGATTTCAAAACTCCTAAGATTCCGATCAGCATCTGCTCTGATCTTTCTAAACATAGAGGGATCAATTCATCGGGCTTAATCTGATAATTTTGTAATAAATAATGAGCCAATTGGTTTGATCTATCATTAAGCTCTCTATAACTTAACTTTATATCTTCATATACCAAAGCAATATGATCTGGAGTCTTCTCCACCTGTCTTTCAAATAACTCATGAATTGTAACCATGGTATCATATTCTGAATAGGAGCCCAAAAGATTGGAGAAGATCCCATCTCCACTATACTCTTCTTCTCTTATCCAAGATAGATTTTCAAGTTTTAACTCAGATCTATTATCTTTTTGATGATATACCATCTGCTCTAAAAGATATACATACGTCTTAATCATATGATCAATCGTACTTTCTTTAAATAGATGGGTAGCATAATTAAAGCTTCCTGACAGAGAATCTCCTCCATCATTAATCATCACACTTAAATCAAACTTCGCTACATCATAAGAAACATTTCCTTCAAATTCCTGAAACAAAGAGTCTTCTCCATACATCCTCTTTGCTTCACTTCCAAAACTCTGCAGTCCAAACATCACCTGGAATAGAGGATGACGAGATACATCCTGAACTACTCCTAATTCATCTACTAATTTCTCAAAAGGTACATCCTGATGCATCTGAGCATGAGATACAGAATCCGAAACTTGCAAAATAAAGTCCCTTACTGATACTCCATAGTCAATCTCTTCTCTAAGGACCAAGGTATTGACAAAAAAGCCGATCAGATCCTCTAAACCTGCATGATGACGATTAGCTACCACAGTACCTAATACTATATCCTTTTGTCCGGAATAAGAAGATAATAGCAAATAATATCCTCCCAGCATTACACTGTATAAACTCACTCCTAAGTCTTGAGACAAGAATCGAAGGTCTTCACCTAGAGTATCTGAAATACTAAAACGTATTGTATTTCCTTCATAAGAAATAACCGAAGGACGAGCATAATCTAAAGGAAGGTTTAGAGGCTCTACTTCCGAAAGTTTAGTCCTCCAATAATCCAATTGTTTTTCTAATACTTCTCCCTGAAGATAACCCCTTTGCCATAAAGCAAAATCTTTATATTGAATAGGAAGCGAGGGTAAAGAAACCGGATCACCCAATAACAAATCCCTATAGATAACATGTAGTTCTTCTAAAAAGATATCACTAGACCAACCATCAAAAGCTATATGGTGAATTACTATACTGATATAAGAAGTAATCTCAATATTATTTTGGTTATCCTGCTTTTTCTTAGTTTTATTATTTTTAGTTTTTTCTTTCTCATTGAATACACAAACTGAAATAGGAAGTTCTTGGGAAAGATCAAAAACTCTGCTTACTACATTAGCGATTGAATCTTCTAACTCCTCAAAACGAGTTACCTCAGTTTCTCTGATACTAAACTCATGATCACTTACATATTGATAACCTACTCCTTCTGAATTAGTTAAAATCAATGTACGTAGAATCTCATGTCTTGATATAAGAACTTTAAAGGATTCTTCTAAAATGCTAAGATCAACCTTGGAAGATAAACCAAAAACCATAGGAATATTATATGCATAGCTTCCTCCTTCATACTGATCAATAAACCATAGCCTTTCCTGAGCAAAAGATAATAGTTGATCTTCAGGGTGGCTAACCTTAATACGAGGTATCATTTTATGACTTCCTAACTCTAAACCTTCTAATACTACTGCTAATCCAAAGATAGTCTTATGAGTAAATACCATCGCTACATTAACCTTTAAATCTAAATAATGATGTATTTTACTAATCAGCTTAATAGCCATAATACTATTTCCTCCTAATCGAAAGAAATCATCATGTAAACCGATATTTTCTACAGGTAAGCCCAATACTTCACTATAAATTGCTGCCAGATCTCGCTGAAGAGAAGTCTCTGGTACTATATATTCTTTATCTCCTGTGAAGTTAGGTTCAGGTAACGCTCTACGATCTAACTTACCATTAATTGTAAGAGGAAGTTCTTCCAAATGAACATACACAGAAGGAACCATATACTCTGGAAGTAATCCTGATAAATACAGAGATAAATCGTCAGTATTTACCTCTGTATCAGATACATAATAACCTACTAAGTATTTTAACCCTGAACTATTCTCCTTTGCCAGTACAATACTTTGACGAATCCCTTCATAACTCAATAAACCATTCTCTATCTCTCCCAATTCTATCCTAAATCCTCTGATCTTTACCTGGAAATCGTTTCTACCTATATACTCCAAATCTCCTCCCGGAAGATAACGCCCTAAATCTCCAGTCTTATATATACGTCCATTATAACCTTTTTCTCTTTCTTCTTCACTTTGGAAAGGGTTAGATATAAACTTTTCATTCGTAAGTTCAGAAAGATTCAAATATCCTCTCGATAAACCGACTCCTCCTATATACAATTCTCCTATCGCTCCAACAGGAACTGGACGTAAGTATTCATCCAAGACATAGGTTGTCGTATTTGCTATAGCACGTCCTATGTTATGGAAGCCATTTCCCGTATTAACGATAGAAGTAACTGTTGTTTCTGTTGGGCCATAGGAATTAACCAGTCTAAATTGTTTATTTTGTAATCGATTATATAAATCATCGGCTAAATGTTCTCCTCCTGAATTTAATATTCGTAAACTCTTAACTTTTGTGACATCAATCCCTTTTAATACGGAAGGTGTAAAATGCATATAAGATACCTTATGATCGGAGAGAGTCTTCAGAAATACA
>NZ_CACVBR010000065.1 GCF_902728265.1 Chryseobacterium potabilaquae
GGCTTTTAGTATATCAAAGTGTTCTACCAAAAATTCTGGAAGTAATAATTTAAGAAGTTCCTGATCATTTATCATAAAGCAAAGATAATAGTATTAAAAGTTCCCCCCAACTTTTGCGCCTGAGCCTTTTTTATATCTTTTTTAGCAAACATATCATTTATCAAGAAACTTAAAAATATGAATAGAATGTTTCTTCCGTATTTCTCATGGATGCTAATTAAATTTCTATTTTAAATAATAATAAAAAAATCGTTACTTTCGTATAAAATAAATTTTTGATGAATATTCTTTTATTAGAGGACGATCTTATTCTTTCAGCAGAGCTTTGTAAGTTTTTGGAGTCAAATAATTTTACCTGTGATAAGATGTATGATGGTGAAACTTTCCTTCATCAGATTAAAAATAGAACTTATGATATGTATCTGCTAGATATTAATGTTCCCAAGATTAATGGTTTAGAAGTTTGTAATACCATTCGTTCCTTTGATAAAAATACGCCTATTATTATTATTTCGGCCTACGGAGATATTTCAGATAAAAAAGAAGCCTTTACGAGATTAGCGGATGATTATTTAGTGAAGCCTTTTCAGTTTGAAGAACTTCTTTTACGAATCAATTCATTATTAAGAAGAAAGATCCCTTCTGAAACTATCGATCAAGATATTATTAGAATTGATGATTTGATTATCAATAAAACGGAGCAAAAAGTGTATAGAAGTGGAAAGGAAATTGTTCTTACACTAAAAGAATTTCAATTGTTAGTTTATCTCGCTGAGGCACAGGGAAGAACAGTTTCCAAACAACAGATCACAGAACATGTATGGGAACATAATTTCAATACCAACACCAATACAGTAGAGGTCTATATCAATTTCCTAAGAAAAAAAATAGATAAAGATTTTAAAGTAAAATTGATTCATACTCGTTCAGGTTTTGGATATTATTTAAGCTCATTACAATAAATGTCTTTAAAAAGAAAGATCGCGCTCAATCTTAGTATTACTTTTTCGTTACTATTCGGAATAGTAATGGTAATTATTTACATGTCGTTTAATGACTTTAGGAAAGATGAATTTAAAGAAAGATTTAGACAAAGACTTGAATTTACTTCCCATTTTATTGAAAAGTCAAAAAACTTTGAAGAAGAAGCACCTCTTTTTTTTAGTGAAAATTCGGATAATATTTTGCTCAATGAAACTATATTAATTTTTAATAGTAATAAAGACCTAATATATAGTACTATAAAGGACCGGAATGTAACTTGGGATAATACTTTGCTTAAGGAATTAGATGAAAAAAAAATTATTTATGCAGAAAGAACTGTTCCTGAAATTTATGCGGCACTTAGACATATCAACGGAGAAAACTATTACATCCTAACAAGTGCTTATGATACGAATGGGACATCAAAATTATCCTATCTGAAATACCTCTTAATTACAGCTTATGTAATAAGTACTCTTCTTATTGGTTTTTTTAGTTATTATTTTATGGGGCAGTTTCTTCATCCGTTAGAAGAATTAAATAAAGAAATTTCTGAAGTCACTGCACATAAGTTAACCACACAAATTCCTGTTGTAGAGTCGCATGATGAAATAAGTATCCTTGCAACATCTTTCAATACGATGATTGCAAGACTGGATGATGTTTTTCAATCTCAAAAGGATTTTACGGCGAGTGCTTCTCATGAAATCAGAACCCCTATTACCAGAATGGCATTTCAGCTGGAAAACTTGATTAAGCTCCAACAACATACCCCCGAAACATTATCTTCGTTAAAACAGATTCAACAAGATGTGTATCAACTATCAGATTTAACCAATTCTTTATTACTTCTTACCAAATTTGATAAGGAGAATATTCAATCCATTTACGAAGAGGTGAGAATTGATGAAGTTATTTTTGAATCTTTTCAAACGGTTGAGAAAAGCTATCCTAATCTTAAAATGGATTTTTTAATTTCTGAAAATACATCGGAAAATGCTCTTTTAACCATCAAAGGAGTACAATCTCTTTTAAGTATAGTATTCATTAATTTATTTAAAAATGCAGCCATCTATTCAGATAATACAGAAGTGGATGTCTTGATTACAGAAGGAAGCTCAGATCTTATTATTGATGTGACTTCTCGGGGTAATGTCATTTCAAAGGAAGAGCAATCGAAATTATTTGAAGCTTTTACGAGAGGAGATAATTCCCAAAATATTTCAGGTTCTGGTCTCGGCCTTAGAATTGTAAAAAGAATTCTTGAATACCATGGAGCCGAAATTACTTATTCGGTACCCGAAGAGAAAATAAATAAATTTAGTCTTAATTTTATAAAATGACTTCATCAGGACAATACCAGAAACATATTTAGTATTCTCCATTGCATTATTGAATTGTATAATGCTTTGTGACAATATTATTTAAATAATAATTTTCCTCTTCATAATTGTCTTGATAATAATATATGACTTGTACTTCACCTCCTGACATTCTCCTGGAATTACTTTGCGCAATAGTATTTTCTAATGTCTGGTGATGCTATTAATTTTTCTGTGGAAGTATATGTCTCTCCATTTAAGATGATTTTTAATGTATGCGTTTTGCCAATCATTGGATTGAAAGAGAATATTTTTTTAAAGTTTACAACTAAAAAGCTATTGAATAGATAATTTAATAAGATTTTATTTTGTGTTGTTTGTAAAAATGATAATATATTTAATTAAGAGGATTAATATTGTTTATCATTTAAAAAGATTTTGATTAATTTTAATTTTTTTTTAAGTATACTTTAAGGTCATTTTAATTCTATAAAAGCAAATTTGTAATACATAAAACTGAGTGCATGAACAAAATCACCGGAGTCTTTATTATTATTTCTTCATGGATGGTAGCACAGAAACAAATGTCACTTTCGGATTGTGAAGAAGCTTTTCAAAGGAACAACCTGCAGCTGCTCGCGGAACAGTATAATATTAATATGGCTGATGCAGATATTCTCCAAGCTAAAATATGGGAATTACCACAGTTAAGTGGACAAATTAATGCCTATAATCCACAAGATAAAAAAGTTTTTGATGTAGGACATGCTAAAGGTGCGGCAATAACTCAGTTGATCTATATGGGAGGCAAAAAGAAAAATGAAATTGCCTTTGCAAAATCAAATAAAGAACTGGCACAACTGCAGTTTTCACAATTATTGGTCGATCTCAAATCACAACTTCGAACTACCTATTTTAATCTTTACTATGAGAACCTGAAGCTTGAAAACACAAATAAGCAGAGAGGTTACATGAATGATCTATTAAGTGCATATAAGGTACAATCAGCGAAGGGAAATGTCTCTTTAAAAGATGAGGTAAGATTACAAAGTATAGTTATTCAGTTAAATAATGATAGGGTTGAAATCAATAAAAATATTGTTGAATTTGAACAAAATTTGAAATTGCTAACAGGGATTACAGAAGATATCCAACCTCAATTATCCGATACAGAAGCAAAAGAAACGTTAGTCTTACAGCCATTTGGTAACGAAGAGGAACTAAAAGCAAAAGCCTTAGAAAATAATGCCGATTATCAATACTATTTAAAATTAATCGAAAATAGTAAACTCTATGCTCAGTGGCAAAAATCGTTGAATGTGCCGGATCTAAATCTAGGCGCCGGATGGGATCAGAATGGAGGAACATTTAAAAATGAGGTTAATCTTATGGTAGGAATTCCCTTGCCTTTATGGAAGAGTAACAAAGGTAATGTAGAAAAAGCCAATTATGCCATTCAGCAAAATCAGAAAAATGCCGATTATCAAAGATTGAATCTTGAAACTAAAGTTCAGTCTGCCTATAAAACTTGGAAAGTTCAATATGATCAATTAAGTGAAATACAATCCACAGATCTTAATAATATGGAGCTTGTATACAATGGAATGTTGACGAACTTCAGAAAAGGAAATGTAAGTCTTATAGAATTTACAGATTTCATGGATAGTTACAGAGAAACGGCTCTTCAAATCTATGAAATGAAAAATCAGCTTATGCAATCAGCGGAACAACTCAATCAACTCATACAAACGAAAATTTTCTATTAAGCAATGAAAAAGTATTTAACTCCTGTATTGATCATATTATCATTACTCTCTTGTTCAAAAAAAGTTGAGGAGAGTACTTCTCAAGCGAAAAAAGGATTTGAACTAAGTAATACAATGCTGAAATCTATTTCTTTAGCAAAAGTTGAGAAAAAATATATAGAAGATGACTATAACTTTTATGGAAAAATTTCTGCAGATAAGAATAGTTATATTGATGTATATCCCTTGGTGGGAGGAAATGTCTTAAGTGTAAATGTTGAACTGGGAGATTATGTGAAAAAAGGACAGGTGCTAGCAACAATCCGAAGCACTGAGTTGGCGGAGATTCAAAAAGATGTAAGTGATGCTAAAACAGATCTTGTCGTTGCTCAGAATAACCTTCGGGTAGCAAAAGAAATGTATGAAGGAAAATTAAATACTGAGAGAGATGTTTTAGAGGCTAAAAGTCAACTACAAAAAGCTCAAGACCAATTACAAAGAGCGATGGCAGTAAGTACAGTATATGACGTGAAACAAGGGAATATATATACGGTTGTTGCTCCAATAAATGGATATATTGTTCAGAAAAATATCAATAAAGATATGCAGCTTCGAAGCGACAGAAGTGATAATATTTTTGATGTGGCTAATACAACGAACGTTTGGGCAATCATGAATGTAAATGAATCAGATATTGATAAAATAAATTTAGGAATGAAAGCGGAGGTTTCCACATTATCATATCCGGATAAGATTTTTTACGGGAAAATTGACAAGATTTTTAAAATTATAGACCCTCAAACCAATGCAATGCAGGCAAGAGTTGTATTGGATAATGCGAATGGCTTGCTTATTCCGGAAAGTAAAGCAACAATAAAAGTTTCAAGTTCAGAAAATAATATGGCATTAACAGTTCCCTCTAAAGCAGTGATTTTTGATGATAATAGAAGTTTTGTGGTGATTTTCAAATCCCGAACAGATGTAAAGGTTAAAGAAATTAAAGTGTTAAAGCAAGTGGGAGATACTACTTATGTTTCTGAGGGATTATCAGAAGGAGAACAAGTTATCGCGGATAATCAATTGCTTATTTATCGTTCTCTTAATAGCTAATCTAATCAACTCATGAATAAATTCATTAAAAACATAATTGCTTTTTCGTTAAAAAATAAAGCTTTTACCTTTATTTGGGTTGCTGTTTTAGCCATTTCTGGTTTTATAAGTTTCAAAAACATGCCTATTGAAGCCTTTCCAGATGTCACCAATACCCAAATTGTCATTATTACCCAATGGAATGGACGAAGTGCCGAAGAAGTAGAACGTTTCGTTACGACTCCAATTGAATTGGCAATGAGTCCCGTTCAAAAGAAAACAAGTGTAAGGAGTACCACGATGTTTGGTCTTTCCATTGTTAAAATTCTTTTCGATGACGGAGTAGATGATACTTTTGCAAGAAATCAGGTCAATAATCAATTAAGAACAGTAAATCTTCCAGATGAGGTCGATCCTGAAGTACAACCTCCTTATGGTCCAACAGGAGAAATTTTTCGATATACTTTACAGAGTAAAACAAAAGATTCCCGAGAATTGCTGACTTTACAAAATTGGGTTGTAGACCGGGCATTGAGAGGAGTTCCTGGGGTAGCAGATATTAATGTTTTCGGAGGCCAGGATAAGGTTTTTGAATTAAGTATAGATCCAAGAGGATTAGATAAATATAATTTGACACCATTACAGGTGTACGATGCCGTAACGAAGAGTAATTTAAATGTGGGAGGAGATGTAATTGAGAAAAATGGACAAGCTTATGTAGTAAGAGGGATAGGGTTAGTAAAATCAGTTTCTGATATTGGAAATATTACGATACAGAACGATAGTGGAAATCCGGTCTTGGTTAAAAATGTGGCAGAAGTCCATGAGAGTTCAATGCCTAGAGTAGGACAAGCAGGACTCAATAACCAAGAAGATACAGTGGAAGGTATTGTAGTGATGAGGAAAGGAGAAAATCCCCGTGATGTATTGATTGGAGTTAAAGCTAAAATTAAAGAGCTCAATGAAAAAATTCTTCCGAAAGATGTAAAAATGGTCACATTTTATGATCGGGATAATTTAATGGACTTTACAACACATACTGTTATGCATAACCTTATTGAGGGAATTGTATTAGTAACTGTAATTGTTTTAATTTTCATGGCGGACTGGAGGACAACGTTTATTGTTTCTATTATTATTCCATTATCATTACTGTTTGCTTTTTTATGTTTAAAGTTGGCGGGAATGAGTGCCAATTTACTTTCTTTAGGAGCCGTTGATTTTGGGATTATTATTGATGGCGCAGTAGTGATGGTCGAAGGACTTTTCGTAATGCTTGACCATAAAGCGCATAAATATGGAAGCGAAAAGTTTAATAAAATGGCAAAAGGAGGATGGATTAAACAGACAGGAACTGGCTTGGGAAAAGCAATTTTCTTTTCAAAATTAATTATAATAACATCTTTAATCCCCATCTTTTCATTTCAGAAAGTAGAAGGGAAAATGTTTTCACCATTAGCCTTTACACTAGGTTTTGCATTAATGGGAGCATTGATTTTTACCTTGACGCTAGTTCCGGTTCTTTCTCATATTCTTTTAAATAAAAATGTAAAAGAAAAAAATAACCCTTTTGTGAATTTTTGGGATCGAATTGTAATGAAAGGTTTCAGCTATACTTTTAAGTATAAAAAAATGAGCCTTATAGCAGCTATTGCATTTCTAGCAGTCACATTATTTTCAGGGAAATTTTTAGGAACCGAATTTCTACCACAATTAAACGAAGGATCTCTTTGGATCACCGCAGAAATGCCAATGAGTTCATCTCTGAAAGAATCACTAAAGACAGCAGATCTTTTAAAGAAAGATATAATGAGTTTTTCAGAAGTTACAGATGTCTTGGCACAAACGGGGCGAAGTAATGATGGGACGGATCCAAATGGTTTTGGTTTTGTACAATTTGCCGTAAATCTTAAACCTAAAGAAGAATGGAAACGCAAAATTACGTATGATGAATTGATTGAAGAAATTGATGAAAAACTAAGAAACTATCAAGGAATTACATTTAATTATTCACAACCTATTTCAGATAATGTTGCGGAAGCGGTGGCTGGATTCAAAGCGGAAAATGGAATTAAAATTTATGGAGATAATCTTGAAACTTTAGATAGATTAGCTGAAGAAGTACTAAAGAAGATTAAGAATGTAGAAGGCGTAAAAGATCCTGGAATCATAAAAAATATTGGACAGCCTGAAGTAAGTGTTGTTTTAGATAGAGATAAAATGGCAGCATATGGGGTGATGCCTGCGGATGCACAGGCTGTTTTGGAAATGGCTTTTGGAGGAAAAACGGCATCGGAAATGTTTGATGGGGAAAGGAAATTTCCTATACGTCTTCGCTATTCACAGGAATATAGAAAAGATGAAAATGATATTGCAGCACTAATGGTTCCTACTCAAGATGGTGCAAAAATCCCTTTAAAAGAGATCAGTACAATTATTAAAGATAATGGAGCTGCTTTTATTTATAGAGATGATATAAAACGATATATAGGAATAAAATTCTCCATTCGTGATCGTGATTTGGGAAGTACTATTGCAGACGCACAAAAATCTGTTTCAAAAATCGAACTTCCAGACGGGTATAGTATTGGATGGACAGGACAGTTTGAAAATCAACAAAGAGCGTCTCACAGACTTGCACAAGTCGTACCTATAAGTATTTTAGGAATTTTCTTTCTTTTATTTATATTGTTTGGAAATATGAAAGATTCTCTTCTTGTATTGGCCAATGTTCCATTTGCATTAATAGGAGGAATTATTGCACTTCACATTACGGGAATTAATTTTGGAATTTCGGCAGGAGTGGGAATGATTGCATTATTGGGAATATGTATTCAGAATGGGGTTATCCTAATAACTGAATTTCACCAAAATGTTAAAAATGGATTAAATCTAGATAACGCCATATTAAATGGGGTAAAATCCAGGACAAGACCCGTTATAATGACTGCGTTGATGGCCTCTATTGGATTAATGCCGGCTGCATTATCTACCGGAATTGGATCTGAATCACAAAAACCCTTAGCCATTGTAATTATTGGAGGACTTGTCACGGCAACGACTCTTACTCTGTTAATTTTCCCCATTATTTTTTGGATATTTAATCGAGCGAAGAGATCGGAACAAATATAAAAATCATGTCCGGAGTCATATTACTTCGGACTTTATTTATAACTATAACTAGGGTTAAAAGGGTAAACTAATTAAAAAAACAAGGAGATATATTTTTTTTATGTGATTCATTATTAAAACGATAGATTAGCTATTCAATATATTATTGAGGATATTTTAAAGAAAACATTTCTTTGTTTTTTTTCAATCAGGAAATTTGTGTAAATTTGCACTTCAATACATGGAAATATACGAGTTTGTAATTCTTTGGATTTGAATATTGAAACTTTTTTTTGTAAAAAGGTTTTAATATTTAAAAATTCATTATATTTGCAAACCGAAAATTTGAATAAAACAATAAATAAATAATTTTAAATCATGGCAAAGGAAACGTTTAATCGTAACAAACCACACTTGAACATTGGTACTATTGGTCACGTTGACCATGGTAAAACTACACTTACTGCTGCTATTAGTAGTGTGTTAGCTAATAAAGGTCTTGCTGAGAAGAAAGATTTCTCTGCTATTGACTCTGCTCCAGAAGAAAAAGAAAGAGGTATCACTATTAATACTGCTCACATCGAGTACGAAACTGTAAACAGACATTATGCGCACGTTGATTGTCCAGGTCACGCTGACTATGTTAAGAACATGGTAACAGGTGCTGCTCAGATGGACGGAGCTATCTTAGTATGTGCTGCTACAGATGGACCAATGCCACAAACAAGAGAACATATCTTACTTTGCCGTCAGGTAAATGTACCTAGAATTGTTGTCTTCATGAATAAAGTTGATATGGTAGATGATGCTGAGTTATTAGAGCTTGTTGAGCTTGAACTTAGAGATCTTTTATCTACTTACGAATATGATGGAGATAATTCTCCAGTAATCCAAGGATCTGCTCTTGGAGCTCTTAACGGAGATGAGAAATGGGTTAAAACTGTTGAAGAATTAATGGATGCAGTTGATACTTGGATCGAACAACCAGTAAGAGATCAAGATAAGCCATTCTTGATGCCAATCGAAGACGTATTCTCTATTACAGGTAGAGGTACTGTAGCAACTGGTAGAATCGAGGCTGGTGTTATCAATACAGGAGATCCTGTTGATATCGTTGGTATGGGTGATGAGAAATTGACTTCTACAATTACAGGAGTTGAGATGTTCAGAAAAATCCTAGATAGAGGTGAAGCTGGTGATAACGTAGGTCTATTGTTGAGAGGTATTGAAAAAACTGACATCAAGAGAGGTATGGTTATTGCTAAGAAAGACTCTGTTAAACCACACAAAAAATTCAAAGCTGAGGTTTATATCCTTTCTAAAGAAGAAGGTGGACGTCACACTCCATTCCACAACAAATATCGTCCTCAGTTCTATGTAAGAACTACTGACGTTACAGGTGAAATCTTCTTGCCAGAAGGTGTAGAAATGGTAATGCCTGGTGATAACTTAACAATTACAGTAGAATTGTTACAACCAATCGCTCTTAACGACGGACTTAGATTCGCAATCAGAGAAGGAGGTAGAACAGTAGGTGCTGGTCAGGTTACTGAAATCTTAGATTAATATCTTAAAATATAAAAGGCTTCCGTAAGGAAATTCTTACGGAGCTTTTTAACTACGGGCATCGTCCAATGGTAGGATACCGGTCTCCAAAACCGTTGATCAGGGTTCGAATCCTTGTGCCCGTGCAAATATAAATTATGAGTTCATTTATCGATTTTTTAAAAGGTTCTTATATCGAATTCAGGCATAAAGTTGAATGGCCAAAATGGGCTGATTTGCAATCTTCAACTATTGTAGTTACCATTGCAACAGTTATTTTGTCATTATTTACTTTTGGAGTTGATGAATTGTTTTCTAAAGCAATTAGCAACATGGTAGGGATACTAATCAACTTGTTCAATTAATATAAAAATATTTTCCATAATGAGCGAATTGAAATGGTATGTGCTGAAAGCGATCAGCGGACAGGAAAATAAAGTCAAAAACTATATTGAGACAGAAATCAAACGTTTAGGATTTGAGCAGTACGTTACTCAAGTGGTTATTCCTATGGAAAAAGTGATTCAACTTAGAAACGGTAAGAAAGTTCCTAAAGAAAGACCCTATTATCCAGGTTACCTAATGATTGAGGCTGATCTAATGGGAGAAATACCTCACGTAATTAAAAATATTCCAGGTGTAATTTCTTTCTTGAGTTTAACTAAAGGAGGAGATCCCGTTCCAATGAGAAAGTCTGAAGTAAACAGAATGCTTGGAAGAATGGATGAATTATCAGAATTTGCAAGTGATGTTGAAATTCCTTATTTGGTAGGTGAAAATATCAAAGTAATTGACGGACCATTTAATGGATTCAACGGAACAGTTGAGAAAATTTTAGAAGATAAAAAGAAAATCGAAGTTTCGGTTCTTATTTTTGGTCGAAAAACTCCAATGGAGTTAAGCTACATGCAAGTAGAAAAAATATAACTATATTTTCAATATATAAGTATCCGTCTCACAACTGAGGCGGATATTTTTTTGGATACCTCAATAGGATTTCGTATATTTATATTTGATAATCAGATATTTGCTTATGAATTTCAAGCATTATAACCAAAATCAGCTGGTTTTGT
>NZ_CACVBR010000066.1 GCF_902728265.1 Chryseobacterium potabilaquae
CCGATAGGCTGAGAAAAATTTACAATCAAGATATTACAAAATCTGTGGCTATGACTAAACTAGCCCACTGGTTCAAAGAGGTGGAAGAGATGGGTTTTAAATCCTTCAACACACTAACTAAAACAGTGATGAATCATTATAGAGATATCTTAAACTATTTTGAAGAAGTACCAATGCTTCAGCAGAGTCTTTTAATGCGAAAATCAAAAACTTTAGATGGCAACTAAGAGGGGTAAAAGACAGAACCTTTTTCTTATTCAGATTATCCAAACTTTTTGCATAGCCCCCAACTTTTGCGCCTGAGCCGTTAAAGTTCCTTTTGCAAACTCTTTTCCAACTAGCTTTTCTATCCTGTCATTATGATCCTGAAAAATAGGAATCAGCATTCGATTCTTCTGATCTCTTCCCAAGAGCTTGTTTTTAAGAACGTCACAGCTAATTATCTCTTTTTCCCGTATCAATTCGTAATACGTATCATAAACTTTCTGCTCAAATGTTTTAAGGTAAAAGTTGAGGGATTTGGATTCTTCTGAAGATCCCTTTACACTTTGAGCCTGGGAATTCCATTTCGAAGGCTGCACGGTACGCTTTGTACTGATCTTCGAAATTTTACCGTCAATAGTAATTCTCATGTAGATGGGTGCTTCTCCCTGAGCGCTCATTTTAGCTTTTTTGACATAAAAAAGCAAATTGAATGTCTTGTTCATAATATCGGTTTTAATAATTCCAAATTAATCTGATCATAAACCTGTCACAAGATGTTCAATTTCTGAACATGCTGATGAATAGGCTGTTTTCAAACTTTCTAGTGACCTGTTTCTTACCTTTTTATTAGGTCACCGAATAGGTCACTTTCAGATTGTGATTATTTAGCTCTTTTTAGAACCGACATAAAACAAAAAATGCTGTAAAACATCTATCTTACAGCATTTTGTACTATTTTATTTGAATAGTTGCGGAGAGTGAGGGATTCGAACCCCCGGACCTGTTACAGTCAACAGTTTTCAAGACTGCCGCAATCGACCACTCTGCCAACTCTCCTGAACTCCAACAATAGTGTTGTTTTCAGTGGTGCAAATATAGGATGTTTTTTCTTTTCTACCAATTTTTTAAATTAATTTTCCTAGAAAAAACAGCAAATACAACTATTAAATCTAATGAGTTCCTCCGTTTCATCATTTTACATCCTCTTAGTATAATTTAAAATTATCATTAAAAAATCATTTTAGGTGTGAAATTTGATTTTCAATGGTGACTGAAAATAAAAGTATGAATAAAATTAGGTCTATTTTGATTCTGATTTTACTTATCAATTGTTCAAACCAGAATCACTTAGAAAAAAAGCTCAAACCCAGTATTATTACAGAAACGGTTGTACACGATACTGATGATCCTGCCATCTGGATTAACCCTAAAGATCCTTCAAAAAGTATCATTATAGGAACAGATAAAGATTCGGATGGAGGATTGTATGCATTTAATCTTCAAGGAAAAATAATACGTAAAGTATTAGGATTAAAACGTCCTAATAATGTAGATATAGAATATGGTTTTTTACTCAATGGAAAGAAAATAGATTTTGCAGCCGTTACTGAAAGAGAAACCAATATGGTTAAGCTATACTCTCTACCGGATTTAAAAAATATTGGAGAATTTACAATATTTGATGGGGAAACAGAACGCTCACCCATGGGAATCTCTATGTATAAAAATCCCAATACTCAGGATTTTTTTGTTATTGTGGGAAGAAAGTCAGGACCTCCTGATGGATATCTATGGCAATATAAATTAAAAGAAAAAAATGGAAAAATAACGGGCGAAATGGTTAGGAAGTTTGGTAAATATAGTGGATTAAAGGAAATTGAAAGTATCGCTGTAGATGATCAGCTAGGTTATATCTATTATTCTGATGAACAATATGGTGTTCATCAATATTATGCCGATCCTAAAAAAGGTGATAAAGAGCTTTTGGTTTTCGGAAAAGGAGATTTCAAATCTGATGTGGAGGGAATTTCCATCTACTCCACGTCTTCTAAAGATGGATATATTTTAGTTTCCAATCAGCAAAAAAATACTTTTAATATCTATTTAAGAGAAAATCCTGCAAAAGGAAAAATAGCTGAGATTCCAGTTTCAACAGAGGAAAGTGATGGCTCTGAGGTTACAAACGTTAATTTAGGACCTAATTTTCCAAAAGGAATATTTGTAGCGATGAGTAATGGTAAAGTTTTTCAAATATATGATTGGCGAATTATTGAAAGAGAATTAAAGCAGCAATATTCTAAATAACACAAATTTGCTTTTAGAGTGGAATATATACCCATTTTTGAATCGCATTATTTATTTTTATTGGCATAATATTTGGATTTATTATCTTTTCCTTGGCTTGTTTAGGCATATACATCACTTCCGCTGTAACCGGATCCTGAACCCAAACTTTCCCATTATTTCTTTTGATATACTCCAAGCCCTCTACTCCATCAGCATTAGCTCCTGATAACAGTACACCAATAAGATTTTCTCCATAAATTTCAGCTGCAGATTTAAAAGTTACATCTATAGAGGGACGTGAATAATTCATTTTCTCAGAACTATCCAGAGACATCATTTTTTTATTTTCAAATAATAAATGATAATCAGCCGGCACTATGTAGAGCTTGTTATTTTGAATCTCTGTTTTATCTTCTACCTCAACAACATCAATAGAAGAAACTTGTTTTAATAAATTTAATAGCACATTATTAGAGGGAGCTTTTCGATGTATTACTACTACTATAAAAAAGTGTATTTGAGGAGTTAACTTTTTGATCATCTCCAAAATAACTTGTAAACTACCCGCTGATCCTCCTATAATAATTAATTCTATATTGCTATTGAGAGATTTCATGCTAATGATGTTCTATTTTCTTCCAAATTTTTTGATCTTCTATTGGATGATACATTTTTTCTAATTTAGAAAACCTCAACGTTTCTTTTGCCCCCAACGCTAAATAGCCTAAATTTTCCAAACTTTCATCAAAAAGACGAAACACATGTTCTTGCAGCTCTTTCTCAAAATAAATAAGTACATTACGGCAAATAATCAATTGAAAACTATTGAAAGAGCTATCCGACACTAAATTATGAGTAGATAAAACCAGTTTTTCCTGTAAACTTTTATCAAACTTCACACTGTTATAATGAGCAGTATAGTACTCCGAAAAATCTTTTTTTCCACCAGAAATGATATAATTTTCAGAATATTGTTTCATGTGCTGTAATGGAAAAACACCTTCTCTGGCGAATTCTAATACAGAAGGATTAATATCTGTCCCATAAATCAAAGACTTGTCATAGAGATTTGCTTCTTTTAAAAGTATAGCCATGGAATATGCTTCTTCCCCAGTGGAACACCCCGCCAACCAAATTCTGATTAACGGATAAGTTCCTAGTTGAGGTAATATTTTTTCTCTCAACATTTTAAAAAAAAGCGGATCTCGAAACATTTCTGTAACATTCACCGTAATTTCTTCAATAAACCGTTTAAAGTATTCTTTGTCATTCAGCAGCTTATATCTTAGCTCTGCAAAGCTTAAAAATCGATCAATTAGACAAAGCCGGTTAATTCTTCGTTTAAAAGATGCCCGGCTATACTGTGAAAAATCATATCCATACAACTTATCCACATCTTGTATCAATAGTTCGACTTCTTCATCTTTTATGATGCTTGGCTCTAGCATTAAGAATATTTTTCAATAGCCATTATCAACTGATCCATATCAATTGGTTTTGATACATAATCTTGCGCTCCGGCATCCAAACATTTTTGACGATCTTCAGGCATTGCTTGTGCGGTGACGGCAATAACAGGAATTTTATTAATTAATGTGTCATTGCGAATAATCCTTATAGCTTCATATCCATCCATCTCCGGCATCATCATATCCATAAGAACCACATCTATTCCGCCTTTATTTTGTAAAAGTTGAATTGATTCCTGGCCTGTCGTACAACTCTCAATCAAATAACCATAAGCTTTTAGAGTTAGTTTAAGAGCAAATATATTTAGTGGATCATCGTCCACAATTAAAACTTTTTTATTCATTGAAAATATACTAGTTTAAATTTCATATAACCAAACACGTAACAAAGATAATAGCTGATCAATATCTACCGGTTTTGAAATATAATCTGATGCTCCGGCTTCAATACACTTTTCGCGTTCACCAGTCATCGATTTTGCTGTAATTGCGATGATTGGCAATCTGGTAAATTTGGGTATTTTCCTAATCTCTCGTATCGTTTCGTAACCATCCATTTCCGGCATCATCAAATCCATTAATACGACATCAATATCCGGATGTTCTTTAATTTTATCCAACGCCTGCTTTCCATCCATGGCGGGAACAACTTCTACTTTATATCTTTCCAAAACTTTGGTCAGAGAAAATACATTACGAACGTCATCGTCTGTAATAAGAATTTTTTTCTCACTTAAAACTTCGGTTAAAGAGCCCAAAGGTCTATTGGTAGTTATTTCTATCGAACTATTCTTCTTTTCAACCAAATGTAAAAATAATCCGATTTCATCTAAAATCCTTTGGTATGAATGGGCAGTCTTCACTACAATAGAATTAGCATACTGTCTTATTCTTAGTTCTTCAGGTTGTGATAAATGATGTTCGGTAAAAGCTATAATCGGTAAACTTTCTAATCCTTCATTACTTTTAATGGATTCTATAACTTTATGTTCCTCACCTTTAAATGATTCAATATCTAAAATCACACAATCTACATTATTTTCAAGTAAAGATTTTATACTATCTTTCGCATTATTTTCTACTGATAAAGTAATATTATAATTCCCTAAAAAATAAGATAGTGCATTGGCATGCTTAGCATTTTCTTCTACAATCAGTACTTTTTGAGGATGAGACTGAAGTGCTTCTTCAATTTTCCTAAACATAGAATCTATATGATTTATAGCAAAAGGTTTATCAATAAACCCTGACGCACCTTTCATTAAACTTTCTTCTTTTACATGAAGCACGGACATCATGTGAATCGGAATATGTGCCGTCTCTATATTGGATTTCAGTTCATCCATCACGTGCCACCCGTCTTTTACAGGTAATTGAACATCCAATAAAATAGCTAAAGGATGATATTGAATTGCTGCAGATAAAGCCTGACCCACTCTATTAGCTACCACACCTTTATAATTTTGAGTGCGTGCATATCTTAATAATGCTTTTGCAAAATTAATATCATCTTCAACAATTAAAATAACTTTATCATCTATTGTAATGCTCTTACGATCGTCCACAATATCGGGTATATCCATTACAACATTGGATTCATGTACTTCAAGCTCACCATCCTTGAGTATATTTTGAATTTCTTCTACATCTTCTTTAATAATTTTCACTAAATCTTCATCGGTCTCCGTCTGAGGCATTTTAGCACTCTGATTAACAGGAACAACAAAACTAAATTCACTCCCCACATTGACTCTGCTTTTTAATAGTAATTCTCCTCCTAGTAATCTTGTAATTTCCCGACTGATTGCTAAACCCAAGCCTGTTCCGCCAAATTTACGTCTGGTAGATCCATCTGCCTGCCTAAATGCTTCAAAAATGACATTTTGTTTAGCTTCCGGAATACCTATTCCTGTATCTTTAACACTAAAAATAACAACTTCCTTATTTTTAGGATCTTTTTTAATATGTAAATCAATGCTTCCTTCAGAAGTAAATTTCAAAGCGTTTGACAATAAATTGGTAAGCACCTGATCTACTCGGAGTGGATCTGTTTCAATCGTTTTTTCCACGTCATCTTCTATGTAGACATTAAATTGAATTCCTTTTTCAATCATCAATGGATTAAATAAATTAGTCAGATCTTTTACCAGTCCACTCATCATTACTTGCTGATATTCCAACCTCATTTTACCTGATTCGATTTTAGCAAGATCTAATATTTCATCAATTAATGTTAATAAAATACTTCCGGAGCTTTGGATTACTTTAGCAGATTCAACTTGATCTTCGTTTAAATTTTCTTCCGTATTTTCAGACATTAAACGAGAAAGTAATAAGATAGAATTCAAAGGAGTCCTTAATTCATGCGACATATTGGCTAAAAATTCAGATTTATATTTTGTACTTAAAGCCAACTCTTCCACTTTTTGCTGAATTTCAGTATTACGATCTGCTATCAAATGATTTTTCTCTTCCAATAGTTTTGATCTTTCTTCCAATTCCACATTTGCTTGCATCAGTTCTTCTTGTTGAACCCTCAACTCTTCCTCCGATGCCTGTAACTTGTGTGCTTGCGCCTCCAATTCACTATTAAGATTCTCTAATTCACGATGTTGCACTTGCAATTCTTCTGATTGGGCTTGGGTTTCTTCTAATAATCTATGCTCTTTCTCACGCCATTTTGCTGCGTTTAAAGCTATTCCAATATTTCTACTCGATTCAACAAAATACTCAAGATGATCTTCATCAAAATTATGAGCAGAGCATAATTCCAACACTCCGAGACTCTCCTTATCCGCTAATATTGGAAGTAACAAAACCGCATTAATTTTCACTTTATTGCTCGCAAAAGAGATTGCAAAATCCTTTTCATTAAGATCATTATATACCTTTGGAACTTTTTGAATAAAAACTTTCCCCACCATTCCTTCACCCGGTTTGAAAGTGATAGGCATATTATTTTCTATACCAAAAGCATTACTTAGTTTTAATAGACCATCATCTACTAAATAAATAGCTCCATCCATGCAGTTTCCATACTCAATAAGATGATCCAGTGATTCATGGATCAATTCGTCCATTGACTTATTCCCCACAAGGGATTCATTCAACAATGCTAATCCTTTTTGTCTCCAATCGCTTTTATTGATTTTTTCAAATGATTTTTTCAACGAATTAGTCATATGATTTACAGAATCAACTAAGTCACTTAAATCATCCTGAGAATGGTCTACCAATTTTTGACTATAATCTCCAAATGCTATTCTATTGGCCACTTTTTGAATAGCACTTACCCGTTTCGTCATTTCCTGCTCTTTTTCTTTTAATTCTCTTTGTAGTTTTTCTTTACTCATTAAATCTTTGCGTAATCTTCTATAAAAGAATATCGTCACTGTAAGAGCTGCCACAGCAGAAAAAACAATGAATAGAACAGTGAGATTGGAAGATCTCTCAAGCGTTTTATCTTTTTTCGCTAACTGATTCTCCTCATAATGAACAAAATCCCAAACGAGCTGCCTGCATTGATCTGTATATTGTTTACTCAACAACATTTGTTCTTGAGTCATTTGTATACCCTTTTGCTTATTTTCTATGAATTGTTTTAGATTAATGAAAATCTTATTTCCATTTTTTTCTAGATCCTTTATACGCTGAATTTGTTCTTGATCTTTAATATCCAATAACTTAGCTTGTCTTATCACTTCAGCAAATGCGTCGATACTTTGATTATAAGGCTCTAAAAAGCTTTTCTTCCCTGTAAGCTGATACCCTCGAGCTCCCGTTTCAGCATCAAGAATAGTAACCAATATATCTTTTACAGCAGTAATGGATCTTCGTGATGTAGACAAGTTCTCTCTATTTTGCATCTGATTCTGAATACTCCAATAAGATGCTATAGAGCTAACAATTAAAATTAACAAAGATATCCCTACTCCAAATTGTAACTTTTTTATGATTTTTTTTGGCATAAAAGTGAGTTTATAGATAAAGTGAATAAATGTAGATCTCTCATCTACTGTATGTATATATATCCACCTATACATACCTATTTTTGGTGTTTTACATATTGTTTTTTCTTTGAATCAATTTTATCAAATCCAGACTATGTGTTTTTAATAAAAAACATCAATATCATTATTATTAAAACTCCACATTATAAAAATTCAATAATGAATTCGCTAGTTCTTTAGTATTTCAAAAATACTTACAATATTTCAAAAAAATATTATCTTTTTAATTATATTACATGAAAAAGTAATATAATTAAAAATAAAAATTCACCTCACAAAGAATTAAAAAAGTCTTTAAACCTACAATTTAAAGACTTTTTATTACCACCCAACCTGAGCTCTCTGAAGACAAAAACAATTTTCTCAATAAAATATTCTCAGGTAAGTTTATTTTATATTAAGGGTGTCACTTTCTAAGTTTCTGCAGAGTTTTTCCAGCTAATTTTTTCTTGATAAATCACTTTTTCAACGGTCTATTTACAAAATTCATACTCATTAATATCAACTTGAAAAATAATAGCCTTTCTCCCTAAACTTTCAATTTCTGATTTTGTTTTTAGCACATTTTTATGGTTGGAATGATAAATAATCGCAATATCGGCTCCTTCCTTCGTAAAAGTAAGACCATTGCTTTTTTTATTCCACTATCAGCCCTCGGTGATAATAATATACTTATTTTCTAATTTTCCCATATTAAAGTTTACTTTTCACTTCCGACTTCCACAATTTTTTGCCTCTCTTATTTTAAAATTAATAGTTGATTAATCTCACTTTTTAAGCAGCCTAAAATAAACTCGGTATAATATAACTGAGCATTTATAGCCTGTGTTTTGGGATGTAATTCCAATTTTTTTGTTAAAATAATTTCCCCTTTATAAGCAAAAGAAAAAAAAGCAAAAATTTTATATAATGAATCACGAATTGGTGTACAATAGCCTACCGTTGCAATAGACCAATCAGATTCAAAAAGTTTTGCTCCATGTATAGCCATCGTTTCTACAATGTTTTCTGAAACGCAATCACAATCTTCAGCTTCATGTTCGTCCACATGTAATAATCTTACTTTTTCAGGTAATGTGTAAACCGTTATACCTCCTTTGTAAAAAAGAGAAGCATTCGGCATTTGCGAAAAAGCTAACTGTAAGCAGCCGGAAGTAACACTTTCGGAGACCGAAATAGTATCTCCTGCCGCAATGAGACATTCACTTATATATTTAAAAAGATTTTTTTGAAATTCCATAATTTTAATATTTTATATGTGGATTTAAGGATGTATTTTTTTTACGATCCATAAGTCTTTAAAATTTCTTATTTTGAAAAAACCATATAGAAAAACTCTATATGGCTTTATTTTTAAACTTCTCCTTTCTTGTAAGATTAAGATATACTGCAACAATTTCTGTAAGATCATAATCGGTATCTGCTGCTACGACTAATACCACATCCCGAAACATAGAATCTTCTTTTGCGGATTTAATTTCTTGGCCTTCTTTAATTAGCATAAAGATTTTATAAAGACTGTTTACATGTTTTTTTGTGCATAATTGATAATTAATAAAAACTTCTCTTAATTCTTTCCTAATTGTAGTTTTTTGTATTCTATTCAAAACATTGATAATTTTATTTTCAGCAAAATAAATCTCTTTGAGAGTGGAAACAAAAAACTTATGAAGAGGTAAATCTTTCATTCTTTCTTTTTTTATTGTCACATTATTCACTAACATGGCATCTTTTAAATTGCCAGATAAAGAATGTATGTTAGTAGTATGAACTCTTTCGCCCGCTAATATTGTTGTTGCCATACTCTATGGAAGATGTTTATTTTATAAAATATTCCTCTAAGTAATCTAATTATCAATGAAAAATCATTTATTTATCAAATAAGGGGGAATAATTATTTATCCGAAGTTACAATACAATAAATTATTATTATATGATTTGAATTATATAATAAATTTTTACAAGCATTTTATGACAAATTGCATATTATTAACAAAAAATGGGATATAAATACAGGAATTCTTATTAGGAAAGATTGTGATTTCAAATGTATTTAATTATCATATTTGATAAAAATAAAAAAGTAAGGCATAAAAAGCTTTTTCAACCTTTATCGAGATGAAATAAAGAACATGACAAAAAATATGTTAATTGAGATATTCTAATGGAATTATTTCAAACTCATTTATCAACAAATCAATAGTAATCGATATTCTCCTTCATTTTCAATAGGCGCCCTATGAATGCAAGGTGGAACTTGTTGATCTGGATGATCTACTGCTAATTTCCAAAGGTGTCCAAGACCCAAATTAATAGGCTTTGCATTTGGCTTTGCCTGATAATGAAGATCAAAGAAAAATTCTTTTAAAAAAGATTCAAATTCATCTTCTGGCGCATCATGTATTTTTTTAAGTTCTTCTCGAATGGCCGGAATTACAATTTTTTGTTCTGCTTGATCATTGGGTAAAATTGGCTCAGGCGCAAAAGTTGGGGGGAACTTTTAATACTATTATCTTTGCTTTATGATAAATGATCAGGAACTTCTTAAATTATTACTTCCAGAATTTTTGGTAGAACACTTTGATATACTAAAAGC
>NZ_CACVBR010000067.1 GCF_902728265.1 Chryseobacterium potabilaquae
CCGGTTTTAAAACCAGAATACTATCAAAAATCACTTCTTTAAAGGTTATACAATACATTAATAAAGTCATTTTTGATAGAAATATTAATAATATTAAAGTTAGTATTATTTAAAATGCACAACGGGTTTAATTAATACAATTCTAAATAAAAACTTTCCCAGTGGCTGTGCCGCTGGGATTTTTTATGAGTATACAAAGAATAAAAATAGGGATTGTTTTTTTGAATTTAGACTAGAATATTATAACAATAAAAAACCTCTGGAAAAACCAGAGGCTTAATTTTTTTTAATTAGAATATCCTGTTAATTCTTCTTTCTTAGAGTTGTAAATTCTGTATTCTAAATATTTGAAGGAATCCCTGGGAATAATAGTTACCCATTTTTTATATTTCACAAACCATTTCATTTGAATGCTTTTGATTCCTTTTGTAAGATAGGCTTCCACAAAAGGATGTACGTGTAAATAGAGCTTTCCTTTTTCTTTTTGCATAATGTTTCTAATGGTTTCTCCCATTTTTTCCACAATGACAATGGGAGCTATAATCTCTCCATCTTTGTTGGGGTTCTCTTCTTTGGTATCAATTTGTTTTTCCGGACGGTTTCTTTGTCGGGTAATTTGTATTAATCCAAATTTACTTGGTGGTAAGATTTTGTGGCGTGCTTTGTCACGCTTCATTTCTTCTTTTAGATGTTCATAGAGATCTCTTCTGTGCTCTGGATTAAGCATATCAATGAAATCGATAACAATGATGCCTCCCATATCACGAAGACGTAACTGTCGTGCTATTTCTGTGGCGGCCATTTTGTTTACTTTCAGAGCGTGTTCTTTGTTTACTGCAGTGCCGGTTGTAATATTATTTCCGGAATTCACGTCGATTACGTGAAGAGCTTCGGTATGTTCAATGACTAAATAAGCGCCTTTTGAACTGGGAATATTAACGTGTTTACCAAAGCTTTGTTTAAGTTGTTTTTCAACATTATAATATTCCAAGAGAGGAATATGTGAATCGTAAAAATGAACAATGTTTTTTCTTTCCGGAGCGATTATTTCCAGATAGGTTTTCATTTCATTTACCATTTGTTCATCATCACAAGTAATGCTCACAAAGTCTTGGTTGAAATTGTCTCTTAAAATGGCTGAGGCTTTGTCTTCTTCACTTAAAACTTTAGCTGGGACCTTGTTTTTTTGTATATTTTTAAAAGTACTTTCCCATTTTTGAATCAGTTGATTCATGTCGTTATGTAAGTCGGCTACTTTTTTTCCTTCAGCTACCGTTCTTATGATGACACCAAATCCTTCAGGTTTAATACTTTCAATAAGGGTCCTAAGTCTCTCTTTTTCTTCAAAACTTTTGATTTTTTTAGAAATAGATACTTTATTATCAAAAGGGATTAAAACTAAAAAACGACCTGTTAGGGAAACTTGTGTTGATATTCTTGGCCCTTTTGTAGAAATAGGCTCTTTGGTGATTTGTAATAAAACAAGATCATCTTTGGCGATTACTTTATCTACTGTTCCATTTTTATTGATTTCGGGTTGTATTTCGAAACTTTTTAAGCTTGAAGTGCTTTGTTTTTTTGAAATAGTATCTTTTAAAAACTTTCGATAAGTAAGATATTGTGGGCCTAGGTCTTGATAATGTAGGAAAGCATCTTTTTCATAACCTATATTTACAAAAGCAGCATTGAGGTTAGGTGCTAATTTTTTCAC
This sequence comes from Chryseobacterium potabilaquae, assembly GCF_902728265.1. Classification (GTDB taxonomy): domain Bacteria; phylum Bacteroidota; class Bacteroidia; order Flavobacteriales; family Weeksellaceae; genus Chryseobacterium; species Chryseobacterium potabilaquae. The sequence continues at coordinate 1,712 of NZ_CACVBR010000067.1, forward strand.
TTTTCCTATAAACAAATCTCCAACTATAAATTCACTTTTGTCTTCTTGTTCATGAAGTTCACATAGTCTTCCATCCTCCAGTAGCGCAATCTTTGTAAGATCATCTTCATGCGAAACTATTAGTTCTTTCTTCATTTTGTTAATGAGATAAAATTATTAAGATTATAGTGGTCATGTATTTTTTTCATTAAAAGTAAAATAATGATTAAATATATAAATTAATTTGAAAATATATTTTTTCATTACTGAAAAAAATACTTTTTTCTTAGAATCTTATTAGTTGCAAAACAAAAATATAGTCGGTGAACTTTAAAAAATTAAAATCACCAACTATATTATTATATCTATAATCCCTATAAAGGAGATTATTTTTTCTTATGTCTATTTGCTCTTCTTCTTTTCTTTCTCTTGTGGGTTGCAACTTTGTGTCTTTTTCTTTTCTTTCCGCTTGGCATAATTTTAATTTTTTAGTAACTAGTTAATATTCAGTTAATGTCTTATTTTACTGCAACTTTAGTTTTTACTTTCTCCACAAAAGATTTTGAAGGTTTGAAAGCAGGAATATTATGAGCAGGAATCTCAATTGCAGTGTTTTTAGAAATATTTCTTCCTGTTTTAGCAGCCCTTGTTTTAATTATAAAAGAACCAAAACCCCTTAGATAAACGTTATCTCCATTATACATAGAAGTTCTAATCTCTTGCATAAAAGCTTCTACAACTTTCTGTGTCTCATTCTTTTCTGTTCCCAACTTGTTTGAGATGGTGTTTACCAATTCTGCCTTTGTCATTTCCTTTTTTAATTTTAAATTTTAGGTGTGCAAATTTAGTTAAAAAAATTGAAAATTAACAAATTAGTGACAAAATATTTTTAGGTAAGGGATTGAAAATTTAATGTTTAGTCTATTTTTTATGGTAAGATAACTCTTATGTACTAGAATTGTAGTATCCGTTTTCTACACAATAACGAATAAGATGGAGTTTAGTTTTTAATCCCAGTTTTTCTGTGAGTCTATTAATGTAAGTATCTATTGTTCTGTTGCTTAGGTTGAGCTTTTCACCAATCTCTTTATTACTAAAGCCTTCATAACAAAATTTCATGAGCTGAATTTCAGTAGGAGAAAGTTCTTCTTCACTTTGTTTCTTCCTATTCATGTATTCTTGGACGGCTAAAGGTTGTTGTTCCCATTTTTGAGAATAGGCTTCATAATCGAATGTGTCTGATATGACCTTTCCTTTTATAATTTCTTTTATGAGACAGCTTTTTTTTTCGCAGTAATAAATATTGGGAATTTTTGAGAGAATCTCCGCCATATCTTCTTGATAAGTTCCGGAATATGTTATAATGGGTGTTTCAGTATTGTTTTTTCTAATATATCTTATGGCTTCAATCCCACTCAATACGGGCATAAAAAGTTCAATAATAAATACATCTTCCTGTCTTCTGTAGATTCTGTTAATAAGTTCATGTCCATTATTACAATCATTGATAGCCATATAAAATGGATTTTCCATCAGAGTCTTAATCATTATTTTCTTAAAATAAAAGTCGCTATCTGCTATAGAAAACCGTACAGTTTTGGATAGTATTTTGCTCATTTAATATCGATTTGGCATAGGATAATTAAAATTATGGGGCTAAATTATGAAAAACTAATTAAAGAGAGAATTAATCTTAAATTATTTGAGAACATAATGGTAATTCTCTAGAAAAGTTAAATTTTGTACATAAATTATTTTTTTATAATTTCACGGGCCAAATAAATTACAAATTTATGTCCTCAAATAGGGAGAAAAAATTAAACGGATCTGATGTTAGGGTAGGCATTTGGAAGTTCATTCTATCTTTTGTTATTTTATCAACGGTGTCTTTTATATGCCTTTTCTTCTTTTTTAAGAGTTATGATATTCAACGAGAAGGAATTAGTAAACAAGCATCTGACTATAAAGAGCTTTTACAAAGGAGCGATGTCCTGAGAACTCATATTGACAGTATTTTTTATAGGATGAGCCAGTTGGAAATTAATAGAGTAGAGAATGATGTTTTCCTAAGAACTTATATCATGGACAATGTAAGAGATGCAAAAAATATAATGGGGGTAGATAGTGTAAATAACTTTAAACATTATGCTATTCTTATGAGGCAGATTGGTTCTATGATTAATCTAAAGAATCAAATCATCAGTGTTGAACATAAGAAACAAATGGCACGTCGCAATTTGGAAGAATGTATGGGAAAGGTGGGAAGAGTAAATAATGAGCTTAGAATTGATCCTACGCGAAATTTCACCGGAAATAGAAAGAAAAGATAACGACTAATGGAGGGACATATTACACTATCTAAGAAAGAAAAACAATATCAATTCTTATATCTTGTATTAATGCTTTTTGCAGCATTATTATTTTTAAGTGTTATTTTTTTAAAAGGGTTTGAATCGCCATTTTCGGATGAAGATATTATTTCAGTTCAAAATCTTGAAGAAAAAGTGAAGTTTGATCATCAACAGAAAATCGGACAAAGATTATTAGATAGTACTTTCTTGCAGATAGATCATCTTAAAACGGATGAGATTGTTCAGCCTTTTGTCGAAAATAATATTATGTATGGAATTAATGATATAGCAAATTATTTTCAAAATAAACCGGGAAGTGCTGATGTAAGGAAAGAAGCATATCCGCAGCTTGCGGAATTTTATAAAATGTATTTTGAAGATAAAAAAATACTTTCAACAAGAACGGAGGATATTAAAAGATTTGAGAAACAGATCGAGGAATGTAGAATAGGCTTCAAAGATAAGCAAAACCAACTTTTTCAACGTGAAAACGCTTTGAAAGCAAGAACTCAATAAATAAACATTAAAAAGCAAATGATATAATATATCACAATTATGAATTATTTTCAAAAAAACAAAAAGAATATTATTATTGGGGTTATTGCCACTTTGCTTATAGCTGCACTTGTTGTATTATGGCTGCAGAAAAAAGTAATTCATTCTTCTGATGATATTGTGGGTGTCGTATATCCTTCTTCATTAGTAGTGGGGGATACTTTATTATTTGAAGATAGGACACAATTTGCAAAAACTAAAAAATGGAATTTTGGAGATGGAACAACATCAGATAAAAATACAGGAATTCATTTTTATAATAAACCAGGATATTATCAGATCAGTTTGATAATAGATAATAAATATACAAAATCTTTTCCTGTGATGGTATCGGCAAGAAGTGTGATTAAGCCAAAAGATACAACAAGAATTAAAACGAGTATAGATGCCCAATCTCAAGGGATGCAATTTGAAAACATTCAATTTCGTGCGATTTCTGAAGCTAAACAATTTGCGTGGAAATTTGGAGAGACGGGGAATACAGATTCTAAGGATAAACTGGCAATTTATTCATATAAGACTCCTGGAGATTATGTGGTTACTTTATTTACGGAAGAAAGTGCTGAACCTGTTTATCATCATATAAAAATTCTTCCTTCGTATGATGCTTTGAAGGAAGAAGAAGTTTCTGTAGAGGATGCCTATGCAAAGATTGATAATGATTTTAAATATCATTTACAACAGATAGCTAATGGAAACAGTTTTAATACACATTATAACTATTTGCTAAGAACCTATCTTTGTAATAACGAAAATGCTGTCGTAAAAGTTAATGACAGTAAAGTGAATAATTTCTATATGTATTGTGCAGGTCTTCAGTTTGATAAAGGTAATATTATTCAGACAGTGAAAGTAAATTTAGATGATGCGCAAAATTGTGTGACCAAAGTTGATATAAATCAAAGTAAATAGTCATTCATTTTGGAATGTATATATCAAATCAAAAAAGATAAAAAAGGATGAGAAACAGGTTGCCACTTGCAGCGTATTATATTGGGGCTTTGGGATTGTTGATGAGCTGCCAAGTAAAACTACCCGTAAAACGAACTCCCGAACCTACATTATATGGCCAGATAGATCATTCGTTTGTAGTTAATGGATTTCCTAAAAAATCCGCCCCATGGGTTGCCATTTCGGATAGATCTAGAAATGCAACTTACTTAGATACCCATGACGAGAAATCATATAAAGAAATTAAGTTTTTAGAACCATTGATGGTATTAAAACATAAAAATGGAAAGGTAAAGGTGTCTGAATATGTTCCAGATGCTTTAATGAAAAAGATTTCTCCCAAATCTATAAAGACTTATGGTTGGATTCCGGAATCTGATCTACTTCTTTGGAATAGCTCTTTAAAGAATGAAAAGAATGGATTTCCCATAAGAGTTGCTGTAGTTCCTAGTAATAGTGAAGTCATTAAAAATGCTGAAAGATATTATAAAAATGACTCGATTATGGTGTTTAATTCTCCAAGCCTTATCGAAGAAGCAAATGTGAAAATACCTAATGGACAAATTGTATATGTTTATAAACAGGCGGAGAATAATAAAAGATTTTTAGTAGGTAAAAGTCCTACACTTGATATAGATAGCATAGGGAAAGGTCTTTACGGTTGGGTAAGTTCAAATGTGATTTCAACGTGGGGAGAGCGTTCGGCTATAAAAATGAAAAATACCATTGGCGTTACAGAAACTAATCTGGGAATCCATGAAGGTACTCCGGAAGAAGGAGAAAAAAATACAGAGGAAAAAACAGCTATTCTTCTTACAGATGCTAATAATAGAACTCCTCTTGAAAATATTTATCCTGTAAATTTATCAGACGGAACACAGTTTTCCGATTCAAAAACAAAATATTTCACTAATATTTTGGATTACAGTAAAAATTATGTTTTTAATGTTTTAGGTGAACCTATTTATTTTGAGCGTTATAAAGAGATTACGGAAAAGAATAAAAAGCTTAATATCATTTTTGTTTTGGATGTGAGTGCTTCCAATGCTCCTTATGCACCTATTGTAAAGTCTTTACTTCAAGATTTGCAATTAAGATTCGAAAAACCCTCTTACTTTAATACGATAAAATATGGGGCTGTTTTATATAAAAATAATTCATGTGGAGATAATGTTGTAAATTCAAGTTTAAGCACAGATTACGGTAGTATAACGAATTTCATTGATCAGAAAACAAATGAAATGAATTGCCTTACGAATAGTGGTTATCAACCCGTACATGAAGGATTGGCTGCTGCAGGCAATCTTCTTTCAAATGTTCCTGATGAAACCAATATTGTCATTACAATAGGGACCTCTGCTAGTCAGAATGGAAATATGTACGGTGTTATAAATTCTCTTACACAAGCTCAGGCAAGATTGATTATGTTTCAAACAATTGCAAAATCATCGGATACATACAACGATTTTGTATTGCTTGCTGAAAATGTAGTCAACAACACTGCAAAAAATATCGCGGAACTTAAAAAGCAAAAGACAATTAATCAGAATGATATCCTCACTAAAAATAATTTTAATCTTGTTGAAGGAGATGAAGGTTTTTTCTCATTAGATTACCCTAAGCAAAGTATGTCACAAGGTTTTGTTATCTTTCCAAAAAAAGGAGATATTGCCACTCCGGGGTACTTAAAAAAATCTGTGGATAGTTTAATTGCCCAGGTAATTTTGGAGAATGTAACGTTGGATAATTCATTGAACGATTATTTCCATTCTTCAGTAGGCGCAGGAAGAACTGATGTCGATTTGAAATACAAATATCTCTATCCCGGGCTTACCAATCCTGTTCCTGCAGGAATTGCTGCACAATTAATTAATTATAGAAGTCCATTTTTAGTGAAGGGATATATTCCAAAAGATCTAAAAGATTTTCAACCAGGTATTGAAAAAGGTATTTTAATTTCTGAAAATGAATATGATACATTAAAGGATTTTTATAGTGAAGTTTATCAGAAAACAGAGGCTGGAAGACCAGGATTTAACCAATCTAAGGCAATAAAAGAGTATGTTACTGTATTGAAAAAAAATAATCCTTTAAGTTTTCTTGATAAAGGAGATTTGTATAATCAGCCTATGTCGCATGCTGTGGGTATAAGCACAGGGTTTGATAATTCTGATGAAGAGTTGATGTCAAAATATAAGCTTAAAGGGTGGAAAAAATCTAAAATTATCAATAGTGAAACAGTTAGAGCATATTTTCGTCAATATAAAAATTTGGCAGATAGAATGCTTCATCACAGGAACGACCCGGCAGTTAAAATTCAACAAAATGGGCAAACTTTTTATTGGTTAAATGAATATTTTATGCCTACTATGAGATCTGTTGAAGAGCCAGAGTATACTAAACATTAATTTTAACTCTATATATACGATAGATTAAAGGAATAAAACAACAACCAGAGAAGAACTTTCTCTGGTTTTTATTTGGTATTAAAAAAGATTTGAAAAAAGGATATTAATAATTTATTCCTAAACTTTTAGCTGCGTATTATTGAATTTGTTTTAACTAAATTTAAGAAAAGTTGAATACGCTTGAAAATAATTTTTAAATCGTAAATGTTTGAACTTGTTTTGGTTATTTTTTTAAATCTATATACAATATGAATTATTTGGCATTGCAATTGCAATGGAGGTGTTAACAAATGTTAAACATATATGATCCGAAAAAATACCCTTAAATGGACTCTGTTAATGGGGCTTTGCTTATTTTCTTGTAAAGAAACTGAAAAAATGCGTCCTAAAATGGAGGCTAGTATTATTACTAATGAAAAAAAAGAATTTTCTAAACAAATTTCTGAAAAAGAGGATGTTAATAGAAAAGAGAATGTGATTATCACGGATTCTTTAATGTGGAAAGAATTAAAAACAATAGAAGGAAAATATACCGCAACCACTTGTGATAAAAGTAGGTTTTCTATTGAATTAGAAGGTAAAGGCAAAAGAATTGGGTATAAAATTTTTGATAAGCATAAAATTTTTGCTTCTGGTAGAGTGAATGTTATTCAAAAAGGAAATAAGGATGAATTTCAAATAACCATGGGAGCTATTGGAGCAATGGTAAAAAAAGATACATTAGTTGTACAGAATTATGGCAATTCTATGAATGCATTTGATCATTTCGGAGAATGCCCAGACAAGTACCTCCAGTTTATAAAATAAAACTTCGATTAGGCTTTACACTCAATTTTTACAAAAGAAAATGTGATAGTTTACTTTTCTAAAAACATTATAACTATATATTTTATAAAGCATTATATAAGTTTCCTTTATCAATACTTTATGTCAAGTGAAGAATGAGATTCCTTATCAACAGTAATATTGAGATCATTGTATGCCCAATGTTTTTTGAAAAGATAATTTAATTTTTGTCCATACATCCCATTTCGGTGGTAAAATATAAGTATTGATAATCTAATTATATCTTTTTAATCATTGCTTTTTGGTTATTTATTTTTTATTTTTATATCCATAATCGTAGAATTACGACAAAAATTTATATTCACTCGAGAAAACTTTCTGGAAATGAAAAAGTAGTATATCTTTGTTATACCACCATCACCAAATCACAAGATATTAACAATTTAAAATTTACTAATCATAGCTAACAATTCAAGAATAGCCTTTATCTAGGCTATTAAAAGAAAAGTAGACGCCTACAAAAAGAAGAAATCATATTTAATAATTTTATCAATCCCATGAGGAAGGAAAGTTGATCATATTAAATGAGAGAAGAAATATGTAAATAGAGATTGATGAACTTTATGTAAATGTTGAAAAATTAATTATGATAATATGCTGTTTAAAGGTCTAGAGAACAGTAGGTAAACTTTCAATCATTTTTAGTAAATAAAGTTGGAGCAGAATAGTGCACTCATAAAGTGGACTCTTCTGTTTTTATTTTTTACACCAATTTTTACTATCTTATTTGCTTCTTAAAATTTACGATAATTGGAATGTATTTAATCATAAGTGTAATCTAGGATATGGAGTAAGGTATAATTTTAGATAGAATCTGAAATTACATAACAAAGGCAAAGATTGACAGTATGAATAATCCTATTCAAGAAATAAATAATTATAGAAGATTTAACTTTCCCAACTCAATATTAATATACTGAATAACAAGGAAAATGTTTATATTTAATACTGATTAAAAATTTATTAAACAGTATGGAAGCTTACAATTTTGAAAAAACAATTAAGCCTTTTTTTTGGGTTGCCTCCGAGAAAACCTTTTCAGTATGTTTAAATGCAGGAAGTTACAAGCCTGAAATTTTCGAATGGAGAAAAAACGAAGGATTTGAAGGAAATGGTTATGATTGGGCATCTTTAGCAAAAGTGTTTTTAAATGAAAAAAAAAATAACCTGGCCGGAGATATAAAATTCGACCCCGAAGCAGATATGTTTTGTGCCTATTCTTCAAATTCCGAAAGTCTCAAAGAATTCATATTACACTTTAAGAAAGCCTGTGAAGATGATAATCTCATACAAGATTTATTTTCAAAAGCAGAACTGGATTAACGTTTTTATTGACTAGTCCTAAATAAGCGTTACAGATTATTAGGTTAAAAATACTAATATTTTATGAGATATTTGTCGGGCTAGTCCGACAAATATCTTTGTTTTTATAGGTTTTTATTTTTACACAATCTTGT
>NZ_CACVBR010000068.1 GCF_902728265.1 Chryseobacterium potabilaquae
GATTAATATAGTAGTATTAATAATGTGTTAAAAAAAATATAAAAAATATATAATATTATAAAATAAAAGATTTATAGTGTCAATTTTCCTTTTTAAAGCATATATTTTTTTTAGTTTCTTATTTTTTACAAAATTAGTTTATAATGCTTTCAACTTACATAGTATAAATGATATTATTATAAACAAATTTCCTCAATTAGTTAATGATTTATTAAACGAGTTAATTGTAGTTAAACATTATAAATGTTTATGTGCTCTTATATTCTTTTTTGTAGTTTAGCTACAAAACTAAATGATAATAAAAAAAAACCTAATGTATGCGATGCGATAACACAAACATTTAAAAAAAGTTTTTCCTTACAGATATATTTTAGATTTATAGCTAATGATTCTTTTGAAGAAGAAATAGCTTATTTATTGAAAATGTTGTAAATAGGATAACCTCAATACTAAAAAATGGCAGTTACTTTTAATAAAAAATGTAAAATTAAAAGTAATATTGATATCTACCGAAAAGTAGATCATTTTATTCTTAGGATAGCCAAAACATGATATGCTAATATGTATGAAATATTTTAGAAAATAGATATTATATAAACTATCATTTTCAAAATTTATTTTGACATATTCAAACTTATTGTCTCCTCTTCAATAGGTTTATTTTCATTTTTAAAATGTATCTCATTACAATACTTTCTCTTAAATATAAAGGGGAAGCAATAACTATTAATATTTTTTTAGATATGACGTTGATCTATTGGACAGATTTCAGTGAGTCTGACTTCGATTTATTTTTTTCTATCTGCCATCATCGGCTTACTCCAGAAATCTTTAAGAAGCAAATGATGTATAAGAAGAGAGAAAGTGCATTGTGCTTTCTCTTAGGAAGGCTCTTACTTTGGTACGGTATGAATGATTTTTTTGGAGATAACAAGCGGTTAACAATTCGCTTTAAGAATAATCAAAAACCTTATTTCGAAAATGGTCCATTTTTTAATATTAGTCATTCCGGGCGTCAGGTTGCTTGTGCTATTAACAACGACTTTAATATTGGAATGGATCTAGAAAAGATAGAGCCTATTTCTTATACTGAGTTTTATGAATATTTTACAGCTTCAGAGCAGGAATATATCACTCATTCGACATCACCTATTTCAACATTTTATAAGCTTTGGACAAAAAAAGAAGCTTTTATAAAAGCAGACGGAAGAGGTCTTGAAATCCCTCTTAACAGTTTTAATACTCTAGAAAATACTTTATATTTTAATTCTCAATATTTCATTTTAAAAGAACTTAATTTTTCTTCTGGATATTTTGGACATTTTGCCTTAATGGATGGAAGAAGCTTTTCAGATAATTCCTCAGACCATATTTCTCATTTTATTCCGGTAGAAGAACTTCTTAGAAAATTAGAAACATTTCCGTTTTTGCTGTCGGATTTAAATTGATTGTCATCACCCTTTTACAAGTCTTAGTGGAATAATTAAATACCTTATTATTAAAAACACCTTATTTTATAATGAAGAAATTCCAATTTTTAGTAAAGCTAACCCCTTATCAAGAGTCTTTTTATAATGAATGGATGCTTAATCCTTCAAGAAATGATTATAATATTGTTTTAGATCAATCAATGTCTGGAGTCTTGGATGTTGATAGATTGAATTCAAGCTTGGTACGATTTGTTAATAATAATTTATTAATAAACAGTAATGTTCTCAATACATCAAATGAGCTCATTTGGAAAAGAAGACCTTTACTATCAGAAGATGCTCCCATTCTCACATTTTTTTCTAAAGAGCCAAGTGCAGAACAATTATTAAGTTTAGCTTTACATCCGTTTGATCTTGAAAATGATCAGCTGATAAGGTTTTATGCTATTAAATTGGATGAAGGGAGATATAGAATTATTTATGTATGTTCTCATATTTTAGCAGATGGATTAAGTGGTAATGCTTTTTATAATGAAATGGGTAATTATTATAATGATTCCACATATATAAGTCCCGTAAATCTTACCGAACAATCCCGTTTGCATCAGGAACTCAATCAGCAGTTTGACAAGATTCTCAATAGCGGGAAAGAAACAATGTCCGATTTTTGGAAAGAACATTTAAAATCCCTTGAAAATATAGGATTTAAGTTTTTAAAACCATCAGGAAAGTTATATAAAAAGCCTAATTCTATAAGTTCAGTAAGTGAGTTACGTTTTGAATTTCCACAAGATATATTTTTCAAAGTAAAACAATTAACTAGAAACTATAAGCTTACTCCTTACACTTTTGGACAACTCATATTTGCTATTGTACTTCATAGGTTGTCGGGAGTAGAGAATATAGGAATTAATTATCCTGTAGGAATAAAAGAAGGCCAAAGCTTTATATTTGGAGCTCATGTAAACACCATTATCAAAGGGTATCATTTTACCTCAGAAACGAGGCTTTCTGATCTTATTGATCAAAATCAAAAATACATTACTGAGCTAAAGAAGACTAAAGCACATTATCTTCCCATAGGAAAACTTATCAAACATGCTCAACAATCAGATATATTAGAATTTTCTTTTGCCCAAACAAATCTTAAAGATATTTATATTAACTATGAAGGAACCTATGATATCTTGATTAATAATGATTTGAATATTGATTTACCAGGCAAGATTGTGTTCGAACAAGAAGCTAAAAATAATCAATTAAATTATAGGATTAAATATGACAATTCTGAATTAGATGCTGACCTAGTTTCTAATTTCATTGAGATGTATAAAAGTTCATTTATCAGGATATTAGGCGATTTGGTGGATGATAAAATAGAAACTCAGATATCTTCTTATGATTTATTAAATAAGCATAGCTATCAAGTTATTGTCCATGATTGGAATGCTACAGTAGAGGAATATGATAGGAATGCAACCTTGCATAACCTATTTGAGAAACAGGTGGAAAAAACTCCTGATCATATTGCTTTGGTTTATGGAGAGGTAAGGCTAACTTATAGAGAGCTTAATGAAAAATCCAATCAATTGGCACATTATCTTTTGAATACTCATCAGATCCAACCGGATGAATTTGTTTCTTTATGTTTAGATAGATCAGAGCATGTGCTTATAGGAATTTTAGGCGTGTTAAAGTCAGGAGGGGTCTATGTTCCAATGGATTCTGGTTACCCTATGGATCGGATAGAACATATCCTAGCAGATACTAAAGCCAGGGTTGTAATAGTTGAAGAAGGCACTAGGGAGATGTTCTATGGATATAGAAGTTTAAAAGCATTAGAAGACGGGGCTTTGAGTGTTATAAGCTTGAATGCCTCAGAAATGAAGGGTATCTTGGGTAGCTGTTCAACAGAAAATCCAAAGACTAATGTAAGTTCAGATAATTTGTCCTATGTAATTTATACGAGTGGAACAACAGGGAAGCCTAAAGGAGTCATGATAGAGCATAGAGGAGTTGTGAATCTTGTAGATTGTATGATTTCCTCTCATAGACTTAAAGATTTTATTAATGTAGGATGTTATTCCAATTATGTATTTGATGCTTTTGTATATGAGGCTTTTCCTGTACTTTGCCATGGGAATACATTATGGATGTATAGTAATGAGCTTAGAAAATCAGTGAAAGAACTTAATGAATATATTAAAGATAATGCCATCGATGTATCATTTATTCCGCCTGTCTTATTAACCGAAATATTACCTGATACGAATCTTCAATTAATCTTCACAGGAGGTGAAGCTTTCCCTGATATTGATAGAAAAGAATATCAAGATATTATTTTGATTAATGAATATGGGCCTACTGAGTCCACGGTATGTGCTACTTATCATCATTATCATGAAGATGGGAATCCTCTTAATATAGGTCGTCCTATAGCCAATACAACAATCTATGTTTTGGATGCCTACCTATGTCCTCTTCCTGTAGGAGCTGTCGGAGAGTTATATATAGGAGGTTCGGGATTATCAAGAGGGTATTTGAATCTTGCTGAGCTTACCGCAGAGCGTTTTCTATTGAATCCATTCCAGAGTGAAGAAGAGAAGGCAATAGGTTATAATGATCGTATGTATAAGACAGGAGATTTAGGCCGTTATCTTGCTAATGGAGATTTGGAATATATAGGTAGAAATGATTTTCAGGTAAAGATACGAGGGTATAGGATAGAATTGGGAGAGATAGAGAATGGGTTATTGAGTTATAAAGGGATTAAGCAGAGTGTTGTACTGGCCAAGGAGAATAGTTCAGGTTTAAAATACTTGGTAGGTTATTATGTATCTGATACTTCAGTTAATCATGAAGAACTTTCTGTGTACTTATCTGGTCTTCTTCCGGAGTATATGGTCCCTTCTGTGTATGTTCATCTCGAATCACTTCCTATGACTATTAATGGTAAGCTAGATCGCAACGCTTTACCTGAGCCTCATTTCACAGGAGATAGAGAATATATAGCACCAACGACTATCCTTGAAAAACAATTAGCAGAGATTTATGGCGAGGTGTTAGGTTTACCAGTAGAAAGTATTGGTATCCATGATGATTTCTTTCGCTTGGGAGGAAACAGTATTATGGCTATTAAACTGATTAGCAAGATTCATCAAGGATTAGGCTTACAGGCAAGTGTAGCAATGGTGTTTAGTCATAAAACGATCTTTGGATTAGCAGGTGCACTTGAAGGTTTATCAATTGATATTGTAGAGATGATCCGTCCTATAGCGGTTCATAGTCCTGAGGACCGACTTTTATCTTTTGCTCAGGAGCGTTTATGGTTTATTGATCAATATGAAGGAGGAAGCTCTGCGTATAATATTCCTATGGTCTTTGGATTATCATCACAAGTTGATCTTAGCATTTTAGAAGAATCCTTTAAAGTTCTTATATCAAGACATGAGATTCTACGTACATTGATTGTAACCAGTTCAGAGGGAGTAGGGTATCAATATGTGAGTAATGAGGAGTTCAGTATTAAAGAGACTTATGTAGAGAGTTCTAAGCAGTTAGAAGATCTTATCTCTCAAGAAGTTAATAGAGTTTTTGATTTGTCCCAAGAACTTCCTATTTCAGTTTGTGTATTCCATGAGAAAGAAAAGACTAACACTAATAAAACAAAGAAAAAGCAGGATACCCCAAATAAGAGTGAGATTACGTCTTATATCAGTATAGTTATTCACCATATAGCTTTTGATGGTTGGTCTAGTGATATCTTTTTAGAGGAATTAAGAATTATCTATCAAGATTTATTATCAGGAAACCCGGTTTCTTTACCCTCGCTCCCTATTCAGTATAAGGATTTTGCTTTATGGCAAAGGGGTTATCTTCAAGGTGAAGTATTGGATAGACAGTTGTATTATTGGAAGACTAAACTTTTGGGAGTTGAGGCTTTACATCTTCCTTTGGATTATGTGCGTCCTACACGGCTTTCTTATGAAGGGCATACGGTACATTTTAGTATTTCTGATAGTTTAGGAGAAGATCTTCGATTTTTATCTCGAGACTTAGGAGTTAGTTTATACAGTGTAATGCTGGGAGGATATTATCTGCTATTATCCTCTTATTCGGGACAAAAGGATATAGTATTAGGTACTGTGGTAGCGAATCGCCATCATGCAGGCTTAGAGGATCTGATCGGCTTTTTTGTCAATACTTTGGTCCTTCGAGAAGAGATTGATTATGAAGTATCAGTAAGAGATTTTATTTTGCAAGTTTCAGATTCGGTATCTCAGGCTCAGATGCATCAGGATGTACCTTTTGAGAAATTGGTAGAAGAGTTGGGTGTAGTTCAGGATATATCTCGTCATCCTCTATTCCAGGTGATGTTTGGCTTACAGAGTTTTGGAAATGCTACTAATCAAAAATATGTTGGAGACTCTTTGTTTCAACAAATTGAAGAAAGGCTGAGTTATGATGTATCCAAGTTTGATTTGACAGTGATGATAGATGATGGAGGAGATTCTCTGTCAGGAAGCTTTAATTATGCCCCTCATCTATTTAAAGAAAGTACAATTAATCATATGATTAAGACGTATGTATATCTCTTAGAACAGATGGTATGCCATCATAAAGAAAGTGGCTCAAAGTTACGGCTTGAAGACTTATCTTGGGTAAGAGAAGAAGAGTATAGTGGAGATGGGATCTTCTCCAGTCTTTTGGATGCTTATTCAGAATACGATACAACTGCTACCATTCATGAATTATTTGAAAGACAGGTAGAGAGAACACCTGATCATATAGCTTTGGTGTATGAAGATGTAAAGTTAAGCTATAGAGAGCTTAATGATAGATCAAACAGGCTGGCTCATTATTTATTACACAATTGTAAGATCGAACCGAATGAGCTTATTCCATTGTGTTTAGGCAGATCAGAACAGATTCTTATAGGTATGTTGGGAGTCTTGAAGTCAGGCGGAGCTTATGTTCCGATGGATCCAAGTTATCCTATGGATCGAATAGAACATATTCTGGGAGATACTGGTGCAAGAGTTGTACTCGTTGAAGAAAATACAAAAGACAGATTATATGACTATAAGGAACTAATAGATACAGAAATAGAATCTTCAAACCTGAGTATCATAAGTCTGAATGGTTCAGATATGAAAGCTGAACTGAGTACCTGTTCCACAGTAAATCCAAGAACTCAAGTAAGTTCAAGTGATTTATCTTATGTTATTTACACTAGTGGCACAACAGGTAAGCCAAAGGGAGTGATGATCGAGCATACTAGTATGGTCAACTTTGTATGTTGTATGATAGACTCTCACAGGCTTACAGAATATACCCATGTAGGTTGCTATTCTAATTATGTCTTTGATGTTTTTGTGAGTGAATCTTTCCCTGTTCTTTGTCATGGCAATACGTTGTGGTTGTATAGTAATGAACTTAGAAAATCGGTAAAAGATCTTAATGAGTATATCAAAGAACATGATATTGAAGTATCGTTTATTCCCCCTGTTATCTTAAGAGACCTTATTCCAGATACGAGTCTTCAACTGATATTGGTAGGAGGAGAAGCTTTCCCGGATATTAGAGACTTAGAACATGAGGGTATTATTTTGATTAATGAATATGGCCCTACAGAAACCACAGTATGGTCTACTTATCATCATTATGATAATGATAATAATGCACTTAATATAGGTAAACCTATAGCCAATACAGCAACCTATGTGTTGGATGAGTATTTACGTCCAGTTCCAGTAGGGGCAGTAGGAGAGTTGTATATCGGAGGTTCAGGATTATCAAGAGGTTATTTAAATCTTGCAGAGCTTACAGCTGAGCGTTTTCTATTGAATCCTTTCCAGAGTAAAGAAGAGAAAGAGATAGGTTATAATGGACGTATATATAAGACAGGAGATTTAGTACGTTATCTTTCTGGAGGAGATTTGGAATATATAGGTCGAAATGATTTCCAGGTTAAGATCAGGGGCTATAGAATAGAGTTAGGAGAGATAGAAAGCGCTTTGTTGAGTTATGAAGGAATTAGACAGAGTGTTGTATTAGCTAAAGAACATAGTTCAGGCTTAAAATACTTGGTAGGTTATTATGTATCTGATACTTCATTTAATCCTGAAGACTTATCTGTATATTTATCAGGATTACTTCCGGAGTATATGGTTCCTTCTGCTTATGTTCATTTGGAATTATTCCCCATGACACTCAATGGTAAGTTGGACCGCAGGGCCTTACCAGAACCTAGTTTCACAGGAGATAAGGAATATATAGCACCAACAACGGTTCTTGAAAAACAATTAGCAGAGATTTATAGTGAGGTTTTAGGTTTACCTGTAGAAAGTATTGGTTTACATGATGATTTCTTCCGCTTAGGAGGGAACAGTATTATGACTATTAAACTGATTAGCAAGATTCATCAAGGATTAGGTTTACAGGCCAGTGTAGCGATGGTGTTTAGCCATAAAACGATCTTTGGATTAGCAGGAGTACTAGAAGGTTTAGAATCAGGAGCTAGTGAAATGATCCGTCCTATAGCGGTTCATCATCCTGAGCAGCAACTTTTATCTTTTGCTCAGGAGCGTTTATGGTTTATTGATCAGTATGAGGGAGGAAGCTCTGCGTATAATATTCCTATGGTTTTCGCATTATCTTCAAGGGTTGATCTTAGCATTTTAGAAGAGTCCTTTAGAATTCTTTTATCAAGACATGAAATTCTACGTACTTTGATTGTAGCCAGTTCAGAGGGAGTAGGCTATCAGTATGTGAGTAATGAGGAGTTCAGTATTAAAGAGATTGATGTATTTAGCTCTAGAGAATTAGAAAATCTTCTATCTCAAGAAATCACTAGGGTTTTTAATTTATCCAAAGAACTTCCTATTTCTGTTTGTGTATTCAATGATAAAGATGAAGTAACTTCTTATCTTAGTATAGTCATTCATCACATTGCTTTTGATGGTTGGTCTACAGATATCTTTTTAGAAGAACTACATGTTATCTATAGGGATTTGTTATTGGGTGATCCGGTTTCTTTGCCCTTGTTACGAATTCAATATAAAGATTTTGCTTTATGGCAGAGATCTTATCTTCAGGGAGAAGTATTGGATAGACAGTTAGAGTATTGGAAGACTCAACTCATGGGATTAGAACCTTTAAATCTTCCTTTAGATTATCCTCGTCCCTTAGCTATTTCTTATAAAGGAAATACAGTACATTTTAGTATTTCAGATACTTTAGGAGAGGAACTTAGACTCCTGTCTCGAGATTTAGAGGTTAGTTTATACAGTGTAATGTTGGGAGGTTACTACTTGCTATTATCCTCTTATTCGGGACAAAAGGATATAGTACTAGGAACAGTAGTAGCGAATCGTCATCATTCAGGCTTAGAGGATCTGATC
>NZ_CACVBR010000069.1 GCF_902728265.1 Chryseobacterium potabilaquae
CGGTTTTAAAACCAGAATACTATCAAAAATCACTTCTTTAAAGGTTATACAATACATTAATAAAGTCATTTTTGATAGAAATATTAATAATATTAAAGTTAGTATTATTTAAAATGCACAACGGGTATAATTATATAATAGTTTTACTCATCATAAAAGTCGCAAGAAAATTAGACTTATATTGCGGTTTCATTCTTTACAACGCATTTGATATGAATAGAAGAGATTTTTTAGAAAAGTCAAGCCTTTTATTAGCAGGTTTGGGAACATCTAGTATTTTACACCCCTCCATTTTAAAAGCTTTATCTATAGAGCCTATCGCGGAATCCACTTTTTACGATGCAGAGCATGTTGTTATTTTGATGCAAGAAAATCGCTCATTTGACCATGCTTTTGGCTCCTTAAAAGGAGTAAGAGGTTTTTTAGATAAAAGAGCCTTTACAAAGCAAGATGGACATTCTGTTTTTTTTCAAAAGAACAATCATGGGAAATATGCTGCTCCTGAAAGATTAGATTTACAAAATACAAAATCTACCTGGATGAGTTCTTTACCTCATTCATGGGAAAATCAACAAAAAGCTTTCAATAAAGGAAAATACGATCATTGGGTTCAAGCAAAAGCTTCTGAAAACAAAGACTATCAAGACCTTCCTTTAACTTTAGGTTATTACAATCGAGAAGACCTCCCTTTTTATTATCAGCTAGCAGATGCCTTTACTATCTTTGATCAATATTTTTCATCTTCTCTTACCGGCACAACGCCAAACAGGCTTTTCTTTTGGTCAGGAACTCTTAGAGAGCAACAAAGCGGTAAAGTAAAACCCAATATTTACAATGAAAATATTGATTATGACGAAGCAAGACAAGCCAAATGGAAAACATTTCCAGAAATATTAGAAGAACAAAATGTTTCATGGAAAATCTATCAGAATGAAATTAGTTTACCAAAAGGAATGTCGGGTGAGCAAGAATCATGGTTGGGTAATTTTACAGATAATCCTATAGAATATTTTTCAAAGTTTAATGTGAAATTTTCAAAAGGTTATTATCAGCATATTCCGAATATGATTGATGCTTTAAAAAATGAGATTGAAAAAAATCCCGATCACAAACAAAAGCTAGAAAAAAAGATTGCTGAACTTCTTGACGATCAAAAAAAATATACCCCTGAAAATTATTCAAAACTTTCTCAAGCTGAAAAAAATCTACACGAAAAAGCATTTACAACTAATGTAAAAGATCCTGATTATGGAGAATTAGAAATTGGAAAAGATGAGAATGGGGAAAGATTAGTCGTACCTAAAGGAGATGTTTTATTTGAGTTTCGTAATGATGTTGAAAATAAAACTCTCCCACTAGTTTCTTGGTTAGTTGCCCCTGAACGTTTTTCTGATCATCCCGGTTCACCTTGGTATGGTGCATGGTATATTTCTGAAGTGTTAAATATTTTAACTCAAGATCCTGAAACCTGGAAAAAAACAATTTTCATTATTAATTATGATGAAAACGATGGTTATTTTGATCATGTTTTACCTTTTGCTCCTCCCGTGAATCCCACTCAGTCTGTTGATTTAAATGGAAAAGAAGGAGCGGAATATGTAAATAAAAAACAGGAATATATGTCAAAGCATCCTTTGGAGCATTATGAAAAAGTTGAAGGAACAATAGGTCTAGGATATAGAGTTCCTATGATTATTGCCTCTCCATGGACAAAAGGTGGTTTTGTAAATTCTGAGGTTTCAGATCACACCTCTATTCTGCAGTTTTTAGAGAAATTTATTCAGCAGAAATTGAATAAGAATGTCACGCTAGATAACATAAGTGATTGGAGAAGGGCTATTTGTGGAGACTTGACGTCTGCTTTTGGCTCTTCTCAGAATACAATCTTTCCTCAAATGAACTATATCAATCAAAAAGACTATGCAAAAACTATTAATTCAGCAAAAAATAAACCTGTTCCTTCTTTAAATTGGTATTTGGAAAAAGATTTAAATTCAACCTTATTAGAGATTCAAGAAAGAGGTGCCAAACCATCTAACCCACTTCCATATAATTATCATGTAAATTTAGAGGAGGGAAAAATTAATATGATTAATTTAAATGAAACAGGAATTCCTTTATTAATATATGATAGAACCCAATTTGCAAATGATAAATTCTATTTTTCTTATGCTTTATATTCCAAACAAGAACTATCTCATATTGTAAATCTTGATGGTAACTATAATTATGAAGTTTTCGGACCGAATGGATTTTATAGGAATTTTAAAGGAATACAAACTCCAAAACACCATGTATTATTGATCAATAATACACTAAAAAATGAAATCGAATTCATATTTAAAAGTGATCAAATTACCAACGATCCTGTCATAGTAGAAGACCTATATGAGAAAAAAACAAAAGAAATATCTCTCAATCATCCCCAACAATGCCTATCTATTAATCTCAATAAAACAAAAGGTTGGTATGATGTAAAGATTAATATAGGAAAACACATTTGGCATTTTGCAGGAAGGATAGAGACGGGGAAGACGTCTATTTCAGACCCTCACTGGATATAAAATTATTATAAAATATTATTTAAAGCCTATAAACTGATCGTATATAGGCTTTTTATATGACCAAAATCATAAAAATAGTTCTTTTTTTTTTATAATATCGTATCTGTAAAAGTAAATATCCCTAAAGAAAATAGTTAGGCTAGAAATAATTAAATAAAAAAACATTACTTTTTATTTCTCACATTATTGAATTTTATTAATTTCACATGTATAAAAACCAAAATATCATGAAAAAACTAAAAGCTAATTTAGCATTATCCTTCGCAGCATTAGCCATTTCGACTAGCTTAAGTGCACAAGACAGTAACACTGATAATCATACCATTACCATTTCTATCCCAGAAGTTGCGTTGGTAGACATTGAACCGGCAGCTACGAAAAATATTACTTTAGGTTTTACAGCTCCTACAGAAGCAGGTAATCCAGTTACGCCAAGTACATCAAATACAACACTTTGGCTAAATTATTCATCTATAAAATCTGTTGCTGATCCCACACGAAATGTTTCTGTAAAGGTAAATGCAGTCATTCCTGGAATAGACATAAATGTAACCGCTGCTGCTGCCACAGGCTCTGGAGGTGGAACTTTAGGAACACCTTCCGCACAACTTACATTGAGTGCATCTGATCAAACAATTGTATCTGGAATTGGTAGTGCATATACTGGAAACGGTGCTAATAATGGTCATAATTTGACCTATGCTTTAGCAGCAGGAAGTGGTCCTGGAGGCGTTGCTGATTATGCAGACCTACAAGCAACAGCATCAACTGTAGCTACGGTTACTTATACTATTTCGGACAACTAAGATATAAAAGTCATTCGATCTTAATCCCAATAAGAAGAAATTTGCTTAGCAAGTTTCTTCTGAATTCATTATTGTCACAATTTTAAAACCAAAACTTTACATCCAAAATGATAAAGCGCATTTTCCTGTTTATCTTTTTACTCTCCCATATCAGCTTTCTATATGCTAGCATTACTATACTTAATGGTCTTACCCATACTTATAAAGTAGAAAAGGGGACCCTCTATAAGGGTAAAATAGAAATTGAAAATACAGGAAAAAAAACACAAAATGTAAAATTATTTTTACAAGACTTTTCTTACCAATCCAATGGTACTATTAGCTATACTACTCCCCATACCAATAATAAAACTAATGTAGATTGGATAACCCTTAATACCAATCAACTTACCCTGAAAGCAAAAGAAAAAAAAGAAGTGTATTATGAAATCATTATTCCTCCTAATATTTTAGAACCAGGTAGCTATTGGAGCGTTATTATGGTAGAACCTGTGGAAGATATAAAGCCCAATGACAATAAAGAAGGAGTAAATATTACTTCTATAGTTCGGTATGCTATACAGATAGTTACAGATTATGAGGCAGAAAAAGCCAAACCCAATCTTATATTTGAAAGTATAAAAATTGATAAAGTAGAGGGAAAACAAACTGCCAATATTGCAGTAGCAAATAAAGGCAATTTATATTGTAAACCTTCAGTAACCCTTGAAATCTACAATCGTAAAACAGCAGAAAAAGTTGGAGTCTTTTCAAGCCCTCCAATGGGCTTATTGCCACAAACCTCTAAAACATTCCAAATCGATATTGATAAATTAGTACCCGATAAATATAATGCTATAATACTTTCTACTGATGAAAATGAAAATGCTTTCGCACTCAATGTGGAATTAGATTTAAAAAATGATTAAAATTTGGGCGTCATATTTTATCTTATTCTTCCCGGTAATTCTTTTTTCTCAAAAATACACAATAAAAAAAGATAGTCTGCAACCTGGAACATCTACTTCTATATCATTTACTTTAGAAAATATAACTTCTGATGTCAAAATATATGATATCTTCATTACTTCCTCAAGCCCTGATATTTTCCCTATCTTAAACAAGAATGAATTAGAACTTGCCCCGCAAGAAAAAACAGCATACATTATTCCATTACGTATTTCTGCAGAAGCTGCAGAAGGAATATATTCGGTAACGTTAAAAGGAATAGAAAAAAATAAAAAGGATGGTTTTATAAAAACTTCACAAATTGTCATTTCTGCCCATAGAAAAATTACTCTTACCTCTATAGACTTTCCAGAGTTTATAAAAGCTGGTGAAATAATTAAAACTTCATTCCTTTTAAAAAACGACGGAAATGTAAATGAAAGTCTTATCCTCGAAAGTAAAAATGGATATATCGAGGAGAATCCTATACAAATTTTATCTCCAGGAGAAAGTAAAATGATACAGGTCAATAAAATAACAGACTCCAATCTAGGCAAAAATGAATATCAAAACATCAATCTCTCTGTTTATAATATAGATAACCCAAACGAGATTCAAAGTGTTTATACGAGTACTAAAGTGATTTCTATAAAGCCTTCCGAAGATGATGTTTACCATAGGCTTCCCGTATTTACTTCATTATCATATATTGGAATGCAAGACAAAGGAAGTTTTAAAGATGGATTTCAAGGTGAAATCTATGGAAAAGGTAGTTTAGATAAAAATAACAAAAGTCTTATCGAGTTTCGTGCTATTTCAAAAAATCCTGTTGAATTTAATTCGTTTACCCAGTATGAAGAATACTTTATAAATTTTAAGCATGACAACATCTATTTCCATTTGGGTGATAAAAATTATTCGGCTTCATTTCTGACAGAATTTTCACGTTATGGGCGTGGAGTTGAACTACGCTATGATTTAAAAAAAATGAGTTTTGGAGGATTCTATAATCATCCTAGATTTTTCAAGGATATTAAAGATGAGTTTAACGTATATTCAAAATATTTATTAGGGAATCAGTCAGAAATTTCTGTCGGATACTTATACAAAATACCTCGATTAAAAGAAGATTCATTTAGTTTTACCAATATGAGGTTAGACTCTAATGCTCATCTTCCTTACCTTACTGGAAAATTTAATATATCAAAAAATATTGAAATCTCTGGGGAAGTTTCATATAGTAAAACAAATAAAACTAATGGAACAGGATATATGGCGCAAACCTTTCTTAAATTTGAAAAAATAAACGGAAATCTTACTTATATAAAAACTAGTCCAGAATTTTCCGGATATTTTTCAAATACCCGAACATTCAATGGTAATATACAATATAGAATTACCAACAATATTAACATTTTTACAAATTATATACAGGATATAAAAAACTTTCAACGGGACACTTTATATCTTGCTGCGCCTTATAGAAAATCTTTTCAGTATGGTGTACAATATAAATATTTGTCAAATGGATCCCTCATGATATACAGTGGATTTCAAAAATATCAGGATCGTCTCGAGCCAAAACAATTTGATTACTATGAAAACTTTTTTAGAATAGCGGTCAATCAACAAATTGGAATATTCCAATTGAATATAGAGGCCCAGTTTGGCAAAACGGAAAACTACCTTTCTCTATTCAAAGGAACCTCTAACTTTTATACAGCAAATTTAGGATTCGAAAAATTTAAAACCTCCTTTAATCTTTATGCCAGTTATGCTAATACTTCACGTTATCAAATGCAAAGGGATAAACAACTATATTATGGAGCAAGAATCTTAAGCCGAATTTCTGACAAAACCAACTTTAGTCTTTTTTACCAGAACAATTATATCCCCGAAGAGTATTATAATGATCGTAATCTTTTTGAAGTATTGTTTCATCAACAATTATTTCCTAAACATTCATTAGATATTTCTGGACGCTATACATTACAACACGGTCAAGTTGGAAATAAAGATTTCATATTCTCATTGAGGTATACATTACAATTAAATACACCTACTCAAAAGATAGCAGAATACACATCTTTGTCAGGAAATATTCAAAATCTTGGCGTAAAAAAAACGGAGGGTATAAAATTAAAATTAGGAGATTATTTATCAATTACTGATAAAAATGGAAATTATGTATTTAAAAATATTATTCCTGGAGATTATTTACTAGAAATAGATAGATCAACTGTAGAAATTAACGCCATCACTAATATTTCTTTGCCAACTTCTATAATATTGACTAATAAAGAAAATATATTCAATTTAGGATTAACATTAGCAGCCAATATTCAGGGTAATATTAAACTTTCTGAAGAAGGAAAAAGCTCTACAAAAGTTCATTCAGAAATAGAAAAGAAAAAAGAAAAAAGTATTATTATAGAAGTAACTAATGGGGAAGAAACTTATCGAAAAATAGCATATATTAATAATCCTTTCGATTTTACTTATCTACGCCCTGGAGAATGGAAAGTGAAAGTTTATAGAAATGGTTTGGACAAACGTTATAAAATTGTAATGAGTACATTCCAATTTACCCTTACACCATCTCAAACTCAAGACGTAACAATACATATTGTAAAACAACAAAATGAAATAAAATATCAACAAGGGGACATACAGATAAAATATAGTGAAAATAAAAGAAGAAAATGAAGTTAAATAAATATATCATATCTATATTGCTCTGTATGATATCTAATATCGTATTTACACAAACCACAGGAAATAGAACCGCATCTTTAGTACTTCCTATTGTCACTTTATTAGATATAGAGCCCACAGGAAGTATTACGATGAATTTTGTAGCTCCAACAGAAGCAGGAGCATCTATAACCAATCCTACTGCTAATACTACCAAATGGATCAATTATACTTCCGCAATTGCACCCGCAGGACTTACCCGAAGAGTTACCGCCTCTGTTAATCAAACTATCTCAGGAATTGACGTAAAAATACAAGCTGCTACTGCATCTGGGTTGGGAGGAGGAACTAGAGGTACATCATCTGGTCAAGTTACTCTTAGTACAACTGCAACAACTATTATTTCAGGAATTGGAGGTGCTTATACAGGAACAGGAGCTAATAATGGTCATCAGCTCACTATCAGTCTTGTCGTTAATAATTATAATAACATTTCTTCAATCTCGAGTATTCCTATTGTTATTACCTATACAATAACAGAATAAATTAATAATAAAATGAATTTAAATATAACTAAATTAATTACTAAAAGGAGTTCATTAATATTTAGTACTTTTATTATATCTATATATCCTATTCAAGCTCAGACATTAACAGTTAGCGGCACTAATTGGGCAGTGAGTATACCTTCTATTACAGAAGCTGGTACTAATTATACAGGAACTTACGAAAGTGCTACAAATCAAGTTATATTAACAGCCAGTGTTCCCCTTTTATTAGGCAACGGAAAAGTTTCTGTTCACTATGAACCTAATCCAACTTGGAATACTTCACTAATTTTATCCGCTAAAAGAACAAATAATGGAAGTACAATATGTGCTCTATGTACTATAACAGGTGGAACTACATATCAAACTGTAACCCAAACTGATATTGAATTATTTAGAATACAAGCAGTATTAGCACTTGCATCATACACGGGTATCAATATACAACTACAATTAAGCGGTGTATCAGTCACTATTCCCGCTACCACATATAATAGTAAAGTAGTATTCACAATAAGTGCTATTTAATTTTAGCCTGTAAATTAGCATTAAATAAGCCTTAATAAGAGATTAAGCACAAAAGTTGGGAGGATCTTTTACACCTGATTCAATGTTTTCCTTTTGCTATAATGGGTTATCGATCGTTTTCATGTACAAAAACTAGCCATAGAAGCTTTACAAGAAATTACAATTAAACACCGGTGGCAAAGGCTGGGAACAATAAAATAACTTCATTCTATCTACAAGAAATAATATCTTCCCCCTGAATCGTTCCAGAATGGAGGTAGATCCCCTAAGCAACTCTTAGCTAGAAGTAGGTACTTACTTTATAAAAATAGAGAAAAATAGAGTAAGGCCCATACACAGAGAACCAAAACATTATAAAATCTGTTTTTCTCCAAACTTTTTGCTTAGCCCTCAACTTTTGAGACTGATCCGTAAGTTTCAGAAGTTTGAATCGTTGAAGTATCTAGATAAAAAAAGTCTC
>NZ_CACVBR010000070.1 GCF_902728265.1 Chryseobacterium potabilaquae
CTAAAAACTCAATTCTTTAAAGAATTGAGTTTTTAGTTTTTTTATAATGATATATTATTATAACGGTTTATATATATAATTGATTCCAAAACCCCTTATCATATAAGTTTGTGGATCATAGCTATAATTTGTTGTAAAATTAATAGGTGCAGGAATAGGCTGCGTAAGATCTGTAACTGAGACTTTCTTAGGACTATTAGGCGACAACATTAAACTTCTCTCATCATTCGCATCTGTCGATAAAATAGAAGAAATCTTATACTCAAACGGCAGTAATGTATAAGGACTGATCTGTGTATCATAAGCAGTATAAGAATATCCTAATTTTATAATAGGAGCTCCAGGCGTATCTCCACTAAGCGGTCCATAATGCCTTACCACACCTGATATATTATCTCCTTCATATTGATATTTTGTTAACGAATAATTAGTAAAGGGAGATTGCGTACCCGAAACCACAGGTCCTTCTTTCATAATAATAGAATCCAGCTTATTTGTTGAACTATTATACTTTAAGTTATAACTACTTTTAGTTTTTTTATATAGCAACTGGGGTCCAAGTATTGCAGGAGGAATGGGGGCACCCCTTCTAAAAAAAGAACGATTTTCTGTAATCATATCTAATTTCCCATTACTGCTATACGTGAACAACTGGCTAAATGATATACTGTCGGTATCTAAATTACCATTACCATCTAGATCTAAAAATCCATTGAAGTCAATTCTACTTACTTTATCACCACTATACATAATATCAGTAACAGAAGCACTATCCGTAAGTACTTTTGTCAAAAGCAAACCGCTATAATGATATTCTGCTAATATACCATTATCCGTAATTTCTCTGTAAAGCGCACGAGGACCAATAAGCCCTGTATTGTTATTAACATCAACTAGTGGATTACCATCTTCGTCCAATAAATCTTTACAAGAATTTATAGAAATAAGGCTTACAAATAATAGAATAAAATATAAAATTCGCTTCATTTTTCGAGGATTATTTATTTATTCACAAATATAATTTTTTTTTGAATAAAAATTATATTTTTATTTATATTATAATAAGAGCGGTAATAATTTTTCATAGAAACTTATAAATATATTTTCCGAGCTAAGTCCGTTGTAAAATCCTTATATTACTATAGAATAAACCCATAATGTATGGATTATAAAAAAAACACTAACTACTTCTGATTCATAAAGATACAACCAAAACACAGTCCTTCTTATCATTTATATATTATTATTCAATATTGATTTTAGCAAAATATTGACCTCATCTACATTTTTTATTTTATCTTTTCTCATCATCAATTGATTTCCGTCCTTGTTTACTTTTTCTTTAAGTTGAGCTTCGGAAGGATTTCGGGTGAGATAATCAATGATATTTCTAAACTTTTGAGTTTGATAAAACTTATCTTGTGGATTCCCGGGAAAATATCCTAAAAAGATGTTATTTTTCATCACTATCTTTTCAAAACCTATATCTGCTGCCAACCATTTTAAAGATACACTTTTTAATAAATTTACAGCTTCTTTGGGCAAGGCTCCGAAACGATCAACCAATTCAAATTCAAAATTTTGTAAATCCTTTTCGTTATTAATATCAGCAATTTTTTGATAGAGTAATAACCTTTCTTCAATATTAGAAATATAAAAGTCAGGAAGCATCAGCTCCAGATCCGTATCAATATTTACATCTTTTACTGACTTAAATAGTTTTTGTCTTTCTTCTTCATTATCAAATAAGTTTTCAAAATCTTCATCATCCTTTAATTCTTCTAGAGCTTCCTGCATAAGTTTCTGATACGTTTCAAAGCCCATCTCATTAATAAATCCACTTTGTTCCGCTCCTAAAAGATCTCCCGCTCCACGAATTTCCAAATCCTTCATTGCGATCTGAAATCCACTCCCTAAATCAGAAAATTGCTCAATTGCTTCCAAACGCTTTCTAGCATCCGAAGTCATCATATCATAAGGAGGAGTTATAAGATAACAAAATGCTTTTCTATTACTTCGTCCTACTCTTCCTCTCATCTGATGTAAATCTGCCATACCAAATTTTTGAGCATCATTAATAAAAATAGTATTGGCATTGGGAACATCCACTCCACTTTCAATAATAGTGGTGGAGACAAGGACATCATATTTACCTTCCATAAAATCCAGTACATTTTTTTCCAACTGCTTCCCTTCCATTTGTCCATGTCCGGTAATTATTTTCGCATCAGGCACCAATCTTTGAATAAGACCAGCAATATCTTTGAGATTTTCAATTCTATTATTAATAAAATATACTTGACCATCACGTTGAAGTTCATAGGAAATCGCATCACGAAGGACCTCTTCATTAAAACCCACCAATTGAGTATCTACAGGCTGTCTATTAGGGGGCGGTGTTTTAATAACAGATAAGTCTCTCGCTGCCATCAATGAAAACTGCAAAGTTCTTGGAATAGGAGTGGCAGTTAAAGTTAAAGTATCTACATTATTTTTTAATGTTTTTAATTTATCTTTTACAGAAACCCCAAATTTATGCTCCTCGTCAATAATCAATAATCCTAAATCTTTAAATTTAATGCTACTATTTGCTAATTGATGAGTTCCTATGATAATATCTACTTTTCCATTCTTTAGATCTTCCAGCGTGTCAGATTTTTGCTTTGGAGTTCTAAAACGGTTTATATAAGAAATATTGACCGGAAACTCCTTCAATCTTTCCTTAAAACTTCTATAATGTTGAAATGCTAAAATGGTTGTTGGCACTAAAACGGCAACTTGTTTTCCGTCTGTAGCAGCTTTAAACGCTGCACGAATAGCAACTTCTGTCTTACCAAAACCCACATCCCCACAAACCAACCGATCCATAACTGTCCCCGCTTCCATATCTTTTTTTACATCAATGGTTGCCTTTTCCTGATCCGGTGTATCCTCATAAATAAAACTTGCCTCTAATTCATTCTGCAAATAAGAATCAGGAGAGTAAGAAAACCCTTTTGCATTTTTCCTTTGTGCATATAGTCTAATAAGATCAAAAGCAATTTGTTTTACTTTTGCCTTCGTTTTCTGTTTTAACGACTTCCAAGTTGGTGATCCTAATTTACTCAGAACAATTTCCCTTCCTTCGGGACCATTATATTTAGAAATTTTATGCAAGGAATGAATACTGACATACAGTAAATCACCATTTTTATAAGTCAATTTAAAACATTCCTGAATTTTTCCATCATTATTTACTTTTACCAACCCCATAAATTTACCAATTCCATGATCAATATGGGCAATATAATCACCTATTTTTAAAGACATGAGATCTTTTAAGGTTAATTGTTCTGATTTGGCAAATGTATTCTTGGCTTTATATCTTTGATAGCGATCAAAAATTTGATGATCCGTATATACTAAAAGCTTATGGCCATTATCTAAAAAACCTTCATGCAGCTCAGACTTAAAACTATTGAAAGGAAGTTCATTGTTGAGCTCTTCAAAAATTGATTCTAATCTTTCTTTCTGTTTTTCTGTTGAAAAAGAGATCCATGTAGCAAATCCTTCTTTTTGTTTTTCCCGTAGATCTTCGATCAATAATTCAAAGTTTTTGTGAAAAGAAGGTTGTGCAGTTTGATTTAACTTAATATCAATCCTATTTTTAATCCCCTCTATAGAAACACTTCCAAAATCTATGGTTTTATATTTTTTATAATCAAATAAAAACTCCTCATCAGAAATAAATAGTTCTTGGGGACTTCTATGAGCTAAATTTTTACTTAGATTTTCATATTTTTCTAATGATTTTTCATAAAAAGCTTTAATTTTTTGTAATCCTACTATCCCATTTTTGGTAATCACAAAACTCCCTTCCGGCAGTAATGGAAGCAAAGAGACTTTACTTCCCGTAACAGAAAAATTCATATTGGACACCAACTGAAAATCATTTACATTTTCCAAAGAGAGTTGGCTTTCAATATCAAAAGTCTTGATACGTTCCACCTCATTTCCAAAAAAAGTTAACCGGTATGGCTTTTCATTGGAATACGAAAATACATCCACAATTCCCCCTCTTACAGAAAATTCACCGGGCTCTGAAACAAAATCAGTTTGTTGAAAATTATAATGATGAAGTAATTCATCCACAAAATCAAAATCAAGTTGATCTCCTACTTTTATATGATGAGACATTGCTTTGAAATCTTCTTTCTTTAATACCTTCTCAGACAAAGACCCTGCATAGGCAACAATCACTCGCGGATTATTATTTTCCGTTATTTTATTTAAAACTTCCGTTCTTAAAACAAGATTCGCATTTTGGGTTTTTTCGACTTGATAAGGTTCAAGATGAGTAGCAGGAAAATATAAAACATTTTCTTTTCCTAGCAAATCTTCCATTTCCGCATTAGCATATAATGCGGTTTCTTTATCATCAACAAGATAAAGAATTGTTTTCTTTTGTATCAAAAAAAGCTCTGCTACAAAAATAGAAATCGAAGAGCCCGCATTTCCCTTTACAGAAATATGGTTATAATCTTCTAATTGAATAAAAATATCTTTTCCAAATTCATTCTGAAGCAAATTAGGAAGAAATTTTTCATTAATGTTCTTTAATTGCATAATATAGGGATAAACAACAAAGTCGATTTCAGAATTTCTAAAATCGTTTCAATGACAGTAAAGATATAGAAATTTCAATAATTATGAGAATAACAGAATCCATTAATCGCTATTCGTGCAATTTTTCTTTTTAAAATTTCAAATTGGCAATTCTTATTATCGATATAATTGAAATACTTAATGATAGAGTCACTTATTTTGAATCAGAGACCACATATATCATATAATTCATAATATAGATTTCACTAAAATCACACACTTGGCATACATTTTGTTAACTCATAGAAAAATCATTTATTTGTAAATAATTGTTTACATGAATAGTGAATAGTTTTCTACATCAAAATATATAAAAACACATTTTATGAAAAAAATCACTTTTAATATGAGTGCATATTATGCACCTACTCATCGATTCTATTTCAACGTCTCCGCGTTATTATAATATAAGATTCAGAGGCAATACTATTTATTTTTTCCCTACAGCGAATACCCTTACATTATGATAGGGCAACCTATAATATGATTATAAATCAATACGATTATTGCTAGGATAGCTAGGGATATAAATAATTACACAGATTGTTAAAGTCCTCTTATTTCAAAGAGCCAAGACAATATGATTATTCTTATTAGGAGAAAATCATATAGGAACGCATGTGTGTTTATATATTAAATAACTACTTCCCATTTAAATTAAATAACAATTAAACTATAATTCAATAATAATTAAAAATTTACAATGAAAAAGCAATTTATTACTACACTCGCAATTGTTTCAAGTACTTTTGCTTTTGGGCAAGTGGGGATAAATACCACTACGCCTCAATCTACTCTAGACGTTGTGGGAACTTCATCCGCAACCTCTCCGGATGGGGTTTTAATTCCTCGTTTCACTGTGGCTCAGCTAGCTGCTAAAGATGCTGCTTACGGAGCTACTCAAAATGGAACATTGGTATTTGTAATCTCTGGAACTGGAGCTTCTGGAAAAACATCCAATATTACAGGAACCGGATTTTATTATTATGACAATCCCACTTCCAAATGGAAAGCTACAGGAGGAGGTATTGCTACAACAACTTTTAATGTAACACCATTAATTACAACAAATTACACAGTATCCGCCACAGATGATTATATTACTTTAAAAATTGATACTTCTGGACATACTTTAACTCTTCCTACTTCAGGAATTTCAGTAGGTAAAAAAATCTATGTTTCCAATACAGGGTTAAATAACATAGATATTTCTCCCGCTCCTAGAAATACATCTACTACACAAGTTACGGCTGGAGCCTCAGGTATATTAGTATATCTTGGAGGAACTGGTAATGGATCATGGGATTGGGTTTCCGGATTCTAAAACTGTAAAACAAAAACTTATTAAACTACATATTTTTTAGAAATGAAACATACATCTATTAACATAAAGAAGATAACTTTATTGGCATCTTTAATATTAGGGAGCTATTTTTATGGCCAAATAAGAATATCCAATAGTACTGCTATATCATCAGCTGCTAACAGCTCAGCATTTATTGATGCTTCTTCAAACCCAAGTTATAATGGGACAACTAATATAGGAAAAGGGTTATTATTTCCAAGAACCGACTTAACTGCCTTTGCTACTTTTTCGCAAGGACCTTTTGGAATTGGTAACAATTATCCTACTTTTTATGATGGCTTTATTGTTTTTAATACTGCTAATTCCGGAGTAGCCGGAGTAGGATCTACAGAAGGTACTTTATGCCGTGGATTTTGGTATTATGATAACCCATCAAACACGATCAATGGAGGAACATGGAAACCTGTACGCCCTTGTACAGTAACACCTCCAGCAAATGTTCAACTTAACTGTTCTGGAGCCGTTAATTTAGGTGGAAACCTTAAACAAGGCGTCCCTGCTCTTGGAACTGCTTATACCACTATTGTTCCATTTACCGGAGGAGGTACTGGAAGCTATCCAGAAGGTCAACCAGTAGCATCTACAGGTGTACTAGGATTAACAGCTACTCTATTTGGTGGACAACTAGAAAATGGACAATTAGTATTTAGAATCGAAGGAATTGCTTCATCTTCAGGAATAGCTAGCTTTACATTTACATTCCAGGGACAAACTTGTACTTTCATACGAATTGTAGAAGGCGGAAGTGGACCAGTGAACCCAACTAACCCTAATACAGTAGTAATGTGTGGATCTAATAAAGCATGGATGACACGTAACTTAGGAGCAGATCAAAATGCAGACCCTAATGTTCCTTCTGCACAAATCCATGGTGCTAAATATCAATGGGGATATTCTCAGCCAACATTATCACAATCACAAGACCAAAATCAAGCATTTAACAATGGCTTTAGTATGTTTGGCAGGCCAAGTGGTAGCTGGCAAGCAGGAGCAAAAACAGCTTCAGACCCATGTCCTAATGGATTTATTGTTCCTAGTATAACTGATTATACTATATTAAGAGATAATAATAACCCTACTCCAATAGGTACATTCTCAGGAAATACAGCAGATTATACCAATTTTGGATCGGCAGTACAATTTACTTGTAGCAATGGATCAAAATTGACATTCCCTACAGCAGGATTCCGTTTCCAAGCAGGAGGAAGTTTATCAGACCGTGGATTT
This sequence comes from Chryseobacterium potabilaquae, assembly GCF_902728265.1. Taxonomy (GTDB): domain Bacteria; phylum Bacteroidota; class Bacteroidia; order Flavobacteriales; family Weeksellaceae; genus Chryseobacterium; species Chryseobacterium potabilaquae. The sequence goes on from NZ_CACVBR010000070.1 coordinate 7,238, forward strand.
AGAGGATGGTATCAAGTAGCAGATGTTAATGGAGCCGTTACATCGATGACAGCTAACAATGTTCTCCCAGGAACACAAGGAACACCAGGTAATGGATATTCCGTTAGATGTATTTCACAATAAAATTTGATTTGACGTTTTTAGAATATTTAAAATAATTGTGATTAATAAAATAAAAAAGGTTTATCATTATAATTTAAGATGTTATTTATAACTTATTAAATACTCTCATTTATTAATCAATTTATAAGAGACTGTTTCAAAAGAAGCAGTCTCTTTTTATATATTTATTGTATTATCTTGAAATATTCTCCGCATATTACGGAACAAAAAATCATATCAAAAAAAACATACGATAGGATCAGAAATTATTTTAATCAGAATCCGTCTCACAACAAAAATTGAGGCGGTTTTTTTGCTATAAAGTTTTTTAATGTCTCAGAAAAAATGAAAATTACTCTCTTTAAGCAACTTTCTTTCTTAAATTGTGTGCTAAAGCGTGTAAACCGAACTCCAGTTCTACTTTTTTTAAACCTT
>NZ_CACVBR010000071.1 GCF_902728265.1 Chryseobacterium potabilaquae
TTGTAATCACTCCTTAAGGGATTAAGCATCCATTCATGATAAAAAGATTCTTGATAAGGAGTGAGCTTTATTAAAAATTGAGGGTTTTTCATTTGTGTTGTATATAATTATTAATTTAAATCAGATAGTAAAAAGGGAAAGGTTTTTAGTTTTATAAGAAGTTCTTCTAGAGGAATAAAATGAGAAATATGTTCGGTTGAATTACTAGAAAAATCACTTTCACTCATCACAACCAGATGTCCCATATACTCTGAAGAAAAATCAAGCTCTTCAAATAGAAAATGTTGGGAATTAAAATATAACGTATCTTCTAGCGTACTAAAGCTATTCAAAGGAATTCCCAATCCCTTCCCATCCGCTTTTATGACAGCTTCTTTTCTTGTCCAAAGCTTATAAAAAGTTTGAGTAGGTGACGAAGAATCAACAATATAATTCCACTCGGGAATAGTAAAGTAATCCTGAAAGTCAATATAACAAATAGGCTTTATAATTTCCAGATCCATTCCAATATTATACTTGCTATTAATCGCACAAGCAACATAATTCCCCGAATGGCTGATATTAAAAAAAGGTCCCTCTTTAAAATAGGGCTTTTCATGGTTAGTAAAACAAAGGGTCAACGGGGAGCTGCTCCCTAAAAGATCAATCGTTCCATACCAAAGTAAAAGTCTTCCTAAGAGATAGGATAAAGCAGCTTCTTTATTCTTATACTTCATTTGCTTGTTTACAATTTGGGGCGTAAGGTATGGATGGCAAACGGAAAAAAATAAATCAATGTCAGACCCACTAAAGTCTGTCCAATATATAAAGGTCATGCTCGAAAAAATGTTAATAATTATTGCTTTCCCTTATAGAAGAGAAAGTAGTACAAATAGATTAGTAAGATTAATGTATAGTAAACTTATTTTATACGATAAATACAATTGGATACATCGAAAAATAGTTTATAACAGTGATATTAGGATATATAAATTAGAAAACAGTTCTTTCCATAAAGAAATTATCCGATGAAAACTTATGGATAAGAAAAGGAAGGTTTATTACATTGTGCTGGACATCATAGTCAATGATGTACCAAAAGCTTATTGTAATTTTTATTATAAACTCATTTATTCTAAAATAAAACCTAGTAATAATAAAAAATTAAGAACTTGTAAAATTTAGCCTTATAGCTTTAGTAGGAGTATTCCGTAAAAAACAATCCCTCAAGGGAGGATAGTTACCTATTGGAAATGAGAATTTTATATTTTGCATCTTTATGTTTTTGTGAAACAAATATATAGAATTTATTTAATAGCTCCTACATCTAAAATTAACTTGAGAGTTTTTATATTTACTTTTATTCAATGATCCACACTAATTATAATAATAAAATAAAGCAAAACTACATTATAGAATAAATCACTTTTTAACATTTACAAAATAAATTCAATTATTTTCCGAAAATTTTAATCTCAAAAAAAAACTATACATTACATTCTTTTTAGAGCACGTTTAAATTTTGTTAAATAATAATGTTAGTAGATAATTTAGTCATGTTTTTGGAAGATTCATGAAGTAATTCATAGTTCTGCCAATCTTCTATCATTATCAAATCAAGCAAAAGTTCTTTCCCTTAACAAAATCTTTTACTAAAATTTAAACATTCTATGTTAACATCCAAATTTTAAAAGTTAAAAAAATCTTTTCTAGATATAATCTGGTTGATATTTTCGTTTATTATTTACAATTCCAAATACTAATCTTAAAAGTTTGTTGCATACGGCAATTAAAGCTAGTTTTTTGCACTTTCCTTTCTGTAAAATTCTTTCAAAAAGAGCTTTGCAATGCTTATTGTATCGTATGGCACTCCAAGAACAAACATACAAAACACTTCTTATCAATCCTTTACTGGTCCTGCATTTTCCAATAGTGATTTTCTTATTTCCGGAATGATACATTCTTGGTGCTACCCCAAAATATTTAGATAAGGCTTTTGCCGATTTAAAATTTTTAAAATTGTTGGTCGACACCAGTAAAAGTAAGGCTGTTTTCTTCCCAATTCCGGTGATGCTTTCCAATAACTCTTTAGTATCCTTCAATTCTTCATCTTCTAGTTTGGGAAGTCTTTCCTGCAATTTTTCTATATCTTTTCCTATTCTTTTAATAATAGATTCATAATGTTTTATGACTTCTTTATTGAGAACAGGTTTTTGACGAAGTGACTTTAATTTTAATGAAAATCTCGCTTTTTCCTGCTCTAAATCATGCCAAAGGGTAAGTTCCTGATCCAGCAGTTCAATATTTTCTTTTTTAGGCTCATAGGGAAGCATCTTCATTGTTTCTCCAAAATTCCTTATCAATCGTGCATCCTCTTCATCGGTCTTGCTAATCTGATTTTTCGCCTCGCCGTACTTTTTAACAGACAAACCGCTTACCTGATATACTTCAAACCCCAGCAAATAAGCATAATATAAAACTTTACTACTGTAGGAACCGGTGGCTTCAACTACTATTTTGTAACAGTTCACATCAATCTTTTTCAAACATCGCTCAATATCAGTCTTGTTGTTATACACATTAAGAATGGTCTGTTTTCCTTCTTTGTTCATAAAGCTCATTACCAAAACATTTGAGCTCACATCTACTCCAATTACTTTTTTACTTAAATTTACCATACTAAAGTTTTTATCTTTCATTGGAAAAATCGTTTTCTTTTAAACCAATGTGATAAGAGTTTATCTTTATCAAACAGCATTCTATTCGGTTTTTAGAAAACAGGCAACAGGGACGAAATGTTTAAAACGATATTAAATATCTACAAGTTCCCGGTCTTTTTCCTGTTGCTATTTCCAATGTATTATTCTAATGAATATTTTTAACTTTTAGTATTGTAGATTTTTATTCTGCAAACTTATCACAAGTTCTTAATTGAATAGAAAACATTTTATCTCAATATTGTATGACCTACATTTTTAAAAAAATTCAATATTTTAATAATGGATCACGGCTATGATTTAATTATATTAATACATATCATACAGTAAATTATTTTCAAATTTAGTAACTTCGTAGTTAGTCACAGCTAGATAAGATTTCACCAATTGTTAAATAACGTTGTGAATTACTTTCAAAATTTAATACCTTGATAATGAGACATAATAGCAGCTTTACATAGCTGCTATTCTTATTGTTTCAAATTCTTTTCAAACTTTATTATTGTAGTGATCTGTCAAAGTTTCTCAGAATAAGGCTAGCGAGATTAGTTGGGAATTGCTTTCAAAAGTCCGTATCTTAGCATACATTATAACAATAATATAAGTTTTCCGAATCTGTATCATTGCTTAATTCTCGCCATTGAAAACAGTTTTCAATCGTTTTATGATGAGTCTAAAAAGCGTTTTCTAAATCCAATGTTGTAGAAAATCCCTTTTTACCATTATTTAAATGAGGTAAAATTCATTTTTCCAGTTTATATTTGCCTATGAGTTACAGATTGTAGTTATTTTTTTGCCACCCTAAATTACTAACTTTCCAGGAACTCTTTTTAGCTAAAAAATTTAAACAGGAAAAAATCTCATATGAAAGTATCAGCAAAATCATTTCCCACATGAAAAAAGAAATTGATGTATTAACGGGATTAAGAGGAATTTCTGCATTATGGGTTATTTTTCATCATTACTTTAGTTTACCCCCAACACAAAACATTGCCCTAAAAGCTATTGAGAATACATTATCAAATGGTTATCTGGCTGTAGATTTCTTTTTTATTTTAAGCTCATTTGTTCTTTGCTATTCCTATGAAAAGTATTTTAGAGAAGATATTAAAAAAGATCATTATAAAGAGTTTATCATAAAACGTTTTATAAGAATCTACCCTATGTTGATTTTTATTGTTCTGGTTTCGTTTTTATTTCTATTCAAAGATCATTGGAGATATTTTCCTTTTTATATTTCTCTGACATTTATCTTTCTTGCCGAAAAATACAGAGTTATTAGCTCTTTAGGGATTACGTGGTCTCTTTCTTGTGAGCTTATTTTATACTTTATCTTTCCTTTTTTATTTTTATACTTTCAAAAACGAAAGCATTACCTTACATTAATAATTCCTTTAGCCATTGTATTATTTTACTATGTGTATTTTTTCGATACCATTACATTTTCAACCGAAGGCTTAGTATATGAAAATATCCATAATAGTAAAGGACTGATCAATACACCCTATGGACTTTCTGCAATTGTACGATGTTTTGCCGGATATCTCTTAGGGATTTTAAGCTTCCATTTTTATAAGTCAGGAAGGATCATTAATATTTCATGGGGTCTTTTTATTATAATTATTTCATTACTATTGAAAAAGATGGATGTTATTATTCTTATATCTTTCTCATTTTCGCTTTCTTCGATCATTCAGCAGCCACAAATTTTCATCTCAAAAATATTATCTTCAAAATGGGCGCTTTTTCTCGGGAAAATTTCCTACTCCATTTATCTCATTCATATTATACCCCTTCTTATTTTAGATTCTCATAAGACTTATTTACTTCAGTTTTTGCCCCTATTTGTTTATAAATTTTTCTGTATAATATTGACGATTGGTATTTCAGTCATCACTTATTATATGATTGAAATACGTTTTTCTCAGTTGCTGAAGAATTTTTTTATAAAAAAACACCCAGAAAATGAACATTTTAGAAGCCTATTGCGCAAAAAGTAATTCAAATTTATTATCTTAGTGATACGTCACAACTGATGAAGATTTCTCATTCTTTGATAAATTGTTGTGAATTGCTTTCAAAAATCCGTATCTTAGTGATACGTCACAACGCTTGAAAAGATGGCAAATATTGAACATTAGTTGTGAATTGCTTTCAAAAATCCGTATCTTAGTGATACGTCACAACAATAGACAAACCGAATATCAAGCCGCTTGAGTTGTGAATTGCTTTCAAAAATCCGTATCTTAGTGATACGTCACAACTTCACATTAACGCGAAACTAAAGTATAATAGTTGTGAATTGCTTTCAAAAATCCGTATCTTAGTGATACGTCACAACTTTACGACCGTTCAGATAAGCACTTTCTTAGTTGTGAATTGCTTTCAAAAATCCGTATCTTAGTGATACGTCACAACATCGCCGAGGCCAATCAAGAAGTGGAGATGGTTGTGAATTGCTTTCAAAAATCCGTATCTTAGTGATACGTCACAACATTTATGTCTAATCCCCAATCTTCTAATTGGTTGTGAATTGCTTTCAAAAATCCGTATCTTAGTGATACGTCACAACGGAATGTTTATTATATTGCGATGAGTTATAGTTGTGAATTGCTTTCAAAAATCCGTATCTTAGTGATACGTCACAACATTGTTTGGTAAGCGACCAGCATGTGTATGGTTGTGAATTGCTTTCAAAAATCCGTATCTTAGTGATACGTCACAACATTGTTTGGTAAGCGACCAGCATGTGTATGGTTGTGAATTGCTTTCAAAAATCCGTATCTTAGTGATACGTCACAACTTGATGCTTGTGGATATGTGAGCGCTCTTTGTTGTGAATTGCTTTCAAAAATCCGTATCTTAGTGATACGTCACAACTTTATCTTTTTTAATTATACGTTTAAGTCTGTTGTGAATTGCTTTCAAAAATCCGTATCTTAGTGATACGTCACAACCGGGTAATCAAAAACATTAATATCATTATAGTTGTGAATTGCTTTCAAAAATCCGTATCTTAGTGATACGTCACAACTTTTGTTTTGTAGGAGCATGGCTTTCTGCCGTTGTGAATTGCTTTCAAAAATCCGTATCTTAGTGATACGTCACAACTTGTGAGTCAATTTAATCGTGGGTAATGGAGTTGTGAATTGCTTTCAAAAATCCGTATCTTAGTGATACGTCACAACATATCATCTAGCATTGCTCTACTTCCAACAGTTGTGAATTGCTTTCAAAAATCCGTATCTTAGTGATACGTCACAACAATTCGTAAATATAACACCCTCTGCCTTGTGTTGTGAATTGCTTTCAAAAATCCGTATCTTAGTGATACGTCACAACTTGGTTGCTGTTGGTGGGTTTATGGCATTAGTTGTGAATTGCTTTCAAAAATCCGTATCTTAGTGATACGTCACAACATTGAAATAGAAGTGACAGCAGTTGAATTGTTGTGAATTGCTTTCAAAAATCCGTATCTTAGTGATACGTCACAACGATTGCATTTTTCTTAGGTTGAAAGGTCTAGTTGTGAATTGCTTTCAAAAATCCGTATCTTAGTGATACGTCACAACTAATGGTCGTTTAGGAAATCTAAAACGTTAGTTGTGAATTGCTTTCAAAAATCCGTATCTTAGTGATACGTCACAACTAATGATTTTAGATTAGCCGTATTATCGCCGTTGTGAATTGCTTTCAAAAATCCGTATCTTAGTGATACGTCACAACATTAGTCTTGCTAATGTCGTTCGTTGTTAAGTTGTGAATTGCTTTCAAAAATCCGTATCTTAGTGATACGTCACAACGCGCCTGTATTATTTGCTACATATTTGTTTGTTGTGAATTGCTTTCAAAAATCCGTATCTTAGTGATACGTCACAACAAAAAATAATTTATGACTTTAGAGCAAATTGTTGTGAATTGCTTTCAAAAATCCGTATCTTAGTGATACGTCACAACCCCTGATTCTAATGAATTAGAGTGGGTTGAGTTGTGAATTGCTTTCAAAAATCCGTATCTTAGTGATACGTCACAACTTACTCCAGCCTGTTCAAAGAATCTAACATGTTGTGAATTGCTTTCAAAAATCCGTATCTTAGTGATACGTCACAACCTTTGAATATACATAATCTACAAACTCACTGTTGTGAATTGCTTTCAAAAATCCGTATCTTAGTGATACGTCACAACAAAAACAGGCGGAACTCCAACCCATGATGCGTTGTGAATTGCTTTCAAAAATCCGTATCTTAGTGATACGTCACAACACTATTCAAGGCCATCTACACAGCCAAGCAGTTGTGAATTGCTTTCAAAAATCCGTATCTTAGTGATACGTCACAACAAAAGTGAACGAGTTACCAGGTCCAATATTGTTGTGAATTGCTTTCAAAAATCCGTATCTTAGTGATACGTCACAACTACAAAATTAGACTTTCCCCAATCTATTTTGTTGTGAATTGCTTTCAAAAATCCGTATCTTAGTGATACGTCACAACGATATTAGAACTGCAATAGATAATGCGGTAGTTGTGAATTGCTTTCAAAAATCCGTATCTTAGTGATACGTCACAACCAACACCCCTAATATTTATACATATAAATAGTTGTGAATTGCTTTCAAAAATCCGTATCTTAGTGATACGTCACAACCTCAAAAAAATGAAGCCGTCTCACAACTGAGGCGGTTTTTCTTGTTAAAAAGTGAATAATTTTTATACATTTTGATTTGTTTTTTGTATATTTATTTAGTAATCAATTAGATATATGGCTTTTAGGCATTATAATCAA
>NZ_CACVBR010000072.1 GCF_902728265.1 Chryseobacterium potabilaquae
ACATCTCCACTAAGATAGTCGCGTTGCCATAAAGCAAAATCTCTATATTGGAGAGCCATACTAGGGAGAACCGGACTTTCACCTACTAATAAAGATTTATAAATTGTACTAAGTTCTCCTAAAAAGACATCTCGGGACCAACCATCAAACGCTATATGATGAATAACGATAGAAAGATAGTACACAGAATCCAGCTTAAAGATACACAAAGACAAGGGTACTTCCTTGGAAAGATCAAATACCCTTCCCACTTCATGAGACAAGCAACCTTCTAAATCTTCAAAACTTTCAACATCTTTAATGGATAAGTCAACCAAAGTATCCATAACCTTTTGATAACCCATTCCTTCATGACTCGTCAAAATAACACTCCGAAGAATATCATGACGTTCGATAAGGATAGTAAATGAGTCTTGCAACACAGAAAGATCTGTACCAGCATCCAAACGAAACACCATAGGAACGTTATAGGCATTACTACCTCCTTCATAGTTCTCAATAAACCATAAACGCTCCTGTGCAAAAGATAGCAACTGATCCTCAGGATTATGAACCACTACAGGACGGATCAATTCACTACTTTCTGATTCTAAACCGCTCAGTACTCCCGCTAACCCAAAGATAGTCTTATGGCTAAACACCATCGCTACACTAGCCTTGATACCCAAAGAGTGATGAATCTTACTAATCAATTTAATAGCCATAATACTATTACCTCCTAAGCGAAAGAAATCATCATGGATACTAATACTTGCACTATCTAATCCTAATACATCGCCATAAATAGCTACAAGACTTTTTTCTAGATCATTCGAGGCTCCTACATATTCTCTATCTCCTACAAAATTAGGCTCCGGTAAGGCCCGACGATCTAACTTCCCATTAATCGTTAAAGGCAATTCTTCCAAATGAACATACGCAGAAGGAACCATATACTCTGGAAGAAGTCCCGATAAATACAATGATAAATCTTCAGCATTGATTGCTCTATCCGATACATAATATCCTACCAGATATTTTAAGCCGGAGTTATTCTCTTTAGCTAAAACAACACTCTGACGAATACCTTCATAACCAACAAGAGCACTCTCTATCTCTCCCAACTCTATCCTATAACCTCGAATCTTTACCTGGAAATCATTACGACCTATATATTCCAAATCTCCTCCAGGAAGAAAACGGCCTAAATCTCCCGTCTTATACATACGGCCATTATAACCTATGGACTTTTCTACTTCACTCTGGAAAGGATTTACTAAAAAACGCTCCTCAGTAAGTTCCGGTAGATTTAAATAACCTCGTGATAAACCACTACCTCCAATATACAATTCTCCCACTGCGCCTACAGGTACGGGACGTAAATAACGATCTAAAACATACACCGAAGTATTCGAAATAGGCCGTCCTATATTAAAAGGACTTCCATCTTCATGATAATAATGATTTGTTGCACAGACTGTAGATTCTGATGGACCATATTCATTAATTAAAATAATATCAGGATATTCGTTTCTATTTATTTCAGGGAAAGATTCGCCTCCCGCAAAAATTAATTGAAGACTCGTATCATGTAATATTTCTTTTAATAATACAGGAGGAATAAATGATACTTCAATATTATTTTCTGTGATATATTCATTAAGCTCGTTTACCGACTTTCTAAGTTCATCACTATATAACCACAAAGTATTACCATGACAAAGTACTGGAAATGCTTCACAAACAAAAGCATCAAATACATAATTAGAGTAGCATCCCACATTAGTATACTCTGTAAGCTTATGGGAGGATATCATAAAATCTACAAGGTTTATAACTCCACTATGCTCAATCATTACTCCTTTAGGCCTACCCGTCGTTCCACTCGTATAAATTACATAAGATAAATCTGCAGGACTTACATCAGTCGTGGGGTTAACTTTAGAGCAGCAAGCGAACATCTTTATCATCTCTGCATCATCCAGGTTCAATATATTCAAAGATTCCTCTTCTATTCCTATTAAACTTTTGCATTCATAGAGAAGATCTTTAGTTTTCTCTTTCCCTATTACAAGCCTTGCGTTAGTGTCTTCAAGAATATGAACTATACGCTCCATAGGATAACTAGGATCCATAGGGACATAGGCTCCTCCAGCCTTCAAAACTCCCAAAATTCCTATGAACATATCCTCAGATCTATTCAGACATAAAGGAATAAGTTCATCAGGCTTAATTTTATAAGTATCCAATAGATAGTGAGCCAACTGATTTGATTTATCGTTAAGTTCTTTATAAGTTAAGCTCCTATCCTCATATACCAACGCGATGTGATCAGGAGTCTTATCTACCTGTTTCTCAAATAGCTCATGAATCGTAACTGTTTTATCATATTCTATTTCCGTATCATTCCAATCCTGAACCATACGCTGATAACTGCTTTTATCTAGTAAATCATATGCAGATATCTCCTTATCTGCTCTATGATCTAATATATCATCTAATACTTGAACAAATAGCCTTTTATAGATGTCTATGAAATGAGATACTAAATCAGTATCTAGCTCAAAATGGTCATATTTAACTCTATAGTTTAGCTGATTATCTTTAGCTTCCTGTTCAAAAACAATTTTACCTGGTAGATCTATGTTTAGTTCGTTATTAATAACTATATCATAGGCTCCTTCATAATTAATAGAAATATCTTTAAGGTTCGTTTGAGCAAAAGAAAATTCTAAAATATCAGATTGTTGGGCATATTTTACAAGCTTCCCTACTGGAAAATAATAAGCTTTGGTTTTCTTTAATTCGGTAACATAATGGAGATTTTGATCAATAAGATCGGAAAGGGTAGTTTCTGAAGTAAAATGATACCCTTTGATTATGGTATTGACATGAGCTCCAAATATAAGTTCCTGTCCTTCTTTTATTCCTATTGGATAATTTATCCCTAAATGACTTACCCCTGACATCCTATGAAGTAAAAGAGCAAATATCATTTGACCATAGGTATAAGGGGTAAGTTTATGATTTTTTGTTAATTGTTTTACCTTAAAAAATATCTCCTCGGTAAATTTAAACCGGAACTCACTTACCGAATTTATAGATTCTGATTTTTTATCCGATGTTTCTGTTGTTTGTAAAAATTTAAATCCAATATTATCCAGGTCTTTTAAATGCTTTTGCCAAAAATTAGACATTTGCTCTTTACCATTATAAAGTATGCTATCAAATTGATCATTTAATTTATTATGTAAAAGTACTTGTTGTGAGAGATTAATGGGGTTTTCATATTCAGCATCATTATAATAATTACCTAACTCCTTATAAAGAGTATCGGCGCTCAGACCATCCACAACAAGATGAGGGAATATGTGAATAATCCGATACCTATCATCTTTTAATTTAATTACAAAAATCCTTATAAGCTGATCGTTTTCAAGATCAAAAGGTTCTAAAGCAAACTTTAAAATTTGGTCTGATGTAGGTTCTTGAGAAAAAAATGTTAGTACCCAAGTATCTTCTGACAATACCATTCTATTTTTCCAAAAGAGTCCATCAGAGGTACTTACAATATTACTATTCATTAATAAATTATTATTAATAAATCTCACCAGACTTAAATTTAGCCTCTTAATATCTATAAATCCAGATATAGACTGATCTATAATTATATTATAGTCACTTCGAGAAGGATTAAGCATCCACTCGTTATAAAAGGTTGTTTGATAAGGTGTTAATTTCACTAAAAATTGTTGTTTCATATTATTGTGTTATTAATATTCAAGTAAATAGTAGTAAGTATTTGAAATACTTACAGGTATTAGGCTTAATAGGAAACTTTTCCTAAAATAATTCCTAAAGATTTATTTGTGATTGTTTTAGAAGTTTAGTTCTTATTGTAAACTAAAATGTAATTAATGCGAACATATAAAATAATACACACAAAATATATACTACAAATTATCGCATTCATCAAAAGAAAAAATACTATATATAACTCAAAAGAAAATAAATATGTAGCCTTACAAATACCATTCTTTATATATTACTCAACTTAAAAAAAACATATAAATGAAAACAAATAATATAAAGCCATATAATTTAGGAGTTATTACCCAAGCACTACTTTATCTTTTTCATGAAAATGATAATTTTGAGATGATTTTTATTACTCAAAAAACACCCTTCAAGTCACTCAATTAGAGGAAGTAACATCAGTAGTTCGAAAAATGTATATTGCAATAACTAGTTTCCAGAATTTAAAAGGAAAAATATATTTATCTTATATTAATGATAACCGTACTAGAAAAGAAAAATTTAGAAATTACTTAAAAAAGAAAAAACAGAGGCAGAGAACTGCAATACTTTTTCAGAATATCCTGATCTTGAAAAAGATTATCATTTAACGGATAAACTCAGAAAGATTTACAATCAAAAACATTACTAAATCTGTTGCTATATCACTGGTTCCAAGAAGTAGAAGAGATAGGCTTTAAATCATTCAATACATTAACTAAAACACTTATGAATCATTACAGGGATATTCTGAATTATTTTGATAACAGAAGTACCAATGCTTCAGCAGAGTCTTTTAATGCGAAAATTAAAAACTTTAGATTACAACTTAGAGGTGTAAAAGACACAACCTTTTTCTTATTCAGATTATCCAAACTTTTTGCATAGCCCCTAACTTTTACGCCTGAGCCATTTTGTGTTACAATTGTGTTACAATCCATAAAACAAAAGCACCTACATTTCTGTAAGTACTTGATTATGATCGTGGTCCCACCTGGGCTCGAATATTTTTTATTTTTCCTTTTATTTATGGGACTTTCAAGCAATTGAATTTACAAAGGGGGAAGTATAGGGGAAACTTTTTCTTTAAATCATGTAAATAATAAATTTAAACTTTAATGAATACCTATATTAAAACTATGGAAAACTAAAAACGTTACATTTTTACTAATGTTGTATATTAAATAACATTAGATTAAAATGTATCACCTAATTCTCTCATCATTTGAATTGGAGTTGTAAACTCAACTCCAAAATGAGTACAAGGCTCTGGAATTTTTATTTTTCTTTTAATGTATGGATCACTATTCTCATAAGTAACAATTTTACAATTATTCTTCAATGCATAAGCTATTAACCATGGATCAGCTAAATCAGTTTGTAAAAACTCATTTTTCGCATTTTGGGTATATTGTGTATTTGCGTTAGCCCAAATAGCTATTTGAGAATATGCATCAACACAAGAACTCGTATCAACAAAAAATGTATCATGAATATCATTCATACACCAATTTGATAAATTATCTGGATTTGAAATTTCACATATCTCCTTCTTTACTTTATCAATACTTAGAATAAAATTGTTTTCAGATAAATTTATTAGTTTACTCCAAAATGATGGAAATACATCAAATGGATAATGCATTCGATGAGCCTGAATTAAAATATTACTATCTAATAAATATTTTTTCACTTATACAAATATTCGTTTACAAATCTATTATAAGTATCCCCTTTCAAACTAGTCAATTTATATGCATCTCTATATAAGAGTTTATTATGCTTCAAAGCATATTCTACAAACGAAGCAAATCTCAAACTCACTCTTTTTTTAGCAGTAGCATAAAAGTTTCCTCCATCTGAATCTTTTAATTTTTCTCTGTAATTTCTAAACTCCTGCATTTGTATATTATAGAAATTTAAAAAATCTTTTCTTGAAATTAGCTTTAAATCCAATGCCCTCCTAGCAATAACTATTTGACTAACTTTAAATCTATTACTTAAAAATCTTAAATCTTTATTCTTATGCCAAAATACTTTAAAAATAGTTTCTGGGACTAAAAACTCTGCTGCAATTTTATCACACAAAATCTCTAATGGATGATCAGCAGGTAGAAGATTTTGATTATCAAATCCAGCACTTTCTCCCAACCAAACATGAGCTAATTCATGTATCAAAGTAAACATCTGTGCTGATTTTGCGTCAGCGGAATTAATGAATAAAAACGGTGCTTTTCTATCTACCAAAACGAAACCTCTACATTCTTTTACAGCAAGAGGTCTATGAGTATTTAAACCAACAATCCCATTAAATGTTACGATAATTCCTAACTCTTCGATTTTATTTGTTAGAAATTCTAAACAATCTTCCCAATTCTTATGATACGATGCCCAATCATCAGCTAGTCCTAAAGTACTTTTTATATCATGAACAATTTCTCTATAATCATCACGTACATTAAATTTGCCAACAAAATCTAAATCAGGAAGCTCTAAATCATCTAAATATTCTGTTAGCCAATTTTGCCTTTCTTGGATTATTTGAACAGTATGAAAAACATTTAAACTTATAGTATTATCACCTCCTTCATTTAGTGTCCTAAAAAAAGGTAATGGAACTGTTTCTTCAGGAGGATTAGGTAAAAACATATAACCAAAAGGAACATGCACTTTATGAGTAAATTTTTCGAGTTGTTTAACAGTAGGATATTTCTCTCCTTCGATCCACATTCTGACCTCCGGATTTTTTATGAAAAATTCATCTAAGCTATTACCATTTCTCATAATAGCCCATTCAATTATCTCGCTGTTAATATTTTCTACTCTTGTACTCATTTTGACAAATATATACAATCTTTTAAATCAGTGAGTATTTATTTTCTATAATTATATTTGTTTTTACCATAATTTACAATATTAAGTTGTATAATTTCAATGGTTTATTAATCATGTTATCATCAGACATCTGAAATGGCTGAGAGATGACACAGCTAAAGTTGTCATATTGTTTAATCAAAAATACAATTTGAAATGGCTACAAATAATAAACCAAACAAATTTGTAAAAGTTCATCAACCTACGAAAGATGGAAGAAAATACTTTTACAGAAGCAAACCCAAAAGTTGCCCTAAAAAGTAATGATTGGTAAAGAGGCTGTCTCAAAAGGGCAGTCTTTTTTTGCTCTTTGTTTAAAAAGGGCTCAGGCGCAAAAGTTGGGGGGAACTTTTAATACTATTATCTTTGCTTTATGATAAATGATCAGGAACTTCTTAAATTATTACTTCCAGAATTTTTGGTAGAACACTTTGATATACTAAAAGCCG
>NZ_CACVBR010000073.1 GCF_902728265.1 Chryseobacterium potabilaquae
TTTTGGGAGATACCAAGGCTAGAGTTGTAATCGTTGAAGAGAGTACAAAGAATCGTTTATATGACTATAAGGAATTAATAGATAGAGAAGAAGAATCAACTCTAAGTATTCTTAGTCTGAATTCTTCAGATATGAAAGATAGCTTGGATATATGTTCTATAGAAAATCCTCTTCCCTCTGTGAGCTCTTCAGATCTGGCGTATGTTATTTATACGAGTGGCACCACTGGTAAGCCCAAGGGAGTGATGATAGAGCATACAGGAGTGATCAACTTGATAAATTCAATGGTGAAGATCCACAGGCTTAAGGATTATGTAAATTTAGGTTGTTACTCCAATTATGTGTTTGATGCCTTTGTTTATGAAGCACTTCCTGTGCTGTGTAACGGAAATACTTTGTGGCTTTATAGTAATAAAATTAGAAATTCTGTAAAGGATTTAAATGAGTACATAAAAGAGAATGAAATAGAGGGTTCTTTTATTCCTCCTGTTTTATTAAAAGAATTACTACCTGATACCAGTCTTGAATTAATTTTTGCGGGAGGAGAAACTTTCCCTGATATTAGTGATTTAAACCGTGATGATATTATTTTAATTAATGAATATGGTCCTACAGAAACTACAGTATGCGCTACGTACCATCATTATAATGAAGATCACAATCCTCTCAACATAGGTCGTTCTATCCGTAATACTTCGGTGTATGTATTAGATGAATATTTACGTCATGTTCCTTTGGGAGGAGTAGGAGAGCTATATATAGGAGGAGTAGGAGTTTCCCGAGGCTATTTGAATCTTGCTGAGCTTACAGCTGAGAGTTTTCTATTGAATCCTTTCCAGAGTGAAAAGGAGAAGGAGATAGGTTATAATGGACGGATGTATAAGACGGGAGATTTAGTACGTTTTCTTCCTGAGGGTAATTTACAGTATATTGGTCGTAATGATCTCCAGGTAAAGATCCGAGGATATAGAATCGAGCTTGGAGAGATAGAGAACGGTTTATTGAGTTATGAAGGTATTCGTCAAGCAGTAGTCTTAGCTAAAGAACATAGTTCAGGGTTAAAATACTTAGTAGGTTATTATATATCGGATGCTTCAGTTAATCATGAAGACTTATCTATGCATTTATCTGGGCTTCTTCCGGAGTATATGATCCCTTCTGTGTATGTTCATTTGGAATCACTTCCTCTTACGATTAATGGTAAGTTGGATCGCAGGGCTTTACCTGAGCCTAGCTTCACCGGAGATAAAGAGTATATCGCTCCAACGACTGTCTTGGAAAAAGCCTTAGCAGAGATGTATGGTGAGGTTTTAGGCTTACCTGTAGAAAGTATAGGTTTACATGATGATTTCTTTCGCTTGGGAGGAGACAGTATTATCAGTATCCAACTCGTGAGTCGTTTACGAAAACGATTATCCTTATCCTTAAGTGTTAAAGAAGTCTTTACCTATAGAACAGTGTATCATCTTTCTGAGCTCTTAGAAAGTAGAAAGCATGTAGAAGGATTGTCTCTTATTACTGAACAGGGAATATTAGAAGGTGAAGTTTCATTATTACCGATTCAGGAATGGTTCTTCCATGAAGTAGAGTTGGGAGAACATTTTACCTCTTTCCATCATTGGAATCAGTCCTTTATGATTCATGTTCCTGAATTGGATATAGATATATTAAAACAAAGTCTCTTACAATTAGTAGAGAAGCATGATGCCTTACGGCTATATTATCCTAAGACAGAGCATGGCTATCTTCAAGAGTATAGAAAAGAAGCTATATCTCCTGATTTGAGTATACTTGATCGTAGAGATGTAAGTGAAGAAGAATTAGTAGAAGTCTTTACTTCTTGGCAGAGTGGATTTGATATCATTGAAGGTCCTTTACTTCATGTAGGATATATCCATGGTTATGAAGATGGAAGTTGTCGTGTTCATTTCTGTTTCCATCACCTTATTATCGATGCGGTAAGCTGGCGAATCTTAACAGAAGATCTTGAGTTGATGTATAGATCTCTTAAGGAAGGAAATACCAACCCATTGTATGTAAAAGGAAGCAGTTACCGCCAGTGGGTTGATGTGGTTAAGACTTATAAAGAGGATAGTGCTACCTCCCGAGAAGAAGAGCTAAGGTATTGGAATAGTATTATAGAGAATACGAAGAATAGTAATCTTCATATCCAGAGTCTTAGTAGTTCTCTCTATCATCATTCCGATTTGGTATTGGATAAAGGCTCCACGAGTCGTTTACTTCGAGATATTCATGGAGTCTATCATACTCAGATCAATGATGTTCTTTTATCAGCTTTCTCTTTGGCTCTTTGTGATTTCACGGGTCTATCAGCTCATGGTATTGTATTAGAAGGTCATGGAAGAGAGGATATCTTTCCGGGAATGGATATTACTGAAACAGTAGGCTGGTTTACCACAATGTATCCCATAGTGTTAGAGAGGGGTAAAGATTTATTCTCTACACTAGTTCATACGAAGGAGTCTTTGAGAGGTATTCCTGATAATGGGATAGGTTATGGAAGTCTTATCGGCTATACAGATGGTAATCTTCCTAGAGTTAGTTTTAATTACTTGGGCCAGTTGGATCAACAGGAGTCTGTATCAGAGAGTTGGTATATCGTAGGGGAGAATAGTGGAGAATCTGTGGGAAGAGATAATTCGGATTCTCATCTTCTTACTATCAATGGCGCTGTGGTAGGAGGAGAATTGTATTTCGGATTAAGAGGCTACTTCAGTGAAGAAGAGATGATTCGTTTATCAGTATTGTTTAAAGGATACTTAGAGCAGCATGTGAATGGGTTATCAGGAATAGATAGAAGCTACCTTACGGTGTCAGATGTGGATCATACTCTGAGTTCCAGCCAACTAGATTCTATTCAGGAAGAGATAGAGATTGATTCTGTATATTTAGCCAGTAGTCTTCAGGAAGGTTTTATCTACCATGCTTTAAGTCAGGGAGATGTAGATGATTCTTATCGGGTACAGCTTTTATGGGATTATCATGGAGGGGTTGATTTGAAGAAGTTAAAGGAGTCGTGGGAATATGTTCAGAATAAGCATCCTGTATTAAGAACGAGATTTGATTGGTCAGAGTCTATAGTTCAGGTGATAGATAAGATAAGCTCTGTGGACTGGCGTTGTATAGATCTGAGTGGGTATGATGAAAAGGAAAGAGAAGATAAGATCAAATCCATTGTTCAGAAAGACAGAGAAGAGGAGTATGATCTTTCCAAATCAGGACTCTTTAGAGTCTATGTGTGTCAACATTCAGAATCACATTATACATGTATCTTCAGTAATCATCATGCAATCTTGGATGGTTGGAGTATGCCTGTACTGTTTAATGATATTCATACCACCTACCTTAGATTATTGAAAGGAGAAGTAGTAGCTTCTATGATGGATATATCGTATGGAGAATCCCAGAAGTATCTTCAGAGTCATAAGGGAGAGAGTGATTCATTCTGGAAGGAGTATATGTTATTATTGGAAGATAGGGAGGATTTGAGTAGTTTACTTAAAGTTTCAGAGAAGCATACGAATCTTTCAGGATATCGTCATATTCAGGATCATCAATCTTTAGCTTGGAGTATTACAGGAGAACAGTATACTTCCTTAAAGAATTTAATCTCTAAGGAGGGCTTAACAGTTAATGCGGTGTTACAATATTTATGGCATAAACAGTTAAGTATATACAGCAATCAAAGAACAACAGTAGTAGGAACGACTGTTTCGGGAAGAAGTTTACCTGTGGAGGGGATTGAAAGTTCAGTAGGTTTGTATATCAATACCCTTCCCTTGATTGTAGAGCATAAGGAAGGTAAGGTAATGGATGTAATAGTAAATCTTCAATCTTCTGTAAGTGATCTTAACACATACAGTGATAAGAGTCTATCAAGTCTTCAAGATAATGGAGAGCGTCTGTTCAGTAGTTTATTTGTGTATGAGAATTATCCTATCTCTGATGGAGATGTTTCTGAGGATTTAGATATTCGATTCCGGGATTCTATAGAGAAAGTGGATTATCCCTTAAGTTTGATTGCATATGAGAGAGGAGAGGAAGTGAGTCTCACGTTAAACTATGAAGGCTTGTTATTTGAACAGGCTATGATATCTCAGGTACTAGAAGGTATGGAATTGATGTTAAATCAGCTTTTACAAGATCCTAATCTCACTACAGATAAGTTGTCATATGTTTCAGCTCTTCAATATCAAGACTTGATACATAATTGGAATTCTACGGGAGTGGAATACGATACAAGTGCTACCATTCATGAATTATTTGAGAGACAGGTAGAGAAGACTCCTGATCATATTGCTTTGGTGTATGAAGATGTTCAGTTAACGTATAGAGAGCTTAATGAAAGATCCAATCAATTGGCTCATTATTTATTAGAAAACTATCAGATTAAGTCTGATGAACTCATTCCTTTATGTTTGGAAAGATCGGAGCAGATGCTGATTGGAATCTTAGGGGTATTAAAATCAGGCGGAGCTTATGTTCCAATGGATCCTAATTATCCTATGGATAGAATAGAACATATTTTGGGAGATACCAATGCGAGAGTTGTAATCGGAGAAGAGCGTACTAAGAATCGTTTATATGATTATAAAGAATTAATAGATAGAGAAGAAGAGTCTTTACCCCTCAGTATTCTTAATCTGAATTCTTCGGATATGAAAGATAGCTTGGATATATGTTCTATAGAAAATCCTCTTCCCTGTGTGAGCTCTTCAGATCTGGCGTATGTCATTTACACGAGTGGTACCACTGGTAAACCCAAGGGAGTGATGATTGAGCATAGAAGTGTAGTCAACTTTGTAGAATCGATGATAAAATCGCATAGGTTAGATGAGTATAGAAATGTTGGCTGTTATTCTAACTATGTATTTGATGTTTTTATTAGTGAAAGCTTTCCTGTGCTGTGTAATGGCAATACATTATGGCTCTACAGTAGTGTACTTAGAAGTGACGTAAGAGATTTAAATCAATATATAAAAGAGAATGAAATAGAGGTTTCTTTTATTCCTCCTGTTTTGTTAAAAGAATTATTACCTGATACGGATCTTAAATTGATTTTAGTAGGGGGAGAATCTTTTCCTACTCTTGATACTTCTTATGAAGATATTATTTTTATCAATGAATATGGCCCTACAGAAACTACGGTCTGGTCTACATACCATCATTATAATGAAGATCACAATCCTCTCAACATAGGTCGTCCTATCCGTAATACTTCGGTGTATGTTTTGGATAGCCACTTGCGTGCTGTTCCTTTGGGTGGAGTAGGAGAACTATATATAGGGGGAGTAGGAGTTTCTCGAGGTTATTTAAATCTTCCTGAACTTACCGATGAGCGTTTTGTGGTCAATCCTTTCCAGAGTGAAGAGGAGAAGGAGATAGGTTATAATAGCCGTATCTATAAGACGGGAGATTTAGTACGTTTCCTTCCTGATGGTAATTTACAATATATAGGACGTAATGACTTCCAGGTAAAGATTAGAGGGTATAGGATAGAATTAGGAGAGATAGAAAACGCTTTATTGAGTTATGCAGGTATTCGTCAGGGAGTTGTTTTGGCTAAGGAACAAGGTTCAGGGATCAAATATTTGATAGGTTATTATGTCTCAGATGCAGCAGTTAATCATGAAGACTTATCTATACACTTATCAGGTCATCTTCCTGATTATATGGTTCCTTCTGTGTATGTTCATTTGGAGGAGCTTCCTGTTACGCTTAACGGGAAGTTAGACCGACGCTCTTTACCTGAACCTACGTTTACTGGAGTTACTGAGTATATGGCTCCCCGTACTGTTTTAGAAAAACAATTATCAGAGCT
Source organism: Chryseobacterium potabilaquae (assembly GCF_902728265.1). Lineage (GTDB taxonomy): Bacteria > Bacteroidota > Bacteroidia > Flavobacteriales > Weeksellaceae > Chryseobacterium > Chryseobacterium potabilaquae. The sequence continues at coordinate 5,843 of NZ_CACVBR010000073.1, forward strand.
GTATGGAGAAGTTTTAGGTTTGGAACCCTCTAGTATCAGTATTCATGATGATTTTTTCAGATTAGGTGGTAACAGTATTATGGCTATAAAGCTTATCAGTCGTATCCATCGAGATCTTGGATTTGCTGTTACGGTTGCTATGCTCTTTACGCATAAAAATATTTACTCCTTATCCCATGTTTTAGCAAGCAGTGATAATGTTATGTCTAATAGTATGATTCGTGTTATTACGGTCTCTGATGTTGAAGATCAGAAGCTTTCGTTTGCACAGGAGCGTTTATGGTTTTTAGATCAGTATGAAGGAGGTAGTAGTGCATATAACATTCCTATGGTTTTTGGTTTATCGGGGACCACAGATCTTGCAGTTCTAAAGTCTTCTTTTTCGCGTCTTTTATCACGTCATGATATTCTTCGTACGTTGATTCTTAAAGATTCGGAAGGTCAAGGTTACCAGTATGTTAGTGATAAGGAGTTAAGTATTAGTGAGACTGTTGTTTCTAGTGTTGCAGAGCTGGACTTAGAGATAGGGAAAGAGATGGGTCGTGTATTCTTGTTGTCAGAAGAGCTTCCGATTTCCGTTCGCTTGTTTAGTTTAGGGTCTGATTTTTATCTTACGGTTGTTATTCACCATATAGCTTTTGATGGTTGGTCTATCGATATCTTTTTCCGAGAGTTGTCTGTAATTTATGAATCTTTGTTATTGGGAACTGAGCCTGATTTACGTCCTCTCTCGATAAGTTATAAGGATTTTGCTTTATGGCAGCGTGAGTATCTTAGTGGTTCTGTGTTGTCTGTTCAATTGGATTATTGGAAGACTCATCTTAACGGATTTGAGCCTTTAAATCTACCTCTGGATTATGTTCGTCCTTCTGTTGTATCGTATGTAGGAAAGAGTTTATCGTGTAGTCTATCCCCAGCCTTATCTACCGATTTACGATCTTTATCCAAAGATTTAGGAATTAGTCTTTACAGTGTTATGTTGGGAGGCTATTATTTGTTGCTATCTTCATATTCCGGTCAACGTGATATTCTTTTGGGTACTCCTGTAGCTAACCGTCATCATTCGGGCTTGGAGGATTTGATAGGTTTTTTTGTAAATACTTTAGTTTTAAGAGCCGAGCTTGATTTTAATTTAGATCTTAGAGATTATCTTGTTCATATCTCGTCTGTGGTTTCTTCGGCTCAGATTCATCAGGATGTCCCTTTTG
>NZ_CACVBR010000074.1 GCF_902728265.1 Chryseobacterium potabilaquae
TAGGAACATAAGCTCCTCCTGACTTCAAGACTCCTAAGATTCCAATCAGCATCTGCTCCGATCTTTCTAAACATAGAGGAATCAATTCATCAGGCTGGATTTTGTATGTTTCTAAAAGATAATGAGCTAACTGATTAGATCTTTCATTAAGCTCTCTATAACTTAACTTTACATCTTCATACACCAAAGCAATGTGATCCGGAGTCTTCTCTACCTGTCTCTCAAATAATTCATGAAGGGTAACACTTGTGTCGTATTCTACTCCCGTTGCATTCCAACTATGGATCAAGTCTTGATATTGAAGCACTGAAACATACGACAGTCTATCTGTAGTAATAGCAGGATCTTGTAACAGCTGATCCAACATTAATTCCATACCTTCTAGTACCTGAGACATCATAGCTCTTTCAAATAATAGTCCCTCATAAGTTAAGGTCATACTTATTTCTTCTCCTCTCTCATACGCAATTAAACTTAATGGATAATCCACTTTCTCTATCGATTCACGAGGCTTAATATCTAAACCATTTAAAACAACACCATCAGATATAGGATAATTCTCATACACAAATAAACTACTGAATAATCGTTCTCCACTTTGTTGAAGACTTGATAAACTCTTATCACTGTATGTGTTAAGATCACTAACTCCATCTTGAAGTTTTGCGATCCAATCTAGTACCTTACCTTCCTTATGCTCTACAATCAAGGGAAGGGTATTGATATACAAACCTACTGAACTCTCAATCCCCTCCACAGGTAAACTTCTTCCAGAAACGGTCGTTCCTACTACTGTCGTTCTTTGATTACTGTAGATACTTAACTGTTTATGCCATACATACTGTAACACCGCATTAACTGTTAAGCCTTCTTTGGATATTAAATTCTTTAAAGAGAGATATCTTTCTCTATCAATACTCCAAGTTAAGGATTGATGATCTTGAATATGACGATAGCCTGAAAGATTCGTATGCCTCTCTGAGACTGTAAGTAAACTACTCAAATCTTCCCTATCTTCTAATAACAACATATACTCCTTCCAGAATGAATCACTCTCTCCCTTATGACTCTGAAGATACTTCTGGGATTCTCCATACGATATATCCACCATAGAAGCTACTAATTCTCCTTTCAATAATCTAAGGTAGGTGGTATGAATATCATTAAACAGTACAGGCATACTCCATCCATCTAAGATTGCATGATGATTACTGAAGATACATGTATAATGTGATTCTGAATGTTGACACACATAGACTCTAAAGAGTCCTGATTTGGAAAGATCATACTGCTCTTCTCTGTCTTTCTGAACAATGGATTTGATCTTATCTTCTCTTTCCTTTTCATCATACCCACTCAGATCTATACAACGCCAGTCCACAGAGCTTATCTTATCTATCACCTGAACAATAGACTCTGACCAATCAAATCTCGTTCTTAATACAGGATGCTTATTCTGAACATATTCCCAAGACTCCTTTAACTTATCCAAATCAACCACTCCATGATAATCCCATAAAAGCTGTACCCGATAAGAATCATCTACATCTCCCTGACTTAAAGCATGGTAGATAAAACCTTCCTGAAGACTACTGGCTAAATATACAGAATCAATCTCTATCTCTTCCTGAATAGAATCTAGTTGGCTGGAACTCAGAATATGATCCACATCTGATAACGTAAGGTAGCTTCTATCTATTCCTGATAACCCATTCACAAGCTGCTCTAAGTATCCTTTAAACAATACTGATAAACGAATCATCTCTTCTTCACTGAAGTAGCCTCTTAATCCGAAATACAATTCTCCTCCTACCACAGCACCATTGATAGTAAGAAGATGAGAATCCAAATTATCTCTTCCCACAGGTTCTCCACTATTCTCCCCTACGATATGCCAACTCTCTGATACAGATTCCTGTTGATCCAACTGGCCCAAGTAATTAAAACTAACTCTAGGAAGATTTCCATCAGTATAGCCGATAAGACTTCCATAACCTATCCCATTATCAGGAATACCTCTCAAAGACTCCTTCGTATGAACTAGTGTAGAGAATAGATCTCTACCCCTCTCTAACACTATGGGATACATCGTGGTAAACCAGCCTACTGTTTCAGTAATATCCATTCCCGGAAAGATATCCTCTCTTCCATGACCTTCTAATACAATACCATGAGTAGACAACCCCGTAAAATCACAAAGAGCCAAAGAGAAAGCTGATAAAAGAACATCATTGATCTGAGTATGATACACTCCATGAATATCTCGAAGTAAACGACTCGTGGAGTCTTTATCCAATACCAAATCGGAATGATGATAGAGAGAACTACTAAGACTCTGGATATAAATACTACTATTCTTTGTATTCTCTATAATACTATTCCAATACCTTAGCTCTTCTTCTCGGGAGGTAGCACTATCCTCTTTATAAGTCTTAACCACATCAACCCACTGACGGTAACTGCTTCCTTTTACATACAATGGGTTGGTATTTCCTTCCTTAAGAGATCTATACATCAACTCAAGATCTTCTGTTAAGATTCGCCAGCTTACCGCATCGATAATAAGGTGATGGAAACAGAAATGAACACGACAACTTCCATCTTCATAACCATGGATATATCCTACATGAAGTAAAGGACCTTCAATAATATCAAATCCACTCTGCCAAGAAGTAAAGACTTCTATTAATTCTTCATCACTTACATCTCTACGATCAAGTATACTCAAATCAGGAGATATAGCTTCTTTTCTATACTCTTGAAGATAGCCATGCTCTGTCTTAGGATAATATAGTCGTAAGGCATCATGCTTCTCTACTAATTGTAGGAGACTTTGTTTTAATATATCTATATCCAATTCAGGAACATGAATCATAAAGGACTGATTCCAATGATGGAAAGAGGTAAAATGTTCTCCCAACTCTACCTCATGGAAGAACCATTCCTGAATCGGTAATAATGAAACTTCACCTTCTAATATTCCCTGTTCTGTAATAAGAGACAATCCCTCTTCATCCTTTCTACTTTCTAAGAGCTCAGAAAGATGATACACTGTTCTATAGGTAAAGACTTCTTTGACACTTAAGGATAAGGATAATCGTTTTCGTAAACGACTCACGAGTTGAATACTGATAATACTGTCTCCTCCCAAGCGAAAGAAATCATCATGTAAACCTATACTTTCTACAGGTAAACCTAACACCTCTCCATACATCTCTGCTAATTGTTTTTCAAGAACTGTTGTTGGTGCTATATATTCTTTATCTCCTGTGAAGTTAGGTTCAGGTAACGCTCTTCGGTCTAACTTACCATTAATCGTAAGAGGAAGTTCTTCCAAATGAACATACACCGAAGGAACCATATACTCTGGAAGTAATCCTGATAAATGTACTGACAACTCTTCATGATTTAATGCTGCATCTGACACATAATAGCCAACCAAATATTTTAACCCTGAACTATTCTCCTTGGCCAGTACAACACTTTGACGAATTCCTTCATAACTCAATAAGGCGTTTTCTATCTCTCCCAGCTCTATCCTATACCCTCTGATCTTAACCTGGAAGTCATTTCTACCTATATATTCCAAATCTCCTCCCGGAAGATAACGGCCTAAATCTCCCGTCTTATACATCCGTCCATTATAACCTATCTCCTTCTCCTTTTCACTCTGGAAAGGATTCAAGAGAAAACGCTCTGCTGTAAGCTCAGCAAGATTCAAATAGCCTCTTGATAATCCCAAACCTCCTATATACAATTCTCCTATAGCTCCAACTGGTACAGGACGTAAGTATTCATCCAATACATAGGCTGTCGTATTGGCAATAGATTGACCTATATTAAGAGCATTACCATCCTCATTATAATGATGATAAGTAGCACATACCGTGGACTCGGTAGGACCATATGCATTGATTACATCAACTCCTTCTCTTTTATAATATTCCATTACTTCCGGATGAGTAGTATCTCCTGCTACAATAAGGGTATCCAACGGGAGAATTAATTCTGTAGTAAGTAATATAGGAGGAATCGTAGCTATCTGGATCCTATTTTCAACTATATATCTATGTAATAAACTTAAATCTGTTTGGATTTCTTTACTTATTAGATGTAAGGTATGGCCAAACGAAAGAACGGAATAAACATCCCATACATGAGCATCAAAAACATAGTTGGCATACCATAATGCTCTTTTTTGTGGATGGGAAGAAGAATGAACCGTATCCAAATTAAATATAGCAGACTGTTGCTCGATTAAATTAACCACATTTTTATGTTCTATCATCACTCCTTTTGGCTTTCCTGTTGTTCCACTGGTGTAAATGACATAGGATAAATCACCTGAACTTACTTCTGTATTTGGATTATCATTGGAACACTTACTAAGCTTAGTTTTCATTTCTGAATTATTCAAGCTTATGATATCTAAAGCTTCTTCTTCCGTTTCTATTAATTTCTTATAATCATATAATCTGCCTTTTGTATTCTCTTCAACGATTACCATTCTTGCCTTAGTATCTCCCAGAATATGTTCTATTCTATCCATAGGATAATTAGGATCCATAGGAACATACGCTCCGCCTGACTTCAAGACTCCTAAGATTCCAATCAGCATCTGCTCAGACCTTTCTAGACATAAAGGTATAAGTTCATCAGACTGGATTTTGTATGTTTCTAAAAGATAATGAGCCAATCTGTTTGATCTTCCATTAAGCTCTCTATACGTTAGCTTTACATCTTCATACACCAAAGCAATATGATCAGGTGTCTTCTCTACCTGTCTCTCAAATAATTCATGAAGGGTAGCACTTGTGTCGTATTCTACTCTAGTTGCATTCCAATTATGGATCAGGTCTTGATATTGAAGCGCTGAAACATATGACAGTCTATCTGTAGTAATAGTAGGATCTTCCAAAAGCTGATCTAACATCAACTCCATACCTTCTAGTACCTGAGACATCATAGATCTTTCAAATAACAATCCTTCATAGTTTAACGTAAGACTCACTTCCTCTCCTCTCTCATACGCAATTAAACTTAAGGGATAATCTACCTTCTCTATAGAATCACGGAATCGGATATCTAAATCCTCAGAAACATCTCCATCGGATATAGGATAATTCTCATACACAAATAAACTGCTGAATAAACGCTCTCCATTATCTTGAAGACTTGATAAACTCTTATCACTGTATGTGTTAAGATCACTTACAGAAGATTGAAGATTTATTATTACATCCATTACCTTACCTTCCTTATGCTCTACAATCAAGGGAAGGGTATTGATATACAAACCTACTGAACTTTCAATCCCCTCAACAGGTAGACTTCTTCCAGAAACGGTCGTTCCTACTACTGTCGTTCTTTGATGGCTGTATATACTTAACTGTTTATGCCATACATACTGTAACACCGCATTAACTGTTAAGCCCTCCTTAGAGATTAAATTCTTTAACAAAGTATACCTCTCCTCTTTGATATGTAAGGTTAAAGATTGATGATCCTGAATATGACGATAGCTTGAAAGATTCGTATGCTTCTCTGAGACTGTAAGTAAACTACTCAAATCCTCCCTATCTTCTAATAGCAACATATACTCCTTCCAGAATGAATCACTCTCTCCCTTATGACTCTGAAGATACTTCTGGGATTCTCCATACGATATATCCACCATAGAAGCTACTACTTCTCCTTTCAATAATCTAAGGTAGGTCGTATGAATATCATTAAACAGTACAGGCATACTCCAACCATCCAAGATTGCATGATGATTACTGAAAATACATGTATAATGTGATTCTGAATGTTGACACACATAGACTCTGAAGAGTCCTGATTTGGAAAGATCATACTGCTCTTCTCTGTCTTTCTGAACAATGGATTTGATCTTATCTTCTCTTTCCTTTTCATCATACTCACTCAGATCTATACAACGCCAGTCCACAGAACCTATCTTATCTATCACCTGAACTATAGACTCTGACCAATCAAATCTCGTTCTTAATACAGGATGCTTCTTCTGAACATATTCCCACGACTCCTTTAACTTATCCAAATCAACCCCTCCATGATAATCCCATAAAAGCTGTACCCGATAAGAATCATCTACATCTCCCTGACTTAAAGCATGGTAGATAAAACCTTCCTGAAGACTACTGGCTAAATATACAGAGTCAATCTCTATCTCTTCCTGAATAGAAGCTAATTGGCTGGAACTTATAATATGATCCACATCTGATAACGTAAGGTAGCTTCTATCTATTCCTGATAACCCATTCACAAGCTGCTCTAAGTATCCTTTAAACAATACTGATAAACGAATCATCTCTTCTTCACTGAAGTAGCCTCTTAATCCGAAATATAATTCTCCTCCTACCACAGCACCATTGATAGTAAGAAGATGAGAATCCAAATTATCTCTTCCCACAGGTTCTCCACTATTCTCCCCTACGATATACCAACTCTCTGATACAGATTCCTGTTGATCCAACTGTCCCAAGTAATTAAAACTAACTCTAGGAAGATTTCCATCAGTATAGCCGATAAGACTTCCATAACCTATCCCATTATCAGGAATACCTCTCAAAGACTCCTTCGTATGAACTAGTGTAGAGAATAGATCTTTACCCCTCTCTAACACTATGGGATACATCGTGGTAAACCAGCCTACTGTTTCAGTAATATCCATTCCCGGAAAGATATCCTCTCTTCCATGACCTTCTAACAAAATACCATGAGTAGACAACCCCGTAAAATCACAAAGAGCCAAAGAGAAAGCTGATAAAAGAACATCATTGATCTGGGTATGATAGACACCATGAATATCTCGAAGTAAACGACCCGTGGAGTCTTTATCCAATACCAAATCGGAATGATGATAGAGAGAACTACTAAGACTCTGGATATGAAGACTGCTATTCTTTGTATTCTCTATAATACTATTCCAATACCTTAGCTCTTCTTCTCGG
>NZ_CACVBR010000075.1 GCF_902728265.1 Chryseobacterium potabilaquae
TCCAATCCTTAAGCACTATATTTTCCGTTTCGCCAGCTAACCTCTCTATATAGTAATTTCTTTATCTTTTTATATTAATTAATTATTATGATTAAAAAACCCTCCTTTGGAATGAATCTTGCATTTAGGAGTGCATCAAAAAGTGTGGGGCAAATAAAAATTTACTAAAAAGCCCCAGGTTATCAACCCAAAAGGTTCACATTTATTTCTTAAAGGCATCCCCAATTGGAAAGTATGGAGATTCTAATATCCCGGTCTGTTGACAAATTGCCCCACACTTTTTGATGCACTCCTAGTAAAGATGGCTGTTTAACGCAGGAATCCTTGCCGCCCCTCAATAACGCTTGAAAACTTAATAGATTTTATCTATGTAATTTAAAAATTTTGATAAATTCAAAAAATATATAGAGTAAGAATAAATCAAGCGATTCAAGACGTTTTTAGCTTCAAAAACAGCGTCAAATTAAAAAATAGAGGGATTAGGGGGGGGGGCAAAAAAAACTGCCTTAAATCTCTTTAAAAACAGTTTTTTAAACTAAGCTTTGATCAAACTTGTCCAGTGTGATCGACTTATTGCTTCTCAAGGTCGTCCTCACGTTGCCTCTTTGTCCTCTTCAGCCGATATTGCAATATATACAAAAATTAGAGAAATAAATTGCATTTATTTGGTTAAAATTTTAAAAAAAAAATAATCAGAAATTATATAGTATACAGCGGATAAAAAACAAAATGTATACGTTAAGAATAAATATATTATAGCTTCATAATGCTATAGATATTTTGAATTAATTTCATTAAAAATTATGCATAAATTATCGGCTTTGCCTACTCATATATTTTTCAAAAATTATAAATTTTATCAAAATATATTCGAGAAATAATTTTGTTTTTTTAATATTAAATTATGGTAATCATTAATTAGTCCTAATATATTATTTTTTTTATTAAAATTTTGAAATAATATTTGAATTTTGTTTAGTTGTTATGGCTGAAAAAACCTTACGGCCTTTAAAGGCTGTTCTTGTTTTAGTGATTTATTACAACAAATTTTTATAAATTTGCGACAATGGAAAATAATGAAAAGCAACTAAAAGAAAAAAAAATTTTTGAAGAATTAATTTTTTCAATAAGTGAACTTGAAAATTCTTGCAAAAAGACTAAAGATAAAGAGGTTAAATCATCTATGAAAAAAGTATTAAAATCTCTTCAAAGTATTAATATAAATTTGGAAAATATTTCTGAATATAAAATTGATACTGATACTAAAAAAGCCCTCCGTGCCATATTCTCTAGTGGTATGAGTTTAGAGACATTGGATATCTTAGATAAATTTCGATCTTCAAATTAATATAAAAACCAATCGAAGAGAGTTTTTTTGATTGGTTTTTTTTGTTGAGTTTCTGTAAAGAAAGGAAAGCAAGCGGGAACGACGGAAACCGTCATTTATGAAATATAAATTACTGTAAAACAGTAATTTATTATTTTTTGTTATATATTTTATTATATGTTAATATATGATATTTTTATATAATATATTAATAAACAGTTTTTTACAATTAAAAAATATTAAAAGAAAAGTTATATAAAAAATGGATAAAGCAACTTTAACCACAATTCAAATAAATAAAGAAACCAATCAAAATTTACGAGAAATAAAACATAAATTTCATTATAAATCTAACAATGATTTAGTGAATGATATGTCAAGATATTTTATTGAATATAATGTTTCTCCTAGGGAAGCATCCCAGCCTATATTTGATCAATTTAAGACTATAGATAAAACTTTTAGAAGCTTTTTTAAGGAATATGAAAATAAACTTTTTAAACCTTTTGTGAATGCACAAAGTCAAGTTAATTTAAGGGTTTTAGAATTTATGGAAAATTCTTCTAAAATTGAGGAAATAGATAACCTTAATTCTGACATAAAAAGTGCTAACTCGGATGATATTTTAGTATCTAAAAATGATCTAAAAAAGGTTGAAAAAATGATTGAAATTTTACATGATAAAATATTCAGAGTGCAAAAACAAGAAACTAGAGATAATAACACGTATTATTTGATTCATACTTATGATTATTTTGCTTTAAAAGATGCCTTAAATGATATTAAAATAAAATTTGAATAGCGTGTATATTGGAATCCATAATCCTAAAAATACAGTAGGTGGAAATAAAGGATCATCAAGTGATTTAATTGAATATCTTACAAAGGAAGATAAGCAAAAAGAAGATAGTTTTTTTATTAATCAAGATAATGAAAATGTGCAAAAAGATGATGTAATAAAAAGCATTGATGATATGGGGAAAGGATTAAAGAAAGATGAATCAAAATTTTTCATGTTATCAGTCAATCCTTCTTCTAAAGAACAGGAGCATATTATCTACAAAATTACGGGAAAAAAAAATAAAGGGGTTGAAAACTTGAACAGCTTAGAAAAGGATAAATATGAAAAAGAATTAGTAAAGTATACCCATAATGTAATGGGAAAATATGCTGAAAACTTTGATAGGGAAGTTAACGGGAAAAAAATATCGAGAGAAGATTTAGTTTATTTTGTTAAAGTTGAATATGAGAGGAAGTATGATATCAACTCTAAAGAAGTGATTGAAAATAGAGCTATCAAAAAAGAAATTTCTTTATTAAATTCACAAAAAGATAAATATAAAATATCTGCTCTTGAAGATGGAATGCATAGAAACAGTAATGGTGAAATTATAAAATCTGGTATGCGTAAGGAAGGCAACCAATCTCATGTACACGTAGTTGTATGCCGTTATGACAAAGAAAAACAGACCTCTTTAAGTCCTATGTCAAATCAAAAAAAAGCAGAGAATTCCTTTGATAAAGGAATAAAAGTAGGTTTTGATAGAATGAATTTTAAAGAAAGCTGTGAAAAAGAGTTTGATAAAAATTTTGACTACAACAGAGAGTATAAAGAAACGATAAAAAGCTCAACAAGAGAACTTAATCATAATAAAGCAAAGGTAACAGATAAAGAGGGTAAAGTAGATGGTGTCAAAATGCTCGAAGGTATTTATGAACTTGGAAGATTCGGAATACAAACAGGAATAACCATTACCACAGGAGGAATTTCAAATATTGAAAATGTAGTAAATCCTGAAAAAATATTGAAAAAATCAGTAGATTTATTATCAAGTGAGGCTAAACAGCAAATCAATAAAATTAACCCTTTTACTGAGCTTGTTGAAAAATTAAATATTAAAAAACAAGTTGTAAAAGAAATTAAAAAAGTAATTTCAAAAGGAGGTATGGAAATGTAGCTGACACATGGACAACTTTTTTATTTCTGACCAATAGGGGGAAGTCTTAAAAAAAGATAGTATCTTGTCAAAGATTTATAATAAATTAAATTCACTATGCAAGTGTCTGAAATACTTCAATTTACTTTTGTTTTATCAATTGTTTTAATTCCTTTATTTGTGAATAACTCGAGAAAAAAGAAGCCTTTTGAAAGAAAAATAGCAGATTTACAATTTCAATATGCAGATTTCTTCAAAGAATTTCCTGAATTTAATACGGAGGACAAAACAAAGTTGAAAAATGAACTGCTAAATATCAGTAAAAATAAGGCCTTTCATAGCCATAAAGAAATTTATAGAAAACTAACAAACTTAATTTTCGCATATTAACATTCATTATTCATAACAAATAAAAATTGCTGTAAGATTACAGCAATTTTTGTTTTTATTGTAATACCTCTCAAATATATAGTTTTACCATAAAAATATAAATATTCTGCGATAGAAGGGAGTTTCGCTAGATAAATAAAGTCATATATAACTAACTTATTCGGTACATATATATTCTTTATAAAAATTTATAACACGTCGAATTTTGACGTTTTAAAGAATTAGCTTCGCAATTATAAAACTAACCGTTGAATATCTGGAGGAAAATTAATTCCCTTTTCTAACAATTTTATTTAGTACTGTATTCGTTTCATTATTTCACTAATTAATGATATTTAACATTTAAAGTTTTATGAAAAACAATTGTATTTTCTTGTTATATCTATTTATAACAAGCTTTTTTTTAAATTCTTGCAGGACTAATGATCTTCTTACCGAGAATGAAACACATACTACGAACAGTCCTTTTCAGCTTTCCTCAAAAACGATACGGCTGGATCAAAGCCGGCATAAGGCATCCCTTAATTTAGAGTTAGAAAAAATTAAAAACACGCCCAATAAATTCGGTAAAACAACAAGTGAGGATGTTTATATTGACACTGATAACATCACTTATATCGAGAATGGGCTCAACTATCATACCTACACATTTAATCTTATACGGACTAACTCATCAGACGATTCTCCATTAGAAAATCTTGTACTAACACCACTCCCTGATGGAACTTATAAAGAACTACTTGTTTCTTACAATCTCACCAAGCAAGAAAAACTAACATTACAAGCAAAGGGGTATGTGAACATAAAAAATAAGGTTACTATCACAGAGCTTTCAAAAGGAACCTTTACTCCGATTTCAAAAGGAGCAGGTATGACAACTTGTGGATTTGTAGAAACATATACCATTAGAGGTTGTAGTGATGTTCACAATGGGGTTTCGACCCACAATGAAAATAACACCTCTGAATGGGAAAATTGTAAGGCAGATAGAAAACCAGGAGTGCATATGACTATGACATACCGATGTGATTTTATCAGTGATACTAATAATCCTGGTACAGGAGGCGGAGATGGGAGTAGTTCAGGAAACGAAGGAGGGACTTACGTTCCCGGTGGGGGATCCTCAATCCCTTGCAATGGAAATGGAATTGCTACAGGACCTTTTGATCCCACAGAAGATATAGGAGATAGAAACTGCACAGGAATTCCAACGACTCCAACCGTAACGTTAAGTACATTTTTTTTATATGTAAAAAGCCTGCCTTCGGATTTAAAGGATATGATTAATGATCCTTCAAATTCAGATTTTTATGAGGAATTAAAAAATTACTATGATGCTAATAGCAGTGAAGATTCAAGAAAATTTATCACTAACGTTTTAAAGTCGAACCTTCCTAATGCCATAACAGCTGCCCAGTTTAGGAAGTGGTTTTTAGAAGGATATAGTCAAACATTTCAAAAGAATATTTCTTTATTATCTAGCGATAAGATTCAAGAATATATAGCAATCAATAAAGAAATCGAGGCCTCCCCGTATGACGAGGAGTATATAAAAGAAACGAATGAAGCGTTTGTCGCTTTTACATCGTATGCGGATATTAATACAATGACGGATGCACAAATTGAGTATGTACTCAATAATAATTGCTGTGCAGGCTTGCTCATACAAAATTTTGTCCATGAAAAAGTAAGGCTGATATCTGCAAACTATTTACATTTGCGGAAATATTATCCATCGTGGAGTAAAGGAAAATGTTTTTGGGAGGCTTCCAGAGAAACATTTCAGCTTTTATTGGATGTCATAGGTGTGGTCCCTGTTGTAGGAGAGGTTGCCGATCTTACCAATGGATTAATCTATACCATTAACGGAGATGGCCTGAATGCTAGTTTAAGTTTTGCATCGGCAGTACCTGTTGCAGGATGGGGAGCAGTAGGAGCAAAGTTTGCTATCAAAACAGTTGCTGTTGCAGGTGGTGGTAAAGTAGTGTTGGGAATGATAAAAGGTGCTGGCGGCCTTATTACATTTGGTAAAACCTCTAAATTACGAGCTGCTATTAAATTAACCGATGCTAGTAAACATGCTCACCATATTATTCCGAGGTCATTATATAGACATCAAATAATACAAAATGCAGCTAAATCTGAAAAGGCTTTTCATATTGACGAAGCCTTAAACGGAATGGCAATAGATAAATGGAGGAATACGAATCACCCAAGCTATAATGATATAATAGAATTTAAATTGGAAAATTTTAAAAATGAGAATCCAAATGCCAATTATGATGAATGTTATGATTTTTTACTTGATTTAATAGATGAAGCAAAAGCTGCTATTAATAATAATCCCACCCTTAAACTACAAAATTTAATTTTCTAAAAATGAAGTACTATTTAATAAGACCTAGTTTACAAAAAAAAGATTTTGGTCAATCATATCCGCAGGCTCAAGACGCAATAGATAATGATCGAGATAGTCCGAATCACATAGAAAATAATTTTGGATTAAAGTTAGATTTTGAGCCACTTTCTTGCTATCCAATAATAAATAAAAAAGCACGCGTAACGGATTTTATAGGGTCTGTAGTTAATTCAGGAAATTTACAGATAAGCTCAAAATTAAAGTCTATTATTGAAAAATACACGGGGGAGGGCATACAGTATTTCAGAAATACAGTATTGCATAATGGACAAGAATATACAGACTATTGGCTATTACACCCTTATCAGTTTGATCATGAATACATTGATTTTCAAAATTCGATGATAAAATATAAAAAAAAGGCTGACGATTATGAAACATCACGTAAAACTAATATGGTCTTTCTAAGTCTAAATACTCTACAAGAGTTCGAAGAATATAAAGAGAAAGCAAGAAAAAAATTAGAAACAATTACTATCGAAAAGCTCTTTTTAAAAGAAAATGTAATAAAAAAAGATTTCTTTGCTCTTAGATATGTTTTTGGAGGGATGTTCTATGTCTCG
>NZ_CACVBR010000076.1 GCF_902728265.1 Chryseobacterium potabilaquae
CATGGAGAGAGAAGGTCCAGAAATTGAATTTAATATCCCTGTAACTTAATAAATCTCAATAATTTGTTTTTCAATATGTTATAGTAAAGATGGCTGTTTAACGCAGGAATCCTTGCCGCCCCTCATGTATGATTCCGGCAGTATTGTCTATAGAGAAAGTCTTCCCAGACCCGAAAGAACCATGATCATCGGTATGGATGGAGGCTATATCAGGGACTGGAACAATAAAAAGAATGTCTTTGAAGTGATTATAGGCAAAACTGTGCCCCCAGAAAAAAAGGCAAAATGTTTTGGTTTTGTAGGAACTTATGATAAAAAGCCTAAGCGGAGAATTTACGAGCATCTAAAATCCCAGGGAATGCTTCCCCATCAGAAGATGGAATTCTTTTGTGATGGCGCACAAAATCTACGCAATATGCAGATTTATCTTAATGCAGAATCTGTACAGATTTTAGACTGGTTTCATATAACCATGAGAATTACAATTCTCAATCAGTTTGCGTTAGGATTACTAAAAGCTGATGAAAAGAAAGGACAATTACTGCTGAAAATTTTGAAAAGCATCAAGTGGAATCTATGGCATGGAAAAGCAGAGGATGCTTTAGATCTGATTGAGGATCTTGAAATAGAACTTGATGAATATCAAAATAATACCCCTGCCAAGAAAAAGTATGAAAATTTAAAGAAACTGGTATTCCATGTCAATGATTTTTACACCTATATTAATAATAATGGTAAATATATTGTCAATTACTCCGAAAGATATCGGTATGGAGAAACCATTACCACAAGTTTTGTGGAATCTACAGTAAATTATGTAATTGCAAAGCGGTTTAACAAAAAACAATCCATGCAGTGGACGAAAAGAGGAGCTCATCTACTGCTTCAGGTTCGAACACAAGTTCTAAACGAAGATTGGGAATCTGTTTTTAGAAAAATATATCCTAAGTTCAGACCTGCGGAAATAAAAGAAAATAAAGTAGCTGCATAAATTGCCCCACACTTTTTGATGCACTCCCACTCCCTCTTATAATAATATATACAAATTATTTAAAATATAAACAATATATTATTTTATATATTTTAAAATACGGAGACATTATCTCTTTTTTTTAGGAAAAATATTAATGACTGAATTTTTTAAAAGAATGATTATCAATCATATGTAGATATATATTTCCCCTATTTTTTTTAACAATTCTTATTTTTATTATATTATTTAAAATATTACTTAATATAATATAATTAAGCAAAAAAAATAAAACATAATTAAACATTGATTTATAGATTTTTATGAATTGATTAACATGGAATTTACGGAGACATTATCTCATTTTACGGAGACATTATCCTATTTTACGGAGACATTATCTCATTTTGCGGAGACATTATCTCATTTTGCGGAAATATTATCCCTTTTTACGGAGACATTATCCTAAATTTTCTCAAGTAGCAAAAATACAGCCTTAATATAAGCTTCCCCAATAATATTTATATCGATTTTCCTTTTTAAGTGTTTTGATAATTCTTGGTAGCCTCTAACCTCATAAAGTTGCTTCATAATTCTCAAATGTTGATCAGAAAGCGCTCGCTGTTTCTTTAAATATTTTAAAGCTCTTTCGATTTGAAGCTCATCAAGTGTAGGAAATTTTGAATTAAACCCCACAGCATTCTGGGTGTTATAGATTACAAAATGATAATGATTTTCCTTATAAGAATAATTAAAGCTAATATCATTAAAGTTGTCCAAATCTGCTTTAACTCTTACTAGAAAATCACGTTCAAATCTATAATGCCCTTCATACTTATTTACAGGAATAAATAACTCTTTGAGTAATTGGGTATACTCTTTCACTACTCCTCCTTGTTTATTAAATTTAACTAACCACATCAAAAATCTCAGGGTATTATTTGTGGAAGCATTAAATGAAAGATCTTTTTTAATAGAATAATACTGAGCCATGTTCAAGAGATGTTGCATTACAGCCCTATCCATTTTAAAAAAAATACTTTTCTTATTCCAACTAGGTTCTAATATAAACGGAACAGCTTTATATCCATTAATTGTATCGTCCTTTAGTCTCAGCCAATTAATATTTGTCATATTTACCAATGCTTCTTGGATAACTGAATTTTTCATTTTCCGATTTGGATTTAGATCCTTTATAGACACTGAAAAATCTACAACTCCTTGATGTGCCCATCCTTCAAAATAATCGTCAAATGACAGCTGTTTTTCATCATTTATTGGAGATTTAACATTGATAAACATCGATTGTTCATCTTTAATTGCAGAAAGTATCATGGTGATTATACGCTGCTCAATAATTGATGTTTCCTGCGAAATGAGTATTTCTCTAAAATCATTGGATATTAATACTTTTTTCCTTGGTTTAGAAGTTAAAACCTCTCTTTTAATTGGTACCTGATTTTCCTGTTTAGCCATTTGAGGTAGTTTTAAGTTTAATTAAATCTTCATTAAAATCTTTATTTATAGGCGTATGTATAATAATTTGAGTATTTAGTTCCCAAATCCTTACTAGTAAACCTACAAAAAATTCAAGAGAATCTTCTGTATTAGATATTGTGAAAAAATGTCTCTCCTCATTTGTGGATAATGTCTCCGTAAAATATATATATGGAGTAATAATTTTTGGGGGGAATGCAGATTGCTCTTCAGAAACTTTAAAGAACCTTTTGAGTAGCTTAAATTTATATGGATCAACTAAATTTCCACTGATTTCTATGTATATAATTTCTTTTCCTTTTCGAATTCTATCTATTCCATTAATAAAAGCGCCAATAATATTTAAATTAAAATATTTACCTGCAGAATCATTATCATTTCCTAAAATGAGCCTTTTAAAATTCTTCTCTTGAAAATAATTTATAATTAATTTTGCCTTTTTAAAACCTAATTCTCCGTTGGTAGCACAATATTGTACAGAATTAAGCTTATACAGCTCATGATAACTTATTGCATCAAAAAAGCTTTCAAAAATGGATAATGTCTCCGTTCCGGGTAATTCATTTGAAAAAGTAAACCCATTTCCATTCTGAGAATTTTTATCAAACCATTTTTTATTAAAATAATGATTCTCTTTAGTTTCTATCCTATTAATACCTACAATTTTTCCTTCTATATTAATAATAGGAAAGGATAAAGTACTAATTGCATCTGTAGTATATGTGAAAAAAATGGATTTAAACACAGGAGATAATAAAACATCATATGAAAAACTTCTAAATTCAGTTAAGTACTTTAAATGATCGTCTATTTTATGGATAATGTCTCCGTAAATTTCATAATCTCGTTTCTTAATAGAGTCTGTTTGAGAAACTATTGAACTTTTATGCTTAATAGGCGTATATGTTTTTAATCCCAAAAAAGTTCGTAATTCCTCATTGACTTCATTCCCTGTAGCATTCTGATTTTGCAAAATTCTTTTCTTTATAAATTGGATAATGTCTCCGCTATCCTGATACACTATAGAATAGTACATTTTTATTTTAGATGTCTCATGATAAAAAAAACGGATAATGTCTCCGTTGGCCTTTCCTTCATTTAACACGTATGCTTGTTTATACTTATCAAAATTGTATAAACTTCCCATTTTAAATAAAAAATATTGTTCAATATCAATTTCAAATCTTATTAAATCCCAATTTAAGATATTATACATTTAAGATTCCTTTTTTGGTTTTCTTCCTCTTTGTTTTTCATCTTCTCTGATATAATCAGGTCTAGGATTGATGTTATTTCCGTATTTTTTTCTTAATTCTGAAATACTAGACTCTAATAAATCCCAATCTTTAAAATAAAGATTACCACCAACAACTTTATTATAAGTAACATCTTTTATAAAATCATAATACTGCCCCGGAATATACACAGTAGTAGTCGAATCATATATTTCATCCGAATTTCTTTTTCGTCCTCCTTTTTTATTTTTTTCTTGTTCTCTAATGAAATCAGGCCTCGATTTAATATTTTTATATAAAAGCATGATTAATTCCAATCCTTCTACAATTGCCTCAGATTGATTATAGAAAATTTGCCTTTCAGCGGTAGCTTTATAAAATACAAGATCTTTCAAAAACTCAAGAGTATCAGACTTTAAAAATACCGTAAAGGTCCTTTTCCCCTGATTCACTTTATCTTTTTTTGAATAAGCTCCAGTTGTTGAATTCTCTGGATATAAGGCAGCCCGAGCTTCATAAATTTCTTTTTTTATTGGCCTTTTTTTTATTTTTTCAGCTATATCCTCGGTTTGTTCTTTCTCACTTTCATTTTCTTTACTTGGAGTGCTTATCTGAGATTGAAGAATCTGATTCTTTTTATCCTGCTCAATTAATTCCTCTCCATTAGTATCCTCGGAGACATTATCCACTTTTAAAGCTTCCGCTGTTTTCTCCTCATTTTTTTCCCTAAGTGTTTTGAAGTTTTTAAATAAATCAGCTTTCATACTTTTTGATTTTAACTTTAATTTCTTTAACTAAATTTTTATAATCTTCCGCAGCTCTACTATTAGCACTAATTTGAAAAATGTTTTTCCCTTCTTGTTTCGCTTTTTCAATATTCATATCCTGCCTAATAAAAGTTTTAAAAAAATAATCACTCGCTCCTTTCTCTTGTTTAATCATTTCACTATATTTTCTAAAGTTAACAGTATTAGTAAGGACTTTATTAAAGAAAAAACCAAGGAATTCAAGTTTAGGATTATATTGTTCTTTAATATTGAGAAATGATGGGAGAAGATTATCTATTCCTGCAAAAGAGTATTGTTCAGCTTCTATAGGAGACATAACATAGTCAGACGCACACAATGCCATCTCTCCTAAAGTTAGTTTCTTCATAAGGGGTCTCGGAGGACAGTCAATCAATACATAATCGAAAGGCATCTGCTCTAGTAAATTTTGAAGATTTTGATTTAAAGTGTATCTATTATAATTTTCTTCTTCTTCTAGTAAGGCATCTCCGGCTAGAATATACACATTAGAACTCCCATGATGTTTTAGGCGAAACTCTCCCGTATTATCTAAAAAATCTTTAATTGTATAAGGATAGGTATCTTCAATTCCATACCCCATACTAAGGTTTTTTTGACTATCAAAATCAACCAAAAGAATATTAGCACCTTTCTTTTGGGCCAATGCAGCTCCCACATGTATTGCTGTTGTAGTTTTTCCTACCCCTCCTTTTTGTGTAATAATTGAAATAATCGGCATATATAAATATTATCAATATTCAAATATAATCAATATTTCACATTGACACAATAACTAAATTATAAAAATAATATATTGTGTATATAAATTTAATTATTTATATTATTATAATTTTATTATTTATATAAGTAGTTTATTTACTTATTTCATTTATTTATATAAGTTATAATAATGAATATATTTTATTTACTATTTATATTATAACAATTTTAATATTTATATAAATAGTTTATTTACTTATTTCATTTATTTATATAAATTATAATAATGAATATATTTTATTTATTATCCCTAATTTTTTATTTGTAGATATTTTTTATAGATGTACTACAATAAATAATTTGTTATTATTTATTTTCTCTAAGCCCTCAATTTTTCCATATAAATATTGTACACTTTATTCAAATTCTCCATTTTTGTAAAAAAGAAAAATGCAAAAAGAAAAACTCCGCTCAATAAGAAAAAGAAAAGGATATACTCAGCAACAAATTGCGGATATTATTGCAACAGACGTATCCAATTATAGTAGAAAAGAGAGTGGAGATGTGAGAATAGTAAAGGAGGAATGGGAAAAAATCGCTAAATTTTTAGAAGTTTCTGTAGAAGAGATATATGAGGAAGATGATATTAAAGTAATAATAAATAATGAATTTAATTCAGGAGCATCGGGTGGGAACTTCAATCAATTTAATAATATTTCTACTTCTATAATTGAAAATCTTCAAGATTATATTATTCTATTAAAACAGGAAATTATAAGGCTAAAAGAAGAAAATGAAAAATTGTCTCATTAGAACTCAAAATCACGCCTTCCTCTATTAAGTAGGCTGTTTTGAGTCTTTACAATTTGGCTTCTCAATAATGGGAAGCTCTAATAATGATATAAATTGAGCATTTTATTTAATCTTTCTTTAGATTAAACTATTTCTATCATTTACTTTACTGCTAATAATAGATACTATATTAACATAATAGGTTGCAACTACCGATTCGGGCCTAAAGTAAAATAGAAGCACATAAAACATTGTTAATCAGTATTTTAATATTTATATTTCCATTCGAATATTTTTTTTAGATTAAATCTTAATTTTTCATTTGTAA
>NZ_CACVBR010000077.1 GCF_902728265.1 Chryseobacterium potabilaquae
TGCTTTAGCACACAACTTAAGAAAGAAAGTGGCATAAAAATACACTTCTAATCAAAAAAATAATCCTAAAAAATAATATGTGTAGTTTATAAATAAAAACCGCCCCAGGGAAAATGAGACGGCTTCTATTTTTTTAATCTCACCTCAGATACATACTTATACACTGCTTTACTTAGCATATTCTATTTTTACCGTAAATAACTAAGAAAAGTACTCATTTAGAACTTCATTAACAACATCTATCATTTTTACTATTTCTACAGCCAATAATTCTCTATTTATTTTACATCAAGAATATATAAAGAAACCCCTCGAAAGTGAGGGGTTTTTAGTTTATTATTTTCAAACAGCTAAATAAAAGAAAACGCTAAACTATTTTTATTACAATTTTAATACTCTTTTTGGGTGCGATGTACGACTCTCATTAAAGAGAAACAAAAACATATTATTTCTAATAAACTTGTATTTTATGGTAAAATTCTTTGGATTAAAAATAGTACATAGAAAAATAATCTATCTTTAAAAGTATTTTTTTTTAAGTCGGTTTATCGCATTATTACCAACGCAAATTTTAGCTTTTTTTCCACGTAAAAAAATCGCACTTTTGTGGTATTTTATGGGACTTTTATTTACTTTTAAAAACAAACTTACTTTATGGGCAATATAGAAAAAAAACATCCTCTCATTGAGATCTGGAATACTTATCCCTCATCCAGAAAAGAGGGTACAGAAATATTAAATAAACCTCCTATTGAAAGAATAATTGGCGAAAT
Source organism: Chryseobacterium potabilaquae (assembly GCF_902728265.1). GTDB lineage: Bacteria > Bacteroidota > Bacteroidia > Flavobacteriales > Weeksellaceae > Chryseobacterium > Chryseobacterium potabilaquae. Next base: position 774 of record NZ_CACVBR010000077.1, read on the forward strand.
GTTTGCCATAGGAGAATTTTATTATTATGTTTTAAATATTACAAACAGTACCCTTTCTCATCATCATGAAAATATTTTAAAACTGCACGGATTAAAAAAGCCACCACAAAACCTAACCGATATTTTTGATTTAGCTCACCCCGATGATATTGAATTCATCATAAGAGCCGAAGAAGTCGTTATCAAAAAAATGGCCGAGATTGGAATTGAACATCAGCTTTACTTAAAGTCGAGCTATTGCTTTAGAATGAGAACAGCTAAAGGCAATTATGAACTATTTCATCATCAAGCTATGGTAACCATGGAAGGTGAAGACAAAAGCTTAGTACAGTCTATTAATATTCATACTAATATTAATCACATTACCAAAGAAAATCCATATACAGTTCTTATTTCAGGAATCAGCCCAAGAAATGATTTCTATCAAATAAATTTAAAAAACCTAAATAGAGAAGACTGCATCGACAATAATCTCACCAAAAGAGAATCTGAAATCTTAGCTTTTATAGCTAAAGGGTATTCTGCTACAGAAATCGCACAGATACTTATTTTATCCGAACATACCGTACGTACGCATCGTAAAAATATTTTAGCGAAAACCAATTCTAGAAATAGTAAAGAGTTAGTAAAAAAAGCATTTAAAAATGGACTGATTTAAAAGGAAAATCAATAAACAAAACTTTCACATTAAAAACAAACTAATTTATATTTTCTTAGATAACCTACTGATAAATCTCACAAAACAAAATCGGCGCAAAACTTGTATTTTTATAGACAGATGAACAATAAAGTTTTACAACCTCGATATAAAAACTCAGCCCATTTCAAAGATTTTTGGACAAAAGGCAATGGAAAATTACTTATTGATTTTTCCGGTGCAGAAATAAGCTTCAAAGATTTCGAAAAATTTGTGCCTTATTACTATCATGTGGATGAGATTTCAGATCAAGTAGTAAAGGATGTTTATTTGACTAAAAAATTCCAAGATGCTTCACGAGAAATAGAACAGTATATTAAAAATGGGGTTTCAGAAAATGATCAGATTCATGAAAGCATAAAAAAACTTTTTCTTCAAACTCAACAAATCCCCCACTGGCTTGATAATACACTTTTAAAAAGTGGTGCGGAATTATGCATGCGTAGCAATCTGGATTCTCTCATTTCCTTAAGAGATTATTGTTTGATGGGCGGATATGATTATGCATACCTTAATAAGCCTCTTATTGCTACAGAAGCCCTTAAGAAAGGTGCCGTAAAACGTCTCTCGGAAACACTAGATTTTTGGGTAAATGTAACACGATATGATGCAATGGAAGTTCATGCAAAAGGCTACGAATTTGCCATAAAGACGAGACTTATTCATTCCTATGCCAGACTCTCTATTAAAAAACATTATAAAAAATGGAATACTGAAGATTGGGGAGAACCTATTAATTCGTGGGATATGATGGCCACCTACATTGGTTTTAGTCTTGTTTTTCTACATAGTCTTCATAAATTGGGAAATACTGTTTCTATTGATGAAGAAAAAGGAATTTTTCATTTATGGAAATATATTGGTTACTTATTAGGTATTCCTGAACATCTTTTGCCTAATGACAAAAAACAGGCTACTGAATATTTCTATTTATGGACTTCTATTCAACCCCCTTCAGATAGGGATTCTATTCTCCTTGCCCACTCTTTACTCAATGAATCTATAGAAAATCCTATCCTAAAATTCAAATTTCAACGAAAATTACTACGCAATTTACATATTTCTTGTACCTGGTTTTTATTAGATGATACGACTTGTCAAAGACTTCAAATCCCGGACATTCCCGGTAAAAGAATATTTCCATTTTTCAAAAGATTTTTCAATAGAATTTATGATAAACTCATAAGCCGTAAAAGGAGAATAAAAAAAGGCAATAAAGACCAATTAAAAGTATTGGAAGACTATTTAAAAATCACAAAAAACTCCAACTTCCATTAGGTTTTTAAATTTTAAAACATTAAAACACGGTATAACAAAAATATTTCTTCACCATCCCCTATTCAGGATTATTAATTCTCACATCCAATTAATTATGAATCATATAAGATTCTGAAAGGATATTTTTTTACCATTAAAAAACAGATCCTGAAAATAAATAATATTAGTTTTTAAAATGAAATTTCTGTATTTTTGAGAAATTATTTAAATTTAAGATGAGTAATATTGATGATAAGAAAAAAGCACTCGCTTTAGTGCTTGACAAACTAGATAAAACATATGGAAAGGGGACGGTAATGACACTCGGAGACAATTCCGTTGACAATACCATCGAGGTTATTTCTTCCGGATCTTTAGGATTAGATATTGCTTTAGGAGTGGGAGGTTATCCAAGAGGAAGAATCATTGAAATTTATGGCCCTGAATCTTCTGGTAAAACAACTTTAACACTACATGCCATCGCAGAAGCTCAAAAAGCAGGAGGTATCGCAGCTTTTATTGATGCTGAACATGCTTTCGATAGAACTTACGCTGCAAAACTAGGAATCGATTTAGAAAATCTTATTATATCTCAGCCAGATAATGGTGAGCAAGCTTTAGAGATTGCAGATAACTTGATCCGCTCTGGAGCTATTGATATTGTGGTAATTGACTCTGTAGCTGCTCTTACACCAAAAGCTGAAATTGAAGGGGAAATGGGTGATTCCAAAATGGGGCTTCATGCAAGATTAATGTCTCAAGCATTGAGAAAATTAACAGCAACTATTTCAAGAACAAAATGTACTGTTATTTTCATTAACCAACTAAGAGAGAAAATTGGGGTTATGTTTGGAAACCCTGAAACAACTACGGGTGGTAATGCATTGAAATTCTATGCATCTGTGAGAGTAGATATTAGGAAAGCAAGTGCACCCATCAAACAAGGTGATGAAGCTATAGGAAGCCGCGTAAAGGTAAAAATTGTTAAAAATAAAGTAGCCCCCCCTTTTAAACAAGCTGAATTTGATATTATGTACGGTGAGGGAGTTTCTAAAACCGGAGAAATTCTTGACCAGGCAGTAGAGCTTGGAGTTGTTAAGAAAAGTGGTTCATGGTTTAGCTATGAAGAAACCAAACTTGGACAAGGACGTGATGCAGTAAAAGACGTTTTAAAAGATAACCCAGAACTTGCAGAAGAACTGGAAAACAAAATAAAAGAAGAATTGAAAAATAAATAAATTATTTCAATTTTACCTCATTATGACAGCCTCTTATCAAGGCTGTTTTTTTATGATCATTATAATCCTAAAAGGTAGCATATATCATGAAATAATTAAGTTTATGACTCATTTTCAACACACGACATATGTGTCATTCTGTCACTTTATCTCATATGGTATTTTTTTTGAGTAAGATTTGAAAAATATAAAATTGAAATATTATGACTAAAGGAAATATTAATGTATCCGTGGAAAATATTTTTCCGCTTATCAAAAAATTTCTTTACAGCGATCACGAAATATTCTTAAGAGAATTGATCTCAAATGCAACTGACGCTACTTTAAAATTAAAGCATTTAACTGGGATTGGAGAAGCAAAAGTTGAATATGGAGCTCCCAAGATTGAAGTCAAAATTAATAAAGAAGAAAAAACACTTACCATCATCGACCAAGGAATCGGAATGACGAGCGAAGAGGTTGAAAAGTATATCAACCAAGTCGCTTTTTCGGGAGCCGAAGAGTTTTTAGAAAAATACAAAGATTCAGCAAAAGACTCAGGCATTATTGGACATTTCGGACTTGGATTCTACTCTGCTTTTATGGTAGCGAGTAAAGTTGAGATTATTACTAAATCTTACAAAGATGAACCCGCTGTTCGTTGGATCTGCGATGGTAGCCCAGAGTTTACTTTAGAAGAAACAACAGAAAAGACTACGAGAGGTACTGAGATTATTTTACATATTGCTGAAGATTCTACAGAATTTTTGGAGGAGAAAAAAATTCGTGAATTATTATTAAAGTATAATAAATTCATGCCTGTTCCTATTAAATTTGGTACTAAAACCCATACACTTCCCTTACCTGAAAATGCTCCTGAAGATGCAGTTGCAGAAACGGAAGAAGTTGATCATATCATCAATAATCCAACTCCAGCATGGACAATTGCTCCAAGTGAATTAGCCAATGAGGATTATATGAAGTTCTATCACGAATTGTATCCGATGCAGTTTGAAGAACCTTTATTCCACATTCACTTAAATGTTGATTACCCTTTTAATCTTACCGGAGTTTTATTTTTTCCTAAGCTAAACAATGGGTTAAATATTGAAAAGGATAAAATTCAATTGTATCAAAACCAAGTATTCGTAACAGATGAGGTAAAAGGGATCGTACCAGATTTCTTAATGCTTCTTCGAGGAGTTATTGATTCTCCAGATATTCCATTAAATGTTTCTCGTTCTTATCTGCAAGCGGATGGTGCTGTGAAAAAGATTTCGTCCTATATCACAAAGAAAGTAGCGGATAAAATGGGATCTTTGATCAATGAAAACCGTGAAGATTATGAGAAAAAATGGAATGATATCAAAGTTGTTATCGAATACGGAATTATTACTGAAGAAAAATTTGCTGAAAAAGCAGATAAATTCACATTATATCCTACAACTGATGGTAAATATTTCTTATGGAATGAATTAGAAGAAAAACTAAAACCATTACAAACCGATAAAGATGGTAAATTGGTTATTCTTTATACTTCACATGTAGATGAGCAACATAGCTATATACAGTCTGCAAAAGATAAAGGATATGAAGTTCTTCTTTTAGATTCTCCTATTATCCCTCATGTTATCCAAAAGTTGGAATCATCAAAAGAGAAAATCTCATTCGTAAGAGTAGATGCTGATCATATTAATAATTTGATCAAAAAAGATGAGCCTATCATTTCTAAATTAAATGATACTGAAAAAGAATCACTGAAAAAAAATGTAGAAGAAGCTATCAAGGATACAAAATTCTCTGTTCAGCTTGAGGATTTAGACAGCAATGATGCTCCATTTACTATTACTCAACCTGAGTTTATGCGAAGAATGAAAGATATGCAATCGAACGGTGGAGGCGGTATGTTTGGAATGGGAGGATTTCCTCAAATGTATAATTTGGTTGTAAATTCTAACAGTGACTTTGCTAACCAGGTTTTAAAGACAGAAAATCTTGAAGAAAAAGAAGGCTTAATAAAATATGCTTTAGATCTTGCCAAACTTTCTCAAAACTTATTAAAAGGAAAAGAACTTACTGATTTTATCCAAAAAAGCTATAAGCAACTAGAAAATGACTAGTCCTAAATAAGCGTTACAGATTATTAGGTTAAAAATACTAATATTTTATGAGATATTTGTCGGGCTAGTCCGACAAATATCTTTGTTTTTATAGGTTTTTATTTTTACACAATCTTGTT
>NZ_CACVBR010000078.1 GCF_902728265.1 Chryseobacterium potabilaquae
TCCACTTCTTGTACTACAGAGAGTTTAAAGGATAGGCTATAGTCTTTTTGACTACGTTTTACATACTGATTATTAAGATCTTTCATAACATTGCTGTTTTTGTGTAACGCTATGTTAGGATCAGACAAAAATAATATAAATAGAGGCTGTTCCAAAAGGGCAGCCTCTTTTCTTTGTCATGATTTTTTCTTATAATAATAGAGTTTACCAAACCAATAAAAGTAACATCATTATTCAACTATCCAATATAAATATGGGTTAATCCATTTTTTAATCAAACCAAATTATCAAATACCATAATTAGTCTGGAAAAATTATCTTTCTTTACCTTTCTCTTTTTTCATGGCTAAATATCCAAAAATCCCAATTAATAAAAGACAGATAATCTGAAGAACAAAATATTGATCTTTTTTATCAAAGTAAGGAATTATTATTAATAGTACGAAAGCTATATAAGTTAATAGTTTATAATTCATATTTTTTTATTACGGTTTTCCACCTTCTTTAACACATATATGATAATCTCTCTCCGCATCGGAGTTACAAGCTACCATATGTGCCGTAGCAATGCTTCCGGCAATAACTCCTCCCACTCCACCTGTAAAAGCACCTACTGCCGCTGATCCTACTACCTCAATTCCATAGTTCCTCATACACATTTTGGATGCTCTTACAAAACCAGCATGGCAATCGTTCCTGGCTAGCAAACGATTATTCCCTAAGTTTCCAAGTTGGCTATCCATTTCAGAAATCAACACCTCTCTTCTTTTTTCTTCATTATATTGGATAAAAAAATCAGAATGAGTTTCTTGGAAATCTATCGTATTTCTTTTCAGTCTTTCATATCGTTCAATCAGTTCTTTAATATTATGAATCCCTGCTTCTTTATATAGAGCTTCTAATTCCTCGATAGTAGAAACTCTTCCCATTTTTGATTGGAGTAAAGTAAAATTAATATTTTTTTCTTTCTCTATAATCTCCTTAATTTCATACTGAACTGATAGTTGTTTTTGAACATATTCTGAGATCATATTAGATTCAGACCCACGATAAGCAATGTTCTTATTTTTCTCAATACTTACTCGAGATTCCTGTGTTAATACATCTTCATCATGACATGATTGTAGTGTTATAATACTTAGCACCGCTGCGACAAATAATTTTCTCTCCATTTCTTTTCTTTTTTAGTGCCGCAAAACTACAAAAGCAATATATCACTATTATTAGAATTATATTGTATATTTTTTGCATTTTTATTGTACAAATCTTGTACAAATTATACTTTTTCTCCATTTTTGTAAAAAAATAAGACATGCAAAAAGAAAAATTACGTCTAATAAGAAAGAAAAAAGGATATACACAACAACAAATCGCGGATGCTATAGCCACAGATGTATCAAATTATAGTAGAAAAGAAAGCGGAGATGTAAGAATTGTTCAAGACGAATGGGATAAAATAGCCTATTTTTTAGATGTCCCTATAGAAGAAATCTACGAAGAAGATGATGCAAAAGTTATCATTAACAATGACCATCCTGTATTTAATGATAGTTCAACTTCTGCGGGATATGTAACTCAATTTCATAATATTTCAGCGTCTATTATTCAGAATCTTCAGGATTATATTACCTTGTTAAAGGATGAAAATAAAAAATTAAAAGACGAAATAAGAAGTTTAAAAATCAAAAAATAAATACTCCTTTCAACATTTATAGCTTATTAATGGGGTATAGATTATAGTCTTATCAATCAATATTCTATTAATAAATTGTTTTTTAGAGTTCAAGAAGTGGATCCCAAAATAGTTTTTTGAAGTTTTTCACTTTAAAATTCTCAATAATAACACCTTCATTTTCTAGTTTTATTTGGAATTCAGGTACAGACAAACTTCCAGAACTAGAAATAACACGATGTGCCGGAACACCTTCCGGACAACCTCCCATTGCTTTTCCTACATGCCTAGAGTGATTGGGATAGCCCACCGCTTTCGCAATAGCGCCATAGCTGGTTACACGACCTTTAGGAACAAGTTTTGTAATTTCCCACACTTGTTGTTTAAAAATTTCGTCCATATCGCGTTTAATTTAGTCTTATTGTTATATCTCAAAAATAAATATAATTTTTAGTATTTATTTAATGATCAACCATTTTTGATTGCATGATTTTTGAATACATTTTATAAATCACCAAATCCTAATGTCATGAAAAAAATAATTTTTCGTTTATTAAACAAAATAAATAAGGCTATTTTTCCCAAGTTAAGCAATAAGAATCCCAATAGTCTAAATAGACTTCAAAAAGGAATTTTAGCCTATCGGTATTTTGTACTCGTTCATTCTTTAGATTGATATTATTTGAAACGATTATAAGAGGTTATTCATAAAAAAACGCTTCAAAAATTGAAGCGTCTATATTATTATTGTAGAATATAAAAATCCTTAAGAATTTTCTAAGATATAAGAAAACATTAATGGAGCACAGATCGTTGCATCACTTTCAACAATAAACTTTGGGGTTGTAATATCCAATTTACCCCAAGTAATTTTTTCATTTGGAACAGCTCCTGAATAAGAACCATACGATGTCGTAGAATCTGATATTTGGCAGAAATATGACCAAAAAGGGATATCATGCATTTCCATATCTTGATATAGCATTGGCACTACACAGATGGGGAAATCTCCTGCAATTCCTCCTCCAATTTGGAAGAAACCTACACCTTTACCACTGGAATTTTTAGTATACCAATCCGCTAAATACATCATATATTCAATTCCTGATTTCATGGTAGAAGCTTTAAGCTCACCTTTTATACAATAAGAAGAAAATATATTTCCCATAGTGGAATCTTCCCATCCTGGAACCACAATTGGAAGATTTTTTTCTGCTGCAGCAATCATCCATGAGTTTTCTTTTGGAATTTCATAATATTGCTCCAAAACTCCGGACAAAATCATTTTATACATATACTCATGAGGAAAATATCTTTCACCTTTCTCTTCTGCATCCTTCCAAATTTGGACGATATGTTTTTGTAATCTTCTAAATGCTTCTTCTTCAGGAATACAAGTATCTGTAACTCTATTAAGCCCTCTTTCTAAAAGATCCCATTCTTCTTGGGGAGTAAGATCTCTATAATGAGGAACTCTTTCATAATGTGAATGTGCCACAAGATTCATTAAATCTTCTTCCAGATTGGCTCCTGTACAAGAAATAAAATCTACTTTTCCTTGGCGAATCATATCAGCAAGAATTTTTCCCAATTCAGCTGTAGACATTGCTCCAGCTAAAGTGATCATCATTTTCCCACCCTCTTTAAGATGTGCAACATACCCTTTAGATGCATCCACCAAAGCAGCCGCATTGAAGTGCAAATAGTACTTCTCTATAAATTCCGAAATTGGTTTACTCATTTTAAAAATTTTTGCAAAGATAAAACTTAAAAACGGAATGTAGCTGCTGCACTTAAAGAAACTCGGTGTAGTCCTTCTCTTTGATTGTCTTCAAAATCAACAACCTGACCATTAAATTTCATTTTTGTCAATGTCCCTGCAGTAAAGCCTACTTTGGGGCCAATGAAAAAATTCTTCGCTAATGCGTACTGGTAACCAAAATTGGCTTCCATTCCCAAATTAGAACCTGTCCCTTTTACGGTACCTGTTTTTGTAACATAGGAAATAACTCCTAATCCTAAATCAACAAATAATTTATGTTTTATTTCTTCATTATAATTAGAATACATTACGGAAGGGCCAAAGAATGTAATATGATCTTTTGTATTGATATTTCCTGAATAAAAATTTCCATTTACATCTTGAAAAGTAATTCTTGCATTACTGGAGGCACTATAATTAGAATATTTAAGTCCAATTGCAAACTCATTTTTAAGATGATAATATGCAGAAATATCGAAATTAATTCCACTTTTTAAGCCTTTAATATAATCTTTCTGTTCAGAAGAAATACCTTTAGGAATTTCAGCTGTTCTCCAGGCATAACCTATGGAAGGGATAATTGAAAATTTTTGTTGAGCAAATGAAAATAAAGAAATGGAGAGCATTCCTAGCAAAGTTAGTTTTTTTGTCATGAATTTGAAATTTGCCCAAAAATAATGTTTTATTTCTACTAAAAATTCAAAATCTAAATTTTCTATTATCTTTTTTTTCAGCCGTTTTCTTTTTGAGATCAAGTCTTTTTTGCTTCTGCGCTTTAGAGGGTTTTGTAGCTATTCTTTTTTTAGGAATAACAAGGGATTTATTAACAATTTCCAGCACCCTTTTTATAGCCGTGTTTTTATTCATGAGCTGAGTCCTGTTCTCAGAAACTGTTAAAAACAAAAAACCTTCTGTATTGATTCTATTTTTTAGTTTATCGTAAATTAAGTTTTTTTGATATTCATTAAAAAACTCAGATGTTGCAACATTCCAAAGTACAGTTACTGAAGTTTCTACTTTGTTCACATTCTGACCTCCCGCTCCACTGCTCCGAGAAGTTTTAAAACTGAGTTCTTTTGAAAAATCTTTCATTTTTTAAGCCATTATATTTTAGGATCAGTGGATCAATACACTACCTTTGACTAATCTGGTTACTAAGTTCAATTCGGTTAACTTTACCATTTGGAGTCCTAGGAATTTGATCTATAAAGATAATTTCCTTAGGATGATGAAATTTTTTCTCAAATTCTATTGATCCTATTTTTTCAATTATATCTTCAGAATATATACCTTCTATTATTAATACTAATTTTTGTCCCAAACTTTGATCATTAACACCTAAAAAAACAACTTCATTTGAAATATTTTTTTTGATTAAAGCTTCTAATTGCTCGGGAAAAATTTTTACACCAGCCGAGTTAATAACATGATCTATTCTTCCTAAAAATTTAAACTGTTTTTCATTAATAATCTCAACTAAATCATTAGTTTGCAAAATTTCGTCATTCAAATTGGGCGCAAAAATTTTCAGACATCCTCTTTCGTCTTTTGAAATATCAACATTTTCAAATATAGTAAAATAATCTTCCGATTTTGGAGCTAATTGCCTTAATCCGATATGGGAAAGAGTCTCTGACATTCCATATGTTTCAAAAATATGATTCTTTTCAGACCTATGACTTTTGAGCACTGCTTCTTTCAAGGATTCCGAAACAGCAGCTCCCCCAATAATTAAATTTTTGATTAAATATAATTTTTCTAGTGAGTTTTCAACTTGAAGAGGTGTCATAGCACAGAAATCTATTGGTAATTCAAATTTTTCAATTGGTTTTGTAGAAGGGTCCACAACCATCAATTTTAATTCTCTTACTATCGAACGCACAATCATCATTTTTCCAGAAATATACTCTACAGGAAGACAGCCTAATGCAATATCTCCTTTTTGCAATTTTAAGTAATCACATGTCATAATTGCAGAATTAACCATCTTCTGCTTAGGAATATCAAAAACTTTAGGAGCTCCCGTAGAACCCGAAGTTTGAACTTTAACGGTATCAGAATCCGAGAACCATTCTTCTAAAAATGTTTTAACTGTAAGCTCAAATTCCGTTTGACACGATAAGCCACTAATATTGAGTCCATTGAAATCTATCAGCATAATGTATATAAATAAAAAGGAGAGTAAATGTAAAAAAAAGTTTAAAAAGTTTTTGCATATAAATAAAAAAACTCTAAATTTGCACCACTAAAACAAACAAAGACTCATGGTGTAGCGGTAACACTACTGATTTTGGTTCAGTCATCTGGGGTTCGAATCCCTGTGAGTCTACTTAAAGCAACTTATTTCACATAAATAAGTTGCTTTTATTTTTTCTAATGGGTCCCTTTTCAATTTAATATATTAAGTTTCCGTATCCCTTTGTAAACAAAAGGGATCAGGCGCAAAAGTTGGGGGCTATGCAAAAAGTTTGGATAATCTGAATAAGAAAAAGGTTCTGTCTTTTACCCCTCTTAGTTGCAATCTAAAGTTTTTGATTTTCGCATTAAAAGACTCTGCT
>NZ_CACVBR010000079.1 GCF_902728265.1 Chryseobacterium potabilaquae
ATGCTTTAGCACACAACTTAAGAAAGAAAGTGGCATAAAAATACACTTCTAATCAAAAAAATAATCCTAAAAAATAATATGTGTAGTTTATAAATAAAAACCGCCCCAGGGAAAATGAGACGGCTTCATTTTATTTATCAGGATTTAAAATTTAAAATAATTCAAGTTGTTGAAATGTCGGAGGTGGCTCTTCTCTATTTCTAGCAAAAAAGATTTCAATATTTCCAAATTGCTTATCCGTAATACACATGATTGCCACTTTACCTGCTTTGGGTAGCATAAATTTGACTCTTTTAATATGAACTTCTGCATTTTCCCTGCTTGGGCAATGGCGGATATACATTGAAAATTGAAACAATGTAAAACCATCATCAATTAAACCTTTACGAAAGCGGTTGGCATCTTTCATATTCGTTTTGGTTTCAGTTGGCAAATCATACAATACTAAAACCCACATAATTCGGTAGGCATTAAACCTTTCGGTATTCATATCAGTTCAGGATAAGATATCAATCGTTTTTCTCCTGTATAACATTTATAAAGCGAAGCAGCGGTTGTTTTTACCGCTACCAACAAGGGTCTTGTTTTTCCATCTATTTTTACATCTTTCGTTGCTATATGTAAAATATGAGCTTTAAATTCCTTTGTCAGCTCTTCTAGGTCAGGATTAAGTTCTAGCCATTGCATAACCAATATATCCACAAATGGACGATAAGGTTCCATTAAATCATCAGCCAAACAATATGGATTGTACTTATTTTTATGGAAAATCCCTAAAACAGGGAGTAATCCTGTTTCTACTATCGCTCTCGCCACAATGCTTCTTAAAACTGCATATCCAAAATTAAAAAACTGATTTGGGGAATTTCCAAAACGTTCACGAAGAAAATCTAAACTAATCAAATATTTCCAATAATGCTGGGCTGCTATGCCTTCCATATTAGTGATATCACCAGACTTTACGTTTCTTTGATATTCTAACATAGGTTCATAATAATTGCCTAACCTCATCAAAACTTCTTTCTGATTTTCTATCTTACATTCAATGGTCTGTTTCCACAATTGTTTCTTAAGAGGTTCACTGGCTTCCAACTGATCTTTTACCCTATCAGAATATTCTGTATGCCCGTATAAAGGTAGCATAATTCCATGTGGCAAATGATGTAAATCACAACTTATTACTACAACATTATTGCCCATCATTTTTTGAATCAGATGATGTGAAATAGTAATCTGAAAATGATCCAACATCAATAATCCCAGATCTTCTACAGGAATACTGCCTTTCTCCACTTTAGTTTCCGGACAAAGAATTTTCATCTGCTCATCTTTAAGCTTAAGATAAGCAGGATTACCTATATAGATGGAACGAGTAATCATTTTTGTTAAAATTTCCAATGAATTTTACCATCTAATGAAACTTCGAAATCTTTATCTTGGATTGCAAAATTCCATTGCGCTTGGCTTAATCTTAAAAATACCGGATTATCCTCAAAGTTAATTGTTGAATACTCCTGATGACTTTTTTTTAATTCTGTATCAATACCTGCCACTAAATGATGCCTAAATTTTATTCTGCCATCTTTTTCAAATTGATATATTTTAAACATTCTTTTTACTAAATCAGTTTGTTCTAAATCTTTTAATTCATATTTATTGTCTTTGTAAAACAATACTTTATCTCCACTTTTTAAAATTGAATACAAAGGTATTTGAATTTTCTTTTTTCCTTTTCCTGATTCGAAGCTTAAAAATTCTGGCTCTGAATATAGAGTTTGAATATTTTTAAGTTTCAAGTTCGCTACATCTACGATAGAAAGAATTCTCATTGCTTTTCCTTGATCATTTTTATAGAATAGACAATATGTATTCTCTCCATTGGTTACTAAAGTTGCTTCTTTATACTTTTTATTAGAAGTAAAACTATGTTTATGAATTTTTATAGCAGTGGTATATTTTAATCCCTTTTCAAAGCATCTTATTCGTCTTATTTTATTGACTTTATTTCCATTTTCATCAAGCATATAGACCCCATCTGTCAATGCAGTTTTAAAATCAGATTCCTTAACCTGAATTTTAATCATCTCAAACAAAGCTCTATCCACAATTAACTTCTCTACTTCTTCAAGAGTTTTAAAGCCTGGAGAATTGGCGTCTTTCTTATAGACTAAAGGTTTCCTTATTACAAGATAAACTTCCTCTTTAAGTATCATTTTTTTATCTTCATCAAAAAGAATTTTATTTTCCTCATCCCTTAGTGGCTGTTTAATTGCTCCATAAAATGTTTCTCCATGCAACTGTCCCCTTATGGTATCTCCTCTACTTATTCTTTTAGAAGAATTACCTTCTTTATCAATATCATATATAATTTTCCCTCTCTTCCTTACTGTTTTATAGGTTTGAGTAATAGTTCTGTTATCTGTAAGGTTATTTATAATGATCTTATCTTTTAATTCCATAATATATTTCTCAGAAAAGTTTTTCCAGTCCATAGGGATTTCGTGATAAGTTTTCCCTGTTCTATTATCAATTTCATTTTCGTAAGCCTTGATAATTCTTTCTCTGTGAAAAGCATTAGGAATTAAAGTAAGAATAGCGGCATCCTGAGCGTGATGGCTATGTATGCTTCTATCCTTTTTTTCTTCTTTAGATTGGACTTTATAGACTTTTTTAAAAATATCGGTAACTGCTCCCTTTTCCACGGATACTTTCCTAAATAATGTTTTTAAATATGGCAAAGCATATTTTGTTATCATCTGTGTATCGCGAATTTGATTATTTCTCCAACCTGCTTTATACTCTGTGATAGTGAATGATGCCAATTTGGATTTCAGATAATCCAAATCCATTTTTATGGTGTGATATTTTATGATGCAATTATCTTTTATTTCTTTAGTACTTGCATAAGAAGCTTTTTTCTTCCATTCATCATATTGTTTTTCAAGCTCATCTATTTTTTTCCACTTAACAATTTCTTCATTTTTCCCCTTTATTTCTTTATTTTCAACTGTTCTTTCCCCAAAGATGAATTCTATATTTCTAATGATAGAATTATAGATTTTTCCATCTATTTTTTGTTCAGACTCATAATTAGGTAATTGGGTTGGGAATTTCCTTCCTTTATAAACACGGTTGTATGTAGAATCTGAAATCGTGAGATTCTTCAGGTCATTATCAAAACTTATACTTGCAGGAATGGTATGTTCAAAATCATATTTATTTCCAATAATCAAATCCGTAAAAGAAATTGGTTTACCTGTATAAAGGCAAATCTTATTTTGTTCGTGCCACAGTCTTATTTTTCGGATGAGTGTGTTCTCGTCGATTAAGTTGATGTTAGGAAATGCCTGTCTATAAGCTTCTAATTCTTTTTTATAGGCTTCATTTTGATTCTCTCTATCTTTTTGCCAAATTTGGATAGCTTTCCTTTTATTTTTATCATTTAACTCTCGTGCAATTTCTACAACAACTTTAGTATATTCATCTATTTTTCCGATTTGCAATAAATAATTTATCAAACTTTTGAGTTTATACAAAGACTTTAGAGCCATTGGGTTTTTAAAACCTTTACTCAATGGTTGTGGATCTCCTAGAAGTTTTATTCTTTTAGCCTCACTTTCTGCATTAGAATTCTTATCTAAAAAATTCTCGTAATTTTGTTCTTTTACATAATACTTTTTATTCCCAATAGAAAATTCTTGATATTCCTCTGCTACTATATAATTTTCTTGTTCCGATGGATGCCAAAGATATTTTTTCTTATCCTCCGGAACATTATAAGTCTCTTGTAAAAATGTAAATATCTGATCATGAATTCTTTCTTGCTGAACAAATAGATTCCCTTTTTGAGTATACGTTTTTTTGAGAAATTCTAAATATTTTGCAGATATAAAATCAATTATTTCTGTTTTCATTGGTTCTGAAAATCTGTCCCATGTCTCTAAACCATAATGATTTATAACACCTTTAAAAACAGTTTCTTTCTCTCTTTCATCCAAATTTCTCCCATCTGAAATATAGTATCTATTTTCATCATTTAGCATTTCAGAAATTAATCCATTTATTACGGCTGCATTCTTCCTATTAAAAGAATCATCTTTTAAAATACGAGAGATCTCATCTGCAAAATAATTAATTAAGCTTTCTGAAATTGTATTTTCATTAAGCATCTTATGCAAGTTTGCCATATAAACTGAATGATTATACAAAAATCCTTTTTGAAGATATGGAAGAATCTTTTTAATAGCAGATAGACTTAATGTAGCATAACCTTGTTGTAATTTTATTCTTGAAAATTTAGTAGCTTTTTCTTCATCAAGATTTAATTTTTCTAAAGCAAATTTTTTCAAATTTTCCTGACCGTCAAATGTAAATAAGACATGCCATAAATCTTCAAAAGTATAAGTAGCATTATCTCTTTTTATAGGTTGGGAATCTCTATTACCAATAACATCCCATTTTAGCAATTTTTTCCAATCCTCACCAAATATATCTTGAAACTGCTTCAAAAGTTTTACAGACAAAACTTTCGTTTTTTCATTGTGTTTAGATTGTCTTTTTCCACCATCTTTTTTTAATTGTTTATCAATATCAATTAATTCAAAGTCAGGTTTAGATTTATAAAATAATGGATATATTTTTTCTGATAGATAATCTTGTTGATCTTCCCCGAAAGGCACAACTATATTCAAATTATTGATGAAAGTCCAAGTTCTATATTCTTCATATAGAGGATGGCTAACTGCAATTCTTTTTTTATTTTTCTCATAAATACAATTTCCTATCAATTCTTTTTGAGTTCTCAAAGGCCTTTGCCAAATAATAGCCTTCCAAAGCTTTTTATAATCAGATGGAGAAATCTGATGAACTTTACATATTTCCTGAAGCTCAAATTCAAAATCTTTACGAAGATTATATCGTTGTCTTATTCTCCCTCCAAAATCTTTTTGGTAATTATAAAGAGCAGCACCTAAAGTTTTATATTTTTCAAGATATTCCTCTATGCTATCACGGCCTTTAGTATTACCATCTTTACTTCCTTCCAGAATAGTTTTAGATTCTTCTTCGTCCTTCCCTTTAAAACCTCTTCTTTGTACTAACTGATAAAAAACTCGTCCTAAAATATGAGAATTATCTGCAAAAATATTTTTATACTTTTCATCAACCGAAAAAGCTCTGAAAATATAATAACTTTCATCTTTATTTTTCCCAAATAAATGAAAATCAGGTAAACCATCTCCATCAAAATCAAATCTTATCCAATTTAAAAACACTTCGGATTGTGGATATTCTTTTCTCTTACCTTTTTTATACAATTTCCAATTATTGAACTCTTCCCTTGTCAATGGACACATGTCTTTTTCAATGAGGAAATCCAACAACGCAAACTTTCTATATTTTTCAGCTTGATAATTTCTACGTTTTCCTCGACTTTGTGTCCTTTTTTGAACTTTCGGAAATTCATTTCCTTTTTCTGAAGCAACACCCTTTTCGAAAGTAATAACTCCAAAATCTTCTATCTGATTTTCTGCTAGATCTGTATTCCTAATAGCCCAACCTATACTATTTGTACCAAGATCAATTCCTAATACCTTACTCATAATTAACTAGTTTTCATGTTATATAAATTTTCAGAAAAAATAAAATTAATTCGGCTTTTGTAAACTTAAATTAAAAAAGTTATTTATATTTGTATTAATAAAATTGAAAAGCAATTCACAATAAGGCTTAAAAGCCGAAGAAAATCTATAATCCTGCGTACTCCGTGGGATTTTTATATTTAAAATAAATTCATAATAAAGATTATTCTATAATAATTTACCCCTCTTACTAAACATGCTATAATTTTTCTTACAATCATTGAGTTTTTATTA
>NZ_CACVBR010000080.1 GCF_902728265.1 Chryseobacterium potabilaquae
CAAAACATTATAAAATCTGTTTTTCTCCAAACTTTTTGCTTAGCCCTCAACTTTTGAGACTGATCCGTAAGTTTCAGAAGTTTGAATCGTTGAAGTATCTAGATAAAAAAAGTCTCATAGAAATAAATCTATGAGACTTTAAATAAAAACTGGCGGCGACCTACTCTCCCGCGTTAGCAGTACCATCGGCGCTGGTAGGCTTAACTTCTGTGTTCGGAATGGGAACAGGTGAGCCCCACCGCTAAAACCACCCTAAAGGCTGTATATAGCTGTAGGCAGTAGGCTATAAGCTCTAGGCTTACAGCATAAAGCATACTGCTTTTTAATCGGTAAATTTCATCACAAAGGCAAAACCAGGATTGCACTTATAAGGCTTGCCTTAGAACTTATCGCTCTAAGAATAATAATTCCTAATAGGCTATAAATCTACGGGTAATTAGTACTACTCGGCTATGCTGTTACCAACTTTACACCTGTAGCCTATCAACGTTGTCATCTCCAACGACCCTTAAAAGATGTCTCATCTTGAGGCGAGTTTCGCACTTATATGCTTTCAGTGCTTATCTCTTCCAAACATAGCTACTCAGCGGTGCACCTGGCGGTACAACTGATACACCAGAGGTTTGTTCAATTCGGTCCTCTCGTACTAGAATCAAGCCCTCTCAAACATCTAACGCCCGCAATAGATAGAGACCGAACTGTCTCACGACGTTCTGAACCCAGCTCGCGTGCCACTTTAATGGGCGAACAGCCCAACCCTTGGGACCTTCTCCAGCCCCAGGATGTGACGAGCCGACATCGAGGTGCCGAACCTCCCCGTCGATGTGAGCTCTTGGGGGAGACTAGCCTGTTATCCCCGGAGTACCTTTTATCCTATGAGCGATGGCCCTTCCATACGGAACCACCGGATCACTATGTCCTGCTTTCGCACCTGATCGACTTGTTGGTCTCACAGTCAAGCACCCTTATGCCATTACACTCTACGCACGGTTACCAAGCGTGCTGAGGGTACCTTTGAAAGCCTCCGTTACTCTTTTGGAGGCGACCACCCCAGTCAAACTACCCACCACGCAATGTCCTTCTAATAAGAAGTTAGGCTCCAAGTAAGTAAAGGGTGGTATTTCAACGTTGGCTCCACAAACACTAGCGTGCCTGCTTCAAAGCCTCCCACCTATCCTACACATTACTTACTCAAAGTCAATACGAAGTTATAGTAAAGGTTCACAGGGTCTTTTCGTCCCATTGCGGGTAATCGGCATCTTCACCGATACTACAATTTCACCGAGCTCGTGGCTGAGACAGTGCCCAGATCGTTACACCATTCGTGCAGGTCGGAACTTACCCGACAAGGAATTTCGCTACCTTAGGACCGTTATAGTTACGGCCGCCGTTTACTGGGGCTTCAGTCAATGCCTTCGCTTACGCTAAGCACCTTCCTTAACCTTCCAGCACCGGGCAGGTGTCAGACCCTATACAGCATCTTTCGATTTAGCAGAGTCCTGTGTTTTTGATAAACAGTCGCCTGGGCCTCTTCACTGCGGCCACCATTGCTGATGGCGTCTCTTCTTCCGAAGTTACGAGACTATTTTGCCTAGTTCCTTAGCCACGACTCACTCGAGCACCTTAGGATTCTCTCCTCGACTACCTGTGTCGGTTTTGGTACGGGTTGCTTCACTTCGGCTTTTCTTGGATCCAATTACACTATAACAGCTTCGCCCGAAGGCTAGGCCTTGACACTTCCGTCAGTCTTCAATAGCTACATCGAACCGTCCCCTTTTAACGTGAGCAAGTATGGGAATATTAACCCATTGTCCATCCACTACCCCTTTCGGGTTCGCGTTAGGTCCCGACTAACCCTCAGCTGATTAGCATGGCTGAGGAAACCTTAGTCTTTCGGTGAGGGGGTTTCTCGCCCCCTTTATCGTTACTTATGCCTACATTTTCTTTTCTATCCGCTCCACAATACCTCACGATACTGCTTCGGCGCAAATAGAATGCTCTCCTACCAGATGTACTAATGTACAAATCCATAGCTTCGGTAATATGTTTATGCCCGATTATTATCCATGCCGGACCGCTCGACTAGTGAGCTGTTACGCACTCTTTAAATGAATGGCTGCTTCCAAGCCAACATCCTAGCTGTCAATGCAGTCCAACCGCGTTGCTTCAACTTAACATATATTTGGGGACCTTAGCTGTTGGTCTGGGTTCTTTCCCTCTCGGACATGGACCTTAGCACCCATGCCCTCACTGCCGTAGAACATTTATTAGCATTCGGAGTTTGTCAGGAATTGGTAGGCGATGAAACCCCCGCATCCAATCAGTAGCTCTACCTCTAATAAACTTATATACGACGCTGCACCTAAATGCATTTCGGAGAGTACGAGCTATCTCCCAGTTTGATTGGCCTTTCACCCCTACCCACAGGTCATCCGAAGACTTTTCAACGTCAACCGGTTCGGTCCTCCACTCTGTGTTACCAGAGCTTCAACCTGCCCATGGGTAGATCACAAGGTTTCGCGTCTAATCCTACTAACTATACGCCCTATTCAGACTCGCTTTCGCTCCGGCTCCGGTACTTAATACCTTAACCTCGCTAGTAAAATTAACTCGTAGGCTCATTATGCAAAAGGCACGCCGTCACCCAACTTGTGGGCTCCGACCGCTTGTAGGCGTACGGTTTCAGGTTCTATTTCACCCTTCTATTCGAAGTGCTTTTCACCTTTCCTTCACAGTACTTGTTCACTATCGGTCTTTCAGGAGTATTTAGCCTTGGAGGATGGTCCCCCCATATTCAGACAGGATTTCACGTGTCCCGCCATACTCATTTATCATCTATATATACCTTTCGAATACAGGGCTATCACCTTTTATAGCTGTTCTTTCCAGAACATTCTTCTAAATATATATAAACTTTTGGGCTAATCCGCTTTCGCTCGCCACTACTTACGGAATCTCTTCGATTTCTTTTCCTCCGGGTACTTAGATGTTTCAGTTCTCCGGGTTTGCTCCTCTTGCGAGGTGACATGTCTTCAACATGCCGGGTTGCCCCATTCGGATATCTCGGGATCTATTCGTGTGTGCCAATCCCCCGAGCTTTTCGCAGCTTACCACGTCCTTCGTCGCCTCTGAAAGCCTAGGCATCCGCCATACGCCCTTAACGATTTCTTTCCTATTTTTAGGTTACTCAAGCACTTATAAGTGCTCGGTTTTCTCTTTGTGATGTCTTTACCGTTAATGTCAATGATCTTAATTCTATTTCTAGCTTATCTCGCAAATATTGTTTTTGGCTCTATATGCTTTTTTAAAAATAAACCTTCTATTATCGTGGAGAATAAGGGAGTCGAACCCTTGACCTCCTGCGTGCAAGGCAGGCGCTCTAGCCAGCTGAGCTAATTCCCCTCTAGTAGACTTCAAAAATAAGATTACAAAATCTAGACTTAATGTCTCAACTATCATATCTTATATCTTACTGTCTTTTCAATTAGTAGTCTCGGGCAGGCTCGAACTGCCGACCTCTACATTATCAGTGTAGCGCTCTAACCAGCTGAGCTACGAGACTGTCTTTTTAGACTTACAGATCCTAGATGCTAGATACAAGACTTTCATTCGTCTTGGTTCTGCGCTCTGGGCTCTTGTATCTCTTTCCCTATACTAATTTCTAGTGGGTTTTGTTATTTTTTTATATATCAACCAAACAAAAAACTAAAGCTTTACTTTAAGTAAGTACTTCGTGTCTTAGACACTAATTTTGTTTATCGTCTTTGAAGACGCTCTAAAATGAGATGTTCCAGCCGCACCTTCCGGTACGGCTACCTTGTTACGACTTAGCCCTAGTTACCTGTTTTACCCTAGGCAGCTCCTTTTACGGTCACCGACTTCAGGTACCCCAGACTTCCATGGCTTGACGGGCGGTGTGTACAAGGCCCGGGAACGTATTCACCGCGCCATGGCTGATGCGCGATTACTAGCGATTCCAGCTTCATAGAGTCGAGTTGCAGACTCCAATCCGAACTGAGACCGGCTTTCGAGATTTGCATCACATCGCTGTGTAGCTGCCCTCTGTACCGGCCATTGTATTACGTGTGTGGCCCAAGGCGTAAGGGCCGTGATGATTTGACGTCATCCCCACCTTCCTCTCTACTTGCGTAGGCAGTCTCACTAGAGTCCCCAACTTAATGATGGCAACTAGTGACAGGGGTTGCGCTCGTTGCAGGACTTAACCTAACACCTCACGGCACGAGCTGACGACAACCATGCAGCACCTTGAAAATTGCCCGAAGGAGGATCTATTTCTAAATCTGTCAATTCCCATTTAAGCCTTGGTAAGGTTCCTCGCGTATCATCGAATTAAACCACATAATCCACCGCTTGTGCGGGCCCCCGTCAATTCCTTTGAGTTTCAAACTTGCGTTCGTACTCCCCAGGTGGCTAACTTATCACTTTCGCTTAGTCTCTGAATCCGAAAACCCAAAAACGAGTTAGCATCGTTTACAGCGTGGACTACCAGGGTATCTAATCCTGTTCGCTCCCCACGCTTTCGTCCATCAGCGTCAGTTGTAACTTAGTAACCTGCCTTCGCAATTGGTGTTCTAAGTAATATCTATGCATTTCACCGCTACACTACTTATTCCAGCTACTTCAACTACACTCAAGACTTGCAGTATCAATGGCAGTTCTACAGTTAAGCTGTAGGATTTCACCACTGACTTACAAATCAGCCTACGGACCCTTTAAACCCAATAAATCCGGATAACGCTTGCACCCTCCGTATTACCGCGGCTGCTGGCACGGAGTTAGCCGGTGCTTATTCGTACAGTACCTTCAGCTTCCCACACGTGGAAAGGTTTATCCCTGTACAAAAGAAGTTTACAACCCATAGGGCCGTCGTCCTTCACGCGGGATGGCTGGATCAGGCTTTCACCCATTGTCCAATATTCCTCACTGCTGCCTCCCGTAGGAGTCTGGTCCGTGTCTCAGTACCAGTGTGGGGGATCACCCTCTCAGGCCCCCTAAAGATCATTGACTTGGTGAGCCGTTACCTCACCAACTATCTAATCTTGCGCGTGCCCATCTTTATCCACCGGAGTTTTCAATATCAATCGATGCCAATCAATATATTATGGGGTATTAATCTTCCTTTCGAAAGGCTATCCCCCAGATAAAGGCAGGTTGCACACGTGTTCCGCACCCGTACGCCGCTCTCTGATTCCCGAAAGAATCATACCGCTCGGCTTGCATGTGTTAGGCCTCCCGCTAGCGTTCATCCTGAGCCAGGATCAAACTCTCCATTGTATGTTTGTCTGACTCACTCAAAGTTTTTAACGCTTTAGTTTTTCCTTACTTGGTTGTTATATTGTATTTCAATGATCTCTATTCTCTCGCTCTTCTAAAGCTACTTTCTGTCGTTTTCACTTGCTAGATTTGCGTGTGCAAAAGTAAAAAATTATTTCTATCTGACCAAATGTTTTTGAAAAAAATTTAAAGTTTTTTTTAGTAACCTTAACTCTTCAATTAAACCTCAATCAATACCCTTCTGCGCTCCCTTTATTTGGGACTGCAAAGATACTAATGTTTTTATTTCTTGCAAATTTTTTAAGCAAAATTTTAAAAACTTTTTTATTAATATCCTAGTACTCTATAATTCTTAAATGCTTACCTAAAAGCTCTCCTGCGCTTTACTGATATTCTCTCGTTTTCAGTGGGGCAAA
>NZ_CACVBR010000081.1 GCF_902728265.1 Chryseobacterium potabilaquae
TTGTCAATCATAACTATGTAATGGTTAAAAATAATAAAAAGTGAGTTCCGAAAAATTTCTTGAGCTGTAAGAGCTCTAAATTTTCCAGAATAACTTTTTAACTTACACAGTTAGTGAGACACTACCGATGAAAGCGTCTTCGTTGATAATAACAAAGGAAAATACAGTTGTTGGGTTTTGTAAACTTTCTTCCCTGCTACCCTACTGATTCACCTACTGTTCTGCTTGAGATATATCCCCCCTCCTATTGAACCCGAGAAAGGATTAATATACGTTATATTTTTGCAATAGAGTTTAGTCACTATACGGTTTCTTTTATAAAACATAGTCATTAGCTTTATGAAAGCTAATGACTATATACTATTTTCTAAACTTAACTTAATACAAATCCTATATTAAATTATAATCTTAGAATTTATTTTTCCACCCTACAATTTATTATAGTAATACTTTATGGTTTCTTCTGGTTCATTTAAATATTTTCTACTTTGCTCTTTGGGATAATTATTTAAAGCATTGTAAACATAAGTACAAGTAACATAGCTAGTTAAAGAAGAGTCACTTTCTCTTTTTAAGAGGTTATTACTTCCTGACATCCCCTCTCCAATTAATCCTCCTGCATTTTCGTCTATCATTTTAATCTTAGCATATCCTATAATATTTTTAAAAGGATTATTTTTATTATCAAAAGTTGAAACAGATTTTATAGTTCCTGCAGATAATTTACTAATTATATTTATTTGATTTCCTTTACTATCAAAATAGGCCTCAATTTGACTTACTAAATTTCCCTCTAAATCATATTCGTTATACTTTATATGAAAATCATTCACATATTCAATATTTTTAGTGTAAACTATGGCGGGTGATGTAATTTTATTCGTAACTTTTACCGAACTGACTCTATCATTTAAATACGAAAATTCTTTTATCAACTTAATTTCTCCATTTACAGACCACTCTTCTTTAGTAATATTATTACCATTATAGGTATATATATATTTAAGATTATCCCGTATAATTTCCTTTATCTTACTTCCTACGTACGAATACTTTAAAGAGTAAGATATGGAGTTTCCAGAATATACGAAAACAGATGTGGGAAGTATTGGAGTTGTATCTACGTTAGATGAATTTGAAATAGCAACATCATCGTTAGAAGAATTACAACTTAAAGTTATTGCTAGAACAATAAATCCGATAATTAAATTTTTCATTGTGCTTTTTTTTAAATTAATACTAATGATAAAGATATTAATTGAATTACGTTATTAATAACAATAATGCATATTCAATTTAATAATGAAATAAACTATCCTTCTAATATTTAGAAAGAATATGTAAGTTATAATTGTCTTTAAGAACTCTTATTATTTCGCCCGAGAATAAAAGAGATAATTCTTATATCTCCTTCTAAAAGCCTAAATTTATTCCAGGTCAAACAAAATAAAATAGGGTAATTTAGAAGAGAATCTAGTGGTTAAGAATCAAAAAATGGATTAAATTATTTCTAATAATATAAATTAAATGTCTAATTATTCAGAATTAACTTAGTGAATAAAAACTACTAGAAATAGGTATTAAAATCATAATTCTATCAAACGAAGAATAAACGCTAGGTAATTTAGCAAAATCTTTGGGATTTAAAAGGTTGATAGGATTCATCATGAGTGTTTTTTATCATTAATGTGCTGCAAATGTATATATTAAAATTTATATAACAAACCTTTTCAAGAAAAAACATCAATGTCATAAAAAATTATGAGTATATTGAAGGGAAAAGAAAAAGTCTTAACTTTCTTCTTCTAACTTCTTCTAAAATTTTTTTTGATACACTTCATAATGCGAATTTGTTTTAGTCCCTCCTTTTAAAATCAGTGACTAAATCAAGGTTTGTTCATTAGCTTTTATTGGTTTTTATCATATCATAACAATCCTATAAAACAATTAAAATCAATAAAATAAGTATATATCCATCAGATTATAACAAAATCATCAAAAAAGGTGGTGCGGCAGAAGGTGTTAGAGCAATACTTGCATACTATTTAACCATATTTACTATGGTAGAAAAGTTTGGAAGTGAAGTTATTATTGACACTCCTAATTAGCAAGAACAATCACATACTAACTATGACAAAATTGTTGATTTACTTACAAATGAAATTAGAAGTGACAATCAAATAATAATGAGTGGTATGGAGAATGAACATCTAAAGCCTTTTGTTGATAAGGCAAAAATTATTACTCTAGACAAGAATAAACTTCTTCTAAAAGAAAAATTCGATGAACTTAAAGATGAATTTATATAGAAAATAATATCCCACTGCCAACATATATTTAGCTAAATGGCAAGTGACTCAGTTAATAGAATATTCTTCCTCGCGTCAACTTTTGTGGTTTAATAAAAGTTTAATACTCCATGAACCATCACTGTGCTAAGCGCTAACAATTAAAATATATTTACAAATCTCAAAAAACGATTAAAAATATTTGTATATTGAAGAAACTAAAACTATGACTATAATAGCAGAATCTTAAAATCAACCTAATATATGGATGAAATATTCAAATATACAATAGGTCCAGTCTTAGCAATAATTGGAGTTGGGGTAGGTTCTTTACTAAATGCAAGACTTACAAGAAAACAAAAAATTAGAGATGAACTGTTTTCTTATAAAGTAAAAGCCCATGTCAAAATTGCAGAAGCTGTACAGATGACTAGAAAAGATTTTGGATATGCAATACTTGTATTAGACGGAGAGCCTTTAATGCCATTTGATCAGAGTGATTATAAAGGTCATATACTAATAGCCTCATATTTTCAACAAATTCATCATGAGAATATCTTGTTTTTAGATAAAGCAACGAGACAAGCATCAAAATTATTTGGGGACACTATTATTGGAACTTCAATAGCATATGATAGGTATGAAAAGAATAAAAATGATAAAAATCGTTTGCAAATTCTTACTCAAATAGGATATATAGAAGTTAGAGGGCAAGCTCTTTTCGATCTTCTTTATAAAAAGATAGGCCTCAATAAATTGTAAAAAGTAATCGACTATTTAATAATGTAAGAAATTATTTTCTTATTGATTCTTTTTCCAGAATTACTTAATAAAATCTCAAAAAATGATGATAGAAAAATTTGTTACTAATCGAAATATAGAGCTATGGGAAAAGCTATCTCGAAAATTTACAATTGAGATAAAACCTCATACTTTAAAAAAATATATAATCTTTGAAATAATCATGCAATTATTTATTATAATTCAGTAAATATTTGTGAGGCATCCTTTACACATGAATTACTGCATTTAAACTTAGACTATCACGATTTCTATTTATGCTCGGCATTGAAAAGAAATATGGCAAATGATCCATTGTTTTTTACAATGTTTAATGCGAGTATCACCGAGCCTTTAGCTAATTTTATAGAGCATAAGATAATGTTCAATGATTACAAGAAATTAGGTTATATGGATTATCTTTTTATTATGGATTATTTTGAAAAAAAATAAATCAAAAAGAAATAAATTCATTGGTAAAAAACTATAGAATAAATAATATGATTAATGTGAGAGCTGCAAACATTTTCGTGGGTAAATTAGGTTCTCTTTTTGGTGATGTTAATAATAAACATACTTACAATGAGATATACTCTATTTTTAAAAATCTTGATTCTAATTTATATAATGCGGTTGCTAATCTTTTTGTTGAGTCACTAGAGCATGATTACGAAAAAGCTGATTATATTTACAATTATAGAGATATAGCGTATAATTTTTATAAAAGATTAATTACTTGGAAAAACAATAACCAATTTATATAAAAGTAATCTTCCGAACAGTAAGTTGTGAATTGTGAATTTTTAATCTCATATCTTCCATCTTACAAAAAGAACTTCTAGATGTTTGGGGATGTTTATTAAGATACGGCAGTCTATTAATTAAATATATTAGTTATAAATCTTATTATAAAGCTCATGTGATAAAAAAATAAATTTTAAAAAAATGAAAAAAAATTATTATTTAACCGCAATTTTTCTTGGAAAAGATATATTATTTCCATAATAATCTTATCGTGTAACCACATACTACAGGCTCAAGCTTGTTTTAGTACGGCGCCTATTCCTATGAATGGAACGACAACAGTGAATGGAATTATGGTAACTTCAGTTTCTACAGGATCTGTATATAATTATTCTCCTAATAATACAGTTTGTGGAGGAGGAAATCTCGGACCATATGGATTAGCCGTTGGGACAGGTGGTGTGTGGTCTTTGAATCTTACTTTTGCGCAGCCAGTCAATGACGTAGTTTTCATAGTAAGACTAGCTGGTGATTTTATAGGATCAGAAAATTATACCTTTACTTCTAACGGAGGAAATGTTACAATCCCATTTAATAATTCTTGTGGTTCCACAATTATTGGTAATACAATTATAGGTGGAACTGCGCAACACCTTGGAGAAGAAACTTTTGTAATTCATTCCCCTAATGCCCATACACAATTAACAATTGATAGCCCCGGCGGACATGCAGGCAGTGTGATCGGTATCTGCTCTACAAGTATTGTGTTGGGAACAAATGATGTTAAAAATAATATAGAAAGTAATATGCTAGCTATCTATCCTAATCCTATAAAAAATACTATGACTATTTCTTCTAAAGAAACTTTAAAATCCTATAAAATTATAGATGGATCAGGAAAGCTGATTTTATCCTCATCTTTAAAAGGAAATAAACAGGAGATCAATCTTTCTTCGGTTCAAAGCGGTAGCTATCTGATTTCTATAGAAACTGATAAACAAATAGTAAGTAAGAAATTGATTAAAGAATAATAGTATAATTAATGTTTTTTAGAAGTATCTATTCATAAACTATTAGACCTAGTGTTCACATTGACGTCCAAAATGGCTAACTTTTTATTTCAGACCAATAGCGGGAAATCTTATAAAAATATAGTATCATGTTAAAGGTATATAATAAATCAAATTTGCTTTGCAAGCATCTGTAATACTTCAATTTACTTTTATTTTACCAATAGTTTTGATTCCTTTAACTGTGAATAATATGAAATAAAAGCAGCCTTTTGAAAGGAAAAAAGTAGATTTACAATTTAAATATGCAGATTTTTTCAAAGAATTTCCTGAATTTAATACGGAAGGCAGGACAAAGTTGAAAAATAAACTGCTAAATATCAGTAAAAATAAGATATTTCATAGCCATAAAGAGATTCATAGAAAACTAACAAACTTAATTTTCGCATATTAACATTCATTATTCATAACAAACAAAAATTGTTGCAAGATTACAGCAATTTTTGTTTTTATTGTAAAACTATTTTTCTTTACTCAATTCTACAGAGACTTTTCTGAATTCTTTGAACAATTTACTTAATTCTAAAGCTGATTTACGTGCTCTTGTGACCACCGCATTATTTCCTTTTTCTAATTGTAGATTGGGGTCTATTTTAAAAGCTTCTAATTCTGTGTTAATTTTCTGTAATACTTCTGGCATGAGGCTGTCTCAAAAGAGATATCCTTTTTTATGCAAAAAGGAAAGCTTTGGCTTTCCTAATAGTTGCAAATTGATTAATTTGCATTGTGTTAACTTCTTCAAAAGTAGTCTTTAAAGATTACAATCCCAAAGAAAACTTGCTTTTTCCTCCT
>NZ_CACVBR010000082.1 GCF_902728265.1 Chryseobacterium potabilaquae
CGGAAAATTCAACTTCTTCTGAAGATCCTGATAACGATAAATATTGCCTATATTCATATAAAATATCTTTTGTACTCTCTTCTACTAGTACTAAACCAGCTCCTGTATCTCGCAATATATGATCAAATCTTTCCATGGGATAACCAGGATCCATAGGAACATACGCTCCTCCGGCCTTCAATACTCCTAAAATCCCTATAAGCATATCCTCAGATCTATTCAAACATAAAGGAATAAGTTCATCAGGTACTATTTTATAAGTATCCAATAGATAATGGGCCAACTGATTAGACCTTTCATTGAGCTCTTGATAAGTAAGGCTAACATCCTCATATACCAACGCTATATGATCCGGGGTCTTATCTACCTGACGCTCGAATAATTCATGAAGCAAAGAAGAGCGATCGGATAATAAGGAAGGGATATTGCTATCAATAATAAGGTCTGCATACTGCGTATCGGAAAGATAGAACAATTCATTGGTCCTTATTTCAGGATCTGAAACCAACTGGTTAAGCACAATACGCATCCCTTCTAGTAAACCTAGCATCATAGATTCTTCAAATAATAAACCTTCATAATCAAGCTTTACAACCACTTCATCTCCTCTCTCATACGCAACTACACCCAAAGGATAATCAAGATGCTCTATCGAGTTACGGAACTCAAATAACAATTCATCTGAATAAGAGGTTTCTGAAAAAGGATAATTCTCATAAACAAATAAACTATTGAAAATACGTTCTCCATTAACTTGAAGACCCGCTAAACTCACATCACTATACGTATTCAGATTACTAACGTCCTCCTGAATCCTGTTAATTATATCCCTTACTTTTTCGCCACGGTGATCAACTATCAAGGGTAAAGTATTGATGTAAAGTCCTATCGAAGATTCGATCCCTTCAACAGGAATATTTCTTCCTGAAACTGTAGTACCTACAACCGTAACATCCATATGACTGTAAATACTCAGCTGCTTATGCCATAAATACTGTAAAACGGCATTAACCGTAATACCTTCAGAAGAGGTAAATTTCTTTAATGATTCATATTCATAGCCCGAGAGCGTTATACTAACACTACGATAATCATGAACATGACGATAACTCGATAAATTGATATGTTTCTCCGACTCCTTTAAAAGACTGCTTAAATCCTCCCGATCTTCTAATAAAGACATATAATCTTTCCAGAATCCTAAACTATGACCTTTCGTATTCTGAAGATATTCCTGGGCATCAACATAAGATGTATCAACTAACACAGGAACAAAAACACCCTTAAGAAACTTAAGATAAGTATCATGAACCTCCTGTAATAGTAAAGGCATACTCCAACCATCCAGAATAGCATGATGATTACTGAAAATACAAGTATAATGAGAGGAACTATGTTTAAACAAATATACACGGAACAATCCCGATAAAGATAAATCATAAGCCTCCTGACGATCTTTTGCTATACTTTCTTGGATAAAAGACTCTCGATCAGAAGGTTTATAATCACTAAGATCTATAAAACGCCAATCAACCTCACCATACTCATCAACAATCTGAACAATATTTTCACTCCAGTCAAAACGGGTGCGTAAAATGGGATGATTCTTCTGAACATGAGCCCAAGAATTACGAAGTGCTATTACATCAAGCTCACACCAATAATCCCAAACCGACTGCACACGATAAGCATCATCAAATTCTCCCTGACTTAAAGCATGATACACAAATCCCTCTTGAAGACTGTTGACCAAATAAACCGAAGAAACCTCACAACTATCCTGAATATGAGAAAGCTGAGCAGAACTTATAATAGAACCGATATCCGAAACTGTAAGATAGCTCCTTTCACAACCACATAAGTAATCAACTAGTTTTTTAAGATGATTCTGAAAATGATGAACAAAAGAAGATAGCGCTGAGTCTGAAAAATATCCCGAAAATGAAAAATAAAGCTCACCCTTGATAGCAGCTCCGTTGATATTGAGTAAATGACAATCTTTATTGTTTATACCAATAGGATTACCACTCTTATCTCCCGAGATATACCAATCTTCTGAACCAGAATCTTGCTGATCCAATTGACCAAGGTAATTAAAACTAATACAAGGAAGGGCATGGGAAACATAACCTAAAAGACCTCCATAACCCAAACCATGATGAGGAATACCTCGTAACGATTCTTTCGTATGAACAATCGTTGATCCAATATCCAATCCTACAGACAAACAGAGCGGATACATAGAAGTAAACCAGCCTACCGTATCGGTGATATCTAGGGTACCGAAGATTTCTTCTCGACCATGCCCCTCTAAAAGAACCGCATGAAGAGAAGAACCCGTGAAATCTGATAAACTAAGAGACAAAGCAGATAAAAGTAAATCATTAATCTGAGTATGATAGACTTCATGACATTCACGAAGTAGACGAGATGTATAAAAACTATCCAAGGTAAAGTCTACATGATGATAAGCACTACAAGAAAGAGCCGACAACAAAGCATTACTCCCTTCAACTTGGGATACAACTTCATTCCAATAAACAAGCTCATCTCCGATCACAGAGAGGTCTTGATATTTATAAGATGAGATAGCGGAACTCCACTGACGATAGCTACTGCCTTTAGTATACATAAACTCTTCTCCTCGTTCTAATGTATCATAAATCGTTCTAAGATCTTCGGTGATAATACGCCAACTCACTACATCGATAATAAGATGGTGGAAAGCAAAGTAAAGGCGAGCACGACCATCTTCATAACCTGTTATATATCCGATATGAAATAATCTCCCTGCAGTCAGATCAAAATTACTCTGCCATAACGTAAAGATTTCATAGAGCTCCGCTTCTCCCATTAACGTTCGATCCAAAATATCAAACTCGGGCTCTATCGATAGAGTTCCATAATTCTGAACATAGCCACTAGACGTTTTAGAATAATACATCCGGAAAACATCATGCTTAGAAAACAAAATAGATAAACTGCGACTTAATAAATCAACATCTAGAGACGGTACATTAATTAAAAAAGATTGGTTCCAATGATGAAAATCAACAAGATTATCGATTCCTACTTGATGGAAAAACCAATCCTGAATAGGAAGTAAGGGAACCTCACCCGTTAAAAGACCCTGCTCTGACAAAATTTCTTTGAAATCTTCTTCTGAACGACTTCCTAGAAAATCTGAAAGACGAGAAACAGTACGATAGTTAAAGATATCTTTAACACTTAAGGACAAAGATAGACGCTTTCTTACACGACTTACCAACTGGATACTAATAATACTGTCTCCACCCAATCTAAAGAAATCATCATGGATACCAATACTTTCACTAGATAATCCTAATACATCGCCATAGATCTCAACTAATTGTTTTTCAAGAACAGTCGTGGGAGCAATATACTCCTTATCTCCTGTGAAGTTAGGTTCAGGTAATGCACGACGATCTAACTTCCCATTAATCGTTAAAGGAAATTCCTCCAAATGAACATACGCCGAAGGAACCATATACTCTGGTAAAAGACCCGATAAATACAATGATAAATCTTCAGCATTGATTGCTCTATCCGATACATAATATCCTACCAGATATTTTAACCCGGAGCTATTCTCTTTAGCTAAAACAACACTCTGACCAATACCTTCATAGCCAACAAGTGAACTCTCTATCTCTCCCAATTCTATCCTATAACCTCGAATCTTCACCTGGAAATCATTCCTACCTATATATTCCAAATCGCCTCCAGCAAGATAGCGACCTAAATCTCCAGTCTTATACATACGTCCATTATAACCTATGGACTTCTCTACTTCACTCTGGAAGGGATTTACTAAAAAACGCTCATCGGTAAGTTCAGGTAGATTTAAATAACCTCGTGATAAACCATTACCTCCAATATATAACTCACCCACGGCGCCTACAGGCACAGGACGTAAATAACGATCTAAAACATAAATACGTTGATCAGGAATACTTGCTCCTACCAAAGATGCATTACCTAAACCATCTGAAGTAAGTTCTCGGTAACTCGCATGGACGGTAGTTTCTGTGGTTCCATACATATTGACCAAACAAGGACTATCAGGATAACGTGCATACCAAGGATGTAAGGAAGCAAAATTCAAGGCCTCACCAGCAAAGATAACATAGCGAAGGGACGACAAAGAATCATCCTGTAACAAGGCGACATCCATAAACTGATAAAATGCTGTAGGAGTCTGACATAATACCGTTAAATCATGTTGATGACATAAATTAAAGAACAAATAAGGATCTTTAGTCTCTTCCTTAGTAGGAATCAAAAGCTTACCACCATGCAGCAAAGCACCCCACATTTCCCATACACTTACATCAAAGACATACGAATGGAATAAACTCCATACATCATGATCATTAAAGCCATACCAGTGATCCGTAGAGCTGAAAAGACGAACAACATTATCATGCTCGATCATTACTCCTTTAGGCTTACCTGTTGTGCCACTCGTGTAAATTACATAAGCCAAATTATCAGATTTAACTCCCGTAACAGGATTAGTAATACTACAACCTGAAAGAATATCTACAACAGATACACTATCCAAACTTACAACGGAAAATTCAACTTCTTCTGAAGATCCTGATAAAGATAAATATTGCCTATATTCATATAAAATATCTTTTGTACTCTCTTCTACTAGTACTAAACCAGCTCCTGTATCTCGCAATATATGATCAAATCTTTCCATGGGATAACCAGGATCCATAGGAACATACGCACCTCCGGCCTTCAATACTCCTAAAATCCCTATAAGCATATCCTCAGATCTATTCAAACATAAAGGAATAAGTTCATCAGGTACTATTTTATAAGTATCCAATAGATAATGGGCCAACTGATTAGACCTTTCATTAAGTTCTTGATAAGAAAAGCTAACATCCTCATATACCAACGCTATATGATCCGGGGTCTTATCTACCTGATGCTCGAATAATTCATGAAGCAAAGAGGAGCCATCATATTCATAATAAGATCCTTCACCCATGGATATAACATTTGTGTCTTCTTCACGTACCAAGTGAAGGGAGGATAACTTAGTATGAGAAGAAACAGAATCATGGTAATCTACAAACTGATCTAAA
>NZ_CACVBR010000083.1 GCF_902728265.1 Chryseobacterium potabilaquae
GTTCTTTATTGTATGGTAATGAATTACATTTATTATCTGAAGATATAAAGAAGGATTCAAATTTGATCAGTGATTATCTTTTAGATCATGAAATTAGCCATGTTTATCTTCCTCCTGCCTTATTATCTGTATTGCCTCGTAAGGTTTATCGGAGCTTAAAGGCTATTCTGTATGCGGGTGAGCCCTGTGATGAAGAAACGGGAAGATATTGGGGAGAACAGAAGAAATTATATAACTTATATGGTCCTACTGAATCTACGATTTATGCTACATATAGAGAAATAAAAGAAGGAGAAGTACATTTGATAGGGCGTTCTATAGCCAGTATCACAACCTATGTGTTGGATGAGTATTTACGTCCAGTACCAGTGGGAGCTGTAGGAGAGTTGTATATAGGAGGAGTTGGTTTATCAAGAGGTTATTTAAATCTTGCAGAACTTACAGCTGAGCGTTTTTTAGAGAATCCTTTCCAGAGTGAAGAAGATAAAGAGATAGATTATAATGGACGTATATATAAGACTGGAGATTTAGTACGCTATCTTGCTGGTGGGGATATAGAGTATATAGGTCGAAATGACTTCCAGGTTAAAATTAGAGGCTATAGAATAGAGTTAGGAGAGATAGAAAGCGCTTTGTTGAGTTATGAAGGGATTCGCCAGGGGGTAGTGTTGGCTAAGGAGAATAGTTTAGGGTTAAAATACTTGGTAGGATACTATGTATTGGATATAGCAGTTAATCATGAAGACTTATCTATGCATTTATCTGCTCTTCTTCCGGAGTATATGATCCCTTCTGTGTATGTTCATTTAGAAGAGCTTCCTCTTACGATTAATGGAAAGTTAGATCGCAAGGCTTTACCAGAACCTAACTTCACAGGAGATAGAGAATATATAGCACCAACGACTGTTCTCGAAAAAGAATTAGCAGAGATTTATAGCGAGGTTTTAGGTTTACCAGTTGAAAGTATTGGTATCCATGATGATTTCTTTCGTTTGGGAGGGAACAGTATTATGGCTATTAAGTTGATTAGTAAGATTCATCAAGGATTAGGTTTACAGGCAAATGTAGCGATGGTGTTTAGCCATAAGACTGTCTTTGGATTAGCAGGTGCACTTGAAGGTTTATCAATTGATATTGTAGAGATGATCCGTCCTATAGCGGTTCATTATCCTGAGCAGCAACTTTTATCTTTTGCTCAGGAACGTTTATGGTTTATTGATCAATATGAAGGAGGAAGCTCTGCCTATAATATTCCTATGGTTTTTGGGTTATCATCACAAGTTGATCTTGGCATTTTAAAAGAGTCCTTTAGAATTCTTCTGTCCAGACATGATATTCTACGTACTTTGATTGTAACCAGTTCAGAGGGAGTATGTTATCAATATGTGAGTAATCATGAACTTAGTATTAAAGAGACTTATGTGGAGAGTTCTAAGCAGTTAGAAGATCTTATATCTCAAGAAATCACTAGGGTTTTTGATCTTTCCAAAGAACTTCCTATTTCAGTTTGTGTATTCCATAAAAAAGAAAAGAATAATAGCAATGAGCTCAGCTCTTATATCAGTATAGTTGTTCACCATATTGCTTTTGATGGTTGGTCTACAGATATCTTTTTAGAGGAATTAAGAATTATCTATCAAGATTTATTATCAGGAACCCCGGTTTTTTTACGCTCTTTACGAATTCAATATAAAGATTTTGCTTTATGGCAAAGGGGTTATCTTCAAGGTGAAGTATTGGATAGACAGTTGGATTATTGGAGGACTAAACTTTTGGGAGTTGAGGCTTTACATCTTCCTTTGGATTATGTGCGTCCTACACGGCTTTCTTATGAAGGACATACAGTATGTTTTAATATCTCGGATACTTTAAGCGAAGACCTTCGATTCTTATCTCGAGACTTAGGAGTTAGTTTATATAGTGTAATGCTGGGAGGGTATTATTTGTTATTATCCTCTTATTCGGGACAAAAGGATATAGTATTAGGTACTGTGGTAGCGAATCGCCATCATGCAGGGTTAGAGGATCTGATCGGTTTCTTTGTAAATACGCTTGTCCTTCGAGAAGAGATCGATTATGGAGTATCAGTAAGAGATTTTATTTTGCAAGTTTCAGATTCGGTATCACAAGCTCAGATGCATCAGGATGTACCTTTTGAGAAATTGGTAGAAGAGTTGGGAGTAGTTCAGGATGTATCTCGTCATCCTCTATTCCAGGTTATGTTTGGCTTGCAGAGTTTTGGAAGTGAAGCAAAGAAGATGTATGGAGAAGACTCTTTGTTTCAGGAATTCAAAGGAAGTATCTCTTATGATGTTGCTAAGTTTGATTTGAGTGTTATGATAGATGACGATGGGAAAAGCTTATCCGGAAGTTTTAATTATGCTCGAGGATTATTCAAGGAAAGTACGATTGATCATATGATTAAGACGTATGTATATCTTTTAGAGCAGATGGTATATCATCAAAAAGATAATAGATCTGAGTTAAAGCTTGGAAATCTATCTTGGGTAAGAGAAGAAGAGTACAGTGTAGATGGCATCTTCACCCATCTTTTGGATACTTATACAGGATACGACAGAACTGTTACCATTCATGAGTTATTTGAGAGACAAGTAGAAAATACTCCTGATCATATAGCCTTGGTGTATGAAGGTGTAAAGTTAAGTTATAGAGAGCTTAATGAGAGATCTAACCAATTGGCTCATTATTTATTACAAAACTATCATATTCAGTCTGATGAACTCATTCCCTTATGTTTAGAAAGGTCTGAGGAGATGTTAATTGCAATCTTAGGAGTTTTGAAATCAGGCGGAGCCTATGTTCCTATGAATCCTAATTATCCAATGGATAGAATAGAACATATTCTGGGAGATACCAAGGCTAGATTGGTACTTGTTGAAGAGAATACAAAAGACAGATTATATGAGTATAAGGAACTAATAGAAACAGAATCTTCAAACCTGAGTGTCATAAGTCTGAATGGTTCAGAAATGAAAGCTGAAGTGAGTACTGGTTCTACGGAGAATCCAAATACAGAAGTAAGTTCAGGTGATTTATCGTATGTTATTTACACCAGTGGAACAACAGGAAAGCCAAAAGGAGTGATGATAGAACATAAAAATGTGGTTAATTTAGTAGAGCACCAGTCTGCCATATTTAACCTGAACACAGTTCATTCTTCTTCCCATCTACAGAAAAGAGCATTATGGTATGCCAACTATGTTTTTGATGCTCATGTATGGGATGTTTATTCTGTTCTTTCGTTTGGTCATACCTTACATCTAATAAGTAAAGAAATCCAAACAGATTTAAGTTTATTACATAGATATATAGCTGAAAATGCTATACAGATAGCTACGATTCCTCCTGTATTACTTACTACAGAATTAATTCTCCCTTTGGATACCCTTATTGTAGCAGGAGATACTACTCATCCGGAAGTCATGGAATATTATAGAAGAGAAGGAGTTGATGTAATCAATGCGTATGGTCCTACCGAGTCCACGGTATGTGCTACTTATCATCATTATCATGAGGATGGTAATGCTCTTAATATAGGTCAATCTATTGCCAATACCACAACTTATGTACTGGATGAATACTTACGTCCAGTTCCTATAGGAGCCGTAGGAGAATTGTATATAGGAGGAGTTGGATTATCAAGAGGGTATTTAAATCTTGCTGAGCTTACAGCTGAGCGTTTTCTATTGAATCCTTTTCAAAGCGAAGAAGAGAAAGAGATTGGTTATAATGATCGTATGTATAAGACGGGGGATTTAGTACGTTATCTTCCCGGAGGAGATTTGGAATATATAGGTCGTAATGACTTCCAGGTAAAAATACGAGGCTATAGAATAGAATTAGGAGAGATAGAGAATAGACTATTGAGTTATGAAGGTATTCGTCAAAGTGTTGTATTAGCTAAAGAACATAGTTCAGGATTAAAATATTTGGTAGGATATTATGTATCAGATGCTTCCGTTAATCCTGAAGACTTATCTGTATACTTATCTGGTCTTCTTCCTGGGTATATGGTTCCTTCAGCGTATGTACATTTGGAATTATTCCCAATGACTCTCAATGGTAAATTGGACGGCAGGGCCTTACCTGAACCTAGCTTCACAGGAGATAAGGAGTATATCGCTCCAACGACTGTGCTTGAAAAACAATTAGCAGAGATTTATGGTGAGGTTTTAGGTTTACCAGTAGAAAGTATAGGTTTACATGATGATTTCTTCCGTTTGGGAGGAAACAGTATTATGGCTATTAAACTGATTAGCAAGATTCATCAAGGATTGGGTTTACAGGCAAATGTAACGATGGTATTTACTCATAAGACTGTCTTTGGATTAGCAGGAGTACTCAAAGATTTAGACTTAGAAGGAGGTAAGATAATCCGTCCTATAGTGGTTCATCATCCTGAGCAGCAACTTTTATCTTTTGCTCAGGAGCGTTTATGGTTTATTGATCAGTATGAAGGAGGAAGCTCAGCGTATAATATTCCTATGGTTTTTGGATTATCATCACAAGTTGATCTTAGCATTTTAAAAGAATCTTTTAGAGTTGTTCTGTCCAGACATGAAATTCTACGTACCTTGATTTTGACCAGTTCAGAGGGAGTAGGGTATCAGTATGTGAGTGATCAGGAGTTTAATATTAAAGAAACAGATGTATTTAACTCTAGAAAATTAGAAGATCTTCTATCTCAAGAAATCACTAGAGTTTTTGATTTATCCAAAGAACTTCCTATTTCAGTTTGTGTATTCCATGAGAAAGAAAAGAATAATAACCATGAGCCCACCTCTTATATCAGTATAGTTATTCACCATATTGCTTTTGATGGTTGGTCTATCGATATATTTTTAGAAGAACTACGTGTTATCTATAGGGATTTGTTATCGAATAATCCGGTTTCTTTACCCTCGCTTCCTATTCAATATAAAGATTTTGCTTTATGGCAAAGGGGTTATCTTCAGGGAGAAGTATTAGAAAAACAATTGGATTATTGGAGGACTAAACTTTCGGAAGTA
>NZ_CACVBR010000084.1 GCF_902728265.1 Chryseobacterium potabilaquae
TCTAAACATAATGGAATAAGTTCATCAGGCTGGATTTTGTATGTTTCTAAAAGATAATGAGCTAACTGGTTTGATTTCTCATTAAGCTCTCTATAGCTTAACTTTACATCTTCATACACCAAAGCAATATGATCCGGAGTCTTCTCTACCTGTCTTTCAAATAATTCATGAAGGGTAACGCTTGTGTCGTATTCTAATCTCGTTGCATTCCAACTATGGATCAGGTCTTGATACTCGGTAGCTGAAACATACGACAGCCTATCTGTAGTAATGGTAGGATCTTGTAACAGCTGATATAACATCAACTCCATTCCTTCTAGTACCTGAGATATCATAGATCTTTCAAATAACAATCCTTCATAGTTTAACGTAAGACTCACTTCCTCTCCTCTCTCATACGCAATTAAACTTAAGGGATAATCTACCTTCTCTATAGAATCACGGAATCGAATATCTAAATCCTCAGAAACATCTCCATCGGATATAGGATAATTCTCATACACAAATAAACTGCTGAATAGTCGCTCTCCATTATCTTGAAGACTTGATAAACTCTTATCACTATACGTGTTAAGATCACTTACGGAAGATTGAAGGTTTACTATTACATCCATCACCTTACCTTCCTTATGCTCT
Organism: Chryseobacterium potabilaquae; assembly: GCF_902728265.1. Taxonomy (GTDB): domain Bacteria; phylum Bacteroidota; class Bacteroidia; order Flavobacteriales; family Weeksellaceae; genus Chryseobacterium; species Chryseobacterium potabilaquae. The sequence goes on from NZ_CACVBR010000084.1 coordinate 637, forward strand.
ACAATCAAGGGAAGGGTATTGATATACAAACCTACTGAACTCTCAATCCCCTCCACAGGTAGACTTCTTCCAGAAACGGTCGTTCCTACTACTGTCGTTCTTTGATTACTGTAGATACTTAACTGTTTATGCCATACATACTGTAACACCGCATTAACTGTTAAGCCCTCCTTAGAGATTAAATTCTTTAAAGAAAGATATCTTTTTCTATCAATACTCCAAGTTAAGGATTGATGATCCTGAATATGACGATAGCTTGAAAGATTCCTATGCTTCTCTGAGACTGTAAGTAAACTACTCAAATCCTCCCTATCTTCCAATAACAACATATACTCCTTCCAGAATGAATCACTCTCTCCTTTATGACTCTGAAGATACTTCTGGGATTCTCCATAGGATATATCCACCATAGAAGCTACTAATTCTCCTTTCAATAATCTAAGGTAGGTGGTATGAATATCATTAAACAGTACAGGCATACTCCAACCATCCAAGATCGCATGATGATTACTGAAGATACATGTATAATGTGATTCTGAATGTTGACACACATAGACTCTAAAGAGTCCTGACCTAGAAAGATCATACTGCTCTTCTCTGTCTTTCTGAACAATAACTTTGATCTTATCTTCTCTTTCCTTTTCATCATACCCACTCAGATCTATACAACGCCAGTCCACAGAGCTTATCTTATCTATCACCTGAACTATAGACTCTGACCAATCAAATCTCGTTCTTAATACAGGATGCTTCTTCTGAACATATTCCCACGACTCCTTTAACTTATCCAAATCAACCCCTCCATGATAATCCCATAAAAGCTGTACCCGATAAGAATCATCTACATCTCCCTGACTTAAAGCATGGTAGATAAAACCTTCCTGAAGACTACTGGCTAAATATACAGAATCAATCTCTATCTCTTCCTGAATAGAAGCTAGTTGGCTGGAACTTATAATATGATCCACATCTGACAACGTAAGGTAGCTTCTATCTATTCCTGATAACTCATTCACGAGCTGCTCTAAGTATCCTTTAAACAATACTGATAAACGAATCATCTCTTCTTCACTGAAGTAACCTCTTAATCCAAAATACAATTCTCCTCCTACCACAGCACCATTGATAGTAAGAAGATGAGAATCCGAATTATCTCTTCCCACAGATTCTCCACTATTCTCCCCTACGATATACCAACTCTCTGATACAGATTCCTGTTGATCCAACTGGCCCAAGTAATTAAAACTAATTCTAGGAAGATTTCCATCTGTATAGCCGATAAGACTTCCATAACCTATCCCATTATAAGGAATACCTCTCAAAGACTCCTTCGTATGAACTAGTGTAGAGAGTACATCTTTACCCCTCTCTAACACTATGGGATACATCGTAGTAAACCAGCCTACTGTTTCAGTAATATCCATTCCCGGAAAGATATCCTCTCTTCCATGCCCCTCTAATACAATAACATGAGTAGACAACCCCGTGAAATCACAAAGAGCCAAAGAGAAAGCTGATAAAAGAACATCATTGATCTGAGTATGATAGACACCATGAATATCTCGAAGTAAACGACTCGTGGAGCCTTTATCCAATACCAAATCGGAATGATGATAGAGAGAACTACTAAGACTCTGGATATGAAGACTGCTATTCTTCGTATTCTCTATAATACTATTCCAATACCTTAGCTCTTCTTCTCGGGAGGTAGCACTATCCTCTTTATAAGTCTTAACCACATCAACCCACTGGCGGTAACTGCTTCCTTTTACATACAATGGTTTGGTATTTCCTTCCTTAAGAGATCTATACATCAACTCAAGATCTTCTGTTAAGATTCGCCAGCTTACCGCATCGATAATAAGGTGATGGAAACAGAAATGAACACGACAACTTCCATCTTCATAACCATGGATATACCCTACATGAAGTAAAGGACCTTCAATGATATCAAATCCACTCTGCCAAGAGGTAAAGACTTCTACTAATTCTTCTTCACTTACATCTCTACGATCAAGTATACTCAAATCAGGAAATATAGCGTCTTTTCTATACTCTTGAAGATAGCCATGCTCTGTCTTAGGATAATATAGTCGTAAGGCATCATGCTTCTCTACTAATTGTAGGAGACTTTGTTTTAATATATCTATATCCAATTCAGGAACATGAATCATAAAGGACTGATTCCAATGATGGAAAGAGGTAAAATGTTCTCCCAACTCTACCCCATGGAAGAACCATTCCTGAATCGATAATAATGAAACTTCACCTTCTAATATTCCCTGTTCTGTAATAAGAGACAATCCCTCTTCATGCTTTCTACTTTCTAAGAGCTCAGAAAGATGATACACTGTTCTATAGGTAAAGACTTCTTTGACACTTAAGGATAAGGATAATCGTTTTCGTAAACGACTCACGAGTTGGATACTGATAATACTGTCTCCTCCCAAGCGGAAAAAGTCATCATGTAAACCGATACTTTCTACAGGTAAACCCAATACTTCACTATAAATTGCTGCCAGATCTCGCTGAAGAGAAGTCTCTGGTGCGATATATTCTCTATCTCCTGTGAAGCTAGGTTCTGGTAAAGCTTTATGGTCTAATTTACCATTGAACGCTATAGGAAGTGATTCCAGATGAACATACGCTGAAGGGACCATATACTCCGGAAGAAGCCCTGATAAATACACGGATAAAGCGTCAGGATTTACCGCTGTATCAGACACATAATAACCTACTAAGTATTTTAACCCTGAGCTATGTTCTTTAGCTGAGACTACTGCTTGACGAATACCTTCATAACTCAATAAACCGTTCTCTATCTCTCCTAATTCTATTCTATAGCCTCGTATTTTTACCTGGAGATCATTACGACCAATATACTGTAAATTACCCTCAGGAAGAAAACGTACTAAATCTCCCGTCTTATACATCCGTCCATTATAACCTATCTCCTTCTCCTTTTCACTCTGGAAAGGATTCAATAGAAAACGCTCAGCTGTAAGCTCAGCAAGATTCAAATAGCCTCGGGAAACTCCTACTCCTCCTATATATAGCTCTCCTACTCCTCCCAAAGGAACATGACGTAAATATTCATCTAATACATACACCGAAGTATTACGGATAGGACGACCTATGTTGAGAGGATTGTGATCTTCATTATAATGATGGTACGTAGCGCATACTGTAGTTTCTGTAGGACCATATTCATTAATTAAAGTAATATCATCACGGTTTAAATCACTAATATCAGGGAAAGATTCGCCTCCTGCAAATATTAGCTTAAGACTTGTATCCGGTAATATTTCTTTTAATAAGACAGGAGGAATAAACGATACCTCTATACCATGATCTGTAATATATTCATTAAGCTCTTTTACAGATTTTCTATGTTCATCACTATACAACAACAACATATTGCCATTACACAGAACAGGAAAGGTTTCACATGCAAAAGCATCAAAAACATAATTCGAATAACAACCTACATTCGTATATTCGTTAAGTCTGTGAGAGGATATCATAAACTCTACAAGATTTACAACCTCTTTATGCGCTATCATCACTCCCTTTGGCTTACCTGTTGTTCCACTCGTGTAAATTACATAAGATAAATCTTCTGAACTTATTTCTGTATTGGGATTTGCTGTGGAATAATTATTGAGTGAATTTTCTATGTCTGGGCTATCTAAACTTATAATACTAAGATTAAATTCACCGAGATTTTGGGTAGTATGTTCTTCTACTATTATCAGTCTTGCCTTAGTATCTCCCAGAATATGTTCAATTCTATCCATGGGATAACTAGGGTCCATCGGAACATACGCTCCTCCTGACTTTAAAATTCCTAAGATTGCTATGAGCATCTGCTCTGATCTCTCTAAACATAGAGGGATCAATTCATCAGGCTTAATCTGATAATGTTGTAATAAATAATGAGCCAACCTGTTTGATCTATCATTAAGCTCTCTATACGTTAACTTTATATCTTCATATACCAAAGCAATATGATCTGGAGTCTTCTCCACCTGTCTTTCAAATAACTCATGAATAGTAGCAGTTGTATCATACTCGGAATAAGTATCCAAAAGATTGGAGAAGATTCCATCTCCACTATACTCTTCTTCTCTTATCCAAGATAGATTTTCAAGCTTTAACTCAGATCTATTATCTTTTTGATGATATACCATCTGCTCTAAAAGATATACATACGTCTTAATCATATGATCAATTGTACTTTCTTTAAATAGAGGAGTAGCATAATTAAAGCTTCCTGACAGAGAATCTCCTCCATCATCTATCATAACACTTAAATCAAACT
>NZ_CACVBR010000085.1 GCF_902728265.1 Chryseobacterium potabilaquae
TGGATTCTTCAGAGATGAAATCTGAACTGAGTACTTGTTCTAGGGACAATCTCAATACAGAAGTAAGTTCAGGTGATTTATCCTATGTTATTTACACCAGTGGCACAACAGGAAAGCCTAAGGGGGTGATGATAGAACATAAAAATGTGGTTAATTTAATCGAGCAACAGTCTGTTATATTTAACCTGGATACAGTTCATTCTTCTTCCCATCCACAGAAAATGGCATTATGGTATGCCAACTATGTTTTTGATGCTCATGTATGGGATGTTTATTCCGTTCTTTCGTTTGGCCATACCTTACATCTAATAAGTAAAGAAATCCAAACAGATTTAAGTTTATTACATACATATATAGTTGAAAATAGGATCCAGATAGCTACAATTCCTCCTGTATTACTTACTACAGAATTAATTCTTCCTTTGGATACCCTTATTGTAGCAGGAGATACTACTCATCCGGAAGTAATGGAATGTTATAGAAGAGAAGGAGTTGATGTAATCAATGCGTATGGTCCTACCGAGTCCTCGGTATGTGCTACTTATCATCATTATCATGAGGATGATAATGCTCTTAATATAGGTCAACCTATTACAAATACCACAACTTATGTGTTGGATGAGTATTTACGTCCTGTACCAATAGGAGCGATAGGAGAGTTATATATAGGAGGAGCCGGTTTATCAAGAGGGTATTTAAATCTTCCTGAGCTTACAGAGGAACGTTTTCTGGTTAATCCTTTCCAAAGCGAAGATGAAAAAGAGATAGGTTATAATGATCGTATGTATAAAACCGGAGATTTGGCTCGCTATCTTGCTAATGGAGATTTGGAATATATAGGTCGTAATGACTTCCAGGTAAAAATACGAGGATACCGAATCGAGCTTGGAGAGATAGAGAGCGCTTTATTGAGTTATGAAGGGATTCGTCAAAGTATTGTACTGGCAAAGGAGAATAGTTCAGGGTTAAAATATTTGGTAGGTTATTATGTATCTGATACTTCATTTAATCCTGAAGACTTATCTGTGTATTTATCAGGATTACTTCCGGAGTATATGGTTCCTTCTGCTTATGTTCATTTGGAATTATTCCCAATGACTCTCAATGGCAAATTGGACCGAAGAGCCTTACCAGAGCCTAACTTCACAGGAGATAAAGAGTATATCGCACCAACAACGGTTCTTGAAAAACAATTAGCAGAGATCTATAGCGAGGTTTTAGGTTTACCAGTAGAAAGTATTGGTTTACACGATGATTTCTTCCGCTTGGGAGGAAACAGTATTATGGCTATTAAACTGATTAGCAAGATTCACCAGGGGTTAGGCTTACAGGCAAGTGTAGCGGGTGTTTAGCCATAAGACTGTCTTTGGGCTAGCGGGAGTACTGAGCGGTTTAGAATCAGAAAGTAGTGAATTGATCCGTCCTATAGCGGTTCATTATCCTGAGCAGCAACGTTTATCTTTTGCTCAGGAGCGTTTATGGTTTATTGATCAGTATGAGGGAGGAAGCTCAGCGTATAATATTCCTATGGTTTTCGGATTATCTTCCAGGGTTGATCTAAGTATTTTAGCAGAATCTTTTAAAGTTCTTCTGTCCAGACATGAAATTCTACGTACTTTGATTGTAACCAGTTCAGAGGGAGTAGGCTATCAGTATGTGAGTGATCAAGAGTTCAGTATTAAAGAGATTGATGTATTTAGCTCTAGAGAATTAGAAAATCTTCTATCTCAAGAAATCACGAGGATTTTTAATTTATCCAAAGAACTTCCTATTTCTGTTTGTGTATTCAATGATAAAGATGAAGTAACTTCTTATCTTAGTATAGTCATTCATCACATTGCTTTTGATGGTTGGTCTACAGATATCTTTTTAGAGGAATTAAGAATTATCTATCAAGATTTATTATCAGGAACCCCGGTTTCTTTACCCTCGCTTCCTATTCAATATAAGGATTTTGCTTTATGGCAGAGATCTTATCTTCAGGGAGAAGTATTAGAAAAACAATTGGATTATTGGAGGACTAAACTTTCGGAAGTAGCGCCTCTAAACCTTCCTTTAGATTATGCCCGTCCTTCGGTTATTTCTTATGAAGGACATACAATACGTTTTAGTATTTCAGATACTCTAGGTGAAGACCTTCGATTCTTATCTCAAGACTTAGGAGTGAGTTTATACAGTGTAATGCTGGGAGGATATTATTTGTTATTATCTTCTTATTCAGGACAAAAGGATATAGTATTAGGTACTGTGGTAGCGAATCGTCATCATGCAGGCTTAGAGGATCTGATCGGCTTCTTTGTCAATACTTTGGTTCTTCGAGAAGAGGTTGATTATGGAGTATCAGTGAGAGACTTTATTTTGCAAGTTTCAGATTCAGTATCTGAGGCTCAGATGCATCAGGATGTACCCTTTGAGAAATTGGTAGAAGAGTTGGGAGTAGTTCAGGATGTATCCCGTCATCCTTTGTTCCAGGTTATGTTTGGTTCACAGAGTTTTGGAAATGGAGCAAAGCAGAAATATGGAGATGGCTCTTTGTTTCATGAATTTGAAGGAAATGTTTCTTATGATGTATCCAAGTTTGATTTGACAGTGATGATAGATGATGGAGGAGATTCTCTGTCAGGAAGCTTTAATTATGCTACCCCTCTATTTAAAGAAAGTACAATTGATCATATGATTAAGACGTATGTATATCTTTTAGAGCAGATGGTGTCTCATTCAAAAGATAATAGATCAGAGTTAAAACTTGAAAACCTCTCTTGGATAAGAGAAGAAGAGTATAGTGGGGATGGAATCTTCTCAGGTCTTTTGGATACTTATTCAGAATACGACACAAGTGTTACAATTCATGAATTATTTGAGAGACAGGTAGAGAAGACACCTGATCATATTGCTTTGGTGTATGAGGATGTAAAGCTAAGCTATAAAGAGCTTAATGAGAGATCAAACAGATTGGCTCATTATTTATTAGAAAACTATCAAATCCAGCCCGATGAATTGATCCCTCTATGTTTGGAAAGATCGGAGCAGATGCTGATTGGAATCTTAGGAGTCTTGAAGTCAGGCGGAGCGTATGTTCCTATGGATCCTAATTATCCTATGGATAGAATAGAACATATTCTGGGAGATACTAAGGCTAGATTGGTAATCGTTGAAGAGAATACAAAAGACAGATTATATGAGTACAAGGAACTAATAGCTACAGAAACAGCATCCTCAAATCTGAATATTATAAGCTTGAATAATTCAGAGATGAAAGCTGAACTGAGTACTTGTTCTAGGGAGAATCCCAATATAGAAGTAAGTTCAGGTGATTTATCATATGTTATTTACACCAGCGGAACAACAGGAAAGCCAAAAGGAGTGATGATAGAGCATAAGAGTGTGGTTCGTTTATTCAGTGCTACGGATCATTGGTATGGGTTTACGGATAAGGATGTATGGAGTTTATTCCATTCATATGTTTTTGATGTGAGTGTATGGGAGATGTGGGGCGCCTTACTTCATGGAGGAAAATTATTGATACCCAGTGTAGAACAAACTAAAGATTTATATTTATTTTTTGATTTATGCTATAAAAATAATCTTACGGTATTATGTAAAACTCCTACAGCCTTTTACCAGTTTATAGAAGTTGGTTTATCTAAGGATGTGAATCTTTCTAAACTTCGTTATGTCATCTTTGCAGGCGAGGCGTTGAACTTTGCTTCTTTGGAGCCTTGGTATGGTCGCTATCCTGAGAGTCCAAGTTTAATCAATATGTATGGTACAACTGAGACTACAGTTCATGCGAGTTATAGAGTGCTTGATTCGGGAGAGTTAGGGAATTCCTCTATGGTAGGAAAAAGTATTCCGGATCAACGGATTTATGTATTAGATGGATATTTACGTCCGGTACCCGTGGGAGCTGTAGGAGAATTATATATTGGAGGTTCGGGATTATCAAGAGGTTATTTAAATCTTGTAGAGCTTACAGAGGAGCGTTTTCTATTGAATCCTTTCCAGAGTGAAGAAGATAAAGAGAGAGGTTATAATGATCGTATGTATAAGACGGGGGATTTAGGCCGTTATCTTCCGGGAGGAGATTTGGAATATATAGGCAGAAATGACTTCCAGGTAAAGATCAGAGGGTATAGGATAGAATTGGGAGAGATAGAGAATGGTTTATTGAGTTATGAAGGGATTCGTCAAAGTGTTGTACTGGCAAAGGAGAATAGTTCAGGCTTGAAATACTTGGTTGGCTATTATGTGTCAGATGCAGCATTAAATCATGAAGAGCTGTCAGTACATTTATCAGGATTACTTCCGGATTATATGGTTCCTTCGGTGTATGTTCATTTAGAAGAGTTTCCTCTTACGATTAATGGAAAGTTAGATCGCAAAGCTTTACCTGAACCTAACTTCACAGGAGATAAGGAGTATATTGCTCCAACAACAGCTCTTGAAAAACAATTAGCGGAGATCTATGGAGAAGTTTTAGGTTTACCGGTAGAAAGTATAGGTTTACATGATGATTTCTTCCGTTTGGGTGGTAATAGTATTATGGCTATTAAACTGATCAGTAAGATTCATCAGGGATTAGGTTTGCAGGCAAGTGTAGCGATGGTGTTTAGCCATAAGACTGTCTTTGGATTAGCAGGAGTACTGAAAGATTTAGACTTAGGAGGAGGTGATATGATCCGTCCTATAGCGGTTCATCATCCTGAGCAGCAACTTTTATCTTTTGCTCAGGAAAGGCTATGGTTTATTGACCAGTATGAAGGAGGTAGTCATGTGTATAATATTCCTATGGTATTTGGATTGTCTGAAGATATAGATATGAGAGT
>NZ_CACVBR010000086.1 GCF_902728265.1 Chryseobacterium potabilaquae
AAGTGGTTCAAAGTTACGACTTGAAGATTTATCTTGGGTAAGAGAAGAAGAGTATAGTGGAGATGGCATCTTCACCCATCTTTTGGATACTTATACAGGATACGACAGAACTGCTACCATTCATGAGCTATTTGAAAGACAGGTGGAGAAGACCCCTGATCATATAGCCTTGGTGTATGAAGATGTAAAGCTAAGCTATAGGGAACTTAATGAAAGATCTAACCAGTTGGCTCATTATTTATTAGAAAACTATAAGATTAAGCCTGATGAGTTGATTCCTTTATGTTTAGAAAGATCTGAGCAGATGCTGATTGGAATCTTGGGAGTCTTGAAGTCAGGCGGAGCGTATGTTCCTATGGATCCTAATTATCCCATGGATAGAATAGAGCATATTCTGGGAGATACTAGTGCAATAGTTGTACTCGTTGAAGAAAATACAAAAGACAGGTTATATGGCTATAAGGAACTAATAGATACAGAATCAGAATCTTCAAACCTGAGTATCATAAGTCTGAATGGTTCAGATATTAAAGCTGAACTGAATTCTTGTTCCACAGCAAATCCCAATACTGAAGTAAGTTCAGAAGATTTATCATATGTCATTTACACCAGTGGTACAACAGGAAAGCCAAAAGGAGTAATGATAGAGCATAGTGGAGTTTTGAATTTGGTTTCTGATTTATATTCTCGTTATGACTTAAATAGTACAGATGTTATTCTTCAGTTTGCTAATTATGTATTTGATGCGTCAGTTGAGCAAATGTTTTTGTCTCTTTTACATGGGAATACTTTGGTTTTGATCAAAGATAAAAGCTATTTGAATGAAGATGTATTTCTGAAGACTCTCTCCGATCATAAGGTATCTTATATGCATTTTACACCTTCCGTATTAAAAGGGATTGATGTCACAAAAGTTAAGAGTTTACGAATATTAAATTCAGGAGGAGAACATTTACCTCAAGATTTATATGCTCAATTACAAAATAAACATTTTAGATTAGTTAATTCTTACGGTCCTACAGAGACGACAGTTACTTCTATAGTAAATACGTGTGGTAAGAGTAATAATATAGGACGGCCTATTTCGAATACTTCGGTGTATGTTTTAGATCGTTATTTACGTCCCGTACCTGTAGGCGCAGTGGGAGAATTGTATATAGGAGGGGCCGGTTTATCAAGAGGGTATTTAAATCTTGCTGAGCTTACCGATGAGCGTTTTCTAGAGAACCCATTCCAGAGTAAAGCAGAGAAAGCAATAGGTTATAATGGACGTATGTATAAGACGGGGGATTTAGTACGTTATCTTGCTGGAGGAGATTTGGAATATATAGGCAGAAATGACTTCCAGGTTAAAATCAGAGGATTTAGGATAGAATTGGGAGAGATAGAGAATGGGTTATTGAGTTATGAAGGTATTCGCCAAGCAGTAATCTTGGCTAAAGAAAATAGTTCAGGCTTGAAATACTTGGTTGGCTATTATGTGTCAGATGCAGCATTAAATCATGAAGAGCTGTCAGTACATTTATCAGGATTACTTCCAGAGTATATGGTTCCTTCTGTATATGTTCATTTGGAATCACTTCCTCTTACGATTAATGGAAAGTTAGACCGCAGGGCTTTACCTGAGCCTAACTTCACCGGAGATAAGGAGTATATAGCACCAACGACTATCCTTGAAAAACAATTAGCAGAGATCTATAGTGAGGTTTTAGGTTTACCTGTAGAAAGTATCGGTTTACATGATGATTTTTTCCGCTTGGGAGGAGACAGTATTATCAGTATTCAACTCGTGAGTCGTTTACGAAAACGATTATCCTTATCCTTAAGTGTCAAAGAAGTCTTTACCTATAGAACAGTGTATCATCTTTCTGAGCTCTTAGAAAGTAGAAAGCATGAAGAAGGATTGTCTCTTATTACTGAACAGGGAATATTAGAAGGTGAAGTTTCATTATTACCGATTCAGGAATGGTTCTTCCATGAAATAGAGTTGGGAGAACATTTTACCTCTTTCCATCATTGGAATCAGTCCTTTATGATTCATGTCCCTGAACTGGATATAGATATATTAAAACAAAGTCTCTTACAATTAGTAGAGAAGCATGATGCCTTACGACTATATTATCCTAAGACAGAGCATGGCTATCTTCAAGAGTATAGAAAAGAAGCTATATCTCCTGATTTGAGTATACTTGATCGTAGAGATGTAAGTGAAGAAGAATTAGTAGAAGTCTTTACTTCTTGGCAGAGTGGATTTGATATCATTGAAGGACCTTTACTTCATGTAGGATATATCCATGGTTATGAAGATGGAAGTTGTCGTGTTCATTTCTGTTTCCATCACCTTATTATCGATGCGGTAAGCTGGCGAATCTTAACAGAAGATCTTCAGATGATGTATAGATCTCTTAAGGAAGGAAATACCAACCCATTGTATGTAAAAGGAAGCAGTTACCGCCAGTGGGTTGATGTGGTTAAGACTTATAAAGAGGATAGTGCTACCTCCCGAGAAGAAGAGCTAACGTATTGGAATAGTATTATAGAGAATACGAAGAATAGTAGTCTTCATATCCAGAGTCTTAGTAGTTCTCTCTATCATCATTCCGATTTGGTATTGGATAAAGACTCCACGAGTCGTTTACTTCGAGATATTCATGGTGTCTATCATACTCAGATCAATGATGTTCTTTTATCAGCTTTCTCTTTGGCTCTTTGTGATTTCACGGGTCTATCAGCTCATGGTATTGTATTAGAGGGTCATGGAAGAGAGGATATCTTTCCGGGAATGGATATTACTGAAACAGTAGGCTGGTTTACCACGATGTATCCCATAGTGTTAGAGAGAGGTAAAGATGTATTCTCTACACTAGTTCATACGAAAGAGTCTTTGAGAGGTATTCCTGATAATGGGATAGGTTATGGAAGTCTTATCGGCTATACAGATGGAAATCTTCCTAGAATTAGTTTTAATTACTTGGGCCAGTTGGATCAACAGGAATCTGTATCAGAGAGTTGGCATATCGTAGGGGAGAATAGTGGAGAACCTATAGGAAGAGATAATTCGGATTCTCATCTTCTTAATATCAATGGTGCTGTGGTAGGAGGAGAATTGTATTTCGGATTAAGAGGCTACTTCAGTGAAGAAGAAATGATTCGTTTATCAGTATTGTTTAAAGGATACTTAGAGCAGCTTGTGAATGGGTTATCAGGAATAGATAGAAGCTACCTTACGTTATCAGATGTGGATCATACTCTGAGTTCCAGCCAACTAGCTTCTATTCAGGAAGAGATAGAGATTGACTCTGTATATTTAGCCAGTAGTCTTCAGGAAGGTTTTATCTACCATGCTTTAAGTCAGGGAGATGTAGATGATTCTTATCGGGTACAGCTTTTATGGGATTATCATGGAGGGGTTGATTTGAAGAAGTTAAAGGAGTCGTGGGAATATGTTCAGAAGAAGCATCCTGTATTAAGAACGAGATTTGATTGGTCAGAGTCTATAGTTCAGGTGATAGATAAGATAGGTTCTGTGGACTGGCGTTGTATAGATCTGAGTGGGTATGATGAAAAGGAAAGAGAAGATAAGATCAAAGTTATTGTTCAGAAAGACAGAGAAGAGGAGTATGATCTTTCCAAATCAGGACTCTTCAGAGTCTATGTGTGTCAACATTCCGAGATTCATTATACATGTATCTTCAGTAATCATCATGCAATCTTGGATGGTTGGAGTATGCCTGTACTGTTTAATGATATTCATACCACCTACCTTAGATTATTGAAAGGAGAATTAGTAGCTTCTATGGTGGATATATCCTATGGAGAATCCCAGAAGTATCTTCAGAGTCATAAGGGAGAGAGTGATTCATTCTGGAAGGAGTATATGTTGTTATTGGAAGATAGGGAGGATTTGAGTAGTTTACTTAAAGTCTCAGAGAGGCATACGAATCTTTCAAGCTATCGTCATATTCAGGATCATCAATCTTTAACCTTACATATCAAAGAGGATAGGTATACTTTGTTAAAGAATTTAATCTCTAAGGAGGGCTTAACCGTTAATGCGGTGTTACAGTATGTATGGCATAAACAGTTAAGTATCTACAGTCATCAAAGAACGACAGTAGTAGGAACGACCGTTTCTGGAAGAAGTTTACCTGTTGAGGGGATTGAGAGTTCAGTAGGTTTGTATATCAATACCCTTCCCTTGATTGTAGATCATAAGGAAGGTAAGGTAATGGATGTAATAGTAAATCTTCAATCTTCTGTAAGTGATCTTAACACATACAGTGATAAGAGTCTATCAAGTCTTCAAGATAATGGAGAGCGACTATTCAGTAGTTTATTTGTGTATGAGAATTATCCTATATCCGATGGAGATGTTTCTGAGGATTTAGATATTCGATTCCGGGATTCTATAGAGAAGGTAGATTATCCCTTAAGTTTAATTGCGTATGAGAGAGGAG
>NZ_CACVBR010000087.1 GCF_902728265.1 Chryseobacterium potabilaquae
AGGAAAAAGCAAGTTTTCTTTGGGATTGTAATCTTTAAAGACTACTTTTGAAGAAGTTAACACAATGCAAATTAATCAATTTGCAACTATTAGGAAAGCCAAAGCTTTCCTTTTTGCATAAAAAAGGCTATCTCTTTTGAGACAGCCTCTTTTTTATCATAATTGTTAACTAGTAGGGGAAAATTATTTTTCTAAGTTTTATACCATTGTCAATTATTTCCCAATACAATATATATGAAGCTACCCACGGAGTTAGATGATGAATATATCAATACTGTCCTTTCTAACCTTTCATTAAAAGATATTCCTGATGAGCAGTGGAAACTGATTGAAGGTTTTGATAACTATGCAATTCCCAGTTGTAGTCGGGTAAAAAGTCGGAAACGTCTAGTTACTCTACCTAATGGAGGAGAGCAAAAGATATTAGCTAAAATTATAAAACCACAAGTTTTTAGATATTATAACAGGCATCTAAAGGCTCACTTTTATAATGTAAGATGTAATCTCAGTATTGAGGGTAAAGAAAGTGGAGTAAATTACCCCTTAGCAGGTAATCCACTCTCAAATAAGCTTAAATGCGTACCACAGACACACGAGGATTTAGACTGGAAGGAGATAAGTATGAAAACATTAGAAGGTAGAAAATCTGCATTCGGAGAAAGAAATAAAATTTATGGAAACTAAAAAGGCAACAATCACAAGAGATAAAGACAAAGCAGTACTTGTTTTGACTTGTATATCGAAAAATAACGAGATAATTTTAACTGAGGATAATCCAAATAATATAAAATAGGTTTTCAATAGTCTAATTCAAGATTAAAAAAAAGATATATTTCAGTTTGAACTTAAAGATGCCACTACTGATTTGTTTCATAATATATGTTCAATTGAATGTCGAATTACAATCAATCTACAATGAGATGGACGAATTTGATTTATTACGAATATCAAATCCTTAATCTTAAAAAGGTGTAATAGAAACGAACGGTATCAGCCTCTGGCCAAAATGAAGGAGATTTCACTAGCTGAAAGTTATTGGTTCACGGAGAAAGTTATATTTTGGTAGGGAGAACTCAGTTCTCTTTGATTCGTGACTGCGGTTACAAGTGAAACGTTAAAAAATATATTTTACAAATCTCAAAAAACGATCTTCTAAAGCAAAAAGAATGAAAAATTAAAACAATTATCGTTTGGAATTTGAGGTAATTTGTACTCTATTTTGGAGTGTATGTTTATATAGATTTTGTATCCATATAAAATTCAAAAACTGATACCATATTCCTCTTATGTATTTATCTAATATTGTACAGAATTTAAATTATTCTTAATGAAAAAATATCCAACAACCACAATTACATTTTTAAGCATTATGACGGGTGCGTTATTCACCTCCTGTAGTATGGGTGAAGTTGACGAAATTTCTTCCTCTCATCTTACAAAGGAAACTGACCATTCTGCAGAATGGTCTTCTAATAAAGGAAAAAATAATGATTTACCTAATTTCTTAAATGATAGGGGGCGTAGAGCACTTTCATTAAGTAAATCCGAGAGAAAAAAATTAGCTTTTGAATTACTTAGTGGGAGAGAATCTGTTCAAAACTATACCGCAGGAGTATGTTATCAAGCGGTGGCATTTGTAAGATTTCTCCTTGGTGACCCAATACTAAGTTCCGGAACAGAAGTTGAACATAATTATTATAATATTAATGAGAGTAGAGAATGGAATGGAAGAAGCTATTTTGCTACAGGAGATGTTATTGTCTTTAGTCGGAGAGGAAGAGAAGAATGGATTCCTTTTCATACTGCTATTGCAACAGGAAATGGTTGTGAAATTAGAGGAGTAAATGGACATTTATTAGGAACCGGATGGATTCCAGTTAATTTACGATCCGTTTTAGCAGGAACAAATTCTAGCGGAGAGGTTAATTATGATGGAAGAGTGATTTCTGTTAGGATTCTAAATCCTCGGATAGTGAGGAGTGACCTATGATTTTGAAGTTCTTAGAGTTATGAAAAAATAAAACAAGAGAGTTAGTATTAGCATAATATCCCTCAAAGTGTATAAGTTAAAAAGTTAGGGCTTGGATTTATAATCTGAGCCTTTCTTCAAAAATAATGATAAATTGGTTTAAAACAACACCCAGCTTTGGATTGATATCGTCCATTTTTATACATAATTATAAAAAATCAAATCCGGGCTAATTTACATATTTAAATTGCCATGTAATTAATCAAAATTTATTATATCCGATTTTATTAAGTTTTACACATAATCATGATTAAATTGGGATAAGATGTAAAGTATCAATAGATCCGCTACAAAAATGACTTAAATTTATGGTGTAAAGTTTAAAACATTTACCCATGAATAAACAGCAACAGCAAGTCAAGGCTCGCAAAGATTGGCTCAAAATCTATTTAGAATCAAGGTCAGTAACAAAGACGGCTTTACGTTGTGGAATTGCAAGGTCAACACTTCACCGTTGGATAAAAAGGTATAGAGAACAAGGACTGTCAGATAAATCAAGACATCGTAAAACCCTTACCAATACTAAGGTTACAAAAGAAACTGAATCTATTATCCTCGATTTAAGAGAGAAAAAAAGATGGGAAGCTGCAAGAATCTCAACCCATCTGAATCACACTTTCCGCAATGACTGTTTGGCGGATACTCTTTAAGCACAAAGTTAATCCTGTAGTCAAAAGGCGTAAAAAATCTGATTACAAAAGATACAGCAAAGAAGTTCCAGGGGATAGAGTTCAGCTTGATGTTACTAAAATTAGAAATAAAGCCTATAAATTTACAACTATTGATGATTGCACAAGAATGAAAGTTATTAGAGTTTACTCTAATAAAAAAGTAGAAAGTACTATACATTTTTTAAGTGAAATTTTGGATACATTCTATTTTCCTATACAGCATATTCAAACCGATTGGGGTACGGAATTTTTTAATTACTCCTTCCAATATGAACTGCATGAACATTTTATCAAATACAGCCCCATAAAGCCCAGATCCCCTCATCTAAATGGTAAAGTAGAAAGAACTCAACAAACTGACAAATCTGAATTCTGGTCGCTAGTGTATTTATCTGATCTAGATCTTAATTTAAATGCTTTAGCTATTGAATGGCAGGAGTTTTACAATAAGAAAAGGCCACACTTTTCTTTGAATGGGAAAACGCCTTGGGAAAAATTACAGCCTTTGGAACATTTTATTCCTATTCAGCCTGATGTTACTGCAAAATTTTTGTACTCAAATGAAGAAATATTGCCCAGAAATTATACATATTTAAGTTATATAAGACAAAAAAAATACTAATTTAGTCTCAAAGCCCAAGAGGAAGTAGGCCCTGCTGTGAAGCAACCTACAAGCAATAGGCTCTTAGATATACGGAAAGTGAGACCCACAAGGTCTCCTCTTTTTATTTCCGGTATCTTCTATGGCTAAGAAAACCCTCTCTTAATTTGGAGCGAGTCTATTGTTATAGCACATTTCGCTAAAGTGTTACTAATTATTATTCCGAAAGTAAACACAGTATAATTTCTTTACTTTAATATTTTCTGCTGACGATTGCATAGCTAAAGCTTTCGAAAAAAATAATGATCTCCATACCTAAAATATTTAATTTTTTTTTTGATAAATTTAACTTTAAGAAGTAATTTCTATCTCCCTATTTGTATTACTTGCAATAATTATTTATCAATAGGCAAGTACAGTATACACTGATTTGATGACAAGTTTCTGATTTTCGAGTAACGTCAAGAAAAGATCAGAAAGATCTATAATTTTTAGTCCCTCTTTTTAAAATTAGGGACTAAATCAAAAATGGTTCATTGTTATTTATTGGGTTGTGTTATATTACAAAAACATCATAAAGTATTTAAAACCAAAAAAAATGAATATCTATTGGTTGGCAATAAATATAGATTCGAGAGCCCTTCCTCTCTGCAAAGTGGAAAATCAAAGAAAACCAAAAGGCTTTAAATTGTAATATTTAAAGCTTTTTTTATTATTTTGGAGTATCAAAACAGATCAAAGAGTATGAAATCAGGAAAGATATCAGGTAATAGTTCGAATGCTAAACAATTAAACTCATTATTGGAAAGCTTCAGAGCAAAATTGTTTGAATGCTACAATAATTTGTTTAATGAAGGTATAGATATAGCCTGCGAAAATCTACGGAATAAATATCCCGGAATTAAAGACACTATCTCGTAAAGTGTGTAAGTTAAAAAGTTAGGCTTGGATTTATAATCTGAGCCTTTTTTCAAAAATAAGCATAAATTGGTTGAGAACAATACCCCAATTTCGAATAGGCATGGTCCAT
>NZ_CACVBR010000088.1 GCF_902728265.1 Chryseobacterium potabilaquae
ATCAAGATCCAGTAAAGCAGCACATGCGCTGTAAACATACCCTTCAATGGTATCATGTACGCCATGGTATATCAAAAGCCATCCATATTCGGTTTCTATGGGGGGACACCCTCCTCCAATATAGCTTACTTCATGCTCATATAAGGGAGATAATACAATATGTTCTTTAAAGTGAAGGAAATAGTTTTTCCAGAAATCAGGATTCATATCTTCAATGTTTTCCATACCTGCAATTTGGATATCAGGTCTTATGCGATGAAGAAAATAAAGCTTACCGTTAATTCTTCTTGGGAAAAATATTACATTTTTATCCCACAGGAAGAGCTCTTTATCCTTTTTATGAGTAGGCGGAAGTTTGTTGAAACGTCTGTACTTTTCTCCTATTTCACCTTGAGATTCTGCTAAAAGCTTAAACTTTTTGTATGGAATTTTTGGTACAATGATTCCCAGCTTTTGCCATGATATAAGATCCTCAGATACGGCAAGTGTTCCCAGTGCATTAATCCCGTCATAGCTAGTATAGGTAAGATAAAACAAATGATCGATTTTTACAATTCTTGGATCTTCAACACCATGTTTTTCGTATTCAAACTCGGGGATGATAACCGGATTGCTGAGCCGTGTTTCTATAGTCTTATAATCTGATAGTATACAGTATCCGATACTGGAGAAATTATTCTTGGCAAGAGCCCTGTACAATAAATGTATTTTTCCATTATCCTGAATGACTGCAGGGTTTAAAACACCCTCAATCTCAAAGTCTAATGTCGTTTTTCTGAGTATAATTCCATCTTTTTTCAAGGATACCATTTAGTTGCCGGTATTTCGAGATTCGGTTTCCCTGTCTCTTCGTTTATTCATCTTATCTTCCCGTTTCTCTTTTGCGGATTTTGCGGGTGGAGTTTTATTAGATTTCTTTTTTCCGTCTCTTTCTTTTGACATTGTTAAATATTTTTTGTTAATTGTAAATTTCAATCATTAAAAAAGGAATGCTTTGCAATTGTCTTTCAATTTGTTGTATAAATCATAGATATTTCCGATTTAATAGATTAACTTTGAGTAAATATCTGTTAATGAAATAATTGGCAGTATAAATAGTAAGGGAGATGAAGTTGTATATAAAATATATGGTAAGCTTGCGCTGCAAAATGGTTGTCCATCAGGAATTGGAAAGGATGGGTATTAAAAATGCTATTGTAGATTTGGGAACTATAGAATTGTTGGATGATATCGGTGCAGCACAAAAACAAATTCTAAAAGAAAATTTACTTAAAACAGGACTTGAAGTATTAGATGATAAAAAAAGTATCCTGATAGAGAAAATAAAAAATGTAGTGATAGAAATGATTCATTATTCAGATGAACTCCCAAAAGAAAATTTTTCAGATTATGTAAGTGAAAAATTAGGATATGATTATACTTATCTGGCCAATACCTTTTCTGAAGTGAAAGGAATGACACTTCAGCATTTTATCATTATTAATAAAGTAGAAAAAGTAAAAGAATTACTATTGTATGATGAACTCAATCTTACCGAAATCTCTTATAAACTCAATTACAGCAGTGTAGCCCATCTCTCTAACCAGTTTAAAAAGACTACGGGGCTTTCCCCTTCATTTTACAAACAATTGAAACAAAGACGCCTTGGAAATCTGGAAGACTTATAAAAAGTGGGATATATATATAAATATTTCGGATATATAGCTTAGTATATACTGAAACGGCCATCTTTGTATCATAATAATCAGGAATTCATTAAGTCCATTAAAGTTTACATCAACATACAGCAGTGCAATTTTAGAATGGAAAATAGAGTGAGTAGATGATGTAAGTGAGACACTACCGAAATTTCAATCTGTATTGAAAAGTGCTGTACATGCTAAGGTCTTAACTTAAGATTATTATTAGTTTTATATTCATTGATCTTATCCTCAAAATCAAGCTTGATTAGCTCCCAATATTTTTCTTTTAAACAAATGGGATCGAATTCCTGATCCGCTAATTCAAAGTTTATAAAATTAGATAGAAGGTGTTTTTTTTCATGCGTAAAAGGATATCTTTTTTCATGCACCTGTATCATTTCCTCTATTGAATATTGTTCAAATAGATGATGCAAATCCCAAAAATCTTTTTTCCTACCATTTCTTTGTACAACATCCAACTTCATGGCAACAATATCATCTAGACTAGCTAGTCTTATACTATCTTCTACAACAGGAGCTTTAATAAATGAATCGGTGTAGAAAACGTCTAATTTTATACTGTTATTTTTATCTGTTCCAATAGAATAAGACTTTCCAAAAGATACCATGCTTGAAAAATAGTCAACATATTCAAAATTATTTTTCAGAAAAGCTTCTAATTTTTCAAAATCAATACTTCCGTATTCAGCATCACTAAATAGGTCAATATCAATAGACATTCTGTGTCCTAAATATAAGCTCAATGCTGTACCTCCCACTAAAATAAAAGATTGAAACTCTTCAGATTTCATTAAAACTTCCAAAGATGATTTTAGTAAGGGGGAAACAGTGTTGTAATAAAGCATTATATATTGGGGGTGTTAAGTGTCATTGGAGATGTTGTTTCTTGAGATAAAACACATTGAACATATGCTTTGCCATAAAATCTTTCAATCTCTCTTCGCTCTTCGTCATTTCCTCTTTCGAAAACTCTTCTAATCACCGCATTTTTCATTTTAACCCAATTTATCTTTGAAATATCGGTATCCCAAAATAATGATTTCCTCAATATGTTGATATTGGGTTTATCGTCGTCATTTAAGTTTTGGGTTTTTTGGATATCATAAAGAGCTTGTAAAACCAAAAAATATTCTGGCGAAACCTCTAATTCTTCACCTAATTTTATAGAAAGAGCAGGTGTAATCCTTCTTTTTTCTTTCATGATAGCGTTTAGCGTTTGAGAATGTTCTCCTATTTTTGAAGAAAATTCGTTTGCTTTACGATGATTTCGTTTTAGCTCTCTTCGTAATATAATGCCAGGATGTATGCCTTTTATTTTTAATATATCGGGTAGCATAATTTGTTAATTATAATCAAATATACAAAAAATAAACAATATTGTTTATTTTAATGATCTTTTATTTCAAAATAGGTTTATTTATAGAAATAGGAGCGCATCAAAAAGTGTGGGGCAGTTTCTCAACAGACCGCAATATTAGGATCTTTATACTTTCCAATTGGGGAGGCCTTAAAAAAAATGAGAGCCTTTTGGGATGATAGCCAGGGGCTTTTAGTAAATTTTTATTTGCCACACACTTTTTGATGCTCCTTGATGCATAATTAAAATATCAATAAACGGGAAAGAAAAAATGGTATAAGAAAACTCATACCATTTAAATGAACTGCGAAATTTTAAATAAAATTATTCTTTAAGGGATAATGAGACACCATGACTTGGCTCATTACCAAAACCGTCATTCTATTTAACTATTTAGAAAAACCGAATTACTATTTATTATTTTAGCTTTCTTGATCTAATCCTGTTTAATTATAGGCGTTCGTAACTAAATCTTTATAATTAGGAGGAATTGGAACTTCCTTATCATTGCTATCAAAGCATTTCTGAGGAATAGCATTTCTATTTACCTTAAAAAAAAGAAAATCATGCCACCACACACCTTCTGTTAGGCATTTAAGTCCATTTGATAATATGGCCATCCCAAGAGAAGCCTTTTTTGGGGATAAATGATCTTCTAATGGAATCCTCTCTTTTATAGGATTACTTTTCATAAGAGAAGCTGCATTTGTATATACTCCCAGCAAAAGAATAACAAATAAGGTTACTTTTTTCATAATTTAATTTTATAATTTAAATACAGATACATAGATAAGAAAAAATTTTTGAGGTTTAACTATAATAATTCCCATTTTTGTGAAAAATAATAACTCATTGTCCACTTTCGATAGATCCAATCCTTAAGCACTATATTTTCCGTTTCGCCAGCTAACCTCTCTATATAGTAATTTCTTTATCTTTTTATATTAATTAATTATTATGATTAAAAAACCCTCCTTTGGAATGAATCTTGCATTTA
>NZ_CACVBR010000089.1 GCF_902728265.1 Chryseobacterium potabilaquae
GAGGGGCGGCAAGGATTCCTGCGTTAAACAGCCATCTTTACTATAATGTATTACATAACAGCCAGTTGTGTTTATGGAAATTAAATCAATTTTATAACTTCTAATACCATATTGTTTTGTAATAGTTACTCCTCAACAAGATTAGTACAACTTTATAAGATACCCCCTGCTACTTGATCTCTTTCTTATATGAATAAGCACTGATAGGTACGTTTCTATGCCTTAAATATTTATATAAAGTCATTTTCGAGATCCCTACTTCTTTAGCAATTTCCATAACGCTCATTTTTCCCTCCCTATAATAGGTTTCTACTAAAATAGCTTTTTGTTCAGCTTCCTTACTCATTCCTCTCCTTCTGCCTCCTTTACGTCCTCTAGCTCTGGCAGCTTCTAACCCTGCTCTGGTTCTCTCCCTGATTAGATCCTTTTCAAATTCGGCAAAAGAGGCTGAAATATTGAAAAATAATCGTCCTTGTGGTGTAGTGGTGTCAATACTATCACTTATACTTTGAAGTCCCACTTCTTTTTTATTAAAAAAATCTACCATTTCCAAAAGATGTTTCAAAGACCTTCCCAATCTATCCAGTTTATAAACTATTACAACATCTCCTTTTCTGATATGTTCAATAAGCTTATTTAATTCAGGCCTGTCAGCTTTAGTTCCAGAAACAATTTCTTTATAAATAATTTCACACCCAGATTTATTTAGAGCATCCTCCTGAAGCTCAAAATTTTGATCCTGGGTAGAAACCCTTGCGTATCCTATTTTCATTGTGCTATTTTAAGTATATGTTAAATCAACTTTTTCCAAAAATAATTATACTTAGAATAATATACTAATTTATCTGACCATTTTTATTACCTTATCATTATAAAACTTTTAAGATTCTTAATCGTATTAGAGTCTAATCAAACGTGGGTTTAATTGGACTAAAAATTTTAAATTATGGCTGCTATTTATCAAACCGCTTACCCAAGATTAAAGTCTAACCCTTCAGTTGAAGATTTAGTAACAGTTTATACACCCAGTGAAGAAGAAATGGAATTAATGAATAGCTATTCCCAAAGGCCTATTGCCCGGCTGGGCTTTATGATATTACTTAAAACATTTCAACGTCTGGGATATTTTGTATTGGTAAGTGATGTTCCGGAAAAAATAGTAAATCATATTATGGAGTGCCTTGAATCCAAATTTAAAACAGAAAAGCTGGATACATATGATACTTCAGGTGCAAGGCAAAGGCACCTGAAAATTATACGTGATTACCTGGGGATAACACCTATTAATCGTCATACCCTTAATTTCCTTAAATTAGGTATGCAGGAAGCTGCTAAAACTAAAGAGGAAGTTTCGGACATTATCAATATAGGTTTAGAAACAATGACCAATGTTCGTTATGAGCTCCCCTCATACAGTACGTTCTTAAGAGAGGCTAAGGCCGCAAGAGTAGGAGCAAACAGATTTATATATGAAAGTATTTACATGTCCTTATCTGATCCTTCCAAGAAAATGATTCACAATATCCTAACCTCTAATCTAGAAAGTAATCCTTCTCAAAGCTTATGGGATCTTATTAAAAAGGAACCTAAAAAGCCAACTCTAAATAATGTTCGTAACTTCGTCCAGCATTTACATTGGCTAAGGGGATTTAATGATTGTTTACCCCAGAATATTTCTTTGTCGGAATCTAAGTTAAAGCGTTCTATAATAGAAGCCAGAGCTTTAAATATTTCTGATATGAATAAGCTTACAGAGCATAAGAAGTATACATTAGTAACGTTGTTTATACAGTCACAAACACAAAAATCTTTGGATGATATTACTGATATTTTTATACGGATTATCCAAAAAATAGTTCAGAACGCTCAAAATGCATTAAAAGAGTATCAAAATTCACAAACCGAATATACGGAGAATTTAATTATGGCCCTACGGGACATAATCAAGGCATATCAAACCTCAGGAACAAAGACAGCACGTTTCGATGCTATATCTTATTCTTTTAAAGAAGATCCGAAGGAACTTGAGAAACGTTGCGATCAACAATTGGCTTATTCCAACAATAATTACCTTCCCTTTATGTTGCCACTTTTTCAAGATAAGCGTTCGGTACTTTTTGACTGTATTAGCCATCTTAAGCTTCTTTCCACGACCCAGGATGAAACTCTTCTCGAAGCTTTATCGTTAGTAAGGCTTAATCGACGCAGTAGAAAACCGATACTAGATACAGGTAATCTAAACCTGTCATGGATATCAGATAAATGGTGGAAACTAATAACAGGAAGCTCAGCGCGTATTACTTCTAATATTGAGATACAAAAAAATTATTTTGAACTTTGCTTATTTACTACTATTGCCCAGGAATTGAAATCAGGTGATTTAGTGGTAGAAAGTAGTGATAAATATAGCGATTTTAGAGACCAGCTCATCAGTTGGGAAGAATATGAACTACAAATTGATCAGTATGGAAAACAGATAGGAATCAATACAAGTATTCCTGATTTAATCGTCAATCTCAAAAGAAAATTAAGTGACGCTGCGCGGCGTGCAGACGATCAGTTTCCGGATAACGATCAGGTTAAAATTGAAAATGGAGAGCTTTCTATCCAACGTATAAAGAGTAAACCCATCCCGATACTATTAGACAAGATCAATAAAGCAATGGATGATCGTATGATGGAAACTAATATTCTGGATGTATTAAGCCATATGGAGAAATGGCTAGGCTTAAGTAAAGGTTTTAAGCCTTTATCAGGGCATCAGACCAAGCTAATGGATCATCAACGCCGGTTTATCATTACACTCTTTTGTTACGGATGTAATTTAGGACCTACACAAACCTCACGTTCTATAACAGGCATCAACCGTAAACAAATTGCTTGGTTAAATCTTCATCACTCAACTGAAGACAAAATTGATGAAGCAATTGTCAAAGTTATTAATGCGTATAATAAGTTTTCTCTACCCAAAATATGGGGAACCGGGCAGAGTGCTTCTGTAGATGGAACTAAATGGGACCTTTATGAACAGAATTTACTAAGTGAATATCATGTGCGATATATGGGATCCGGCGGTATAGGATATTATCATTTATCGGATACTTATATTGCATTATTCAGTCATTTCATTCCCTGTGGTGTATATGAAGCTATATATATTCTTGACGGAATATTAAAAAATATGGCAGATATCCAGCCCGATACAGTTCACGGGGATACTCAATCCCAAAGCGAGGCTGTATTTGGTTTAGCTCATTTGTTGGGAATTAAACTCATGCCCAGAATTCGAGGAATAAAAAATCTGAAATTTTATCGCGCAGACAAAGAACAATCCTTTAAGCATATCCATCCTTTATTTAAGGACACTATAAAATGGGAGCTTATTGAAAGTAATCTTCCCGATATTTTGCGTATTGCATTGTCTATAAAATCAGGTAAAGTAAATGCTTCTACTATTCTCAGGCGTTTGGGAACTTATTCAAGAAAAAACAAACTTTACCTGGCTTTGCGCGAGCTAGGACGCGTGATACGCACTATATTTTTACTGGAATATATTACGGAAGCCCAAATGAGAGAGACAATCCATTCAGCAACCTGCAAAAGTGAAGAATTTAATGATTTTCTACAATGGGTAATGTTTGGAAATAATGGACTTATTGCGGAAAATATCAGGCATGAACAACAAAAGGTTATAAAGTACAACCACTTAGTGGCGAATATGATTATTCTTTACAATGTCATTACAATGACTAATGTAATTAGAGAACTTTCGCAGGAAGGTCTACAAATAGATGCTGAAACGCTGGGAGCCACATCTCCTTTTCGAAGAGAAAATATCAATAGGTTTGGAACTTATTCCCTAGACATGGAGAGAGAAGGTCCAGAAATTGAATTTAATATCCCTGTAACTTAATAAATCTCAATAATTTGTTTTTCAATATGTTATAGTAAAGATGGCTGTTTAACGCAGGAATCCTTGCCGCCCCTC
>NZ_CACVBR010000090.1 GCF_902728265.1 Chryseobacterium potabilaquae
GGTTACAACTACCGATTCGGGCCTAAAGTAAAATAGAAATATGTAATATATTGTTAACCTTTGCTTTAAACGATAGAATTATTCTATAAATTTCTTTTTTGCCCCATAGCTTCCAAATATCGGTATACTGTCGCACGGCCGACCCCAATTATCCCTGCAATTTCTTCAGCCGTTTTTCTCTCTCTGTATAGCATTACAGCCGTTTCAGCTTTTTTAATAGCTTCAGGACTAAGACCTTTCTTTTTCCCTCCCATTCTGCCTCTGGCACGGGCAGCTGAAAGGCCAGCTTTAGTACGTTCCCTTATAATATCCCGTTCGAATTCAGCTAATGAAGCAAAAATATTGAGAAAAAAACGACCTTGTGGAGTGGAAGTATCAATCGCATCCTTTAATGACACAAATGCAATTTTTCTTTCTTCAAAATGAGAAAGTAAGTTGATAAGCTCCTTTAATGAGCGTCCCAATCTATCTAATTTGTAGACGATTACTGTGTCCCCTTCCCTGAGCATATCCAACATTTTTATAAGTTGGGGTCGCTCTTTTCCTGAGGATATTTTCTCCTGGAATATTTGCTGGCAGTTAGCAAGTTTTAATTCATCAAGCTGTAGATCCAATACCTGTTCTTGGGTAGAAACCCTTGCATATCCTATTTTCATAATTTGTAGAATTAATTGTATCACGAATCCAATGATTTTTCAAAAATAAGATTTTATTTTGTGAGATAACAATTTGATACTATAATTAAATGAAAAAGAGGCATATTTTGATAATCTTTTATATTATCACAGAACGAACGTTCTATGAGAGAATTTATTAATAGTATTTTAAAAATATATGAGCAGAATAAAATTATTGCAATCTTCCGAAATCAAGATATTTGATTCACCTCCGGTTTTTAATCATGAGCACCGTCTGCAATTCTTTCTAATCAATGAATTTATAGAAATGAAACTGCGTAAATTTCGCACTCCTTATTCAAAGCTGGGATTTATTCTCCAGTTGGGATATTTCAAATGGGTAGGACGCTTCTTTGAAATAAGGAATTTTCATAAACAGGATATTCATTATCTTATTGAGAATATGAGCTTATCCCTTACTTTTGCTGAGTTTCAGATCTACTACACTAAACAAATTGCTTATTACCACAGGGAACAGATTCTAGATTTATGTAGATGGAAACCTTTTGAGGAAGTTATTTTTCGATATCAGATCAAAAGATTGGTAGAAAGGCAGTTAATGCCCCGCAAGGTTCTCTTTGAAATACAGTCTTTTCTTTATCGTACCCAAATGGAAGCTCCGGCGTATGATAAATACTTAAAAATTATCAATCAAACCTTGCTTGAAGTAGGAAAAGATATTAGCACATCATTGGAGCAGCAACTCAATGAAGAACATCGAAAAATATTGGATGGTTTTTTGGAAAAAGCCCACGCTCATCTGAATGCTGATCTGATCCAATACAGGACAATAAATCAATCCATGCGTCCTAAAGATATTGAGAAAAGTTTAGAACAATTTAAAATTTTAAAATCTAAATTAGAATTATTAAAGGTTCCTGTAAAAGCTCTACGTTTATCAGATGCCATTATTGATTATCATGCTTATTGGGCTTCAATTGCTAAAGTAGATAAAATACAACACCACTCTGATAGATATCTATTCTTAATTTGTTTTCTTATTCATCAAGTTCGTAAACGTCATGATTTTTTCATTGATATTCTCTTACAAAATGTAAAATTGGCGCATAATTTTACAAAACGTCTGCAGAAAGAAAGCTATTTTCAAAACCACAAACAACGTACGGCAGCAACACAACTTTTAATAGAAACTCGAATAAGTTATCACAAGCAGTTGCAGAAGGTTAAGATTATTATCCATAGCTCTATAGATGATAGCCAAAAGGTCATCGCAATACAGGAATTATTGGAAACAGAAATTGCTTTAGAGACTGAACAGTTGCAAAAAATAGCTGTATTAGAAAAAGAGATGAATAATGATCCTCAGAGTCAGTATTATCTTCTTTGGGAAAAACGAAGTACATGGCTTTCTAACAGGGTGGGAGCAATTCTCCGAAATATGGTGTTCTCTCAGCATTCAGATCAAGGATTATTATCAGCTGTGGAACAATATACTCTAAAAAACGGAAGAATAAATGCTCCGGCAAAGGATATTACGTGGCTGGATAGCCAGCAACAAGATTTACTTTATACATTAGGGGAAAATGGGAAAGAAAAATTTCGCCCTAGGCTATATAAAATGTTTTTATTTACTGCGGTAGAGAATGGTATAAAGTCAGGAATAATAAATTTTCAACATTCCTACAGATACCGTTTTTTAGAAGAATACCTCATTGATAAAAATGAATGGATATTAAACAGAGATAATCTGTTAAAAGATGCCGGCTTAGTTCATTTTACTGAATTTAAGACTGTTATTGAAGGATTAAAGATACATCTGGAAGAGTTGTATCATGACACTAATGAAAATATGAAAGCAGGTAAGAATGAGTATTTTACATTTAATCGAAAAAGAAAACCACTTATTACAACACCTCCAGTAGAAAAACCGGACACAGAAAAAGTGTCAGCTTACTTCCGGCCTGTCCGTTATATTTCAATCCTTTCATTACTATCAGAAGTGGAAAAAGCTGCCCCTTTTCTACACTTTTTTGGACACCAAAGTAAAACTGATGAAAAAAAACGTCCTAATCCGGAAACCTTTTTTGCAGCTATCCTCGCTTTGGGCTGCAATATTGGAATAGAACGTATGGGAAGAATATCAAAGGGAGTACAACTTACCAATCTTAAACATACCGCCGATTGGTATCTAACGGAACAGGCACTACAAGATGCAAATGATACAATTATCTCAGTTAAAAATAGTTTGGATTTACCACAAGTCCATCGTAAGGATCCTGAACAGTTGCATACAGCCAGTGATGGGCAGAAAATTCTGATAAAAAAAGATTCGCTTAATGCAACTTATTCGACCAAATACCCAGGATTTAGCAAAGCTTCAAGCATTAATACGGCTATTGATGAGCGTTTTGCAACTTACTACTCTGCTGTTATTACCGCCGCTGATAGAGAAGCAGGAAATGTACCTGACATGCATTTGGGAAATCCTGTTATTAAAAGTACAATACATTCTACTGATACCCATGGTGGAACTGAAGTAATATTTGGGATAATGCATTTTTTAGAGATTTTCTTTGCTCCCCGTATCAAAGACTTGGGAACACTAGACCTATATAGTTTCCTTCCTAGAAAATACTATCAAGATCTCGGCTATGATCTCTTACCGGATCATTACATAAATGAAAAGCTTATTGAAGATAACTGGGAGGAAATGTTGAGATTAGTAGTGTCACTGAAACTGGGAAAAACAACGGCTTTCCAGGTGCTTAAAAGAATGAATTCGTATGCCAAGCAAAACCCTCTACAGAAAGCTTTTAAAGAATTTGGCCGAATAATTCGTTCTAGTTTTATTCTCCGTTATTATGATGATCTGGAGTTAAGACAATCTGTAGAAAAACAGTTGAGCCATATCGAAATGATGAATAGATTTGCCAAATCTGTGTTTTTCGGCAATAATCAGGAATTTACTGTAGCCACTAAGTCTGAACAAGAAAAAGGAATTTTATGTAGAAGATTTATTCAAAATGCCATTATCTTATGGAACTATTTGTATTTATCAGATTTACTAACAAAAGTAGAATCAGAAGAGCAGAGGGAAGATATGATTGCTATCATTCGTAATGGGACTGCTGTTGCATGGCAGCATATAAACCTGCTTGGAGAGTACGATTTTAAAATAATTACAAATGAAAAATTAAGATTTAATCTAAAAAAAATATTCGAATGGAAATATAAATATTAAAATACTGATTAACAATGTTTTATGTGCTTCTATTTTACTTTAGGCCCGAATCGGTAGTTGCAACC
>NZ_CACVBR010000091.1 GCF_902728265.1 Chryseobacterium potabilaquae
TTTTACAGCATACTGTTAAGAGACTTCATCTGGAAAAACATACTTACTTTATCAACCAGTATCTGCCTTTAGATGAGCTGCTAGATTATCTTCAGCTTACCAATATCTATCTTTTCACTTCTAAAGACAGAAACCAGGCAGTAAGTGGTACTTTTTCCTATGCCATCAGCTGTGGCTGCCCTATTGTTTCCACCCCTATTCCACATACTCTGGAAGTATTAAATGAAGACCTGGGAATTATTATTGATTTTGAAGCTCCAAAACAGCTTGCTGCTGCCGTGAATACATTACTGAAAAATGAAACCGCACAGGAAAAATTACGATCAAATAGTTTGGAAAAAATGGCTCCCACAGCCTGGGAGAATTCTTCTATTTCACATGCCCTATTATTTCAAAAATACAGCAAAAACAACATGACATTACATTATACATTCCCTATCATTAATCTCAGCCATATCAAAAATATGACAACGGATTTTGGGATAATCCAGTTTTCTAAAATCAATAAACCTGATATCAATTCCGGGTATACTTTGGACGATAATGCCCGTGCTATGATTGTAGCCTGCAGACATTATGAGCTAAGCAAAGATGAATCTGACCTTGATTTAATCTCCACTTACCTGAAGCTTATTAAGTTTTGCCAGCAGCCGGATGGAAGCTTCCTCAATTATATAAATCAACACAAGGAATTTACACAACAGAACTATGAGACCAATCTTGAAGATTCCAATGGAAGAGCTATCTGGGCACTGGGATATCTTCTTTCAATAAAAACAATCTTACCACAACAGTTTTCTGATGAAGCTGAGTCCATCATTGAAAAAAGTCTTCCACCAATTGATAAAATTCATTCTACCCGAGCAATGGCTTTTGTTATAAAGGGATTACATTATCAAAATTCTGAAAATAATATTTCATTATTGAAAAAGCTGGCCAATCGGTTGGTAAAAATGTATCAGCATGAAAAACATAAAGACTGGCATTGGTTTGAAAGCTACCTGACCTATGGAAACAGTGTACTCCCTGAAGCTTTATTGTGTGCATGGATCACAACCAAAGACGAAATGTATAAACAGATTGCTAATGAATCATTCAAGTTTTTGCTCTCTAAAATATTTATTAAGGGAGGCATCAAAGTAATATCCAACAAAGGATGGCTGCAAAAAGAAACGATTAATAGTCCGGAATCAATTGGTGGTGAGCAGCCTATTGATGTTGCTTATACCATACTGGCCTTATCTACATTCTACAAGATTTTTAAGGATGAAAAATATTTGCAGATGATGATAAATGCTTATAGTTGGTTTTTAGGAAAAAATCATTTACATCAAATTATTTATAACCCTGCAACAGGAGGATGTTATGATGGACTTGAAGAGAAAAATGTTAATCTCAATCAGGGAGCGGAATCAACAGTAAGCTATCTCATGGCAAGACTCTGTTTTCCAAAATAACAACGCTTAATTATCGCTGTATTTATAGATTAATCAACAGTAGTTTATGGAACTATCGTAATAAAAAAGTAAATAAAAAAAATAGCAATCAATACAATTCCCTGCATGATATTGGTTCTGCCTGTTGCCAGTGAAACGGTAATAATAAAAAGCGACAGCCCTAAAAGTATTGTTGATTTGATATCTATTCCCAATGTCATTCTTATACCGGTTATTACAGATATAATGGCAACTGCGGGAATGCTTAGCCCGATACTTGCCAAAGCTGAAGCAAAAGCCAGATTTAATGAGGTTTGGATCTGATCACTTTTTGCAGCTCTGAATGCAGCCAATCCTTCCGGAAGGAGAACAATACCAGCAATAATGATACCTACAAGAGACCTTGGAACACCAACCGAAACAACTATATGTTCAACGTCCTTTGAAAGAAGTTTTGCCAGTAAAACCACTATTCCTAAGGATAATATTAACAATATACAACTGATATACAATTGTTTTTTGGAAATCATTTCATGATTATTTTGTCCAGGCAGATTCTTGGATAGTTTATTTTGTGGAGAAATGAAAAAGCTTCGATGTCTAAAAGTTTGGATCATGGTAAATCCAAGATAAAGTCCTAAAGAAATCAAGGCGATAAAAAGCAGTTGGAAGGACGTATATTCACCTCCGAGATGACTTACCGTATAATTGGGAAGAATAAGCACAAAAATAATAACAGAGGTAAGCGTAATGAGTGCTGTACTTACCCCCTTGCAATGTAAAGCTCTGTTCTCTATATCTTAAGGATCCTATCACAATACAGCTTCCAATGATTCCCGTAAGGATTATCATCACTGCTGCAAAAACCGTATCTCTGGCAAGAATGATGGTTTCTAAACCTTTCGCTCCCATCATAACAGAAATAATAAGCCCAACTTCGATGACCGTAATGGCAAATACCAGAGGTAAAGCTCCAAATGGTTCCCCCAAACGATGGGCAATACCTCAGGAATGATACACCGCAGCTAAAACACTTCCCATCAAAAATAAAGTAAGAATCACAGAGTAATACCCTGAAGAAAAAACAGAATTTCCAACATAAGAGAGCCACGCCAGAATAGGAATCAAAAACGTCCATATCCCTAAATATTTTTTTATATTCATAAAAGCATTAATAATTTTTACAATTGAATTGCCCTCTGGAAAAAATAAACAGGTTATATTTTCTTTTCAAAACAGTCTTATTAATGGTTTGAAGCAGACTAGAGATGAAAATATACCCGAAAATATTGAATAATGAAAAGAAGAGAATATACCGGAATCAAGAGTCCGGATTATCAGTTCAACGTATTTATTCTGCAAGATAGTAATAATCAATGACTTATTTAGAATTATATATCAATATTTTAAGTTTATAATCATTTTCTAAGGCTTAATAACTTCCATTACTTCAAATACTGATTTTATGATCAACAGTATTTCAGATGCTCAAAACAAGCTGCAATTTTTTTAAAGTGTGATATCTGTAACATAAAAGAAACAATCTGTAATACAATAGATTATTAAACTCCCAACTTTGTACTGTAGCAATGACGTTACACTAAAATCTAATTTATGAACACAAACCAAAACAAAGGCGACAACTCTTTCAAAATTCCGGGAGACTGGAATGAACAGTCAAAGCAACTGAAAGAAAAATTTTCAACATTAACGGATAACGATCTGAAACTTGAAGAAGGCAAAGAAAAGGAAATGCTGGAAAGAGTCGGAAACAGATTAAGAAAAAACCGTGAAGAGGTTATCA
>NZ_CACVBR010000092.1 GCF_902728265.1 Chryseobacterium potabilaquae
TAAGGCTCTTCGGTCCAATTTACCATTGAGTGTCATGGGGAATAATTCCAAATGAACATAAGCAGAAGGAACCATATACTCCGGAAGTAATCCTGATAAATATACAGATAAGTCTTCAGGATTAAATAAAGTATCAGATACATAATAACCTACCAAGTATTTTAATCCTGAACTATGTTCTTTAGCTAATACAATACTCTGTCTAATTCCTTCATAGCTCAACAAAGCGCTTTCTATCTCTCCTAACTCTATTCTATAGCCTCTGATCTTAACCTGGAAGTCGTTACGACCTATATATTCCAAATCTCCTCCAGCAAGATAACGTACTAAATCTCCTGTCTTATATATACGTCCATTATAACCTTTTTCTCTTTCTTCTTCGCTCTGAAAAGGATTCAATAGAAAACGCTCAGCTGTAAGCTCTGGAAGATTTAAATAACCTCTTGATAATCCTGAACCTCCGATATACAACTCTCCTACCGCTCCCAATGGTACTGGACGTAAATATTCATCCAATACATAGGTTGTAGTATTGGCTATAGGTTTACCTATATTAAGTGCATTATTATCATTATCATAATGATGATAAGTAGACCATACCGTGGTTTCTGTAGGGCCATATTCATTAATTAAAATAATATGATCATGAGCTAAGTCTCTAATATCCGGGAAAGCTTCTCCTCCTACCAATATCAGTTGAAGACTCGTATCTGGAATAAGGTCTCTTAAGATAACAGGGGGAATAAACGATACTTCAATATTATGTTCTTTGATATAATCATTAAGATCTTTTACCGATTTTCTAAGTTCATTACTATACAACCACAACGTATTGCCATGACAAAGAACAGGGAAAGATTCACTCACAAAAACATCAAAGACATAATTAGAATAGCAA
Organism: Chryseobacterium potabilaquae; assembly: GCF_902728265.1. Taxonomy (GTDB): domain Bacteria; phylum Bacteroidota; class Bacteroidia; order Flavobacteriales; family Weeksellaceae; genus Chryseobacterium; species Chryseobacterium potabilaquae. The sequence goes on from NZ_CACVBR010000092.1 coordinate 899, forward strand.
CCTACATGGGTATACTCTGTAAGCCTGTGAGAGTCTATCATACAACATACAAAGTTGACCATACTAGTATGCTCGATCATCACTCCCTTTGGCTTACCTGTTGTGCCACTAGTGTAAATAACATAAGATAAATCACTTGAACTTACTGGAGTTCTTGGATTTACTGTGGAACAGGTACTCAGTTCAGCTCTCATCTCTGAACCATTCAGACTTATAATCCTCAGGTTTGAAGATTCTGTTTCTGTATCTATTAGTTCCTTATAGTCATATAATCTGGCTTTTGTATTTTCTTCAACGAGTACAACTCTTGCACCAGTATCTCCCAGAATATGTTCTATTCGATCCATAGGATAACTTGGATCCATAGGAACATACGCTCCGCCTGACTTCAAGACTCCCAACATACCTATAAGAATCTGTTCTGATCTGCCTAAACACAATGGAATAAGCTCATTCGGTTCGATCTTACAATTGTGTAATAAATAATGAGCCAACCTGTTTGATCTATCATTAAGCTCTCTATAGGTTAACTTTACATCTTCATACACCAAAGCTATATGATCAGGTGTCTTTTCTACCTGTCTCTCAAATAATTCATGAATGGTAGCAGTTGTATCGTATTCTGAATAAGCATCCAAAAGACTGGAGAAGATCCCATCTCCACTATACTCTTCTTCTCTTACCCAAGATAAGTCTTCAAGCCGTAACTTTGAGCCAACTTCTTTTTGATGGCATACCATCTGCTCTAAAAGATATACATAGGTACTAATCATATGATCAATCGTACTTTCCTTGAATAATCCTCGAGCATAATTAAAACTTCCCGATAAACTTTCTCCATCATCATCTATCATAACACTCAAATCAAACTTCGCTACATCATAACTCAGCCTTTCTTCAATTTGTTGAAACAAAGAGTCTCCAACATATTTTTGATTAGTAGCATTTCCAAAACTCTGTAAGCCAAACATTACCTGGAATAGAGGATGACGAGATACATCCTGAACTACTCCCAACTCTTCTACCAATTTCTCAAAGGGTACATCCTGATGCATCTGAGCCTGAGATACCGAATCTGAAACTTGCAAAATAAAATCTCTTACTGATATTCCATAATCAATCTCTTCTCGAAGGACTAAGGTATTTACAAAGAAGCCAATCAGATCCTCTAAGCCTGCATGATGACGATTCGCCACCACAGTGCCTAATACAATATCTTTTTGTCCCGAATAAGAGGATAATAGCAGATAATACCCTCCCAACATTACACTGTATAAACTAACTCCTAAGTCTCGAGATAAGAAACGTAGTTCTTCTCCTAAACTATCAGAAATACTAAAATGTACCGTATGCCCTTCATAAGAAAGCCGTGTAGGACGCACATAATCCAAAGGAAGATGTAAAGCCTCAACTCCCGAAAGTTTAGTCTTCCAATAATCCAACTGTCTATCCAATACTTCACCTTGAAGATAGCCCCTTTGCCATAAAGCAAAATCCTTATACTGAATAGGGAGCGAGGGTAAAGAAACCGAGTTTCCTGATAATAAATCTTGATAGATAATTCTGAATTCCTCTAAAAAGATATCGATAGACCAACCGTCAAAAGCTATATGGTGAATTACTATACTGATATAAGACGTAATCTCACTCTTATTTTGGTTATCCTGCTTTTTCTTTGTTTTATTAGTTTTAGTCTTTTCTTTCTCATGGAATACACAAACTGAAATAGGAAGTTCTTGGGACAAATCAAAAACTCTATTAACTTCTTGAGAAACAAGATTTTCTAACTGCTTAGAACTCTCCACATAAATCTCTTTAATACTGAACTCTTGATCACTCACATATTGATACCCTACTCCCTCTGAACTGGTTACAATCAAAGTACGTAGAATCTCATGTCTTGATAGAAGAACTCTAAAAGATTCTTTTAAAATGCTAAGATCAACTTGTGATGACAAGCCAAAAACCATAGGAATATTATACGCAGAGCTTCCTCCTTCATACTGATCAATAAACCATAAACGCTCCTGAGCAAAAGATAAAAGTTGGTCCTCAGGATGATGAACCACTATAGGACGGATAATCTCTACAATATCAATTGATAAACCTTCAA
>NZ_CACVBR010000093.1 GCF_902728265.1 Chryseobacterium potabilaquae
CCAAAAGACTGGAGAAGATCCCATCTCCACTATACTCTTCTTCTCTTACCCAAGATAAGTCTTCAAGCCGTAACTTTGAGCCAACTTCTTTTTGATGGCATACCATCTGCTCTAAAAGATATACATACGTCTTAACCATCTGATCAATCGTACTTTCCTTGAATAATCCTCGAGCATAATTAAAACTTCCCGATAAACTTTCTCCATCATCATCTATCATAACACTCAAATCAAACTTCACTACATCATAGGCCAGCCTTTCTTCAATTTGTTGAAACAAAGAGTCTCCAACATATTTTTGATTAGTAGCATTTCCAAAACTCTGTAAGCCAAACATCACTTGGAATAGAGGATGACGAGATATATCCTGAACTACTCCCAACTCTTCTACCAATTTCTCAAAAGGTACATCCTGATGCATCTGAGCCTCAGATACTGAATCCGAAACTTGCAAAATAAAGTCTCTTACTGATACTCCATAATCAATCTCCTCCCGAAGGACTAAGGTATTGACAAAAAAGCCGATCAAATCCTCTAAACCTGCATGATGGCGATTAGCCACCACAGTACCTAATACAATATCCTTTTGTCCCGAATAAGAGGATAATAGCAAATAATATCCTCCCAGCATTACACTGTATAAACTAACTCCTAAGTCTCGAGATAAGAATCGAAGGTCTTCGCTTAAAGTATCCGAGATATTAAAACATACTGTATGTCCTTCATAAGAAAGCCGTGTAGGACGCACATAATCCAAAGGAAGATGTAAAGCCTCAACTCCCAATAGTTTAGTCTTCCAATAATCCAACTGTCTATCCAATACTTCACCTTGAAGATAGCCCCTTTGCCATAAAGCAAAATCTTTATATTGAATTCGTAAAGAGGGTAAAGAAACCGGATCACCCAATAACAAATCCCTATAAATAATACCTAGCTCTTCTAAAAAGATATCACTAGACCAACCATCAAAAGCTATATGGTGAATAACTATACTGATATAAGACGTAATCTCACTCTTATTTGGGGTATCCTGCTTTTTCTTTGTTTTATTAGTGTTAGTCTTTTCTTTCTCATGGAATACACAAACTGAAATAGGAAGTTCTTTAGATAAATCAAAAACCCTGGTAATTTCTTGAGATATAAGATCTTCTAACTGCTTAGAACTCTCTACATAAGTCTCTTTAATACTGAACTCCTCATTACTCACATATTGATACCCTACTCCCTCTGAACTGGTTACAATCAATGTACGTAGAATCTCATGTCTTGATATAAGAACTTTAAAGGATTCTTCTAAAATGCTAAGATCAACTTGTGATGACAAGCCAAAAACCATAGGAATATTATACGCGGAGCTTCCTCCTTCATACTGATCAATAAACCATAAACGCTCCTGAGCAAAAGATAAAAGTTGGTCCTCAGGATGATGAACCACTATAGGACGGATAATCTCTACAATATCAATTGATAAACCTTCAAGTGCACCTGCTAATCCAAAGATCGTTTTATGACTAAACACCATTGCTACACTTACCTGTAAGCCTAATCCTTGATGAATCTTGCTAATCAGTTTAATAGCCATAATACTGTTTCCTCCCAAGCGAAAGAAATCATCATGGATACCTATACTTTCTACTGGTAAACCTAAAGCCTCACCATAGATCTCTGCTAATTGTTTTTCAAGAACAGTCGTTGGAGCGATATACTCCTTATCTCCTGTGAAGTTAGGTTCAGGTAAAGCCTTGCGATCCAACTTTCCATTAATCGTAAGAGGAAACTCTTCCAAATGAACATACACCGAAGGAACCATATACTCCGGAAGTAATCCTGATAAATACACAGATAAGTCTTCATGATTAACTGCATTATCCGATACATAATAACCTACCAAGTATTTTAAGCCTGAACTATTCTCCTTGGCTAAAACTACAGCCTGACGAATACCTGCATAACTCAATAAGGCGTTTTCTATCTCTCCCAATTCTATCCTATACCCTCGTATCTTTACCTGAAAATCATTTCTACCTATATATTCCAAATCTCCATTAGCAAGATAACGGCCTAAATCTCCTGTCTTATACATACGATCATTATAGCCTATTGCTTTCTCTTCTTCACTCTGGAAAGGATTCAAGAGAAAACGCTCTGAGGTAAGCTCAGCAAGGTTTAAATAACCTCTTGATAATCCCGAACCTCCTATATATAATTCTCCTACAGCTCCCAAGGGTACTGGACGTAAATACTCATCCAACACATAAATCCGTTGATCCGGAATATGAGTTCCTATGATAGACGCACTTCCTAATTCTTCTGAATCTAAAGGTCTATAGCTCACGTGAACTGTCGTTTCGGTGATTCCATACATATTGATTAAAAGAGGAGCTTCAGAATAACGACCATACCAAGGTTCCAAAGAAGCAAAATTCAACGCCTCTCCTCCGAATATGACATAACGAAGGCTAGAGAGTTCTACATCCTTAGATAAAGCCACTTCTGTAAATTGATAGAATGCTGTGGGAGTTTGATTTAATACCGTTACTCCTTCCCTATAACATACATCAAAGAAGAGATGTAAATCTTTGGTTTGTTCTAAGCTAGGAATCAATAGCTTTCCTCCATGAAGTAAGGCTCCCCACATCTCCCATACACTAAAGTCAAAAACATACGAATGGAATAAACTCCATACATCTTTATCCGTAAATCCATACCAATGATTTGTAGCACTGAATAAACGAACCACACTCTTATGTTCTATCA
>NZ_CACVBR010000094.1 GCF_902728265.1 Chryseobacterium potabilaquae
ATAGGAGTGCATCAAAAAGTGTGGGGCAAATTATGCAACCTCTTTATTTTCTTTTATTTCCATAGTGCTCACTTTCGTTAATCACCCTCTAATGCCTTATCACTGATGTCAAATTCATCCACAAAACAATAATATAAGAACTTATTAATCGTTTTTAAGACTTTCGGATTGATTTTAGTTCTCCGTATGAATAAACACTCCAAACATTCAGCATTTAGTTTTAAGAAATTAATTATGTCTATTTAATTCCTTAAGATTCTTATATTCTTCAAAAATTTGTCTTTGATGGTTTAGGATCGATATATTTACTGGCCTGCACTGTAATCTTCGTTTAATTTATCGATATTTTCTTTTACCAGCTGCTCCAATTGGTAGGTAGCAACTCCTAAAGGTTTATCCAGTCCCCGCATTGCATATTCTACTTTCACATTACTTTTTGAGGCACAAAGTAATAAGCCAACTGTTGGCGCATCGAATGGTGTTTTGATTTTATCATCAACTGCACTAATATAGAAATTTAGTTTGGAAACATATTCCGGCATGAATTCCCCTGCTTTGAGTTCTATTACTACATAGGCATGCAAAACGGTGTGATAAAAAAGTAAATCAATTTTGTAATCGGTGTTATCAACTTCAATGACATATTGTCGTCCTACAAAAGCAAATCCTTTGCCTAGCTCTAAAAGAAAATCGGTTATTTTATTTGTTAGAAGCATTTCTATTTCTAGCTCTTTTACCTTGGTTGTGAGCATTAAAAAATCAAAATGATATGGATCTTTAAAAATACTCTTTGCTAAATCTGATTGATATTCGGGTAATGTCTGTTCAAAATTATTCAAAGCCTTTCCGCTTCTTCTATATAAATTGCTTTGAATTTGTAAAAGCATTACGTCCCTACTCCAATCGTTCTTGGCTGTTTCTGCAATGTAAAATGCTCGTTCTGTAATATCCTTTATTTTTGTAAGAAGACTAATGTGATGATACCAGGTAATTTGTGCAAGTGCCACTTGCACAAATTGTGTTTCAGATTGTGCAAGCGGCACTTGCACTATTGGAAACTGAGGATATGCTTCGGCAAAGCTTTTCATATATTTAAGGTTACGTACTGAAAACCCTTTGCTATCAGGAAAATTATGTATTAAATCTGCAGCTAAAAGATCTATAACTTTGCTGCCCCAACCGTTTTCCTGTTGTTTTTCGATGATTGAATTTCCGATCTCCCAATATAAGGTGAGCATTTCTGAATTAACCTTTAAAGCAGCTTGCGTTTGAGCAACCTTTATCTTATTGAAAATAAATTTCGACCAATCTTTATAGTCATTATTTTGTATAATTTTGCCACTCATCTAAAAGCATAGTTTTGTTATTCCCAAATATAAGTATTAACTACTCATTCAAATAAAAAAACACCATATAAAAATTATACTATGTTTACTTTTTGAACTTCATTTATTAGTAAGGCTTTAGTAGAATAAATCCATTTTATGTTATACTTCTATATGCTTACAAAAAATTATAATGACTATTTCTTATATTTCTTTCCGTATATACTTTATCAAAATAGGTACTTAGACTCAGTATTCTTTCTTTATCTACAGGATTGATATATCGTAAGAACATTTGTTCAGAACTATGTCCTGTGGCCTGCATTAATAAAGATGTAGGAATTTTTCCATAAAAGTTGGAAGCAAAGCTCCGTCTTCCAATATGGCTTGATAAAACCTTCCACTTCTCAATTTTTGTTTCTAGACTCCTATATCCCACCCTTTTTCTTACTTTAAGGGATTCATTGAGGCCAGTATCTTTTTCTGCATTTTCTGTTGAATAAAAGAGATACAGGGTTTTCCACTGATCCTGGATATCTTTTCTCCATTAAACTTCATAAAATCCGAAAAACGTTGCCCTGTATAGCAGCTGATTAATAGCCAATCTTTAGCGGGTTGTAACTCCTGAGGTACTTCTGTATTTTTAATCCTAATAATTTCTTCTTCCGACAGGGTAATGACTGCTTTCTGTTGTTTTTCTTTGCTGGAGTCTTTCTTTTACATATTCTGAAACTTTTACTTTAATATGATCGAGTATCGTATTGAGTTTTTTATACTTTTTAAGGTATATATTGACCGGACATTGCTTGCTTTTATCCCCCTGGTCCCCAGGTAGCCAAAGAGGAGTTCTAAAGGAAAAACTTTGTTGTTTTAAAGAAAAATCGAGAATGTTGAGATGAACTCAAATGTCATTGTTGAATTTTAACGGATTAATTTTCAACAAATCTACTACAAAAAAAGTAGTCCTTATTAGACTACTTTATATACGACAAATATATAATAAAAATTCAAATGTGCAAAAAATAATTCCTTGATTTATAAAACAATGCATACTATATAAGAATAATAAGAAGTCTAAACTCTTTTAAACAAAGCACTCCTCAATACAAATTAGAATTAAAAAAATATTTAAAAATTATTGATTTGATAATCATTATGTTAAATAGGA
>NZ_CACVBR010000095.1 GCF_902728265.1 Chryseobacterium potabilaquae
TGTCAATCATAACTATGTAATGGTTAAAAATAATAAAAAGTGAGTTCCGAAAAATTTCTTGAGCTGTAAGAGCTCTAAATTTTCCAGAATAACTTTTTAACTTACACAGTTAGTGAGACACTACCTAATTGTTAGATTAAGTATTGACTAATTCAATTTAATGCGTTGTTGTTTTCTCAATTTCTTTAATGTAAATAGAGGGTGTGGTTCCAGTTTTTTTCTTGAACGCAGTAGAAAAAGCTTGTACATTATTATAGCCAAGTTCTTCTGCAATGGCAGTGAGTTTGTAAGATCTAAATTTTTTATCTTTTACAAGCCGTCTTAATACGTAATCAATACGTAGATCATTAAGGTAGGTAGTAAAATTTTTTTCTTTATAAGTATTAATAATTTCAGATAAATAGGCTGTATTGGTTTTTATGTTTTTTGCCAAGCTAGCTAATGTAATACCATTCTTTAAAAAATCTTCTTTGTTTTCAAAATCTTCTAGTTCTTTTATTAAAGCTTGTATTACATCTTCAGGAACAGCTTTAGTTGCTTTATTTTCTCCTTCAGCTTCCGTTTGCTCAGATATTTTAGATTCAATAAGTTCTTTTTTAATATCAGAGGATTTAGAATTTTTGTTTTCAATATTATGAATTAGCTCTTGGGCAATTTTTTGGTGTTCTTTTGCTGTTTTTTTTGCTTTATAATAAAGATATAGAATCAATAAAAGAATTAATAATAAAATACTAATAGAAATATATAAGTTTTTTTTTCTGTTTTTTAAATCGTTAATGAGGTCTTCTTTTTCCTGTAAAAGATTAGGAGTATCATATTTTTTAGGGAGTTCAACGGATAAATATCTGAATTGTTCGTCAAGTTTTTGATCAACTTTTAAAAATCGATCAATATAATACAATTGCTTTTCTTTATCATTTTTTTCTTTGTAATAATCTATAAGATAGGTGTATACTTCCCGAAGTTCGGGAAAGGTATTATTGGTCTTTTGTATATTAGAATCTATCTCTATAAAATTTTGAACTGTTTTGTCCTTTTCATGCAATCCAATGTATGTCTTACCTAAAACAAATAAAGTATAGTTAATATTTAAATCGCTGGGATCTGTTGAAAAGTATTTTTTACAAAGGAGTAAGTCGCTTACTGCTTTTTTATAATTTTCCGTTTTAAGATTATAATAGCTCTGTAGACATAAATATTTATAGTAATTGTACTTATCTTTATTTTTTAAGGAAGATTGAATTCCTTCTTTGATTAATACTTTCGCAGAATCCAACTTATTAAGAGCTATATAGGCATCTACTAAATTCTGTTGTATCTGACTTCGTTCAATATTGTATAAGGCTTTACCGTTATACAAATAATATCTAAAAGTTTTTGCTGCTTCTTTATACTTTCCAATATAGTTTTGTAAAAAAGCAATATTGAGTTCTGTAAAAGCAATTTGTCTCTCATTTTTATTTTCTTTAGCATATCTTAGTGCCAAAATGTAGCTATCAAGGGCTTGTTTAAAATAATCAAATTTAAAGTATAGGTTGCCACGTAATAAATAAATTTTTGCCGGATATACCTTTTTATCTAATTTTGTTGAATAGATGTTTACACTGTCAATGTATTTTAAAGCATCAGTAAAGGTTGCATCAAATTGCATGAGCATATATCCGTCTGCTATTTGACTTTCATTTCTTTCATTTTTTGCCTTCTGAAGAAAATATTTAGCGATTAATTTGGACTCGTAGGTTTTATCTCTAAAGTAATAATTATCGAACTTAATTTTAAGATCTAAAAAACTATATTTTTTTAAAGAATCATTCTCTATTATCTTTTGTGCATAAATAAAATTACTTAGTAGTAATAAAATAATGCTTATAAGCTTCATCATTTTGTAAATAAAGTACAAATTTACATTTTTCTCAATCAAAAAAAGATTTTGTTAAAATCAGGTTTTTTTTATGTGTTGAAAGTCAGGTTTTTATATGTTGTTTGATATGATGGATTTATAAATCCATAGTGCAATTTTCTTATTCAGATTATCCAAACTTTTTGGGCTCAGGCGCAAAAGTTGGGGGGAACTTTTAATACTATTATCTTTGCTTTATGATAAATGATCAGGAACTTCTTAAATTATTACTTCCAGAATTTTTGGTAGAACACTTTGATATACTAAAAGCC
>NZ_CACVBR010000096.1 GCF_902728265.1 Chryseobacterium potabilaquae
GTTTTGTGGATGAATTTGACATCAGTGATAAGGCATTAGAGGGTGATTAACGAAAGTGAGCACTATGGAAATAAAAGAAAATAAAGAGGTTGCATAATTTGCCCCACACTTTTTGATGCACTCCTATCCTTGGTCTCGATTAAACAAAAGACATAAAATCTAACTGAAAAACACTTAAATAATTGATTGTTAATGTTTTATTTTTATATTTTTAAAACTTGTTATTCTATTTCAAAATCGAATAATTCTTCAGAATTAAATTCTAAGGCATCTTTAAGCGATTCTTCTGAAAAATCAAAAATTCCATAGAAATTAATATGCTCCCATCTTACAACCATCTTACTGGATACATCTGTTCTATTTTTTCAAAGACTTTTTTTCTTTCATTTTGTTTAGCCTGTGTTAGCTTTTTACTCATATACATGTAGTTCCAGCAGACAATTAAGTTATGGATTAGTGCTTTACAAGCGGTAGCTTGCAGATACTCTTCTTTGGATGATGCCTGTAATTTTCCGTTATTGCCGTAAAATATACGCCTAGCCAACTGATGAACATTTTCCCCTTTATTTAACTGTTCCTGAATCATTTGTCTAAGATTATGATCGTACATATAATCCAATAAAAACTTTGTCCTCACCAATCTTCCCAGATCTCTTAATGCCTGATATAAAGAATTTTGCCTGGCATAGGAGTTAAGTCTTTTTAATAATATTGAAGGTCTGGTATGCCTGAGCTTTATCGTGGCTGCAATAATCCTGAAGTTACACTTTCTGCTACAGAAACCGTCTCACCAATTGTAAGGAGAGAAGTACTAATATAATCAAGTAAGTTTTGCTGGAATTTCATGATGTAAATTTTAGTGTTTATGTACTTTATAAATCCTTGTACGCTGTTATCATCTTAAATAACATCGTAATCATCTACTGTTGTTGCAAAATAATGCTCAATAGTTTCTTTAGCTTTTTTACACATCGTAACAATCTCTTCCTTTGGAGTATCTTCAAAAATAAAGTCTTCAGAGACACTGATAATAAACTCGGTCACTTTTTCTGTGTTCATTAAATCATAGGCCATTAAATCATTGAGATTATCCAGCCTACATTCTTCCTTGAAGAAGGGGATGTTACGGGAAATGGAATTTTTAAACTGAAAGAGATGTATTATTTTCACAGTATCAATATTTATTTATGATGATTTAGAATTATTCCGGAGGTTTTCTTTTGTTTTTACATCAATCCACCTTTTAAGTATGGTTTGTTCTGAAGGGAGTTGATAAAAGCCTCCTGAAAGGATATACAATAAACCGTCCCACAGGTTAACTTTTTTACTAGACTCACGACTGTAATCCCTTAATATTTTCAAATATTCTTGCTCGTATTTTCTGGCTTCAGTTAAAGTATAATTCTTTGGGATATTTTTAATAATATCAAGAGTAATTTTGTTAAAGATTTTTGGAGTATATTTTTCTATAAAGTCTGACTCGAGTTTGCATATATTGATCAGAGGAGCGAGTAATGATAATATTTCATCATAAAAGTTACAAATATTTACCTTCCATGATAATCTTTCTCCTTTCGGTAAAACATGGCTGGCCACTTGGATAAGTTTTTTATGATTCTCTTCAAGTTCATCCGTGTAGGTTTTGTTTTGCTGCCAGAATATAGGTGAATTGATTTTATTTTTTTTAATAATACCCTCCAGTATATATTCAAACTGCATTCTAATATATTTTATATTATCGGCGAGGTCTTCTAAAACAGATTGCCACATATTATGTTGGCTTAGGCTGCAGTATGTACTAAATACCAATCTGGATCTGTTATTAAGGCCTTTTAACTCTTTTAACATTCTAAGAATTTCTGTAGCATCCTTTTCCAGGGTGATATTGGCATTCCTAATATAGAATAAAGCAACAAACGTTGAGTAATAGGCCCTTCTTAAAATATTTTTTTTTCTGAGTTCCAATTTGCTCTTTGGATACTTAGTTAATTTTTTCATCAGAGTTTTATTGTAAATCATGTTTCTTGATAATCTCTTTTTCAAAATATTTTTGTTGTGTTATAAGGGAAATAAGATATTGTCTTAAATCTTTTATCGTGATATTTTTCTCTTTCTCAGAAAAAAATA
>NZ_CACVBR010000097.1 GCF_902728265.1 Chryseobacterium potabilaquae
GTTTGAATAGATCTGAGGATATGCTTATAGGGATTTTAGGAGTATTGAAGGCCGGAGGAGCGTATGTTCCTATGGATCCTGGTTATCCCATGGAAAGATTTGATCATATATTGCGAGATACAGGAGCAGGTTTAGTCCTAGTAGAAGAGAGTACAAAAGATATTTTATATGAATATAGGCAATATTTATCTTTATCAGGATCTTCAGAAGAAGTTGAATTTTCCGTTGTAAGTTTGGATAATGTATCTGTTGTAGATACTCTTTCAGGTTGTAGTATTACTAATCCTGTTACGGGAGTTAAATCTGATAATTTGGCTTATGTAATTTACACGAGTGGCACAACAGGTAAGCCTAAAGGAGTAATGATCGAGCATAGTGGAGTAGTAAATTTAATAATACAACAGTCTGTAATATTTGATTTAAATTCATCTATTTCTTCTTTACGACAGAAAAATATTCTTTGGTATGCAAATTATGTTTTTGATGCGCATGTGTGGGATTTATATTGTGTACTCGCTTTTGGGCATACTGTACATCTTTTAAATAAAGAAAAGCAGGTTGATTTAGAAGGTTTACAACAATATATAAGTGAAAAAAGTATAGAAATAGCTACTATTCCTCCTGCATTGCTTAATAAGGAAATAATCCTACCTTTGAATAAGCTTGTCGTTGCAGGAGAAATTACCAGCTCTTCATTGATGGAGCATTATAAAAATCAAGGGGTAGATATTATTAATGCTTATGGTCCTACTGAGTCAACAGTATGTGTAACCTATCATTATTATCATGAAGATGGAAATCCTCTTAATATAGGACGGCCTATTTCGAATACTTCGGTGTATGTTTTAGATCGTTATTTACGTCCCGTACCTGTAGGTGCAGTGGGAGAATTGTATATTGGAGGTAGTGGTTTATCACGAGGTTATTTAAATCTACCGGAACTTACCAATGAGCGTTTTGTAGCTAATCCTTTCCAGAGTGAATATGATAAGGAGTTAGGCTATAATGGACGTATATATAAGACTGGAGATTTAGGCCGTTATCTTCCTGGGGGAGATTTGGAATATATAGGTCGAAATGATTTCCAGGTAAAGATTCGAGGTTATAGGATAGAGTTGGGAGAGATAGAGAGTGCTCTTGTTGGCTATGAAGGTATTCGTCAGAGTGTTGTTTTAGCTAAAGAGAATAACTCCGGCTTAAAATATCTGGTAGGATATTATATATCGGATAGAGCAATCAATGCTGAAGATTTATCATTGTATTTATCGGGTCTTTTACCAGAGTATATGGTTCCTTCGGCGTATGTTCATTTAGAAGAGTTTCCTTTAACGATTAATGGGAAGTTAGATCGTCGGGCCTTACCTGAGCCTAATTTTGTAGGAGATAGAGAATATGTAGGAGCCTCGAATGATCTAGAGAAAAGTCTTGTAGCTATTTATGGCGATGTATTAGGATTAGATAGTACAAGTATTAGTATCCATGATGATTTCTTTAGATTAGGTGGTAATAGTATTATGGCTATTAAATTGATTAGTAAGATTCATCACTCTTTGGGTATCAAGGCTAGTGTAGCTGAGGTTTTCACCTATAAAAGTGTTTTAGGTCTTTCTTTGGCTCTTGGTGATGTACATGCCTGTGATGGTCCTTTACTAGAACGTATAGAAGTTATGAGCCCTGAGGATCAGTTGCTATCTTTTGCACAGGAGCGTTTATGGTTTATTGAGAACTATGAAGGAGGTAGTAATGCCTATAACGTTCCTATGGTGTTTCGTTTGGATGCTGGTACAGATCTTTCTGTGT
>NZ_CACVBR010000098.1 GCF_902728265.1 Chryseobacterium potabilaquae
GAAGCCGTCTCATTTTCCCTGGGGCGGTTTTTATTTATAAACTACACATATTATTTTTTAGGATTATTTTTTTGATTAGAAGTGTATTTTTATGCCACTTTCTTTCTTAAGTTGTGTGCTAAAGCATGTAAACCGAACTCAATTTCTACTTTTTTCAACGATTTTAGCATAAATCGCTTAAAATGGTGATTGTGTTTGAGGTTGGCAAACACAGGCTCTACATCGTAACATCTTTTTTTACGTTTTTCTATCCCTTCTTCACTTTTCAGTCGCTTTCGTGTGAGTTCTTTATGACGTTCCAGATTGTGATTTCTCTCTATGCTTCGGTTTTCTTTGGATTGATGGCACATGCTTCTTAATGGACACCCTTGGCAGTTTTTGGCCTTGTAATGCGATAAGGTCTGCTCAAAACCGGTCTTGGTGGTTTGGCAGCTTTCGTGATTTTTTTCCATTCGTTGCCCCATAGGACAAACGTAAAAGTCTTTCTCCTGGTTGTAGTGCAAATGCTCTTTGCTAAAGGTTTTATTTTTACTCTGATAGTTTTGGTTCTGCTCTTTATCAAACGTATTGTACTTTACAAAAGCCTCTATTTCAAGCTTCTCTAAAAGCTCATAATTTTCTTCACTTCCGTAACCTGCATCGGCGGTAAGGGATTCTATTTCGCAGAATTTTTCCTGGCCTATATTGTCTTTAAAATTTTCCATATGGGAAGCTAAAGTATTAATATCGGCGGGGGTTTGATGAAGGGTGTAATTCAGAATAAACTGGTTCTCGGTGGAGATTTGCGCATTGTAAGCGGGCTTGAGCTGTCCGTTCTTCATGTGATCCTCCTTCATCCGCATAAAAGTAGCATCTGTATCGGTTTTGCTGTAAGAGCCACGCTCTGCAAGAATCTCTTCCTGCTGCTGGTATTTATCAAGATTCTTTTCAAAATTATTCCTGATGTAGTTCAACTTGGCTTTAGCTTTAGCTCCCCCTTTCTTATCCGCGATTTTACTTCCTTTCAGTTTCTGGTTGATACTTTCTACCGTTTTTTGGATTTTCTCTTTGTTGATTTCCCTGAACTCCGGAGGTTCGGGATCTTTATCTTCATCCGAAGCGATGCTTTGGGCATACTTCCAAAGTTCTTCCAGCTGCTTTAGCATTTTTTCTTTGTTGGTTTTGATAGATTTCCCCCACACAAAGGTGTAACGCCCTGCCTGCGCTTCAATCTTGGTTCCGTCGGTATAGATTTGCTTTAAAGTTATTAAACCTTCTTCAGCCAACAGCAAAACCACCTGTGTAAAGACATCCTTAAATGCAGTTTGCAGTTTCTGGCTCCGAAAACGGGCAATGGTATTATGATCAGCAATATTCATATTGGAAAGCCACATGAACAAAACATTTTCCCGCATCCCCTTTTCTATTTTACGGGAGGAATACATATTTTCCATATACGCAAAAACCATCACTTTGAGCATCATCAGGGGATGATAGCTAGGGTTACCTTCTTTGCGGTATGCATCTAATAAAGTACTGATGTTGATCTTGTCTAAAACTTCATTTACAATCCGCACAGGATGATCCATAGGAATCAGGTCGTCAAAAGTATGCGGAAATAAAACCAGCTGATTTTGATTATAATGCCTAAAAGCCATATATCTAATTGATTACTAAATAAATATACAAAAAA
>NZ_CACVBR010000099.1 GCF_902728265.1 Chryseobacterium potabilaquae
GTGATTTTCAGATTCTTACAGGTTTTCTTCACTTCAGATCGGTCTACTGATATAGAAAGTTTTTTACTTTTACTTATAGCTTCTGTTATACTTGATAAAGGATATAAGAGAGATTCAGTTCCTCCCACTAAATCATCAAAATATTTTTCAGCTTCTATATAGCTATTGGACTTTGTCCATTCGTTATACTCCAATGAGTATTCATAGGCAGTAAAGACTTCTTCTTTTAGTTCAAGACCTTTATATGCATGAACAATATCCTTTAACAAAATATCTACAGATCCTCCATCATAGATGATATGATGAATATCAATAAATAGATAAGTGTGTTGTGCTGTGGTATAAATGGCAATCCGATATAAATCCTCTTCCAATAGGTTGAACGGACGAACAAAATTTTGGAAAAATCCAGCATCAGGTTCCATATCCAATGATTCAAACGTAATATGTAAAGGAGCATCATCACGGCGAACCTGTACAACATTACCATTCTTAATTTCAAAGTGTACCTTTAGATAAGAGTGTGATTTAAGTGCTTTTGAAACAGCAGATTGCAGCTTTTCGCCATTCACATCAGTCAACTTCAATGCTAATGCTATATTGTATTGTAAACTATCTCTGTTTTGCAACCATTGGATATATACTCCTACTTGGTTTTCCGTTAATGGATAATATTCTTTTTTCTCATATAGTTTACACTCTTGCTCATCTATTTTAATGGTATCAACCCATTTTCTGATGGTAAGATTTGATAAGATATCCTTGACTGTTAAAATTAAACCTAATTCTTTTTTTACAGCTAAGGATAGTTTTATCGCCCCCATAGATGTTAATCCCATGGAAATCAAATTGGTAGTAACTCCAAATTCTTTCGTGTTCAAAAGATTAGATACAATACTCAATAAAGACTTTTCTAAGGAGGTCTCTGGAAAAACAATTTCTTGTCTTTTCATTTCCGGATCAGGCAGCATTTTTCGATTAATTTTACCATTAGGAGTCAGAGGTAAAACCTCCAATTGTATAAAGATAGTGGGAACCATATAATCGGTAAGAGAGGCTGATAAATATCCTCGAAGCACCTCTTCTTTGATGGTTTGATTCGCCGTATAATAACCACATAAATGCTGTATGCCTCCAATTTCTTTAATCTCAACTACTGCGCTTTGAACACCTTCATAGCCTATCATAACACTTTCTATCTCACCTAATTCAATACGAAAACCTCTTAGTTTTACCTGGCTATCAATACGACCCAAGCATTCCAGTTCCCCTTTTTCGTTCCAACGGGCAAGGTCTCCTGTACGGTACATTTTCTCTCCTTTCACAAATGGACTGCTAATAAATTTTTCTGCTGTAAGCTCAGAACGTTGCCAATACCCTCGGGATATTTGGTCACCTATCAGACATAGTTCTCCTACCATTCCTTTAGGGATAAGATTACCGTGTGCGTCTACGATTACTGAAATACTATTGGGTACTGGCCTACCTATAGGAATATTTTGATATTCCCGCTTTGGATCTAGGATATGGAAAGATGAA
>NZ_CACVBR010000100.1 GCF_902728265.1 Chryseobacterium potabilaquae
AAAATAAGTATATTTACAATTATACAGACCATTTGGGAAATGTGCGTTTAAGCTATTTTAACAATGGATCAGGAGTAGAAGCTCTTAAAGAAAACAATTATTATCCTTTTGGATTGAAGCATCAAGGATATAATATACTAACTGGAAATTCGAGTTATCAGTATAAGTACAATGGCAAGGAACTGCAAGAGACAGGAATGTATGATTATGGGGCACGTTTCTATATGCCCGATATTGGACGATGGGGTGTTGTGGATGAGCTTGCCGAAAAATTTAGTCGCCACAGTCCATATAATTATGTTGTTAATAATCCTATTAATGGTATTGATCCTGATGGAAGAGATGCAATATTTCTTGCTGATTCAAAAGCTGTTCCTGTTGCTGGTCACGGAGCTGTGATTGTAGGAAATGAAAGAGATGGTTGGTATTATTATTCAATGAATGGAACAGGCGAGGGAAGTAGTCCTTATGGAGATGCTAAATATGCTGATGTTGGAACATTTTTAGGCAAAGGATTAAACCCTAAGCAAGCAATGTTGGAAGCAAATACAAAAAACCCAGATGAAACTCACCATTACGATAAATTTGTTACTGTTAAAACAACTAAAGAAGAGGATGCAAAAATAAAAGAAGCTGCTGCTAAAGCAGCCAGTGCAGAAAAATACTGTGTAATTGGACAATCTTGTGCAACGGTGATGTTGGATTCCCTTAATAAAATCATAGATATAAGATCTAATAACGCATGGTATGTTCCAAAGGTTAGAGATCCTGCTCCTAACAATATTATGGATTATTTTAATAAAGAAAAAGGAGGAGGAATTAACTTTTTAAATAGATTCCTTCTTCCTTCGGATAAGAAAATTGAAACTCGTAAAGTGGGAAAACTTGAAGTTGGGCCTCTTATTCCTGAAGGTGTAGATAAAAATTCTAAAATTACAATGCCATGAAAAAAGCAATCATTATTTTTATAGGTATTATTATACTTTGTACATTTCTTTATTATGCATTTGGTGTTTTTTCTTCATCAGTTGGATGGTATGGTTATCAGAAATGGAAGTATAGAAGGGGAACTTCGACCATTGAAAAATCAAAACAAAGAAAAGTCTTTGTAAAAGAATTAGAATATAAAATCGTTGATTCTGCTAATTTAAATGGGTTTTATTTTAAACCCTATATTGAAAAAGGATTTAGGTATGGTTATCATTCTATGGAAGATACAAGAATAGATAATTTTTCACATTATCCTTATAATTTAAGTTATGAGAGAAATAAGAATGATTCTATTTCATTAGATATTTTTTCGGATGACAAAAAAAAATTAGATAGTTGTGATGTAGTTTGGGGATATTTAAAACAACCGTA
>NZ_CACVBR010000101.1 GCF_902728265.1 Chryseobacterium potabilaquae
GGATTGTAATCTTTAAAGACTACTTTTGAAGAAGTTAACACAATGCAAATTAATCAATTTGCAACTATTAGGAAAGCCAAAGCTTTCCTTTTTGCATAAAAAAGGATATCTCTTTTGAGACAGCCTCGTTTTTTATTTTCGAGGGGGTATCTTTACTTTATTTGAATGAAGATTTGTATATTATATAATAAGAATAGGGCTGTGCTTTCTATTGTGATATGTAGGTTATTATTAAGGGGTAGTTTTTAATGGGTTTGAATATTAATTTTTTACTACATATGTGTTATTTATTTTATTTTTATTCGTTAATATTTGTTATTTGTTTTAATAATATTTAGTTTTGCGCTCAACTTAATTTAATAATAACCATGAAGAAATTACTATTCATTGGAGTATTATCTTTGTTAGCTGCAAATGGTAATGCTCAAGAAACTAAATTTGGAGCAAAAGCGGGGTATTCATTTTCTGCCGTTAAGGTTAATGAAGCTCAAGACGATCTTTCCGCTAGAAGCACAAGTAATAAATCGACATTTTATGTAGGAGCTTTTGTTGAGCATAAATTGAGCGATAAATTTGGGATTCAGGGAGAGCTGTTGTATTCTCCTTTAGGTGGGAAAGAGAATGTTTCAGAAAGCCTGGGTGAATTTAATTTTAGTCAGAAATCAGAGATTAAGTTCGGCACATTACTCATTCCTGTTTCTGCAAAATATTTTATTTCGGAAAGTTTTTCTGTAGCAGCTGGGGTTAATTTTGGAATTATTCTTTCTGCTAAACAGAAAACGGAAGTTTCTGGTAATTTCCCTGAAGGAGTTGAAGTAGAGGCAGAAGATGGAGAATTTGATATCAAAGATAATGTTAAGAAGCTTAATTTAGTGCCATTTGTTGGGGTAGAATATGCGCTTGAAAATGGGTTGTTTTTTGACGCAAGATATAACCTTGGAGTTTCTAATCTTGTAAAAGAAGGACCTGGAAAAGTTACTAATAGCTTTGCTCAAATAGGTATAGGTTTTAAATTTGGAGGAAATTAATTCTTTAAAATATAAAATGCAAGACAGGATTTAATTTATTTTATCCTGTCTTTTTATTTAAAAATTAGGATGAAGGTTATAGATTTTGGACATGTTTTATCATTTTAAGAGAGGTATCTACCTTAATTTATACCTTAATTTAAAATGAGAATGATTGCTTTTAGACATATTTATCTTAATAATTATATAAAGAGTTAAATAACTATGTTAAAAATTTTTATTTATTCAATCAGCTATAAATATATAGTCTTTTTGTATGAAAATAATTTTTATTC
>NZ_CACVBR010000102.1 GCF_902728265.1 Chryseobacterium potabilaquae
ATCTTTGTTTTTATAGGTTTTTATTTTTACACAATCTTGTTTGTGCATTTGCTCAGGGGTTTTCATATAGCACGACCAATGCGGTCTTTTGTTATTATAAATGTGAATCGCATCTTTTACTAGTAACTTCATTGTCTGTATATTGACTTGATAATCTTCTAATAAGAATTCCTGCTTGAGTATACCGTTTACTCTCTCTGCAATTGCATTAGCATAGGGATTGTAACTTTCGGTCATTGAAGGTTTAATGTTTTTCTTTTGCAGTATTTTCTGATAATCTCTACTGCAATATTGTAAGCCTCTATCAGAATGATGAATCAAGTCTTTCTTATACATTCTTTGTTTTATAGCCATATTCAATGCTCTAAGAGATCCCTCAGTTGCCAGACTATTAGATACATCATATCCCATTATTTTCTTAGAATAAGCATCGGTAACTAAAGCTAGATAACAATTACGATCCCGACCTCCAATATAAGTAATATCTGAAACCCATACCTGTTCGGGCTGGTCCAATGGTATATTTTCTATCAAATTCTTATGCTTTCTGAATCGATGATGGGAATCAGTGGTTATTCGATAGTTTCTTTTAGGCTTTATAAGCATATTATTAGCTTTGAGTATACTGAAAAGTTTATCTCTGCCCACATGCAATGCCCGCAAAGGGAGTTCGAGCATATGATAGATTTTCCTTGTACCTATACGAGGCATAAGGCCCCGTAAGTTATTCACAAGCTTAACGACCTGATCAGCTCTGGCTCTTTTTCCTGCTGTAAGCCAAAAGCTTCGATAATAATACTGTCGGTTGATCCCGACCAATCCACAAAGATAGCCTATCGTTTTTTTGCTTTCTTTGCTGATATATTGGATTGATCGGGAGAGAAGTTTTTTCTTACCTGAATCAGATATTCTTCTTCTGCCAAATCAATTAGCTTATCCAAAATAGCCGCCTTATCTTCAGACTCCGTTAGGCAGTTCTCTAAAAATTGATTGTGACGCTCCAAACGTTTTACTTTCTCTTCCAGTTCTTTAATCTTTTGTTCTGGGCTTTGCATAGATTTACTTTGTGAATGATTATCTATATCAAAGTTACCATATTTTCTGCGCCATTCGGTTATAGTACCGTGACCTTGGATGCCATACTTACGCATGGCAGCTCGATTGCCGATCGAACCACTCTCCACTTCTTGTACTACAGAGAGTTTAAAGGATAGGCTATAGTCTTTTTGACTACGTTTTACATACTGATTATTAAGATCTTTCATAACATT
>NZ_CACVBR010000103.1 GCF_902728265.1 Chryseobacterium potabilaquae
GTTTTAGGTTTACCTGTAGAAAGTATAGGTTTACATGATGACTTCTTCCGCTTAGGAGGAAATAGTATTATGGCTATTAAATTGATTAGTAAGATTCATCAGGGGTTAGGTTTACAGGCCAGTGTAGCGATGGTGTTTAGCTATAAAACCATCTATGGATTAGCAGGAGTACTAGAAGGTTTATCAATTGATATTGTAGAGATGATCTGTCCTATAGCGGTTCATAGTCCTGAGCAGCAACTTTTATCTTTTGCTCAGGAGCGTTTATGGTTTATTGATCAGTATGAAGGAGGAAGTTCTGCGTATAATATTCCTATGGTTTTTGGATTATCTTCACAAGTTGATCTAAGTATTTTAGCAGAATCTTTTAAAGCTCTTCTGTCCAGACATGATATTCTACGTACTTTGATTGTAACCAGTTCAGAGGGCGTAGGGTATCAGTATGTGAGTGATCAGGAGCTCAGCATTAAAGAGGCTTATGTGGAGAGTTCTAAGCAGTTAGAAGATCTTATATCTCAAGAAGTTAATAGAGTTTTTGATTTGTCCCAAGAACTTCCTATTTCAGTTTGTGTATTCCATAAAAAAGAAAAGAATAATAGCAATGAGCTCAGCTCTTATATCAGTATAGTTGTTCACCATATAGCTTTTGATGGTTGGTCTACAGATATATTTTTAGAAGAGTTACGATCTATATATCAAGATTTGCTAACGAATAGTTCCGTTTCTTTACCCTTGTTACGTATTCAGTATAAAGATTTTGCTTTATGGCAACGGGATTATCTTCAAGGGGAAGTATTAGATAGACAGTTGGATTATTGGAAGACTAAACTTTTGGAAGTAGAACCTTTAAATCTTCCTTTAGATTATGCTCGTCCTTCGGTTATTTCTTATGAAGGAAATACGGTACATTTTAGTATCGCAGATACTTTAGGAGAGGAACTTAGACTCTTGTCTCGAGATTTAGGGGTTAGTTTATACAGTGTAATGCTGGGAGGATATTATTTGCTATTATCCTCTTATTCGGGACAAAAAGATATTGTATTAGGCACTGTGGTCGCGAATCGTCATCATGCAGGTTTAGAGGATTTGATAGGTTTCTTTGTTAATACATTGGTCCTTCGAGAAGAGATTGATTATGGAGTATCAGTAAGAGATTTTATTTTGCAAGTTTCGGATTCAGTATCTGAGGCTCAGATGCATCAGGA
>NZ_CACVBR010000104.1 GCF_902728265.1 Chryseobacterium potabilaquae
CAATCAAAAAAGATTTCGATATTTTAATTTTAAAAAAGATCTTGAAAAAAGAAGATATAAGTCAAAAAAGCAGTCTGTTTTAGGCTGCTTTTGACATTTTGTTTAGATTGTGGGCAATTGCGAGTATGCCGATTTCTACCTCGACTTTATTTTTTCCTCGAAGCATGAATCGTTTAAAATTTTTGTTGTGTTTGAGTTGTGCAAAAACAGGTTCAACATCATGGCATCTTTGTTTTCTGAGTTTGATGCCTTTGCTGGTATTAAGAAGTTTGAAAATCTTTTCTCTGATTTTTGCCAATTTAGGATTGTTTTGTGAAGTGGTTATTTGTCCTGATTTCTGGTCTTTTCTGAAGTAATTATATTTAACATAAGCTTTTATTTTCTTAGATTTTAACAAGTTGTAATTTTCTTCTGAACCATAACCAGCATCAGCGACAAGTTCTTTGGGAGCTTTATGATAGCTTTCTTCAAAACCCAGTAAATGAGTCGCTAATGTTTTGGTGTCTGTTGGGTGGGGATGAATTGAATAATGTAAAATGAATTGTCTATTGGTAGAAATTTGTAGATTGTAAGCGGGTTTTAGTTGTCCGTTTCGCATATGATCCTCCTTCATTCGCATAAAAGTAGCGTCTGTATCGGTTTTGGAATAGGAATTTCTACCTTCTAATAATTCTTGCTGTTTTTTATATTTCTCTAAATTATATGTCCAGTTTTTCTTAGCATAATTCAGTTTCTGACGAACTTTTGAAGCTACTTTTTTATCTTTCAAAACCTCATTGATCTTTTCGATGGTTTGAGTTACTTTTTCAGAATCTACTTCTTTAAAATCAATACTTTCTGTATTTTGGAGCTCATCTTTTGCAACTGCTTCTGCATAGTTCCAAAGCTCTTCTAATTGCTCTGCAATCCTTTCTTTGTGTTTTTTGATGGCTCTTCCCCAAACAAAAGTATAGCGATTGGCATTGGCTTCTATCTTGGTGCCATCTACAAAAGTGGTTTCCAAACTTACCAAACCTTCCTTTTCCAAAAGAAGAACAATTTGTGTGAAAATGGCTTTAATCTCACCTTTCAATCGCTCACTACGAAATCTGTTTAAAGTATTATGGTCGGGACGGCTCATCG
>NZ_CACVBR010000105.1 GCF_902728265.1 Chryseobacterium potabilaquae
GAGGATTTAGGATAGAATTAGGAGAGATAGAAAACGCCTTATTGAGCTATGAAGGTATTCGTCAAAGTGTTGTACTGGCAAAGGAGAATAGTTCAGGGTTAAAATACTTAGTAGGTTATTATGTGTCTGTTACAGTGGTAAATCCTGACGATTTATCTGTGTATTTATCAGAACGTCTTCCAGAGTATATGGTTCCTTCTGTGTATGTTCATTTAGAAGAGTTTCCTCTTACGATTAATGGAAAGTTAGATCGTAGGGCTTTACCTGAACCTAACTTCACCGGAGATAAGGAGTATATAGCACCAACGACTATCCTTGAAAAACAATTAGCAGAGATCTATGGAGAAGTTTTAGGTTTACCGGTAGAAAGTATCGGCTTACATGATGATTTCTTCCGCTTGGGAGGAAACAGTATTATGGCTATTAAACTGATTAGCAAGATTCACCAGGGGTTAGGCTTACAGGTTAGTGTAGCGATGGTGTTTAGCCATAAGACTGTCTTTGGGCTAGCGGGAGTACTGAGCGGTTTAGAATCAGAAAGTAGTGAATTGATCCGTCCTGTAGTGGTTTATAATCCTGAGGATCAGTTGTTATCTTTTGCACAGGAGCGTTTATGGTTTATCGAGAACTATGAAGGAGGTAGTAATGCCTATAACGTTCCTATGGTGTTTCGTTTGGATGCAGGTACAGATCTTTCTGTGTTGCATGATTCATTTACTATCCTTCTCGAACGTCATGATATTCTTCGGAGTGTTATTTTGACGAGTCATGAAGGAATGGGTTATCAAAAGGTTACCGATACTTTTGTTGATTTATCCCTTAAAGATGTTGAAAGTTTTGAAGATTTAGAAGGTTGCTTGTCTCATGAAGTGGGAAGGGTATTCGATCTTTCCAAGGAAGTACCCTTGTCTTTGTGTATCTTTAAGCTGGATTCTGTGTATTATCTTTCTATCGTTATTCATCACATAGCCTTTGATGGTTGGTCCCGAGATATCTTTTTAGGAGAACTTAGTACAATTTATAAATCTTTATTAGTAGGTGAAAGTCCGGTTCTCCCTAGTATGGCTCTCCAATATAGAGATTTTGCTTTATGGCAACGCGACTATCTTAGTGGAGATGT
>NZ_CACVBR010000106.1 GCF_902728265.1 Chryseobacterium potabilaquae
AACTCTTTCCTACATACGATACAACAGAAGGACGAACATAATCCAGAGGTAGATTTAAAGGCTCAAATCCGTTAAGATGAGTCTTCCAATAATCCAATTGAACAGACAACACAGAACCACTAAGATAGTCACGCTGCCATAAAGCAAAATCCTTATAACTTATCGAGAGAGGACGTAAATCAGGCTCAGTTCCCAATAACAAAGATTCATAAATTACAGACAACTCTCGGAAAAAGATATCGATAGACCAACCATCAAAAGCTATATGGTGAATAACAACCGTAAGATAAAAGTTATCCTCTAAACTAAACAAGCGAACGGAAATCGGAAGCTCTTCTGACAACAAGAATACACGACCCATCTCTTTCCCTATCTCTAAGTCCAGCTCTGCAACACTAGAAACAACAGTCTCACTAATGCTTAACTCCTTATCACTAACATACTGGTAACCTTGACCTTCCGAATCCTTAAGAATCAACGTACGAAGAATATCATGACGTGATAAAAGACGCGAAAAAGAAGACTTTAGAACTGCAAGATCCGTGGTCCCCGATAAACCAAAAACCATAGGAATGTTATATGCACTACTACCTCCTTCATACTGATCTAAAAACCATAAACGCTCCTGGGCAAAGGAGAGCTTCTGCTCTTCAACATCAGAGAACGTAATAGCACGAATCATACTATTAGACATAACAGCATCACTGCTTGCTAAAACATGGGATAATGAGAAAATATTTTTATGCGTAAACAGCATAGCAACCGTAACGGGATAGCCAAGATCTCGATGGATACGACTGATAAGCTTTATAGCCATAATACTGTTACCTCCTAATCTGAAAAAATCATCATGAATACTGATACTGGAAGATTCCAAACCTAAGACCTCTCCATACAACTCCGCTAATTGTTTTTCTAAAACAGTACCAGGAGCAATATACTCATGAACTCCCGTAAAAATAGGTTCAGGTAAAGCCTTGCGATCCAACTTACCATTAAGCGTAACAGGAAGCTCTTCCAAATGAACATACACAGAAGGGACCATATAATCAGGAAGAAGACCTGATAAGTGCATAGATAAGTCTTC
>NZ_CACVBR010000107.1 GCF_902728265.1 Chryseobacterium potabilaquae
ATTCTATCCTATAACCTCGGATCTTTACCTGGAAGTCATTACGACCTATATATTGTAAATTACCATCTGGTAGAAAACGTACTAAATCTCCTGTCTTATACATCCGTCCATTATAACCTATTTCCTTATCCTCTTCTCTCTGGAAAGGATTAACAACAAAACGCTCAGCCGTAAGCTCAGAAAGATTCAAATAGCCCCGCGAAACTCCTACTCCTCCGATATATAGCTCTCCTACTCCTCCCAAAGGAACAGCACGCAAGTAGCTATCCAAAACATACACCGAAGTATTACGAATAGGACGACCTATGTTGAGAGGATTGTGATCTTCATTATAGTGATGGTACGTAGACCAGACCGTAGTTTCTGTAGGGCCATATTCATTGATAAAAATAATATCTTCATAAGAAGCATCAAGAGTAGGAAAAGATTCTCCACCTACTAAAATCAATTTAAGACCCGTATCAGGTAGTAATTCTCTTAACAAGACAGGAGGAATAAAAGAAACCTCTATTTCATTCTCTTTTATATATTGATTTAAATCTCTTACTTCACTTCTAAGTACACTGCTATAGAGCCATAACGTATTTCCATTACACAGCACAGGAAAGCTTTCACTAATAAAAACATCAAATACATAGTTAGAATAGCAGCCAACATTTCTATACTCATCTAACCGATGCGATTTTATCATCGATTCTACAAAGTTCACTACACTTCTATGCTCTATCATCACTCCCTTGGGCTTGCCTGTTGTTCCACTCGTATAAATGACATACGATAAATCACCTGAACTTACTTCTGTATCGGGATTTTCTGTGGAACATATATCCAAGCTATCTTTCATATCCGAAGAATTCAGACTAAGAATACTTAGAGTTGATTCTTCTTCTCTATCTATTAATTCCTTATAGTCATATAAACGATTCTTTGTACTCTCTTCAACGATTACAACTCTAGCCTTGGTATCTCCCAAAATATGATCTATTCTATCCATAGGATAACCAGGATCCATAGGAACATACGCTCCGCCTGATTTTAATACCCCTAAGATTCCAATCAGCATCTGCT
>NZ_CACVBR010000108.1 GCF_902728265.1 Chryseobacterium potabilaquae
AATGGACCATGCCTATTCGAAATTGGGGTATTGTTCTCAACCAATTTATGCTTATTTTTGAAAAAAGGCTCAGATTATAAAATCCAAGCCTAACTTTTTAACTTACACACTTTACGAGATAGTGTCCAATTAGATTTGCGGAATTTAATTAAATTCCGCTCTTGTGGACCAAGAGCAGAATTTTTTATTTTAGAATATTTTCAGTTTTACATTTTTAGCCGCTTCCAGTCTTTCTACTTTTAAAGAATGCATATATCTTTCAGTCATTTCTATTTCTGAATGTCCAAATATCGTACAAATAGTTTTAATATCCATTCCAGCTTCTCTTTTATCATCCGCCCCTTTATGCTTACCTGAATACAGATTTTTATTGATTCCAAGTCCTATTTTTATTAATTTATTCCATTGTCTATTCGGAGTATCTTCATTGATTTGGTAAGGATTAGGCAAAAACCAATTTTTTCGGGAATGTCTTCCACCATTTGGTACCCATGTGCCAAAAATATAATATTCAGGATTACAACCTTCATAATTTTTTAAAAGCTCGAAAGAATTTCCAATCATAGGAACCGCTCTGTATTTATCTGTTTTGGTAAATTCTGCATCTAATTCAATTGATCTTGTTTTAAAATTAAGTTGTTTTATCTTCAAATTCCGAAGTTCTTCCGGTCTTATACCACAATAATATATAAGCATATAAAAAATATAAAATCCGTAATTCTCTTTTCTTAGCTCAGCACATATCAATCTCATTTCCTCATCCGTAGGAGGAACATTAGAAATGTTTTTTACCACCTTAAGATTTCGGATATCGTTAAAAGGATTAGTTTTAGTGTATTCAGCCTCCAAAACTTCGTGAAATATAGAACGGCTCAGGCGCAAAAGTTGGGGGGAACTTTTAATACTATTATCTTTGCTTTATGATAAATGATCAGGAACTTCTTAAATTATTACTTCCAGAATTTTTGGTAGAACACTTTGATATACTAAAAG
>NZ_CACVBR010000109.1 GCF_902728265.1 Chryseobacterium potabilaquae
GGTCTAATCAGTTGGCCCATTATCTATTGGATACTTATAAAATAGTACCTGATGAGCTTATTCCTTTATGTTTGAATAGATCTGAGGATATGCTTATAGGGATTTTAGGAGTATTGAAGGCCGGAGGAGCGTATGTTCCTATTGATCCTGGTTATCCTATGGAGCGCATAGATCATATTCTCAAAGATACTCATGCCCGAGTTATCCTGGTAGAAGAGAATACCAAATCTTTATTATCTTATTATAAAGGCTGTGTATCGGTATGTGGATCAGAAGAAGTTGAATTTTCCGTTGTAAGTTTGGATAATGTATCTGTTGTAGATATTCTTTCAGGTTGTAGTGTTACTAATCCTGTTACGGGAGTTAAATCTGATAATTTGGCTTATGTAATTTACACGAGTGGAACAACAGGTAAGCCTAAAGGAGTAATGATCGAGCATAGCGGAGTAGTAAATCTTATCGCTTCAATGATACGATCACGAAAATTAAAAGATTATACAAACGTTGGTTGCTATTCTAACTATGTCTTTGATGTTTTTGTTAGTGAAATGTTTCCTGCAATTTGTAATGGGAATACTTTATGGCTTTTCAATAATGCGCTCAGAAAGTCTTTAAAAGATCTTAATGAATATATTAGAGATAACCATATAGAGGTTTCTGTTATTCCTGCAGTATTGATAAAAGAAATTATTGATGATTCCTATCTTAAGTTGATTATTACAGGAGGAGAAAGTTTTCCTACTATTGAGAATAGTAGAAAGGATATTATTTTAATTAATGAATATGGTCCTACTGAGGCTACTGTATATGCCACCTATCATTATTATCATGAAGATGGAAATCCTCTTAATATAGGACGGCCTATTTCGAATACTTCGGTGTATGTTTTAGATCGTTATTTACGTCCCGTACCTGTAGGCGCAGTGGGAGAATTGTATATTGGAGGTAGTGGTTTATCACGAGGTTATTTAAA
>NZ_CACVBR010000110.1 GCF_902728265.1 Chryseobacterium potabilaquae
GTTACGAATTCAATATAAGGATTTTGCCTTATGGCAACGGGATTATCTTCAAGGGGAAGTATTAGATAGCCAGTTAGAATACTGGAAAGGTAAGCTTTTGGAAGTAGAATCTTTAAATCTTCCCTTAGATTATGCTCGCCCTTCTGCTATTTCTTATGAAGGAAATACGTTACATTTTAGTATCGCAGATAGTTTAAGTGAAGAGCTTAGACTCCTGTCTCGAGATTTAGGAGTTAGTTTATACAGTGTGATGCTGGGAGGATATTATTTGCTATTATCCTCTTATTCCGGACAAAAGGATATTGTATTAGGTACTGTTGTGGCGAATCGTCATCATGCAGGCTTAGAGGATTTGATCGGCTTCTTTGTAAATACTTTGGTCCTTCGGGAGGATATTGACTATGGAGTATCAGTAAGAGATTTTATTTTACAAGTTTCAGATTCAGTATCTCAGGCTCAGATGCATCAGGATGTACCTTTTGAGAAACTGGTAGAAGAGTTGGGAGTAGTTCAGGATGTATCCCGCCACCCTATATTCCAAGTAATGTTTGGCTTGCAGAGTTTTGGAAATGAAGCAAAGAGAATGTATGGAGAAGACTCTTTGTTTCAAGAATTCAAAGGAAGTATCTCTTATGATGTTGCTAAGTTTGATTTAAGTGTTATGATAGATGACGATGGGAAAAGCTTATCCGGAAGTTTTAATTATGCTCGAGGATTATTCAAGGAAAGTACGATTGATCATATGATTAGTACGTATGTATATCTTTTAGAGCAGATGGTATGTCATCATAAAGAAAGTGGTTCAAAGTTACGACTTGAAGATTTATCTTGGGTAAGAGAAGAAGAGTATAGTGGAGATGGCATCTTCACCCATCTTTTGGATACTTATACAGGATACGACAGAACTGCTACCATTCATGAG
>NZ_CACVBR010000111.1 GCF_902728265.1 Chryseobacterium potabilaquae
TCTTTAGAAGTGAAAAGATAGATATTGGTAAGCTGAAGATAATCTAGCAGCTCATCTAAAGGCAGATACTGGTTGATAAAGTAAGTATGTTTTTCCAGATGAAGTCTCTTAACAGTATGCTGTAAAAAATCACGGTACTTTTCTCCTTCATATTTAATGATGCCGGGGTGTGTCTTTCCAATAATCAGAAATATCACATCCGGATTTTGGGAGACGATTTCAGGGAGTGCTTCCAAAGTGGTTTCAATATTTTTACCAGAACCCAGTAAACCAAATGTGGAAAGTATTTTTTTATCTTTAAATCCATATTTTGTTTTTAGTGAAATTTTATCGATAAATGGAAGTAAATGGGTACCGTGGGGTATCACTTTAATTTTATCATATGAAATATCATAATCATTGGCCAGGACATCCGCAGAAATACCAGTCATTACAATAATAGATTTTACAAAATTGCTGATTTCTTTTACCTTTTCTTTTAATTCCGGATCCGGCTTCGGTAGAACTGTGTGAAAAGTAATGATGAGATCTTTTTCTAAATTTTGAAGAAAAAGAATTAATCCGTTTGGGGTTTCGTTGAAAAATCCAAATTCATGCTGGAGCATAACCAGTTGAATATTGTTATTTTTGTTGATTTTATCAGCAAGCTCCAAATAAGATATGGCATCGGATGTATTTAAGCGATATTCAGGATCTTCTTCATATTGATAATGCTCATCCTCAGTTTCCATTGGGCAGATAATGATGCTAAATGATTCTCTAAATTTTAACTTAAGGGATTGTATCAAATCCTGACAATATGTTGCAATACCGCATAACTTAGGAGGAAAAGTACTTATAAAGATAATTTCAGGTTTATGATAAATTGTGTTTTTGTTACTTTGTACAGTTCGT
>NZ_CACVBR010000112.1 GCF_902728265.1 Chryseobacterium potabilaquae
CGAGGTTATTTAAATCTACCTGAACTTACCGATGAGCGTTTTTTAGTAAATCCCTTCCAGAGTGAAGTAGAGAAGTCCATAGGTTATAATGGTCGTATGTATAAGACTGGAGATTTAGGGCGTTATCTTGCTGGAGGGGATTTGGAATATATAGGTAGGAATGATTTCCAGGTGAAGATTCGAGGTTATAGGATAGAGTTGGGAGAGATAGAGAGTTCACTTGTTGGCTATGAAGGTATTGGTCAGAGTGTTGTTTTAGCTAAAGAGAATAGCTCCGGGTTAAAATATCTGGTAGGATATTATGTATCGGATAGAGCAATCAATGTTGAAGATTTATCATTGTATTTATCGGGTCTTTTACCAGAGTATATGGTTCCTTCTGCGTATGTTCATTTAGAAGAGTTTCCTTTAACGATTAATGGAAAGTTAGATCGCAGGGCTTTACCTGAACCTAGCTTCACAGGAGATAAGGAGTATATAGCTCCCACGACTGTTCTTGAAAAACAATTAGCAGAGATCTATAGTGAGGTTTTAGGTTTACCTGTAGAAAGTATCGGTTTACACGATGATTTCTTCCGCTTGGGAGGAAATAGTATTATGGCTATTAAACTGATTAGTAAGATTCATCAGGGATTAGGCTTACAGGTGAGTGTAGCGATGGTGTTTAGCCATAAAACGATCTTTGGATTAGCAGGTGCACTTGAAGGTTTATCAATTGATATTGTAGAGATGATCCGTCCTATAGCGGTTCATCATCCTGAGGATCAATTGCTATCTTTTGCACAGGAGCGTTTATGGTTTATTGATCAGTATGAAGGAGGAAGCTCTGCGTATAATATTCCTATGATTTTTGGATTATCTTCCAGGGTTGATCTTAGCATTTTA
>NZ_CACVBR010000113.1 GCF_902728265.1 Chryseobacterium potabilaquae
GAGTTTTATTGTAAATCATGTTTCTTGATAATCTCTTTTTCAAAATATTTTTGTTGTGTTATAAGGGAAATAAGATATTGTCTTAAATCTTTTATCGTGATATTTTTCTCTTTCTCAGAAAAAAATAGTGGAGTTTCATCTAGAAGTTCATATAGTTCAGGAAATTCTTTTTGGATTTCAACTGTTTTTTTAAATATCTTTTTCGTTAAAATAGATATAGTATTTAGATTATTCATAGCCGCTTTTTATTATTGTTAATATCATCTTAAAGCGGTTATTTCCTTTTATCGAATGAGATTTATGGGCGGGAATAATTATGCATTCACCTTCTTCCATAAAATAAGTAGCTCCGTCTATAATAATTTCTGCTTTACCTTCAATAATTTGTGCAAAAGCATCAAAAGGAGAATTTTTTTCGGGTAATCCTTCTTTTTCATTAAATGATAAAGCACTGATATTACCCGTTAGTTTTTTCACTATGTTCTTACTGACTACAGAGTTCGAAATATATTCAACTATATTTCTGGTAATATATACTTTTGATTTCTCAAGTTCTTGATGATTCATTACAGCTCGTTTAAGGATGAAAGAGCAAAAGCTCTCGTATGTAAATAAAAGGGATAGAACTGTCTAATATCCCATCCCTTTTTCCAGTTAAGTCTTTTGATAAATATCGTTCATCATAGTCTTTAACTGTCACTGAAAACAATTTATGAGAGATTGATTTCTTTGATAATATTGATAACCTCTTCACGGTTTTTTCTTAATCTGTTTCCGACTCTTTCCAGCATTTCCTTTTCTTTGCCTTCTTCAAGTTTCAGATCGTTATCCGTTAATGTTGAAAATTTTTCTTTCAGTTGCTTTGA
>NZ_CACVBR010000114.1 GCF_902728265.1 Chryseobacterium potabilaquae
TCGATCAATTTGTTTCCCTTATGTTGCCGCGATGTAAAGAATTCTTAATTAGCATATTAGCAGTGTTCAAAGCTGGGGGAGCTTATGTTCCTTTAGATAGTGATTACCCAACTGATCGTTTGCAATATATGCTGAATGATTCACAATCCAAGATACTTATTACCACACGTTCATTATTTACTGAGAAACAGAAAAATGGGAATTTCGCTGTTGAGAATATCATTTTTGTAGATGAAATTGATTTGACTCAATATGCAGATCCAATTAATCGAAGTAAAGCAGATAATTTGGCATATATGATTTATACTTCAGGTTCAACAGGAAAACCTAAAGGGGTAATGATAGAACATAAAAGTCTTCGATCGTTTGTAGAGTGGCGAGCTTCTTGTTTAGAAGTGAATTCTAATGATCGTTGCCTGGGGCATTCAAGTTTTAGTTTTGATATATCTTTTGACGATTGGGCAGTTCCCCTATCAGTAGGAGCAGAAGTACATATTTTATCATCTCCTCTTCGCCAAGATATGGAAGGGATGTATCAATATTTTAACCAACATCAAATAACAGGACTTACTTTAAGTACACAGTTAGGGATGGAAATGCTAAACCAGTATGATTTACCGCTCCGATATCTAATGATGGGAGGTGAAAAATTAAAAACTACAAAACCATCATCAGTAAAAATAATTAATGGTTATGGTCCTACTGAATTTACAGTATATTCATCTTTCCATATCCTAGATCCAAAGCGGGAATATCAAAATATTCCTATAGGTAGGCCAGTACCCAATAGTATTTCAGTAATCGTAGACGCACACGGTAATCTTATCCCTAAAGGAATGGTAGGA
>NZ_CACVBR010000115.1 GCF_902728265.1 Chryseobacterium potabilaquae
CTGTTTTAGAAAAACAATTAGCGGAGTTGTATGGAGAGGTCTTAGGTTTGGAATCTTCCAGTATCAGTATTCATGATGATTTTTTCAGATTAGGAGGTAACAGTATTATGGCTATAAAGCTTATCAGCCGTATCCATGGAGATCTTGGCTATCCCGTTACGGTTGCTATGCTGTTTACACATAAAAATATTTTCTCATTATCCCATGTTTTAGCAAGCAGTGATGCTGTTATGCCTAATAGTATGATTCGTGTTATTACGGTCTCTGATGTTGAAGAGCAGAAGCTCTCCTTTGCACAGGAGCGTTTATGGTTTTTAGATCAGTATGAAGGAGGTAGTAGTGCATATAACATTCCTATGGTGTTTGGTTTATCGGGGACCACAGATCTTGCAGTTCTAAAGTCTTCTTTTTTGCGTCTTTTATCACGTCATGATATTCTTCGTACGTTGATTCTTAAGGATTCGGAAGGTCAAGGGTACCAGTATGTTAGTGATAAGGAGTTAAGTATTAGTGAGACTGTTGTTTCTAGTGTTGCAGAGTTGGACTTAGAGATAGGGAAAGAGATGGGTCGTGTATTCTTATTGTCAGAAGAGCTTCCGATTTCCGTTCGCTTGTTTAGTTTAGGGGATGATTTTTATCTTACGGTTGTTATTCACCATATAGCTTTTGATGGTTGGTCTATCGATATCTTTTTCCGAGAGTTGTCTGTAATTTATGAATCTTTGTTATTGGGAACTGAGCCTGATTTACCTCCTCTCTCGATAAGTTATAAGGATTTTGCTTTATGGCAGCGTGA
>NZ_CACVBR010000116.1 GCF_902728265.1 Chryseobacterium potabilaquae
TCTTTTTAGGAGAACTTAGTACAATTTATAAATCTTTATTAGTAGGTGAAAGTCCGGTTCTCCCTAGTATGGCTCTCCAATATAGAGATTTTGCTTTATGGCAACGCGACTATCTTAGTGGAGATGTTTTGAATACTCAGCTAGATTATTGGAAAAGGGAACTCTCCGGTTTTGAATCCTTGAATTTACCCTTGGATTTTAAACGACCTTCTGTAATCTCGTATGATGGCGGTAATGTATCCTTTATTGTTCCTTCTTCTACGAGTATTGGTTTACGATCATTGTCTAAAGATCTTGGAGTGAGCTTGTATAGTGTTATGTTGAGTGGATATTATGTAATGCTATCTGCTTATTCTGGTCAGGATGATATTGTTTTGGGTACTCCTGTAGCGAATCGTCATCATGTTGGATTGGAGAATATGATAGGTTTTTTTGTAAATACGTTGGTTCTTCGTATGAGTATCGATTTTGATATGGAAATTGGTGAGTTTATCAAAGGAGTATCTGGTTCTGTTTCTGGAGCCCAGATTCATCAGGATCTTCCATTTGAGAAACTTGTTGATGAGCTAAACATAGATCAGGATTCTTCCCGTCATCCAATTTTCCAAGTGATGTTTGGATTACAAAGTATGGACAAGGAAAGCTCACAATATTATGAACACGAATCTTTTCTTCAGCCTTTTGAAGGAAGTCTATCATATGATGTAGCGAAGTTTGATCTTACAGTGATGATAGATGAAAATGGAGATACTTTATCGGGTACCTTCAATTATGCTAAGTCTTTATTCAAAG
>NZ_CACVBR010000117.1 GCF_902728265.1 Chryseobacterium potabilaquae
AACGGACAGCTCAAACCAGCCTACAATGCACAAATTTCTACGGAAAATCAAATCATCGTCAATTATACCATTCATCAACAGACCAATGACTTCAATACGCTGGAGCATCATCTTAAAAATTTTGAGAAACTCTATGGAGCAAAAAGGTTAGCCGAATTAAAGGAGCTCACTGCTGATGCAGGTTACGGAAGCGAACAGAACTATGAATTGCTGGAACAAAACCAAATTACACCCTATGTAAAATACAATACGTTCGACAAAGAGCAGGACACCCGTTATCAGGCAAAGCACAAGACTTTCAGCAAAGAAAATCTTCATTACAACACTGAAAAGGATTTTTACGTTTGCCCGATGGGTCAGAGGATGGAAAAAACGCACGAAAGCACTCGGAAAACCAAGACAGGTTATCCTCAAAAGTTCTCGCACTATCAGGCTAAAAACTGTGAAGGATGCTCACTGCGATGCGTTTGCCACAATTCCAAAGAAAACAGAAGCGTGGAAAGAAACCATCATCTGGAAGATTACAAAGAGAAAATACGAAAGCTTTTAAACAGCGAAGAAGGCATCAAAAAACGAAAACAACGATCCGTTGAAGTAGAACCTGTGTTTGCACACCTCAAACATTGCAACAATTTTAAGCGCTTTACTCTTAAAGGTTTAAAAAAAGTAGAACTGGAGTTCGGTTTACACGCTTTAGCACACAATTTAAGAAAGAAAGTTGCTTAAAGAGAGTAATTTTCATTTTTTCTGAGACATTAAAAAACTTTATAGCAAAAAAA
>NZ_CACVBR010000118.1 GCF_902728265.1 Chryseobacterium potabilaquae
GACACATAATAACCTACTAAGTATTTTAACCCTGAACTATTCTCCTTTGCCAGTACAACACTTTGACGAATACCTTCATAGCTCAATAAGGCGTTTTCTATCTCTCCTAATTCTATCCTAAATCCTCTTATTTTAACCTGGAAGTCATTTCTGCCTATATATTCCAAATCTCCTCCAGCAAGATAACGGCCTAAATCCCCCGTCTTATACATACGATCATTATAACCTATTGCTTTCTCTTCTTCACTCTGGAAAGGATTCAATAGAAAACGCTCCTCTGTAAGCTCTACAAGATTTAAATACCCTCTTGATAAACCGGCCCCTCCAATATACAATTCTCCTACGGCTCCTACGGGTACCGGACGTAAATACTCATTCAACACATAAATCCGTTGATCCGGAATACTTTTTCCTACCATAGACGAATTCCCTAATTCTCCCGAATCAAGCACTCTATAACTCGCATGAACTGTAGTCTCAGTTGTACCATACATATTGATTAAACTTGGACTCTCAGGATAGCGACCATACCAAGGCTCCAAAGAAGCAAAGTTCAAGGCCTCGCCTGCAAAGATGACATAACGAAGTTTAGAAAGATTCACATCCTTAGATAAACCCACTTCTATAAACTGGTAAAAGGCTGTAGGGGTTTTACATAATACCGTAAGATTATTTTTATAGCATAAATCAAAAAATAAATATAAATCTTTAGTTTGTTCTACACTGGGTATCAATAATTTTCCTCCATGAAGTAAGGCGCCCCACATCTCCCATA
>NZ_CACVBR010000119.1 GCF_902728265.1 Chryseobacterium potabilaquae
CAGAGTCTTTTAATGCGAAAATCAAAAACTTTAGATTGCAACTAAGAGGGGTAAAAGACAGAACCTTTTTCTTATTCAGATTATCCAAACTTTTTGCATAGCCCCCAACTTTTGCGCCTGATCCATTTTAACTGCCATTCTCCAAAAGTTTTTTTTAGGCTATTGGTTTTGTTTGTTTGAATGAAAAAAATAAAAGGATTAAATATTTATTGAATGTTGAAGGGGTTGAGGGTCTCGATAAATAATAACTAGGAATACAAACCCATTAGTTAAGTTCTCATTTAAATTAAGACAGCTAAATATGTGAACTTTTTGACTAGAGCCCCTTCGTAGTTTTAGCATGTAGAGGAGTTCTTACTTTAATTAAGAGCATTTACCTCATAGTGAAAATTTTCTGTTTTTCTTTATCCAGCAAAATAGCTCAAACATATCGTTCAATTGAGCCTAAGGAACCCTACATACAATAAATATTTAGTATATTATCAAAACGGATCTTTTGAGCATAAATATTTTGATTGATGAATAAGAGCTAGTCTTTATGTCTGCTTAAAAAAATCTGTAGATCTGCTGTTATTCTTATTTGAGATTTCAAGGCTGGACAAGTTATACTTCATTAGTTTTACCAATCTTTGGTAAATTTTTACAATCAAAACATTATAAAATCTGTTTTTCTCCAAACTTTTTGCTTAGCCCTCAACTTTTGAGACTGATCCGTAAGTTTCAGAAGTTTGAATCGTTGAAGTATCTAGATAAAAAAAGTCTCATAGAAATAAA
>NZ_CACVBR010000120.1 GCF_902728265.1 Chryseobacterium potabilaquae
GCGAATCGCAATTATGCAGGCTTAGAAGATCTGATCGGCTTTTTTGTCAATACTTTAGTACTTCGGGAAGAGATCGATTATGGAGTATCAGTAAGAGATTTTATTTTGCAAGTTTCTGATTCAGTATCTCAGGCTCAAATGCATCAGGATGTACCTTTTGAGAAATTGGTAGAAGAATTGGGAGTAGTTCAGGATGTATCCCGCCACCCTATATTCCAAGTGATGTTTGGCTTGCAGAGTTTTGGAAGTGAAGCAAAGAGAATGTATGGAGAAGATTCTTTGTTTCAGGAATTTAAAGGAAATGTTTCTTATGATGTTGCTAAGTTTGATTTAAGTGTGATGATAGATGATGGAGGAGATTCTCTGTCAGGAAGTTTTAATTATGCTACCCATCTATTTAAAGAAAGTACAATTAATCATATGATTAGTACCTATGTGTATCTCTTAGAACAGATGGTATGTCATCAGAATGAAGTTGGATCACAGTTACTACTTGAAGACTTATCTTGGGTAAGAGAAGAAGAGTACAGTGCAGATGGAATCTTCTCCGATCTTTTGGATGCTACTATAGAGTATGATTCTACAGTTACTATTCATGAGTTATTTGAAAGACAGGTAGAGAAGACACCTGATCATATTGCTTTGGTGTATGAGGATGTAAAGTTAACGTATAGAGAACTTAACGAAAGATCAAACCAATTGGCTCATTATCTTTTAGAAACATACAAAATCCAGCCTGATGAA
>NZ_CACVBR010000121.1 GCF_902728265.1 Chryseobacterium potabilaquae
TCATAAGTAAGTTCTTTTCCTTTTCCTAAAGCTATTAACTCATTAGTCTCTTTTTTAGAAATTATAGGCACATCCAAAATCTTTTGTTGATCAGATGCTGAGACAAGAGAATTTATAAATGATTGAATGGCTCTCCCTAAATTAAAAATATCCGTTTCAGAATAAAGTTTAGTATCATATTCGAATTCCAAGAGATAAATACCTTCTACTGGAATTATATTGAGGCTAAGTGGCACTTTAGTTTTTGTTAAATAAAGCTTTACCCATTCAGTAGGTTCATTATTAAAACCCATTTGTTTATCTACAACCTCTCCCTGATAAGATATCATAATATTGAGTTGTAAACTATGTCTTTCAGATAAGCGTATAAATGGATATTTATCGTGGCTAAGAGTATCTAGCAACTGACGTTGCATTTTTGACATTGTATGAACAATGGTATCATCAGTAAAATGGCTTACCACCGGAAGAGTCTGTACAAACATACCAATAGTATCCGAAATATTTGCAGATGACCTTCCATTAGAAACAGTGGTTATCATAATATTGTTTTCTCGAGTTATGCGATGTAGTACCTGCATAAAGGAAGTGACAAAAAAACAATTTTCAGTGATTTTCAGATTCTTACAGGTTTTCTTCACTTCAGATCGGTCTACTGATATAGAAAGTTTTTTACTTTTACTTATAGCTTCTGTTATACTTGATAAAGGATATAAGAGAGATTCAGTTCCTCCCA
>NZ_CACVBR010000122.1 GCF_902728265.1 Chryseobacterium potabilaquae
GATAGCCTTTGATTATCGTATTCACATGGGCTCCAAATATAAAACTTTGACCTTCCTTTATACCTACCGGATAATTTATCCCTAGTTGGCCTACTCCCGTAATTCGATGAAGAGCTATTGCCAATATCATTTGACCATAAGTATAAGGAGTAAGTTTATAACTTCTTGTCAATTGTTTTACTTTTAAAAAAAGATCTTCTTCAAATTCAAATCTAAACTCACTGATCTTATTGATAGCAATAGCATCTGAGTATTCCTTTAATGACCCAGTCTGTAAAAATTTAAATCCGATATTTTCTAAACCCTCCAAATGCTTTTTCCAAAAATTGGTCATCTCCGATTTACCTTTATTGAAAAGCTCATCAAATTGATTACTCAATTCTTCATGTAAACGGGCCTGATCAGAAAGACTCACTGAACTTATATAATGGGGATCATTATAATAAGTACTGGCCTCATCATATAAGGAATGAGTACTTAATCCATCTACTATAATATGGGAGAATACATACACTATTCTATACCTACCATCATTTAATTGAATAGCATAAAACCTTACTAGTTGATCTTTTTCAAGATCGAAAGGCTCTAATACCAAATCTAGTAATTCCTCTCGACTTAACTCCTGAGGAAAATACTTGAGAACTTGGGTATCTTCAGATAATAAAGGCCTATTTTTCCAGTAAAGTTCATCCGATATATCCACAACATTACTATTCATTAATAAATGA
>NZ_CACVBR010000123.1 GCF_902728265.1 Chryseobacterium potabilaquae
AGAGAAAACGCTCTGAGGTAAGCTCAGCAAGATTCAAATAACCTCTTGATAAACCGGCTCCTCCTATATACAATTCTCCTACGGCTCCTACGGGTACTGGACGTAAATACTCATCTAATACATAAATCCGTTGATCCGGAATATGAGTTCCTATGATAGAAGCACTTCCTAATTCTTCTGAATCTAAAGGTCTATAGCTCACGTGAACCGTAGTTTCAGTGATTCCATACATATTGATTAAAAGAGGAGCCTCAGAATAACGACTATACCAAGGTTCCAAAGAAGAAAAGTTCAACGCCTCTCCTCCGAATATGACATAACGAAGGCTAGAGAGTTCTATATCCTTAGATAAAGCCACTTCTGTAAATTGATAGAACGCTGTGGGAGTTTGATTTAATACCGTTACTCCTTCTCTATGACATACATCAAAGAAGAGATGTAAATCTTTGGTTTGTTCTAAACTAGGAATCAATAGCTTTCCTCCATGAAGTAAGGCTCCCCACATCTCCCATACACTAAAGTCAAAAACATACGAATGGAATAAACTCCATACATCCTTATCCGTAAATCCATACCAATGATCCGTAGCACAGAATAAACGAACCACACTCTTATGTTCGATCATTACTCCCTTAGGCTTTCCTGTTGTTCCACTGGTGTAAATGACATAAGATAAATCACCTGAACTTACTTCTGTATTTGGATTATCCGCGGAACAAGTACTCA
>NZ_CACVBR010000124.1 GCF_902728265.1 Chryseobacterium potabilaquae
CTACACTGGCCTGTAAACCTAACCCCTGATGAATCTTACTAATCAATTTAATAGCCATAATACTATTTCCTCCTAAGCGGAAGAAGTCATCATGTAAACCTATACTTTCTACAGGTAAACCTAAAACCTCGCTATAGATATCTGCTAATTGTTTTTCAAGAGCTGTTGTTGGAGCGATATACTCCTTATCTCCTGTGAAGTTAGGTTCTGGTAAGGCTCTTCGGTCCAACTTTCCATTAATCGTAAGAGGAAGCTTTTCTAAAGAAACATACACAGAAGGGATCATATACTCCGGAAGAAGACCTGATAAATATGCAGATAAGTCTTCAGGATTAACGGAAGTATCCGATATATAATAACCTACCAAGTATTTTAATCCTGAGCTATTCTCCTTAGCCAACACTACCCCCTGGCGAATCCCTTCATAACTCAACAAAGCGCTTTCTATCTCTCCTAACTCTATTCTATAGCCCCTGATCTTAACCTGGAAGTCATTTCTGCCTATATACTCTATATCCCCACCAGCAAGATAGCGTACTAAATCTCCTGTCTTATATATACGTCCATTATAATTTATCTCCTTCTCCTCTTCACTCTGAAAAGGATTTACTAGAAAACACTCCTCTGTAAGTTCTGGAAGATTCAAATACCCTCTTGATATTCCCGAACCTCCTATATACAACTCTCCTACAGCTCCCACT
>NZ_CACVBR010000125.1 GCF_902728265.1 Chryseobacterium potabilaquae
CGGCCATTTTGCTTGACTTACATTTTTTATTTGAGCATTTTGGATGGAAGCAGCTGTTTCGTTAGCATTTGCTTCAATTTTCTCCTGAGATTTGAAGCTCATTGAGATTGTAATAACAGCAGCTAATGCTGTAGTAGCGATTACTTTTGCGTTTTTGTTGAATACATTTTTCATAATAATAATAGCTATAAGGTGGCAACCCTTTTTTTGAGATTGTTGTGGTGTTTATAAAACCAGTTTTAATAGAGACCTGGTTCATTAAAAATGAAATTGGTTTGATTAATCAAACTGGCTTGCTTTGATCTGCTCAGAATTGATAAGATCTTTTTCGTTTGTACTTTCATCCATTGCTCTCCCTCCTCCGAAAAAGTGGTTTGTAGCAAAATTGGCTACTTGAACGAGAGCTCCAACTGCAGCTGCACTAGCTCCAACTGCAGCAGCCGGCCATTTTGCTTGACTTACATTTTTTATTTGAGCATTTTGGATGGAAGCAGCTGTTTCGTTAGCATTTGCTTCAATTTTCTCCTGAGATTTGAAGCTCATTGAGATTGTAATAACAGCAGCTAATACTGTAGTAGCGATTACTTTTGCGTTTTTGTTGAATACATTTTTCATAATAATAATAGCTATAAGGTGGCAACCCTTTTTTTGAGATTGTTGTGGTGTTTATAAAACCA
>NZ_CACVBR010000126.1 GCF_902728265.1 Chryseobacterium potabilaquae
AGAGCTCAGAAAGATGATACACTGTTCTATAGGTAAAGACTTCTTTGACACTTAAGGATAAGGATAATCGTTTTCGTAAACGACTCACGAGTTGGATACTGATAATACTGTCTCCTCCCAAGCGGAAGAAATCATCATGTAAACCGATACTTTCTACTGGTAGACCCAATACTTCGCTATAAATTGCTGCCAGATCTCGCTGAAGAGAAGTCTCTGGTGCAATATATTCTTTATCTCCTGTGAAGTTAGGTTCTGGTAAAGCCTTGCGATCTAACTTACCATTAATCGTAAGAGGAAGTTCTTCCAAATGAACATACCCAGAAGGAACCATATACTCTGGAAGTAATCCTGATAAATGTACTGACAACTCTTCATGATTTAATGCTGCATCTGACACATAATAGCCAACCAAGTATTTCAAGCCTGAACTATTCTCCTTTGCCAGTACAACACTTTGACGAATCCCTTCATAACTCAATAACCCATTCTCTATCTCTCCCAATTCTATCCTAAATCCTCTAATTTTAACCTGGAAGTCATTTCTGCCTATATATTCCAAATCTCCTCCAGCAAGATAGCGAGCCAAATCTCCGGTTTTATACATACGTTCATTATAACCTATCTCCTTCTCTTCTTCACTCTGGAATGGATTCAAGAGAAAACGCTCTGAGG
>NZ_CACVBR010000127.1 GCF_902728265.1 Chryseobacterium potabilaquae
TAGTTATTATTTATCGAGACCCTCAACCCCTTCAACATTCAATAAATATTTAATCCTTTTATTTTTTTCATTCAAACAAACAAAACCAATAGCCTAAAAAAAACTTTTGGAGAATGGCAGTTAAAATTCCAAAGAAATTTTGAAGAGATACCTTAATCAATATTATTTTTAATAATTTTATTAGACTATTAGAGTCTCTCCGGATTATCCAATCAAAGTCATTAAAACAATTCTTCCTCCCAAATTACCTAATCTTCTACTTATCTCCACTTTTTCGTGAGTCATCCATTTATAAATTTTGTCATGAACTTTTTTAACTAATATTAAAGTAGCTGTATTACAAACGTGAATAATCCTCTTTTTTATTCTTAATTATTCGAGCCAAAATCTTTAATTTTTAATTTGTAAAGTAAATTCATATTCTTATAATGCCTTCCAGGACTTTGTTTCATCCCCTTGTCATCTCAAAATCCCAAATAGTCATCTCAAAAGAATAAAATTCTTTTCTCAGAGGTTCAGTGCTTTACAATCAAATGTTACAGAAAAGTAAATTTTATGTTAAATATATTTGGAAGTGTAGGTTAAAATAGAGTACTTTTGCCCCACTGAAAACGAGAGAATATCAGTAAAGCGCAGGAGAGCTTTTAGGTAAGCATTTAAGAATTATAG
>NZ_CACVBR010000128.1 GCF_902728265.1 Chryseobacterium potabilaquae
TGAGGATCAATTGCTATCTTTTGCACAGGAGCGTTTATGGTTTATTGATCAGTATGAAGGAGGAAGCTCTGCGTATAATATTCCTATGATTTTTGGATTATCTTCCAGGGTTGATCTTAGCATTTTAGAAGAATCTTTTAAAGTTCTTCTATCAAGACATGATATTCTACGTACTTTAATTGTAACCAGTTCAGAGGGCGTAGGTTATCAGTATGTGAGTGATCATACGCTCAGTATTAAAGAGACTGATGTATTTAGTTCTAGAGAATTAGAAGATCTTATATCTCAAGAAATCACTAGGGTTTTTAATTTGTCCCAAGAACTTCCTATTTCCGTTCAAGTATTTCATGAGAAAGAAAAAACTAAAAATAATAAAACAAAGAAAAAGCAGGATAACCAAAATAATAGTGAGATTACTTCTTATATCAGTATAGTAATTCACCATATAGCTTTTGATGGTTGGTCTATCGATATATTTTTAGAAGAGTTACGATCTATCTATGAAGATTTGCTAACGAATAGTTCTGTTTCTTTACCCTGGTTACGAATTCAATATAAGGATTTTGCCTTATGGCAACGGGATTATCTTCAAGGGGAAGTATTAGATAGCCAGTTAGAATACTGGAAAGGTAAGCTTTTGGAAGTAGAATCTTTAAATCTTCCCTTA
>NZ_CACVBR010000129.1 GCF_902728265.1 Chryseobacterium potabilaquae
ACATACTGATACCCTACTCCCTCTGAACTGGTTACAATCAAAGTACGTAGAATATCATGTCTGGACAGAACAACTTTAAAAGATTCTGCTAAAATGCTAAGATCAACCCTGGAAGATAATCCAAAAACCATAGGAATATTATACGCTGAGCTTCCTCCCTCATACTGATCAATAAACCATAAACGCTCCTGGGCAAAAGATAAAAGTTGGTCCTCAGGATCATGAACCGCTATAGGACGGATCATTTCACTAGCTCCTGATTCTAAACCTTCTAGTACTCCTGCTAATCCAAAGACAGTTTTATGGCTAAACACCATTGCTACATTTGCCTGTAAACCTAATCCTTGATGAATCTTGCTAATCAGTTTAATAGCCATAATACTGTTTCCTCCCAAGCGGAAGAAATCATCATGTAAACCTATACTTTCTACAGGTAAACCTAAAACCTCACTATAAATCTCTGCTAATTGTTTTTCAAGGATAGTCGTTGGTGCTATATATTCCTTATCTCCTGTGAAGTTAGGCTCTGGTAAGGCTCTTCGGTCCAATTTACCATTGAGTGTCATGGGGAATAATTCCAAATGAACATAAGCAGAAGGAACCATATACTCCGGAAGTAATCCTGATAAATATACAGATAAGTCTTCAGGAT
>NZ_CACVBR010000130.1 GCF_902728265.1 Chryseobacterium potabilaquae
ACCCCCTTAGGCTTTCCTGTTGTGCCACTGGTGTAAATAACATAGGATAAATCACCTGAACTTACTTCTGTATTGAGATTGTCCCTAGAACAAGTACTCAGTTCAGATTTCATCTCTGAAGAATCCAGACTTATGACACTCAGATTTGAGGATTCTGCTTCTGTAGCTATTAATTTCTTATAATCATATAATCTGTCTTTTGTATTCTCTTCCCCGAGTACCAGTCTTGTCTTGGTATCTCCCAGAATATGTTCAATTCTATCCATGGGATAACCAGGATCCATGGGAACATACGCTCCTCCTGACTTCAAGACTCCTAAGATTGCTATGAGCATCTGCTCTGATCTTTCTAAACATAGAAGGATCAATTCATCAGGCTGGATTTTGTATGTTTCTAAAAGATAATGAGCTAACTGATTAGATCTCTCATTAAGCTCTCTATACGTTAACTTTATATCTTCATATACCAAAGCAATGTGATCCGGTGTCTTCTCCACCTGTCTTTCAAATAATTCATGAATCGTAACCGTGGTATCATATTCTGAATAAGTATCCAAAAGATTGGAGAAGATTCCATCTCCACTATACTCTTCTTCTCTTACCCAAGATAAGTCTTCAAGCCGTAACTTTGAGCCAACTTCTTTTTGATG
>NZ_CACVBR010000131.1 GCF_902728265.1 Chryseobacterium potabilaquae
TACAAAACCATCAAATCCAACCAGATGATCTCATTCCATTATGCTTAGAAAGATCGGAGCAGATGCTCATAGCAATCTTAGGAGTTTTGAAGTCAGGCGGAGCCTATGTTCCCATGGATCCAAATTATCCCATGGATAGAATAGAGTATATTCTGGGAGATACGAAGGCA
The DNA here is from genome assembly GCF_902728265.1 of Chryseobacterium potabilaquae. Taxonomy (GTDB): domain Bacteria; phylum Bacteroidota; class Bacteroidia; order Flavobacteriales; family Weeksellaceae; genus Chryseobacterium; species Chryseobacterium potabilaquae. Next base: position 171 of record NZ_CACVBR010000131.1, read on the forward strand.
GGAGTAGTACTCGTTGAAGAAAAGACTCAAAATAGATTATATGACTGCAAGAGATTAATAGATACAGAAGAATCTTCAAGCCTTAGTATCATTAGTCTGGATTCTTCAGATGTGAAAGATACATTGAGTACATGTTCCATAGAAAACCCAGCTACAGAAGTAAGTTCAAGTGATTTATCTTATGTTATTTACACCAGTGGAACAACAGGTAAACCTAAAGGAGTAATGATTGAACATAAGAGTGTGATAAACCTCTTAGATAATATACGGGAAATATATGATTTCAGTACTACTGGAAAAATAAGCGCTTATACCTCTTATGTATTTGATGTTTCTGTTTCGGAATTCTTTAGTTCTTTATTGTATGGTAATGAATTACATTTATTATCTGAAGATATAAAGAAGGATTCAAATTTGATCAGTGATTATCTTTTAGATCATGAAATTAGCCATGTTTATCTTCCTCCTGCCTTATTATC
>NZ_CACVBR010000132.1 GCF_902728265.1 Chryseobacterium potabilaquae
AGCCATTAAATCTTCCTTTAGATTATCCTCGTCCTTCAGCTATTTCTTATGAAGGAAATACGATACACTTTAGTATTCCGAATAGTTTAGGGGAAGAATTACGCTTCTTGTCTCGAGAATTAGGAGTGAGTTTATACAGTATGATGTTAGGAGGCTATTATTTGTTGTTATCCTCTTATTCGGGACAAAAAGATATTGTACTGGGAACAGTAGTAGCCAATCGTCATCATACAGGTTTAGAGGATTTGATTGGTTTCTTTGTCAATACTTTGGTACTTCGAGAAGAGATTGATTATGGAGCATCAGTAAGAGACTTTATTTTGCAAGTTTCGGATTCGGTATCTGAGGCTCAGATGCATCAGGATCTTCCCTTTGAGAAGTTGGTAGAAGAATTAGGAGTAGAGCAGGATGTATCTCGTCATCCTCTATTCCAGGTGATGTTTGGTTTACAGATTTTTGGAAATGAAGCAAAGAGAATGTATGGAGAAGACTCTTTGTTTCAAGAATTTAAAGGAAGTAGGTTACAACTACCGATTCGGGCCTAAAGTAAAATAGAAATATGTAATATATTGTTAACCTTTGCTTTAAACGATAGAATTATTCTATAAATTTCTTTTTTGCCCCATAGCTTCCAAATATCGGTAT
>NZ_CACVBR010000133.1 GCF_902728265.1 Chryseobacterium potabilaquae
GGATTTTTCCTAAGTTTGCACAGCGTTTACCAATAGTTTTGGAAACAAAATTGCGGAAGTAGCTCAGTTGGTAGAGCGTCAGCCTTCCAAGCTGAATGTCGCGGGTTCGACCCCCGTCTTCCGCTCAAAGAAAATCACGCTATATAGTGTGATTTTTTTGCTTCAAGCCGATATAGCTCAGGGGTAGAGCGCTTCCTTGGTAAGGAAGAGGTCTCGGGTTCAAATCCCGATATTGGCTCAATTGGAAAACCGTTCCTACATTAGGTTTTTCGAGTTTTTGAATAGCTTCGACAATGGTAGAAAATAATTGATGTCAACATCAAGGTCAACATTAAAATCTACCAAAATGAAAAAAGAATTAATTAAACTTGCCAACGGTTGTGAGAGAACCGAAGTTTACATTTCTCCGAAAAATTATAAAACTTTTACAAGTAAATCCAAAATTCCAAAACAATGGTTTGTTGAGTGTCGTTTCTATGATCCTAAAAAAGAGAATGAATACCCTAAGGGGTTTCAATGGATCAGGCGCAAAAGTTGGGGGCTATGCAAAAAGTTTGGATAATCTGAATAAGAAAAAGGTTCTGTCTTTTACCCCTCTTAGTTGCAATCTAAAGTTTTTGATTTTCGCATTAAAAGACTCTG
>NZ_CACVBR010000134.1 GCF_902728265.1 Chryseobacterium potabilaquae
ACTTTATCGGGTACCTTCAATTATGCTAAGTCTTTATTCAAAGCATCGACTATCGAGCATATGGTCTCGACTTATCTTTATCTTTTAGATCAGTTTGTAGATTACCATGATTCTGTTTCTTCTCATATTAAATTATCCTCCCTTCACTTGGTACGTGAAGAAGACACAAATGTTATATCCATGGGTGAAGGATCTTATTGTGAATATGATCACTCCTCTTTGCTTCATGAATTATTCGAGCATCAGGTAGATAAGACCCCGGATCATATAGCGTTGGTATATGAGGATGTTAGCCTTACTTATCAAGAGCTTAATGAAAGGTCTAATCAGTTGGCCCATTATTTATTGGATACTTATAAAATAGTACCTGATGAGCTTATTCCTTTATGTTTGAATAGATCTGAGGATATGCTTATAGGGATTTTAGGAGTATTGAAGGCCGGAGGAGCGTATGTTCCTATGGATCCTGGTTATCCAATGGAAAGGTTTGATCATATATTGCGAGATACAGGAGCTGGTTTAGTACTAGTAGAAGAGAGTACAAAAGATATTTTATATGAATATAGGCAATATTTATCGTTATCAGGATCTTCAGAAGAAGTTGAATTTTCCG
>NZ_CACVBR010000135.1 GCF_902728265.1 Chryseobacterium potabilaquae
AAAGTTTGTTGTGTAGCTTTACGTATAGTACTGCATTATTCGGTGAATCGACGGTTAATCAGCTTATGAGTACGTATGTTTATCTTTTAGAGCAGATAGTATCCTTTACGAGTTCTTCTTTGTCGGGACTTAAGCTTTCAGATCTTGTTTTTGTAGGTGAAGACTCTGGATTATCCTTTATAAAAGATGTCAATGGTTGTTATGTAGATTATGTATCGGATACTACGCTTCATGAGTTATTTGAGCTACAGGCAGAGAAGACCCCAGATGATATAGCTTTGGTGTATGAAGATGTTAAGCTAACGTATCGAGATCTTAATGAGAGATCAAACCAATTGGCTCATTATTTATTAGAAAACTATAAGATTAAGGCTGATGAATTGATTCCTCTATGTTTGGAAAGGTCTGAGCAGATGCTGATTGGAATCTTAGGGGTTTTAAAATCAGGTGGAGCGTATGTTCCTATGGATCCTGGTTATCCGATGGATAGAATAGATCATATTTTGGGAGATACCAAGGCTAGAGTTGTAATCGTTGAAGAGAGTACAAAGAATCGTTTATATGACTATAAGGAATTAATAGATAGAGAAGAAGAATCAACTCTAAGTA
>NZ_CACVBR010000136.1 GCF_902728265.1 Chryseobacterium potabilaquae
TAAGGGATGCTTTATGCCGGCTTTGATCCAGCCGTATCGTTTTTGAGGAAAGCTGAAAAGGACTGTTCGTAATATGTGTTTCATTCTCGGTAAGAAGATCATTACTCCTGCAAGAATTTAGAAAAAAAATACTTGTTACTAATAAAAGTAACATACAAATACAATTGTTCTTCATTAATTATTTTTTAGTTATAAATGTAGATGAGTACAGCTATTCATTTTAACAAATCATTATTTAGTGAATTAATAAACGGCTGCAATATTACATAAAAACATGGAAAATAAAATAGATATTCCCATATTCTACTGTAATTTTTATATACCAAAACTAACTATTAAAAACGTCAAAATTCGACGTATTATAAATTTTTATAGAGAATATATATGTGTTGAATAAGTTAGTTATGTATGACTTATTTATCTCGCGAAACTCCTTGTTATCGTAGAAGGGGTGTATTTTTATGGTAAAACTTTATATTTGAGGCTGTCTCAAAAGGACAGTCTCTTTTGTTATTTTCAATCAAAAAAGATTTCGATATTTTAATTTTAAAAAAGATCTTGAAAAAAGAAGATATAAGTCAAAAAAGCAGTCTGTTTTAGGCTG
>NZ_CACVBR010000137.1 GCF_902728265.1 Chryseobacterium potabilaquae
TGTGTTATTTCCAAACTATTCAGACTAAGAATACTAAGATCATTAGTCTCAGGTTTACATTCAAAGAGTTTTTTTATCGTATCTTCTTCTCCAATTACTACTCTTGCCTTGGTATCTCTTAGAATATACTCTATTCGATCCATCGGATAACTTGGATCCATGGGAACATACGCTCCACCTGATTTTAAAACCCCTAGAATTCCGATAAGAATCTGTTCGGATCTTTCTAAACATAATGGAATAAGTTCATCAGGCTGAATCTGATAAGTATATAAAAGATAATGAGCCAACTGATTAGATCTCTCATTAAGCTCTCTATAGGTTAACTTCACATCCTCATACACCAAAGCGATATGATCAGGAGTCTTCTCAACCTGTCTCTCAAATAACTCATGAATCTTAAATGTAGAATTATATTCTATACTAGCATCCAAAAGATCAGATACCATTCCTACTGCTTTATACTCTTCAGTCCTTGTCCAAGATAAATCTCTAAGTTGTAACTCAGAGTGGTTACCTTTCTGATTAGATACGATTTGCTCTAAAAGATAAACATAGGTGCTGATCATATGATCAATCGTACTTTCTTTAAATAGATG
>NZ_CACVBR010000138.1 GCF_902728265.1 Chryseobacterium potabilaquae
TTGAAGATTTAGAAGGTTGCTTGTCTCATGAAGTGGGAAGGGTATTCGATCTTTCCAAGGAAGTACCCTTGTCTTTGTGTATCTTTAAGCTGGATTCTGTGTACTATCTTTCTATCGTTATTCATCATATAGCGTTTGATGGTTGGTCCCGAGATGTCTTTTTAGGAGAACTTAGTACAATTTATAAATCTTTATTAGTAGGTGAAAGTCCGGTTCTCCCTAGTATGGCTCTCCAATATAGAGATTTTGCTTTATGGCAACGCGACTATCTTAGTGGAGATGTTTTGAATACTCAGCTAGATTATTGGAAAAGGGAACTCTCCGGTTTTGAATCCTTGAATTTACCGTTGGATTTTAAACGACCTTCTGTAATCTCGTATGATGGCGGTAATGTATCCTTTATTGTTCCTTCTTCTACGAGTATTGGTTTACGATCATTGTCTAAAGATCTTGGAGTGAGCTTGTATAGTGTTATGTTGAGTGGATATTATGTAATGCTATCTGCTTATTCTGGTCAGGATGATATTGTTTTGGGTACTTCTGTAGCGAATCGTCATCATGTTGGATTGGAGA
>NZ_CACVBR010000139.1 GCF_902728265.1 Chryseobacterium potabilaquae
TAACTTAAGGGATTGTATCAAATCCTGACAATATGTTGCAATACCGCATAACTTAGGAGGAAAAGTACTTATAAAGATAATTTCAGGTTTATGATAAATTGTGTTTTTGTTACTTTGTACAGTTCGTCTTTTTGTCTTTCCCTCCACGTCTGATTTTATATTTTTATTCATGTTGATATCTGTTTTAACGTTTGATCTTCTGTATAGAATAGTCAATTATGATGTGTACTGTAGTAATACCTTCAGTAATTCTGAAATACTTAAAGAAGCAACAGCTATTCTTTTATCAGCAGCTCCGTAATAAATATAAAGTGTATCTTCTTCTACGATGGCTCCGGTTGGGAAGCAGACATTATTCACTTCTCCCTTCTGTTCCCATTCTTCTTCGGGTTTGAAAAGAGGGTAAGGAAGTCTTGAAATTTCTTTTTCAGGACGATCAAGATCCAGTAAAGCAGCACATGCGCTGTAAACATACCCTTCAATGGTATCATGTACGCCATGGTATATCAAAAGCCATCCATATTCGGTTTCTATGGGGGGACACCCTCCTCCAATATAGCTT
>NZ_CACVBR010000140.1 GCF_902728265.1 Chryseobacterium potabilaquae
TAACCGTGGTATCATATTCTGAATAAGTATCCAAAAGATTGGAGAAGATTCCATCTCCACTATACTCTTCTTCTCTTACCCAAGATAAGTCTTCAAGCCGTAACTTTGAGCCAACTTCTTTTTGATGGCATACCATCTGTTCTAAGAGATAAACATACGTACGGATCATATGATCAATCGTACTTTCTTTAAATAGATGGGTAGCATAATTAAAGCTTCCTGAAAGAGAATCTCCTCCATCATCTATCATAACACTTAAATCAAACTTCGCTACATCATAAGAAACATTTCCTTTGAATTCTTGAAATAATGAATCATCTCCATACCTATCCTTTACTTCACTTCCAAAACTCTGCAAGCCAAACATCACCTGGAATAGAGTATGGCGAGATACATCCTGAACTACTCCTAATTCTTCTACCAATTTCTCAAAGGGAACATCCTGATGCATCTGTGCCTGAGATACTGAAGCTGAAACTTGCAAAATAAAATCTCTTACTGATACCCCATAATCAATCTCTTCTCGAAGGACGAGCGTATTTACAAAGAAACCGATCAGAT
>NZ_CACVBR010000141.1 GCF_902728265.1 Chryseobacterium potabilaquae
CGGGATAGCCAAGATCTCGATGGATACGACTGATAAGCTTTATAGCCATAATACTGTTACCTCCTAATCTGAAAAAATCATCATGAATACTGATACTGGAAGATTCCAAACCTAAGACCTCTCCATAGATATCTGCTAACTGTTTTTCCAGAACCGTTGTTGGTGCGATATATTCCTTATCTCCTGTAAAGTTAGGTTCAGGTAAAGCCTTGCGATCCAACTTACCATTAAGCGTAACAGGGAGCTCTTCCAAATGAACATACACAGAAGGAACCATATAATCAGGAAGAAGACCTGATAAGTGCATAGATAAGTCTTCATGATTAACTACATTATCAGACACATAATAACCTACTAAGTATTTTATCCCTGAACCTTGTTCCTTAGCTAAGACTACTGCTTGACGAATACTTTCATAGCTCAATAAGGCGTTTTCTATCTCTCCCAATTCTATCCTATAACCTCGGATCTTTACCTGGAAGTCATTACGACCTATATATTGTAAATTACCATCTGGTAGAAAACGTACTAAATCTCCTGT
>NZ_CACVBR010000142.1 GCF_902728265.1 Chryseobacterium potabilaquae
TAGGAGTAGTTCAGGATGTATCTCGTCATCCTCTATTTCAAGTGATGTTCGGATTACAAAGTTTTGGAAGTAAAGCTAAGCAGGAGTATGGAGTAGACTCTCTTTTTCAACAAATTGAAGGAAGGCTCACTTATGATGTAGCCAAATTTGATTTAAGTGTGATGATAGATGATGATGGAGAAAATTTATCAGGAAGCTTTAATTATGCGATCGGTTTATTTAACGAAATTACGATTGATCATATGATTAAGACGTATGTATATCTTTTAGAGCAGATGGTATATCATCATAAAGAAGTTGGCTCAAAGTTACTGCTTGAAGACTTATCGTGGGTAAGAGAAGAAGAGTATAGGGAAGAAGGAATCTTCTCCAATCTTTTGGATACTTATTCCGAGTATGATACTACGGTTACGCTTCATGATTTATTTGAGAGACAGGTGGAGAAGACTCCTGATCATATAGCATTGGTGTATGAAGATGTAAAGTTAACTTATAGAGAGCTTAATGAAAGATCAAACCAATTGGCTTATTATT
>NZ_CACVBR010000143.1 GCF_902728265.1 Chryseobacterium potabilaquae
CTACACTGGCCTGTAAACCTAACCCCTGATGAATCTTACTAATCAATTTAATAGCCATAATACTATTTCCTCCTAAGCGGAAGAAGTCATCATGTAAACCTATACTTTCTACAGGTAAACCTAAAACTTCTCCATAGATCTCTGCTAATTGTTTTTCAAGGATAGTCGTTGGTGTTATATATTCTCTATCTCCTGTGAAGTTAGGTTCAGGTAAAGCCCTGCGATCTAACTTACCATTTATCGTAAGAGGAAACTCTTCTAAATGAACATACACAGAAGGAACCATATACTCTGGAAGTAATCCTGATAAATACACAGATAAATCGTCAGGATTTACCTCTGTATCAGATACATAATAACCTACTAAGTATTTTAACACTGAACTATTCTCCTTTGCCAGTACAACACTTTGACGAATCCCTTCATAACTCAATAAACCATTCTCTATCTCTCCCAATTCTATCCTAAATCCTCTGATCTTTACCTGGAAATCGTTTCTACCTATATACTCCAAATCTCCTCCCGGAAGATAA
>NZ_CACVBR010000144.1 GCF_902728265.1 Chryseobacterium potabilaquae
GAGGATTTAGGATAGAATTAGGAGAGATAGAAAACGCCTTATTGAGCTATGAAGGTATTCGTCAAAGTGTTGTACTGGCAAAGGAGAATAGTTCAGGGTTAAAATACTTAGTAGGTTATTATGTGTCAGATGCGGCATTAAATCATGAAGAGCTGTCAGTACATTTATCAGGATTACTTCCTGAATATATGGTTCCTTCTGTGTATGTTCATTTGGAAGAACTTCCTCTTACGATTAATGGTAAGTTGGACCGAAGAGCCTTACCAGAACCTAACTTCACAGGAGATAAAGAGTATGTAGCACCAGAGACTTCTCTTCAGCGAGATCTGGCAGCAATTTATGGTGAGGTTTTAGGCTTACCTGTAGAAAGTATCGGTTTACATGATGATTTCTTCAGTTTGGGAGGAGACAGTATCATCAGTATCCAACTCGTGAGTCGTTTACGAAAACGATTATCCTTATCCTTAAGTGTTAAAGAAGTCTTTACCTATAGAACAGTGTATCATCTTTCTGAGCTCTTAGAAA
>NZ_CACVBR010000145.1 GCF_902728265.1 Chryseobacterium potabilaquae
TGATCGAAGATGAATCCTTTCTTATAGTATCTGATAATAAATGCAATTCATTACCATACAATAAAGCACTAAAGATCTCCGAAACAGAAACATCAAAAACATAAGAGGTATAAGCGGTAAACTTGCCTCTTTCACTATAATCATAAACTCCTCTTATACTTTCAACTAGATTTACAACACTTCTATGCTCTATCATCACTCCCTTGGGTTTACCAGTGGTGCCACTCGTATAAATAACGTACGCCAGATCTGAAGAGCTCACAGAGGGAAGAGGATTTTCTATAGAACATATATCCAAGCTATCTTTCATATCCGAAGAATTCAGACTAAGAATACTTAGAGTTGATTCTTCTTCTCTATCTATTAATTCCTGATAGTCATATAAACGATTCTTTGTACTCTCTTCTACGATTACAACTCTAGCCTTGGTATCTCCCAAAATATGATCTATTCTATCCATAGGATAACCAGGATCCATAGGAACATACGCTCCGCCTGATTTTAATACCCCTAAGATTCCAA
>NZ_CACVBR010000146.1 GCF_902728265.1 Chryseobacterium potabilaquae
GCTATCGTCATATTCAGGATCCTCAATCCTTAACCTTACATATCAAAGAGGAGAGGTATACTTTGTTGAAGAATTTAATCTCTAAGGAGGGCTTAACCGTTAATGCGGTGTTACAGTATGTATGGCACAAACAGTTAAGTATCTACAGCCATCAAAGAACAACAGTAGTAGGAACGACCGTTTCTGGAAGAAGTTTACCTGTTGAGGGGATTGAGAGTTCAGTAGGACTTTATATCAATACCCTTCCCTTGATTGTAGAGCATAAGGAAGGTAAGGTTATGGATGTAATAGTAAATCTTCAATCTTCCGTAAGTGACCTTAACACGTACAGTGATAAGAGTTTATCAAGTCTTCAAGATAATGGAGAGCGTCTATTCAGTAGTTTATTTGTATATGAGAATTATCCTATATCCGATGGAGATGTTTCTGAGGATTTAGATATTCGATTCCGGGATTCTATAGAGAAGGTAGATTATCCCTTAAGTTTAATTGCGTATGAGAGAGGAGAGGAAGTGAGTC
>NZ_CACVBR010000147.1 GCF_902728265.1 Chryseobacterium potabilaquae
AGGAATGATTTCCAGGTAAAGATTCGAGGTTATAGGATAGAGCTAGGAGAGATAGAGAATGTGCTATTGAGCTATGAAGGGATTCGTCAAGCAGTAATCTTGGCTAAAGAAAATAGCTCAGGATTAAAATATCTGGTAGGATATTATGTATCGGATAGAGCAATCAATGCTGAAGATTTATCATTGTATTTATCAGGTCTTTTACCAGAGTATATGGTTCCTTCTGGGTATATTCATTTGGAAGAGTTTCCGTTAACGATTAATGGTAAGTTAGATCGTCGGGCCTTACCGGAGCCTAATTTTGTAGGGGATAGAGAATATGTAGGAGCCTCGAATGATCTAGAAAAAAGTCTTGTAGCTATTTATGGCGATGTATTAGGATTAGATAATGAAAGTATTAGTATCCATGATGATTTCTTTCGCTTAGGAGGTAATAGTATTATGGCTATTAAATTGATTAGTAAGATTCATCACTCTTTGGGTATCAAGGCTAGTGTAGCGATGGTGTTTAGCCAT
>NZ_CACVBR010000148.1 GCF_902728265.1 Chryseobacterium potabilaquae
AGGAATGATTTCCAGGTAAAGATTCGAGGTTATAGGATAGAGCTAGGAGAGATAGAGAATGTGCTATTGAGCTATGAAGGGATTCGTCAAGCAGTAATCTTGGCTAAAGAAAATAGCTCAGGATTAAGATATCTAGTAGGATATTATGTATCGGATAGAGCAATCAATGCTGAAGATTTATCATTGTATTTATCGGGTCTTTTACCAGAGTATATGGTTCCTTCTGCGTATGTTCATTTGGAAGAATTGCCTTTAACGATTAATGGGAAGTTAGATCGTCGGGCCTTACCGGAGCCTAATTTTGTAGGGGATAGAGAATATGTAGGAGCCTCGAATGATCTAGAAAAAAGTCTTGTAGCTATTTATGGCGATGTATTAGGATTAGATAGTGAAAGTATTAGTATCCATGATGATTTCTTTCGCTTAGGAGGTAATAGTATTATGGCTATTAAATTGATTAGTAAGATTCATCACTCTTTGGGTATCAAGGCTAGTGTAGCGATGGTGTTTAGCCAT
>NZ_CACVBR010000149.1 GCF_902728265.1 Chryseobacterium potabilaquae
TAAAGGGATTACATTATCAAAATTCTGAAAATAATATTTCATTATTGAAAAAGCTGGCCAATCGGTTGGTAAAAATGTATCAGCATGAAAAACATAAAGACTGGCATTGGTTTGAAAGCTACCTGACTTATGGAAACAGTGTACTTCCTGAAGCTTTATTGTGTGCATGGATCACAACCAAAGACGAAATGTATAAACAGGTTGCTAATGAATCATTCAAGTTTTTGCTTTCTAAAATATTTATTAAGGGAGGCATCAAAGTAATATCCAACAAAGGATGGCTGCAGAAAGAAACGATTAATAGTCCGGAATCAATTGGTGGTGAGCAGCCTATTGATGTTGCTTATACCATACTGGCCTTATCTACATTCTACAAGGTTTTTAAGGATGAAAAATATTTGCAGATGATGATAAATGCTTATAGTTGGTTTTTAGGAAAAAATCATTTACATCAAATTATTTATAACCCTGCAACAGGAGGATGTTATGATGGACTTGAAGAGAA